>DASXOJ010000061.1:0-27941 GCA_036494465.1 Pseudonocardiaceae bacterium
GCACGTGGTGCCGCGCTGGGGCGGGGACGCCAACTTCATGCCCGTCATCGGCCACACCAAGGTGCTGCCCGAACTGCTCGGCGAAACCCGGGCGCTGCTGACCGCGGCCTGGACCGAAACCGCCTGATCAGCTGGTCCGCCTGATTGCCATCCGCGCATGGGGAGAACACGCAACGAGCTGATCGCGGCGATCATCGCGCGCGCCATCCGGCTGCGGCGCGCCAACTCCGGACCCGGGGAACCGTCGATGTTCGCAGCGCGCGGCTATCGGCTCGTGGTGATCGCCGAGGTGATCGCGCTGGTCGCGGGCAGCGTTGTGCTCATCGTGACGAACCTGGCCGAATTCCAGATCGGATGGGTCGCCTTCGTGGTCGGCGTGCACTTCGTCGGCTTCGGCAAGCTGTTCGCGGCCCGGTACTACGTTCTCGGCGGCGCGCTGATCGTCGCCGCGATCGCCGGTCTGGTGATCGGGCTCGCCGGCGGCGGCATCGCGCTCACGCAGGCGGTCACCGGATTCGCCGCCGGGGCGTGCATGTTCCTCGCGGCTGCGCAGATCCTGCTCGGGCGCGATCCGCAACCCGCCTAAGCCAGGTATCGCGCGGTGCTGCCGGACACCGGCATCGCGGGCAGGCCGAGTTTGCGGTGGTCCCACGACCGGACGCGGTCCACGTCCACCCGGACCATGACGCGCTTGTTCATCAGCGCCTCGACCGCTGGGCGTTGGTCGGCGGTGTAGGGGCCGTAGTAGCGCTCCCACACGCTGGTCCCGACCCGCAGGCTGGTGTCCGGATCGTCGAGCAGGACGCCGCGCCCTTCCAAAGACACGCCGCGCAGCTGGTCGTAGGTGCGCCCGTCCTCGATGAGCACGGTCAACCGGTCGTCGCGGCGCAGGTTGACCGCTTTCTGCGATTTGGTCTTGGTTTCGAACCAGATCTGGCCGTCGAGTACCGCAAACCACATGGCGACCAGGTGCGGCAGGCCAGAGTGGCCGATGGTGCCCATGGTCGCGATGCGACTGTGCTCGACGAACTCGGCGATCTCCGCCTCGGTCATGGTGATCCGCGCGCGCTGGTTGGTGCCCACGCGCCCAAAGCTAGTCACAACCGGCTGCCGATGCCGCTCGGCCGGCCCCCCGTCGACCGGCCGAGCGAACTCGGCTCAACCGTGGTGGGAGATCAGGCGGCGCGCAGCGTGCCCTCGATCTCCAGGTGGACTTCCAGCTTGTCGCTGACGATCGCGCCGCCGGTGCCCTCGATGGTCCCGTTGAAGCGGATCTCGAAGTCCTTGCGGTTGATGGCGGTCTTGGCCGAGAAGCCGACCTTGGTGCCGCCGTTGCCGTCCGGGCCGAAGCCGACGACTTCCAGCTCCAGGGTGACCGGCTTGGTGACGCCGCGCAGGGTCAGGTTGCCGTCCAGCTCCCAGTCGTCGCCGGAGACGCGCAGACCGGTCGAGGTGAAGGTGATGGTCGGGTGGTTCTCCACGTCCAGGAAGTCCGCACTCCGGATGTGGTCATCGCGCTGCGGCTGCTTGGTGTTGATGGAGGTGGCCTGGATGACCGCCTCGACCTTCGAGTCCAGCGGGTTCTCGGAGGTGGTGATGGTGCCCGCGAAGTCGCCGAAGTGGCCGCGGACCTTGCTGATCAGCAGGTGGCGGGCGGTGATCGAGACGTCCGAGTGGATCGGGTCGATGTCCCAGGTGCCGGTGACGTAGCCGGGGATGTTGACGGTGGGGGTGCTCATGGCAATCTCCTCTGTGGTTGAGCGTTCAACTACACGATAGCAGAATCGGTTGAAAGCTCAACCAGGAGAGTACGCTTGTGGCATGAACGACGCGCGCTGGCTGAGTGACCAGGAGCAAGGTGTGTGGCGGCGCTACCTCGCCGCCACCGGAGCGGTCAACGACGAACTCGAACGCCAGCTCCAGCGCGATTCCGGCCTGCCGCACGCCTACTACGAAGTGTTGGTCAGCCTATCCGAGGCACCCGATCGCACGCTGCGCATGAGCGAGCTGGCCGAACGGTCCCGCTCCTCGCGCAGCCGCATGTCGCACGCGGTCGCCCGGCTCGAACAGGCCGGGCTCATCGAACGCACGGGCTGTCCCTCGGACAAGCGCGGCGCCTTCGCCGTGCTCACCGAAAAGGGTTACTCGGCGCTGGTCGACGCGGCACCCGGCCACGTGAACGCGGTGCGCGGCGTCCTGTTCGACACCCTGACCCCCACCCAGGTCCAGCAGCTCAGCGAGATCTGCTCGGCGATCATCGGCGGCAAGCCCGCACCGGCCGACAAGAGCGAATAGCGTCCTGAGTTAGGCGGATTCACCAGGGCCGTTAGGCTGCCGGAGCCAGCATCGCCGCACCGGTAGGGTCTAGAAGAAACCGCCTCATGCTCAACATCCTCGCCCGCGCCTCCATCTCGCGCGTGACCGATCCGATCGGTGCGCTGCTGGTGCGCGCCGGTCTCAGCCCGAACGCGATGACCGTGATCGGCACGGTCGGCACGGTCGGCGCGGCCATCTGGTTCTTCCCGCACAACCAGCTGTTCTGGGGCACCATCGTCGTCTGGGCGTTCCTCATGCTGGACCTGCTCGACGGGGCCATGGCCAGGGCCTCCGGCCGGGTCACCCGCTTCGGCGGGGTGCTCGACTCCAGCTGCGACCGGATCGCCGACGGCGTGCTGTTCGGCTGCATCGCCTGGTGGTGCTTTGTCGTCGACAAAGACCAGCTCACCGGCGCCGCCGCGCTGATCTGCCTGGTCAGCGCCCAGGTGATCTCCTACATCAAGGCCCGCGCCGAGGCGGCGGGGCTCAAGGCCGACGGCGGCCTGGTCGAACGCGCGGAACGGTTCATCATCGCGCTGGTCGGCACCGGCCTGCACGGGCTGAACGTGCCTTACACCGTCCCCATCACCCTCTGGCTACTCTGCGGCCTCGCCCTGATCACCGTTGCCCAACGCCTGTGGGCCGTGTACCAATCAGCCAAAGAGCTCGACGCACAAGCCGACCAGGGGGTCAGCGCCACATGAGTTCCCTCACCGAGCAGCTCGCCGGGCTCGGCTACCGGGCAGGCTGGCAACTCCTCCGATACCTGCCGGAGAGCGTGGCGCTCGGCCTGTTCGAGGCGGGCGCCGACCGGGCGGCCCGGCGCAACAAGAGCGGCACCCGGCAGCTGCGCCGCAACCTGGCCAGGGTCGTGCCGCAGGCAGGCCAGGACGAACTCGACGAGCTCACCCGCGACGCGCTGCGCTCCTACGCCCGCTACTGGTGCGAGGCGTTCCGGCTGCCGATCATGGCCGTCGACGACCTGCTGTCGAACGTCGAGATCGCCGGTCGCGAATACCTGGACGCCGCCCTGGCCGAAGGCAACGGCGCCGTCGTCGCCCTCCCGCACACCGGCAACTTCGACGTCGTCGGCGTCTGGGCGGTGCACCACTACGGCGGGTTCACCACCGTCGCGCAGCGCCTGCGCCCCGAATCGCTGTACCGGCGTTTCGCTGCCTACCGCGAATCGCTCGGCTTCGAGATCCTCCCGCTGACCGGCGGCGAGACCTCCACCCCGCGCACGCTGCTCGCCCGGCTGCGCGCCAACAAGATCATCTGCCTGGTCAGCGAGCGCGACATCACCGACAACGGCGTGCCGGTCACCTTCTTCGGCGAGCAGACCACCATGCCAGCCGGGCCCGCCCGGCTCGCCTCGGTCACCGGCGCGGCGCTGCTGCCGCTCGGCGCCTGGTTCACCGACACCGGTTGGGGATACCGGATCCACCCGCCGATCCGGGTCAGCGGCCGGGCCGGCGTCGCCCCCGCGACCCAGGCCCTGGCCGACGTGTTCGCGGGCGACATCGCGGCACACCCCGTCGACTGGCATCTCATGCAACCGCTGTGGCCCGCCGACCTGCCCGCGTCCGCGTCGCCGGTGCTCGCCGCCCAGGAGTGACCCCGTGCGGATCGGCATCGTCTGCCCCTATTCGCTCGACGTGCCCGGGGGCGTCCAGTCGCACGTGATGGACCTCGCGCGCGCCCTGCGCGGCCTGGGCCACGAGGTCGACGTGCTCGCGCCCGCCGACGAGGACACCGAGGTCCCGCAGTTCGTCACGCCCGCCGGGCGCGCCCTCGGCATCCCGTACAACGGGTCGGTCGCGCGGCTCTCGTTCGGGCCGGTGTCCTTCGCGCGGGTGCGCCGCTGGATCCGTGAACACGACTTCGACGTGCTGCACCTGCACGAACCCATCGCGCCCAGCCTGGCCATGCTCGCGTTGATGGTCGCCGACGGTCCCATCGTCGCCACCTTCCACACCGCCACCCGCCGCTCCCGCGCGCTGTCCGCGTTCCAACTCGTGCTGCAACCGTTCCTGGAGAAGGTGACCGCGCGCATCGCGGTGTCCGCGCTGGCCAGGCGCGTCCAGGTGCAACACCTCGGCGGCGACGCGGTGGAGATCCCCAACGGCGTCGACGTCGCCTTCTACGCCGGCCGCGAACCCCTCGACGGCTACCCGCGCCAGGGCGGCACGATCGGTTTCGTCGGCCGGTTCACCGAATCCCGCAAGGGCATGCCGATCCTGCTCGCCGCGCTGCGGCGGATCCTGCCCGAGTTCCCCGACCTCGAACTGCTCGTCGTCGGACGCGGCGAACGCGCCGAACTGAACCGGCTCGCCGGACCGGACCTGGCCAACCGGATCGTGCTGCTCGGCCAGGCCGACGACGTGACAAAAGCGCGTGCCATGCGCAGCGCCGATGTGTACTGTGCGCCGAATACCGGCGGCGAGAGCTTCGGCATGATCCTCACCGAGGTGATGGCGGCGGGCACACCGATCGTCGCCAGCGACATCGACGCGTTCCGGCGGGTGCTCGACGACGGCAAGGCGGGCGTGCTGTTCGGCGTCCACGACGACGTGGCCCTCGCCGAGGCCATCGCAGCGCTGCTCCGCGACCCGGTCCGGCGCGCCGCGTTGGCCGAAGCAGCCAGCCAGCGGGTCGCCGTGTTCGACTGGCCGACGGTAGCGGGTGACGTGCTGCGGGTGTACGAGACCGCGATCGCGGCCACGCCCGGCCGCGTGCACGAGGCAGACGATTGGGGGAGGACGTGACCGCCGGTCAGCTGGCGACACTGCTCGGCATCGTGCTGGTGCTCGCGCTGCTGCTCGGCCCCTACCTGCTGCGCACCGCGTCCCGCCTGGACCGCCTGCACGTGCGCACCGACGCCGCCTGGTCCGGTTTGGACGGTGCGCTGGCCAGGCGCGCGGTGGTCACCAGGACGATAGCCGCGGCCGGTCACATCGAACCCGAGGCCACCAAGGCCCTGCGCGACGCCGCCGACCGCGCCGAACTCGCCGACCGGGGCGAACGCGAAGCCGCCGAGAACGAACTGTCCGCGCTGCTCGGCGACATCGACCCGGACACCCTCCCGGTCGGTCTGGCCGAAGAACTCGTCGAAGCCACCCACCGCGTCATGCTGGCCCGCCGCGTGCACAACGACGCCGTCCGCGACACTCGCGCATTGCGCGCACGCCGGTTGGTCCGCTGGCTGCGACTCGCAGGCACCGCGCCACACCCCGACTACTTCGAGATCGCCGAACCCGAACTCGACGCGGCAGCAGTCAAAACCCCGCGCCGCCGCTCCGCGCGCGTCGTCCTGGTCGACGCCAGCGAGAAGGTGCTGCTGTTCCGCGGCCACGAAAAACTCACCCCGGACGAGAGCTTCTGGTTCACGCCAGGCGGTGGCATCGAGGACGGCGAGGAACTGCGCGCGTGCGCCATCCGCGAACTGCGCGAGGAAACCGGCCTGCGCCTCGCCGAAGACGAACTGCTCGGCCCGGTCTGGGTCCGTCGCGTCAGCACGACCCTCGAAGGCGAACTGTGGCACGGCGAAGAATGGTTCTTCCTCGCCAAGCTGCCCGGGTCGATGGACGTGGACACGTCCGGCTTCACCCAGCTGGAACTCGACACCATCGAAGAACACCGCTGGTGGAGCGCGCGCGAACTGGCCAGAACCACCGAGATCGTCTACCCGGTCGAGTTCGGCGCGTTCCTGCCGCCGCTGCTCGACGGCCGCTGGGACGGCCGCGCCAAACCGATCAGCTGACTTCAGGTGAGCGGCATCATCCAACGCAGGTCAGGAAATTTCGCGAAGTCCCGATCTGTGGTTATCCATGTCGCATCGTGATCGATCGCGAGTGCGGCGTGGTACGCATCGGGAATGATGTTGGCGCGTGCGCCGACCTTCCGGCACAGACCAGCGAAGATCTCCCAGTGCCGTGGAGACGGGCGGACGGCTAGAGCTGTGGGGCCGTGCAGCACGGCATCGCAGAAGTTCAGTGCCATGTGAGTGGTCGATGGTTCGAGGTAGATCCGTCGGTTTGTCACGATGCGGAGAAATCCGGACAGGACGAGTTCGCTGATGCCGACGGGTTCGGTGCCAGTGAGGCTCTTGGTGAGCCAGGCCAGGTATTCGTCGTGCCGATCGCTGTCCTTTCGGAAGGCGTACACGAGCACATTGACGTCAGGGAGCAGCATGATTGGGCAGGTTGTCTCCGAGTAGGTCGGCCAGCTGCTCTTTGTCCTCAAGATCGATTCCAGGGCGCAGGCCGGATCTGCCATCTGTTGGCAAGGAAAAGCTCTCACGTTCGATATGGCTCGCGTGTTCCACAAGCAGGACGCGCAGGGCGTCATCGATTACCGCGCCGAGTGGCCGATGAGTACGGGCAGCCTCGATCTTCGCCTCGGCGAGTAAGTGCGAATCGATGTTCACCGTAGTGCGCATGCAAAACATCATAGCATCATGTGGGTGCATCATGATGCACCAAGGTCCGCAGGAGCATCCCCAGCCTGGCCGCGCCCGCGACCACGAACCAGACGACAACGGCGACGACCAGGCCGATCGCGATACTGAGCAGGATCGGCGTGGCATGGCTCGGTTCCGGTGGCCCGTCCGGGTACACCTGCACCCACTTGTCGTGTCTGTGCATGGCGATGAACTCGTCCGGCGCCGCCAGGATGCCGCCGATCACCGGAATCAGGAACACGATCGCGGCGATCGCGGTCGCCAGGGCGCCGATGGTCGCGATCACGATCGCCGCTGGCCAGTCCCGATACCGGCGCGGCAGCGCGAAACCGGCGATCAACGGCGGCGCGAGCCAGGCCAGGCTGGTGATCATGATGGTGACGCTAGCCAGCCGGGCGGGCGAAATGGTGGAGAAGATGTGCAGATACCTCTACACGGTTACCTCTACACCGTGCCGAACAGTTCCTCGGTGGAACGCGCGGTGTCGAGCGCGTTCAGCGCGTCCACGAGCGCCTTTTCCTCCCAGCGGAAATGGGATTCCAGGATCGCGCTGAGCCCGTCGATCTCGCGGCGCACCTCGTCGACGGTGTCGGGCGTGACCGAGGCGAGCAGTTCGCGCAGTCGGCGCACGATGTCCTCGACGAGCCCGTGATCCTGGCTCAGCTGTTCGAGCACGGACGCGAGTTGGGGTGCCTGCGCGGCAAGCACCGGGAACGCGGTGGCGTCCTCGCTGGTGTGGTGGCTGGTCAGCGCCACGCAGAACGCGACGCAGTGCGCCTGCAGGGGCAGGAGATCCTCGTCGCCGTCGAGTCGGTCGTGGATGCGGGCCAGTTCGTCGCGCAGCCACTGGTGCACGCGCACCAGTTCACTGCCGATGGCCCTGGCCCTGGCGGTAGCTGCGGAAGGGGATGTATCGGGCATGGTTCGCCCAGGGTAACGACATCGCGCCGGCCGTGCGCGGGTTTCCGCGATGCACGACCGGCACGGTCGGCTCCGGCACGCTTTCAGACGCCGTAGACCTTTTTCTGGTCCTCGACGCGTTTCCTGTTGTCAGAGTGGAGTACGCCGTCCAGGGCCACCAAGTCGAGCGGGTACTCGTCGATGAAGATCAAGAACTTCGACGGGCGGTAGGCATCGACCATCGCGGCGTTGATTTTCGTCAGCATCGTGCGCCTGGCTTCGGCATCGACTCCCTGCGGTACGTGCATCATCAGCACGGGCCGGGCTGGCTCAGCCCCGAGGAGCCCATCCCGGCTGACGCTGTCCGGCGGCCACTCGCGAAGGAAAATCCGGACGTCGTCCGGGAACGGGTACGCATCGTGCAGGGCGTCATACATCCGGTTCACCAGTCTTCGCTTCTTGTCGATGTCGAGCCCCTCAGGGACATCGAGGTACGTGACAGGCATGTGATTTCCTGATCCTTCGCTTACGAATGGGTGGCTGCCGCTTCGAGGAGCGCCGCGTTCTGGCGTTCGAGCGCCTTGGGCACTCCGCCGCGCCAGCCCTCGGCAATGGAGTCCGACAGAACATCCGGGAAAATGTCCTCCTCTCCCTCGTCCAGGCCGTCGAGGATGCGCCGCGCCACGGATTCCGGGGCCGCTTTGGGGATGTCGAGCACGCGGGACATGTCGGTGTCGACGGGGCCGCTCAGGACGGCGTGGACCCGCACGCCCCGCCCGGCCAACTGCGCGCGCATCGACTGGGTCAGTGAGAACGCGGCGGCCTTCGAGATCGAGTAGGCGGGCATGAGCGGCACGGCCGCGATGGCTGCCAGCGACAGGATGTTGACGATCGTTCCGCCGGAACCGGTCAGCAGCGGCAGCAATGCCTGGGTCACGCCGTACGTGCCGTACAAATTGACGGCGAGCAGCTGGTCGAGCGCGGCACGATCGCTGAGGTCCTCGTAGATCGCCTGCCCGGCGTTGTTGATGAGGATGTCCAGCGACGCGATGCTCGCGACCGCCGCCTGAATCTGCTGCGCGCTGGTCACGTCCAGGGTCAGCGGGGTGACCCGCCTGTCCGGATGGGTCAACGGCTGGCGCGTACCGGCGTACACCCGCTTCGCACCCCTGTGCAGAGCCTCCTCGACCAGCGCCTGCCCGATACCGCGATTGGCTCCGGTCACCAGAACTGTCTTGCCAGAGATTGACACGTGTCCTCCCGAGAAATGCGAACTGTCGGGGATGCAGACGACGCACAGTCGCGAAACTGGGCGCGGCCGCAGCGCCCAGTTCGCACCGTGGCCGGCGTCCATACTTCGAGAGGGCCACAGTCTGGGAGAGGAGTGACGCGAGCGTGGGGATGGCTACTGCCGGTTTGATCAGCAAGGCGCGCGCAGGCGACGGCGAGGCGTTCCGGGAACTGACCGAGCCGTATCGTCGAGAGCTGCACGTGCACTGCTACCGCATGCTCGGGTCTTTCCACGACGCGGAGGACGCCATGCAGGACACGCTGCTGTCCGCGTGGCAGGGCATCGGGGCGTTCCAGGAACGCGCCTCGATCCGTACCTGGCTGTATCGGATCGCCACCAACCGGTGCCTCGACGCGCTGCGCTCGGCGAGCCGCCGCCCGGCCGTGCCATGGGACATGCCTGCGGTCGAGCCGCCCGAACCGACCCGGCTCGGCGAGGTCGTCTGGCTCGAACCGTTTCCCGACGCGCTCCTCGATGCCGCGGGCAGCACGCCGCTTGGCCCGGCGGCCCGGTACGAGCAGACCGAAGCCGTCTCGCTGGCTTTCGTGGCCGCGCTGCAATCCCTGCCCGCGCGCCAACTCGCCGTACTGGTCCTGCGCGATGTGCTCGGCTACCCCGCCAAGGAAGTCGCCGACCTGCTCGACACGACCGTCGAATCGGTGACCAGCGCGCTCAAACGGGCCCGCGCCGGGCTACCGCGTGCCCGCGATCACGAGCCGCCGCCCGCCGCAGGCTCACCGGCCGAGCAGGCGCTCGTGGCGAAGTTCGTTCGGGCGTACACGTCCGCCGACATCGACGCCCTGGTCGCCTTGCTGACCGACGACATCCACCTCACCATGCCGCCGATTCCCCTGGAATACCACGGCCTTGCCGACGTCGCGCGCTTCTACGCCGCCGTTCTCCGCCCGGACTGGACCTATGACTTCGTCCCGACGCGCGCGAACGGCCAGCCCGCGCTCGCGGCCTACCTGCATACCCCGACCGGCATCCGCCACGGGATCGGCCTGGTCGTCCTCACCCTGCGCGGCGACCGGATCTCCGCCATCACCCGCTTCGACACCAGCGTGCTCTTCTCGTTCGGGTTGACCTTGACACTGGTGGCAAACCCATAACGTCGCGTCATGCCCGCCGACATCAACACCTGGAACGACCGGATCATCGCCGAATTCCGCGCGAACGCGGGCCAGGTCGCCTGGAGCGACGACCTCGCCGGCGGCCGTCCGGCCTCGCCCGGCTGCCGGGTTTCGCCGCCGACGCGGACGCGCCGATCTACGAACACCGGCTGCGCGCGCTCGACGCGCTCAGCTGAACTCGGGGATGATCGAGCTGCCGTAGGCGTTGAGCGTCTTCTCCTTCTCGTCGTGCATCAGGTAGAGCGCGAACTGGTCGACGCCGATCTCGACGAGTTCGGCCAGCCGTTCCAGATGCGCGGATTCCGGGCCGAGCAGGCAGAACCGGTCCACGATGTCGTCCGGCACGAAATCGGTCGACGGGTTCCCGGCCCGGCCGTGATGGCTGTAGTCGTAGCCCTCGCGGCCCTTGATGTAGTCGGTGAGTACGCGCGGGACCGGGCCGTCGTTGCCGTAGCGGGCGACGAGGTCGGCGACGTGGTTGCCGACCATGCCGCCGAACCAGCGCAGCTGGTCCCGCTGGTGCGCCAGGTCAGCGCCGACGTAGGCGGGGGCGGCGACGCAGATGGTGACCGCGTTCTCGGCGCGTCCTGCGGCGCGTGCGGCGTCGCGGACGGCGCCGATGGTCCAGCGGGCGATGTCCGGGTCTGCGGTTTGCAGGATGAACCCGTCGGCTTGTTCACCGACCAGTTTCAACGCTTTCGGCCCGTACCCGGCCATCCACATTTCCAGTTTGCCCTCGCGCACCCACGGAATCCGCACCGGCGCCCCGTGGATCTCGACCTCGTCGCCTTCGGCGAGGCCCTTGATCACCCGCATCGCTTCGGACAACGTTGCCAGGGTCGCCGGGGTCTGGCCGATGACCCGCCGTGCCGAGTCGCCCCGGCCGATGCCACACACGGTCCGGTTGCCGAACATGTCGTTCAACGTCGCGAACAGCGACGCGATCACCGACCAGTCCCTGGTGGACGGATTGGTGACCATCGGCCCGACGACGAGTTCCGAGGTCGCGGAGAGGATCTGCGAATAGATGACGAACGGTTCCTGCCACAGCACGTGCGAGTCGAACGTCCAGCCGTAGCCGAACCCGTTGTCCTCGGCCACCCGCATGGTGTCCACCACCGACCAGGCGGGCGGATCGGTCTGCGCGACCACGCCGAAGTCCATGACGCTGCCTCTCAGTTGAGGTATTGGCTGAGTTCGCGGGACAGGAACTTGCCGTGCCCGGCGCCGCCGTGGAAGCCGTCACCATCGACGACCACAGTGCCGCGCGAGAGCACGGTGCCGACCTTTCCGGTGATCTCCATGCCCTCGTACGCCGAGTAGTCCACGTTCATGTGGTGCGTGTGCACGGAGAGGGTCTGCCGCGCGTTCGGGTCGTAGATCACGATGTCCGCGTCCGCGCCGGGTGCGATCACGCCCTTGCGCGGGTAGAGGCCGAACATGCGGGCCGGGGTGGTCGAACAGGTTTCCACCCAGCGCGCCAGCGAGATCTCGCCCGCCACGACGCCCTGGTGCAGCAGGTCCATCCGGTGTTCGACGCCCGGGATCCCGTTCGGGATCTTGGTGAAATCGCCCCGGCCGAGCTGCTTCTGGTCGTTGAAGCAGAACGGGCAGTGGTCGGTGGACACCACGGACAGGTCGTTGGTGCGCAGGCCCTGCCACAGCGAACCCTGGTGTTCCTTGGGCCGCAGCGGGGGAGATGCCACGTACTTGGCGCCCTCGAAGTCCGGCTTGGCCAGGTCTTCGATGGACAGGTACAGGTACTGCGGGCAGGTTTCCGCGAACACGTTGCGGCCTGCGTTGCGCGCCTCGGCGACCGACGCCAGCGCCTGTGCTGCCGACAGGTGCACGATGTAGAGCGGTGCGCCGGTCACGCCGGCGAGCGCGATCGCGCGGGAAGTGGCTTCACCCTCCAGTTCAGGAGGGCGGGTCAGGCCGTGCTGCACCGGGTCGGTCAGGCCGTTGGCCAGCGCTTTGGCGGCGAGCTGGTCGATGGCGATGCCGTTCTCGGCGTGCATCATGATCATGCTGCCGGTCTCGCGAGCCTTGCGCATCGCGAGCAGGATCTCGCCGTCGGTCGCGTAGAACACGCCTGGATAGGCCATGAACATCTTGAAGCTGTTCACGCCCGCGTCGATGCAGGATTCCATCTCCTTCAACGACGACTCGTTCACGTCCGAGACGATCATGTGGAAGCCGTAGTCGATGGCGCAGTTGCCGTCCGCCTTACCGTGCCACTTGTCCAAAGTGGACAGCAAGGAGGTGCCCTTGGCCTGCACCGCGAAATCGATGATCGTGGTGGTGCCACCCCAGGCCGCCGCTGTCGTACCGGTCTCGAAGGTGTCGTGCGAGAACGTGCCGCCGAAGGGCATCTCCATGTGCGTGTGCGCGTCGATGCCGCCCGGTAGTACGTACTTGCCGGTCGCGTCGATGATCTTGTCGGGATCGCCCGGGTAGACACCCGGCGAGAGCACCGCGACGATCTGCTCGCCGTCGACCACCACATCGGCGGGGAACGCGCCGCTCGCGGTGACGACCGTGCCGCCGCTGATCAGCGTGGTCATGGGCGAACCAAGGTTTCGTACGCGTCGGGGCGACGGTCGCGGTAGAACGCCCACAGCTCGCGTACCTCGGCCAGCGTGTCCATGTCCAGGTCGCGTACGACCACCTCGTCCTTGGTGTCCGACGCGGCCTCGCCGACGAGCTGGCCGCGCGGGTCGACGAAGTAGGTCTGACCGTAGAAGTCGTTGTCGCCCAGTGGTTCCACGCCGACCCGGTTGATCGCGCCGACGAAGTACTCGTTGGCGACGGCGGCAGCGGGCTGCTCCAGCCGCCACAGGTACTGGGACAGGCCGCGAGAGGTCGCGGACGGGTTGAACACGATCTTGGCACCGGCCAGGCCGAGCGCGCGCCAGCCCTCCGGGAAGTGCCGGTCGTAGCAGATGTAGACGCCGATCCGGCCGACCGCGGTGTCGAAGATCGGGTAGCCACCGTTGCCGGGCCGGAAGTAGAACTTCTCCCAGAAACCCTTGACCTGCGGAATGTGCTGCTTGCGGTACTTGCCGAGGTATGTGCCGTCCGCGTCGATCACGGCCGCCGTGTTGTACAGGACGCCCGGCTGCTCCTCCTCGTACATCGGCGCGACGATCACGACGCCGTGCTGCTTGGCGACGTCCTGGAGGAGTTTGGTGGTCGGACCGTCCGGAATGGCCTCGGTGTAGGAGTAGTACTCGGTGTCCTGCACCTGGCAGAAGTACGGCCCGTAGAACAGTTCCTGCAAGCAGACCACCTGGGCGCCCTGGGCCGCGGCCGCTCCGATCGCCTCCACGGACGCCGCGATCATGGAATCCTTGCTGCCGGTCCACGCCTGTTGGATCAGGCCTGCCCTGACGATCTCCGCCACGCTCATCTCCTCTTTTCCGCTGTTTCGTGCCTGAAGCTTGCTCTCATCCCCGCTGCTCAGCCAGTCGCGGACTGGGCGCCCGGCTCAACCCGGGCATGGACAGCACCAGGAAAACCAGGAAGCCGACCACCAGGCCGACCACCCAGCTGTAGTCGTAGAGCGGTTGCAGCGCGGGAATCAACCCGTTCTTCGGGAACGGACCCTGACCGGGCAGTGAATACGCGCCGCCGACCGCGAGCACCGCGCCGGCACACGTCGCCACCACCGCGCGCCAGTTCCACCCGCCCGTGAACCAGTACCGGCCACCGCGTTTGTACAGGTCCACCAACTCGATCTGGGTCCGGTTGCGCACCCAGTAGCCCGCGATCAGCACGCCAGCGACCGCCGCCAGCACACCGCCGTAGAAGTCCAGCCACACGTAGATGTAGAAGTGCGGGTCGGCGACCAGGCGCCAGGGCTGGATCAGGATGCCGATGATGCCGGTGATCACGCCGCCGGTCCGGAAGTTGATCAGTTTCGGCAGGATGTTGGAGAAGTCGTAGGACGGGCTGACCACGTTCGCCGCGATGTTGCAGGACATGGTGGCCAGGATGACCACGATCAGGCCGATGACGACCACGGCTGGGCTGGAGAACTTCGCGGCCAGCTGCACCGGGTCCCAGATCGCCTGGTGGTAGATGATCACGGTGCCGGAGGTGACCATGATCGACACGATCGAGATGAACGACATGGTGGTCGGCAGGCCAAGCAGCTGACCGGCGACCTGCTTGCGCTGGCTGCCGCCGAACCGGGTGAAGTCCGGCATGTTCAGCGACAACGTCGCCCAGAACGCGATCATGCCCATCAGCGCGGGCGGGAACACCGCCCAGAACTTGCCGCCCCAGCCAAGGGTGGAGGGCTGCGACAGGATCGGGCCGACCCCGCCTGCCTTGATCAGGATCCACACCAGCAGCGCCGCGAACGCGACGGTGACCAGCGGCGCCGCCCAGTTCTCGAAGCGGCGCAACGCGTCGATGCCGCGCATGATCACCGCGATCTGGATGACCCAGAACAGCGCGAAGGACAACCACATCGTCCACGGCTGCCCGCCGAAACCGCTCGCGTTCGACCAGCCGCTGCCGACCAGTTTGCCGAAGATCACGAAGATCGCCTGACCGCCGACCCAGGTCTGGATGCCGAACCAGCCACACGCGACCAGTGCGCGCAGGATCGCCGCGAAGTTCGCGCCGCGCACCCCGTAGAAGGCGCGCGCGAACACCGGGAACGGGATGCCGTACTTGGTGCCCGCGTGGCTGTTGAGCAGCATCGGGATCAGCACGAGCAGGTTCGCCACGGTGATGGTGAGGAAGGCCTGCAACCAGTTCATGCCCAACGCGACCAGACCGGACGCGAGCAGGTAGGACGGGATGTTGTGCGCCATCCCCATCCAGAGAGCGGCGAAGTTGTAGGTGCTCCAGGTGCGTTTCTCGACCGGAACCGGGGCGAGTTCGGCGTTGGCGTAGGGGCTCTCGGCGATGGCGGCGGCGTCGACCAGGTCGACCCGGCCGTCGGGCTGGGTGAGCTGGGTCGCGTCGGTCGATGCGGAGGCGGTCGGTGGCACGGGTTACCCCCTGGGTGGCGATGAGGGTCGACGATGGGCCGGCACAGTCTCTTTCACGCGCGTTACCGCCACGTCAAACCTGGTGTCCGCATGATCACGGCGGGGCGTTCGCATCCTGGGAATGGTCGACGCAAGCGTTGACCCGCGGCAGCGTCAAAGTGTCCAGCCTTGCCGCTCAACCCGGACACAGTGTCCACGGAACCGGGAGCGGCCCGGATTCGTCCGATCCGGCATGGTGGGACGCACAGGTGTGGTTGTTGGCGCGATCGTGGTGGCGCTGGCCGGTTTCCAGCTTGCCGGGTGCTCGTCGGACCCGAACACGAATCTGCCCCAGTTGACCGGTCCGCGCACGGTAAGCGCGAACTGGAGCACGGCCGACGTCGAGTCGCCCGTCGACATGACCGTGCGCGAGACGCACTATCAACTGGTCGGACCGCACTACAGCCTCGGGCTCGCCTGGGTCGCCACCGGCGAGGCGCTCGACGACCGGGACGCGGGCACTCTGGACATCAACCCGGTCCGCGCCGCGCAGGGTGATCAGCTCACCGTCGCCGCCGTCGACGGGAGTTCCACCACCGCCGCCTTCAAGCCATCCGGTCCGATCGAGGTGTTCGCGGTGGTCAACGGCAAGACCACCCTGCTGCGCAGCCTGCCCCTCGCCGCGACCGACTACGGTGCGCCGGCCGGCAACACGCAGCTGATCGAGATCAGTGCGCCGCAGAGCGCGTCGGTGCGGCTGCGGGTCATCGACGCGAACCAGACCGAGGAACTGGACCTGCGCACCGGATCGACCAGCGGAACCGGTTACCAGCAGGCCCAGTCGGATGCGAACTGGCAGGGCAAGGCGACCGGAACGCTGATCACCGGCAGCCCTCGCTCCAGCCAGGCCGCCGAACTGGAGCCGAGCAGCCAGTTGCCCTCGACCTCGAACCCGGGCGCCGTCGACCACGCCGAACTCGCCAACTACCAGGAAGGCATCGGTTGGGCGCCAACCGGAACCGAGTTCCTGAGCGTCCCGCTGCCGGCCTTGGACCTCAACTGTGTCGGTCCGACCGCTTTCGAATGCCTCGGCACCGAGGACCACTTCGACAACGCGACCGCGCTGACCTTCACGCCGGAGGGCGGGGCACCGGTCCCGGCGCGTTCGGAACCGCAGTCGATCACCATCGGCGTGTCCGTCGCGCAAACTCTGGACGACGCGATCTTCCCGGTACCCGCGAACACCAAGCAGGGCACCGTCACGTTCAACCTGACGGGTTCGCAACTGGTGGACGACGGCACAGCCGAGGGCGCCTGGACCACCGCACCGCAGCCGTTCACGCTCGCGCTGAGCTTCAGCTAGTCAGGATCCTGTGCCAGCAGGGCGACGTGCAACGACAGCATGGACTCCGGGTCGTCCAGCGACACCCCGAGCACCTGCTCCACCCGCGACAACTGTTGGTAGTAAGCGGTTCTGGACAGGTGCGCCGCCGCTGCCGCCGCCGATTTGTTGCCGCCCTGCTCGCAGAAGTACCGCAGGATCTCCACCAGCCTGCTGCCCGATTTGGCATCCCTGGCCAGCAACGGGCCCAGTTCACGTTCGGCGAAGGCGGAGAGCCGTTCGTCCTCCCGCAACAGGTGCAGCAACCCGCGCAGCCGCACGTCCGCCAGCCGGTGGTAGCCGCGTTCCCGCGCGGTCGCGTCCGACGCCGACGTGCGCAGCGCCGCCTGCGCCACGTGCGCGGCCTCGCCGAGCGTGCGGCGGGCGTCGATCAGGCTGGTGACCGTGGTGCCGACCGCGATCACCACCGGTAGCGCCCGCGGACTGGCCTGCGCGTCGTGCTGGATGCCCTGCGCCAGCCTGCGCAGCATGGTGTCCACGGTCCGCTGGCTCGCGTGCCCGTCCAACGCGACCAGCGCGCGCACGCTGGTGTCGTCGATGACGCCGACCAGCGCGGACACCCGGACCCGGCGCGCGGCCAGCGCCACCGCCTCCGCCAGGTCGCGCAGGATCTCCTGGGTTGCCAGGGCGGGAGCCGGGGTCGGCGCGATGCCGGTGCGTGGCCGCGCCGCCAACCCGATCAGCGTCCGGCCCTCCAGTGCCACGCCCAGCGCGGACGCCCGGGTCGGCAGGTCGGCGGGCAGAGCGCCGGGCGCGAGCAGTTCGGTCAGCAGGGTGCGATGCGTCTGCCGTTCCAGCGTCTCCCGGTCGCGGGCCAGCAACCGGTGCACGGCCAGCGCGGACGCGGCCCGTTCGACCACCACCACCTGCGGATGCGCGGGCGGTTCCGGGCAGACCAGCACCAGCCGCCCCCAGTCGTTGCCGCGCGCCCCGACCACCGTGACCAGCCACCCCGCGTCCGCGTCGTACCCGGTCCGCTCGGCCGGTGCGACCGCGCGCGAACGACTGCGCCAGTCGGCGAGCAGTGCGCTCGGGTCGGTGCCCGCCGCGTCGTAGCCGAGCACGTCGTGCGACAACGTCTCCAGCACGACCGGCAGCCGCGCCACCCGTGCCACCTCGCGCAACACCTCGGCGGGCTCGGCGCCGGAGACGGTCAGCGCGGTGAACGTCTCGTGCACCTGCTCGGCGGCGCGCAACTCGGCCAGCTGCGCGTCCCGGATCAGCGCGATGACCGCCTCGGTGACCGCCACGAACCGGGTCTCGCGGGACAGCGCGACCAGCGGCAACGAACGCCGATCGGCCGCGCTGCGCAGCGCGGCCGGGACCTCGTCGTTCCAGCGCCGGACCAGTTCGATCACCAGTCCGGCCGCGCCCACCCCGGCCAGCTCGTCCACGTATCTGGTCAGCGCGACCGGATCGTCCGGCAACGCGATCCCGGTGGTCAGCACCAGTTCGCCGCCGTGCAGCAGGTGCGCGATGTCGGCGATCTCCGCGACGTGCACCCAGCGCACCCGCTTGCCGACCCCGGTGCCGCCCGCGACCAGCTCGGGTTTGCCGCCCCGGATCACCGGCAGGCTGAGCACGTCCGAGACGGTCGGATACATGTGCACAACGTAATCCCAGCCAGCGGATTCCGATACACATTGTCCGTCGCCCCGAGGTCGCGCGCTGGGCAGACTCGAAACCAGTGCCCGCTCCCGCAGGAGGTTCTCCGATGACGCATGCCGAACTGCACGCGCGACACAAAGCGGTGCTGCCCAGCTGGCTGGCCCTCTACTACGACGCGCCGATCGAGATCGTGCGCGGTTCGGGCAGGCGGGTCACCGACGCCGAAGGGCAGACCTACCTCGACTTCTTCGCAGGCATTCTGACCAACTCGGTCGGTTACGACGTCGCCGAGATCAGCGACGCGATCCGGTCCCAGGTGGACAGCGGGATCCTGCACACCTCGACGCTGTACCTGATCCGCGGCCAGGTCGAACTCGCCGAGCGCATCGCGAAACTGTCCGGGATCGAGAACGCCAAGGTGTTCTTCACCAACTCGGGCACCGAGGCCAACGAGGCCGCGCTGATGCTGGCCACCCAGGCGCGGCGCAGCAACCAGGTCCTCGCGCTGCGCAACTCCTACCACGGTCGCGGCTTCGGCACCGTCGCCATCACCGGCAACCGCGGCTGGTCCGCATCGTCGCTGAGCCCGTTCAACGTCAGCTACGTGCAGGGCGGATACCGCTACCGCGACCCGTTCGGCCACCTCTCCGACGCCGAGTACATCAAGGCGTGCGTCACCGACCTGCGCGACGTCATCCAGACCACGACCGCGGGCGACGTGGCCTGCCTGATCGCCGAGCCGATCCAGGGCGTCGGCGGCTTCAACACCCCGCCCGACGGCCTGTTCGCCGCGTTCAAGGACGTCCTCGACGAGTCCGGCATCCTGTTGATCTCCGACGAGGTGCAGACCGGCTGGGGTCGCACCGGCGAGCACTTCTGGGGCATCCAGTCGCACGGCGTCGTGCCGGACGCGATGACCTTCGCCAAGGGCCTCGGCAACGGGCTCGCCATCGGCGGCCTGGTCGCGCGCGCCGACCTGATGGACTCGATCACCGCCAACTCGATCTCCACCTTCGGCGGCAACCCGGTGTCCACCGCGGGTGCGGTCGCCACCCTCGACTACATCCTGTCCAACGACCTCCAGGCCAACGCCGCCAAGCTCGGCACCCGGCTGCTCGCTGCGCTGCGCGCGCTCGCGCAGCGCTACCCGATCGTCGGCGACGTGCGCGGCAAGGGCCTGATGATCGGCGTCGAGCTGGTCAACCCGGACGGCAGCCCGAGCACGGACGCTGCGGCGCACGTACTCAACCACGCGCGCGCCAACGGGCTGCTGATCGGCAAGGGCGGCCTGCACGGCAACGTGCTGCGTTTGGCACCGCCGCTCACGCTGACCGAGGATGAGGCCGACGAGGCCATCGAGAAACTGACCGAGGCGATCGCCACGGCGAGTGTGGAGAGCTGAAACCTGATGACCAATCCCGCGCGGATCACCCACCGGATCGGCGGCAAGCCGTGGGACGGTACCGCTGAACGTGCCGGCAACGTGTACGACCCGGCGACCGGCGCCGTGACCGGCCTGCTCGACTACGCCACCGAGGCGGTCGTCGACGAGGCCGTCGCCACGGCCGAATCAGCCTGGCAGGACTGGCACAACGCCTCCCTGGCCAAGCGCAGCACCGTGCTGTTCGCCTTCCGCGAGCTGCTCAACCAGCGCAAGGACGAGCTGGCGGCCATCATCACCGCCGAACACGGCAAAGTCCTGGCCGACGCGGCGGGCGAGGTCGCGCGCGGCCTGGAGGCCGTCGAGTTCGCCTGCGGCATCCCGCAACTGCTCAAGGGCGGCTTCAGCGAGAACGCGTCCACCTCGGTCGACGTCTACTCGATCCGCCAGTCGCTTGGCGTGGTCGGCATCATCTCGCCGTTCAACTTCCCGGCCATGGTGCCGTTGTGGTTCGCGCCCAACGCGATCGCCTGCGGCAACGCGGTCATCCTCAAACCGAGCGAGAAGGACCCGTCGGCCGCGAACTTCCTCGCCGAGCTCTGGGCCGAGGCCGGTCTGCCCGACGGCGTCTTCAACGTGGTGCACGGCGACAAGGTCGCGGTCGACCGAATCCTGGCTCACCCCAGGATCAAGGCTGTCTCCTTCGTCGGCTCAACGCCGATCGCCCGCTACGTGTACAGCACCGGCACCGCGAACGGGAAGCGCGTGCAGGCCCTCGGCGGCGCCAAGAACCACATGGTGGTGCTGCCCGACGCCGACCTGGACGTCACCGCGGACGCGGCAGTGTCCGCGGGTTTCGGCTCGGCGGGCGAGCGCTGCATGGCGATCTCGGTCGTGGTCGCCGTCGAACCCGTCGCCGACGAGCTGATCGAGCGCATCACGTCTCGGATGGCGAACCTGCGCATCGGTGACGGTCGCCGCGGCTGCGATATGGGCCCGCTGGTCACCGCAGCGCACCGCGACAAGGTCGTGTCCTATTTGGACGCAGGCGTCGCCGAGGGCGCGACCCTGGCCGTGGACGGGCGCGGTCACGAAATCGACGGCGAACCCGGCGGCTTCTGGCTCGGCCCGACCCTGTTCGACAACGTCACCCCCGAGATGTCCGTCTACACCGACGAGATCTTCGGCCCGGTGCTGTCCGTCGTCCGCGTGTCCAGCTACACCGACGCGGTCGAGCTGATCAACGCCAACCCCTACGGCAACGGCACCGCGATCTTCACCGGCGACGGCCACGCGGCGCGCACGTTCCAGAACGAGATCGAGGTCGGCATGGTCGGCGTGAACGTGCCGATCCCGGTGCCGGTCTCGTACTACTCCTTCGGTGGCTGGAAGGACTCGCTGTTCGGCGACTCGCACGCCTACGGCCCGGACGGCATCCACTTCTTCACCAGGAACAAGGTCATCACCAGCCGCTGGCCCAACCGTCAATCGACGAGTAGTGGGGTCAATCTCGCGTTCCCGGAAAACGGCTGAGCCCGCGCAAAGACTGATTTCCGCGATCGGCGCCCCGTGCCAGAGCCGGGGCGCCGATCCACGTCTGAACCCGTTGCGCGCCATCGGTGATCGCGACCCGGGCCATCAGACCACGCCGAGCGGCTGATGCGGCCGCGCGGGCAGTTCGACCTCGATCGCGTCGCCGGGCCGCACCTCCCCGTCGGCCAGCACGATGCTCATCACGCCCGCCTTGCGCACCAGGTTCCCATCCGCGTCGCGCCCGAGCACCGCCTTCATCAGGCCGTACTGGAAGTGGTCGATCTGCACACACGGATTGCGCAGCCCGGTCACCTCGATGACCGCGTTCGCGCCCAGGTGCAGCCGCGTCCCGGCGGGCAGCGCGAGCAGATCCACGCCGACCGTGGTCACGTTCTCGCCCAGTTCGCCCGGCTTCACGGCGAAGCCGTCGTCGGCGAGTTCGCCGAAGAGTTCGGCGTGGATCAGGTGCACCTGCCGGAGATTCGGCGCCTGCGGATCGCGCGCCATCCGCGACCGGTGCCGCACCGTCGTGCCCAGATGCGCGTCGCCGTCGACCCCGAGACCGGTCAACAGCGTGATCCAGGCTTCGTTGGGCTTCGTGAACGTGTAGTCGCCGCTGCGGCTCACCGCCGCCACCAAGCCGGTCATAACCCCACTGTAGGTGCACCGCCCGCGCCAGGGCTTGGTGTTGTGGACGCGGGCGGCGCGGCAGCGTCCGGTGGTGTCGTGGCAACCCCGCTGTGCCGAGACACCACCGAACCGGCTCAGTAGGTGAACCTCGGCGAAATGCCGGTCACCGCGCAGTAGATAGGCCAGCCTGCCGAGACGCACGGCCGAGTCGGCGGCGAAGCGCCGGAACGCGTCGTCGCTCTCGCTGTCGTGTCGTGGGCTCACACTCTTGGACACCCGCGCTCGGCGAGCCAGGTTGCATGTCTCATATCTTGTCTCATAACTGTCTTGAAACAGGTGACTATTGAGACAGGTGGCGATAGAGAGTGGCGCGCGAGACGCCGACCGCCGCGGCGATCTCGTCACCGGTGTGTTCGCCCTGCTCGTGCAGCCGCTGCGCCAGTGCCAGCTGATCCGGGGCGAGCCTGCTCGGCCTGCCGGTCCTGCGCCGCTCCTGGGCCGGTTCCGACTCGGTGAACAGGCGGCGCACCCCGCGCAGCACCTCCGCGCGCAGCAGGTCGGTTGGCAGGTCGGCGAGCAGCATGACCGGGTCGCTGAGCATCGCGATGGCCTGCGCCGCGCGCACCCGCGCCGCCACGTCCGGATTCGGGCCTGCGACGAGGTCGTTGGCGAGTTCGAGCGCGGCCGCGAACCGGGGGAACACCGTGTCCTGCGACAACAGCGCCAGGTCGTGCACGCTCATTCGCAGCGACCGGCGATGCGCCAGCAGTGCGTCGAGCACGCCCTCGATCACCGACCAGCGCACCGCGACCGGGTCCGCGCCCTCGGTGCGCGCGTTGGTCACGGCGGCGTCGAGGTCGCGCAGCAGCGGTTCGGCCAGCGCGGCGAGGATCTCCGCCTTGGTGGGGAAGTGGTAGAGCACCGCCGCCTTGCTCACGCCGAGCAGCGCCGCGATCTGGCGCAGCGATGTGCGCTGGTAGCCGTGCCTGCCGAACAGTTCGCGCGCGGTCGCGAGGATCTCCGCCCTGGTGTCGCGCTGCGGGCTCTCCGGCATGGGCCGACTCTAGCAGTTGACTGACCGACGGTCAGCGTTCTACCGTGAAATTGCTGACCGATGGTCAGGAAAATCGACAGGGGTTACGAGATGCGAAATCGACGTGTGCTGATTTCCGGGGCGAGCGTGGCCGGTCCGGTGCTCGCGTACTGGCTGCACCGCTACGGGTTCGAGCCGACGGTCGTCGAGTCGGCGCCCGCGCTGCGCGAGAGCGCGTACCCGATCGACGTGCGTGGCCCCTCGGTGACGGTGGCTGAGCGAATGGGCGTGCTGTCCCGGATCCGCGCCGAGGGCGTCGAAACCGAAGCTCTGTCCTTTGTGGATTCCGAGAGCCGCGAGCTGGCCTCGCTCGACCTGCGCGCGATGCGCACGGCGAGCGCCGGCGCGGACATCGAGATCTGCCGGGACAACCTGGTGCGCATCCTGCACGAGGCCAGCGCGTCCGACGTCGAATACCGCTTCGGCGACCGGATCACCGCGCTGCACCAGGACAGCGCCGGCGTGCACGTCGAATTCCGGCACGGTCCGGCTCGCGAGTTCGACCTGGTGCTGGGCGCGGACGGGCTGCATTCCGGGGTGCGCGCCCTCGCGTTCGGTCCGGAACAGCCGTTCCTGCGCCACCTCGGCTACTACTTCGGGCTCGCGGACGTCGACGCGCGGTTCGGTCAGCCGGATCGGGTGATCATGCGCAGCGCCCCGGACCGGGCCCTGTGCGTCGACCGCTACGGCGACCGGTCGGCGGCGCTGTTCCTGTTCCGCAGCGAGGAACCGCTCGACTACGACCACCACGACCCGGCCGCGCCGCGCCGGTTGTTCGCGCAGCGGTTCACCGACGAGTTCTGGCCGACCGGCGTCGTCGAGGAGCTGCGTAGGAGCGAGCACATCTACTTCGACTCGCTCAGCCAGGTGCGCATGCCGGCCTGGTCGACCGGGCGGGTCGCGCTGACGGGCGACGCGGCGTACGGCCCGTCGCTGGTCACCGGGCAGGGCACCAGCCTCGCGATGACCGGCGCCTACCTGCTCGCGGGCGAACTGCATGCCGCAGCGGGCGACCACGACCGTGCGTTCGCCGCCTACGAACGGCGATTCCGGCCGCAGGTCACCAAGGCGCAGCGCGGTACCCGGCAAGGCATCGGCATGCTGGTGCCCGCGACCGAGCGCGCCATCCGGCGGCGCAACCGGCTCACCCGGCTCGCGTTCCTCCAGCTGGCCTTGGCCCGGCTGCCGCACCGGCAGCCCACGCCGCTGCCGGACTACCCGGTCAGTGCCGCGCCTTTGCCTCCTCCCGCGCGTCTGAGCTGAGGTGCTCAGGCATCGGGTCGTACCGGGAGAAGCGACGGCTGAACGCGCCAGCGCCCGAGGTCATCGACCGCAGATCGATGGCGTAGCGCAGCAGTTCGCCGGCAGGCACCTCGGCGCGCACCACCGTCTGACCGGCCTCGCCCGGCTCGGTGCCGAGTACCCGTCCACGTCGACCGGACAGGTCGCCGAGGATCGTGCCGAGGTGCTCGTCCGGCATGGTCACGATGATCTCGTCGAGCGGTTCGAGCAGCGTGATCCTGGTGTTCGACGCGGCATCCTTGAGCGCCAGTGCGCCGGCGGTCTGGAACGCGGCGTCCGACGAGTCGACGCTGTGCGCCTTGCCGTCGGTGAGTATCACCCGCACGTCCACCACCGGATGACCGCTGTGCAGACCGGCCGCGAGCTGCGCGCGCACGCCCTTCTCGATGCCCGGGATGAACTGGTGCGGCACCGCCCCGCCGACGGTCTTGTCCACGAACTCGAACCCGCCGCCGCGGGGGAGCGGTTCGATGGTGATGTCGCAGACCGCGAACTGGCCGTGCCCACCGGACTGCTTCACGTGCCTGCCGTGCCCGGACCCCGACCCGCCGAACGTCTCGCGCAGCGCGACCTTCACCGGTTCGGTGTCCACTTCGGCCCCGCCCGCCTTCAACCTGGCCAGCACCACGTCCGCGTGTGCCTCGCCCATGCACCACAGCACCAACTGGTGCGTTTCCGGGTTGCGTTCCATCCGCAGCGTCGGATCGCTGGCCACCAACCGGGCCAGGTTGCGCGCCAGCGTGTCCTCGTCGCTGCGCGTGCGCGCCACGACGGCGACCGGCAACAGCGGTTCGGGCATCACCCACGGCGTCATCAACATCGGGTCCTCCGGCGCGGACACCGTATCGCCGGTCTCGGCCGAACCGACCTTGGTCAACGCGCACAGGTCACCCGCGACGCAGTACGGCACCTCGCGCAGGTTCGCGCCCAGCGGTGAGTAGATGTGCGCGACGCGTTCGTCCGTGTCGTGGTCGGAGTGCCCGCGATCGGCGAGCCCGTGCCCGGACACGTGCACCGCGTGCTCCGGTCGCAGCGTCCCGGAGAAGACCCGCACCAGCGACACCCGGCCGACATAGGAGTCGACCGCGGTGCGCACCACCTCGGCGGCCAGCGGACCGTCCGGGTTGGCGCTGATGCCCCGGTGCGGCTTGCCATCCGGATCGGTGACCGGCGGCAGCGGATGCTCAAGCGGCGAGGGAAAACCGCCGGTCAGCACTTCGAGCAACTCGGCGATGCCCAGTCCGGTCAGCGCCGACACCGGGATCACCGGATAGAACGAGCCGCGCACCACCGCCTTCTCCAGGTCGGCGATGAGCGTGGCGTTGTCGATCGGCTCACCGGCGAGGTAACGGTCCATCAAGGACTCGTCCTCGCTCTCCGCGATGATCCCTTCGATGAGTTCGTTGCGCGCGTCGGTGATCCGGTCGCTCTCGCCGTCGTCCGGCTCGGTCACCTTGGGCGGATAGCCCTGGCCGTAGTCGAAGTAGCGTCCGGTCAGCAGGCCGATGAGGCCGGGAGAACCGTCCGACGGCGGTAGGTAGAGCGGCATCACCCCGTCGCCGAACGCGTCCTGGCACGCGGCGAGTTCGCCGTCGAAGTCAGCCCGTGGATGGTCGAGCCTGCCGATCACGACGGCTCTGGGCATGTTCACCGAGGCGCACTCCTGCCAGAGCGCCACGGTCGACGGGTCGACTCCTTCCGCGGCGCACACCACGAACAGGGCGGCGTCGGCGGCGCGCAGGCCCGCGCGCAGTTCACCGACGAAGTCGGCGTAACCGGGGGTGTCGATCAGGTTGATCTTGATCTCGTTGTGCACGAAAGGGGCGACCGCCAGGCCGACCGAGCGCTGCTGGCGCACCGCGGCCGGATCGTGATCGCACACCGTGCTGCCCTCGACGACCGAACCGGCTCTGTTCAGCACGCCGGTCGCGGCGAGCAGCGCCTCGGTCAGGGTCGTCTTGCCCGAGCCGGACGGACCGACCAGGACGATGTTGCGCACCTTGGCTGGGTCGTCAACAGCGACCGCGACGCCATTCTGGCCATTCACATGGCCGGTCTCTCCATTTTTCGAGCCCATCGCGTCCACCTCCGATGGAATGGGTGAAATCGATGTGCTCGATCTCACACCTGATAGTCGGCCTGGACAACCCTTGACGGCAAGCACCAACCAGGAGGACGAAGTGCCAACATCTGCCGAATCCGCGTTCCAGTTCGGGCAAACCGCCCCTGGCCAGCCGCTACCGTGGGAATGGGCGCGAACGCGCTTGGTAGCCGCCCGGAATTACTGGATCGCGACAGTCGATCCGCGCGGACCGCACCTGCGGCCCTACTGGGGCGTGTGGCGCGCTGACGGGCTCTGGTTCTCCACCGCCAACCGTGCGGTCGCCAACGCCGAACGCGACCCGAAGGTGAGCGCGCACCCGGAACTGGCCGGACCTGCCGACGAAGCCCTGATCGTCGAGGGCGAGCTGACCCGGGTACGCGCGTTCGACCAGCTCGGCGCCGTGCTCGCCGACTACAACGCCAAGTACGGCGGCGACGCCGAGCCGACCGAGCAGGGCATGCGCGACTCGCGGGGCGCGGCGGGCGCGGTGCTGCTGATCCGGCCGGACGTCGTGCTCGGCTGGTCGGCCGACGCGCTGGACCGCGCCACCCGGTGGCGGTGTGACCCAGGCAACGGCGCCGAAGTGGCCTGGTGAAAACTGCTGCGATTGGCCTGCGCAAGCGGGCCACATCGGCCTTACATTGGTATTGACAAAGCCGTGAGCTGGGGATTTACCA
Source organism: Pseudonocardiaceae bacterium (assembly GCA_036494465.1). Lineage (GTDB taxonomy): Bacteria > Actinomycetota > Actinomycetes > Mycobacteriales > Pseudonocardiaceae > CAJCJE01. Next base: position 26,812 of record DASXOJ010000061.1, read on the forward strand.
GCTCCTTTGGCATCAACTCCGAGTATCGCGAAGAGGCCGCCGTGAGTTCCGCCGAAACCAGCCCGCAGGGCACCGTCAACGAGCCGACCTCCGTCGTCGGCACCGCCCGCGTGAAGCGGGGTATGGCCGAAATGCTCAAGGGCGGCGTGATCATGGACGTGGTCACCGCGGAGCAGGCCAAAATCGCCGAGGACGCAGGCGCCGTCGCGGTCATGGCGCTGGAGCGGGTGCCCGCCGACATCCGCGCCCAGGGCGGCGTCGCCCGGATGAGTGACCCGGACCTGATCGACGGCATCATCGCCACCGTGTCCATCCCGGTGATGGCCAAGGCCCGCATCGGCCACTTCGTCGAGGCGCAGGTCCTCGGGTCGCTCGGCGTCGACTACATCGACGAGTCCGAGGTGCTCACCCCCGCCGACTACGCCAACCACATCGACAAGTGGCAGTTCACCGTGCCGTTCGTGTGTGGCGCGACCAACCTGGGCGAGGCCCTGCGCCGGATCAACGAAGGCGCGGCCATGATCCGCTCCAAGGGCGAAGCGGGCACCGGCGACGTGTCCAACGCGACCACGCACATGCGCCAGATCCGTGGCGAGATCCGCAAGCTCGCGGCCCTGGCCCCGGACGAGCTCTACGTCGCCGCCAAGGAACTCCAGGCCCCGTACGAGCTGGTCAAGGAGGTCGCGGCGGCAGGCAAGCTGCCGGTCGTGCTGTTCACCGCTGGCGGCATCGCCACCCCGGCCGACGCCGCAATGATGATGCAGCTCGGCGCCGAAGGCGTGTTCGTCGGCTCCGGCATCTTCAAGTCCGGCAACCCCGCCCAGCGGGCGGCGGCGATCGTCAAGGCGACCACGTTCTACGACGACCCGGACATGATCGCCAAGGTGTCCCGAGGTCTCGGCGAGGCCATGGTCGGCATCAACGTCGACGAGATCCCGCAGCCGCACCGGCTGGCCGAGCGCGGCTGGTAATCCGCCGTTGCCGAAGCACACCATCGGCGTCTTCGCGCTGCAGGGCGACGTCCGCGAGCACCTGGGCGTGCTCGAGTCCCTCGGTGCCCAGGCGATCGCCGTACGCCGCGTCAGCGAGCTCGAGCGCTGTGACGGGCTGGTGATCCCCGGTGGGGAGTC
>DASXOJ010000062.1:0-5869 GCA_036494465.1 Pseudonocardiaceae bacterium
TTCGCCGAACTCCAGGAGAGCGAGGCGCTGCTGCTCGGCCGCCGCACCTACGACGGCTTCGCCGAGGCGTGGCCGAGGATGACCGACACCGGCGAATTCGGTGTCCGGATGAACACCATGCCCAAGCACGTCGTCTCCCGCACCCGCACCGAGCTGACCTGGAACGCCGAACTGATCAAGGGCGACGTGGTCGAGGGCATTCGCGAGCTGACCAAGGGCGAGGGCGGCAACCTGCTGCTGTGTGGCAGCGCCGAACTGTTCAACCTGTGCCACCAGCACGACCTGATCGACGAGTACCGGATCATGCTCTTCCCGTACCTGCTCGGCGCAGAGGGCGCCAAGCCGCTGTTCAGGGGCGGTCCGCGCCGGGCGCTGAGCCTGGCTGGCATCACCCAGCTGCCCAACGGTGTCACCGTGCAGACCTACCACCGTGGCTGAGCCGACCGCGTCGGCGACCGGAAACCCGGTCGCCGACGCACGGCTCACTAGGTGCGATACCGGAACAGGATCCGGCCTCGGTTCAGATCGTACGAACTGAGCTCAACCAGAACCCGGTCGTACGGCATGATCTTGATGTAGTTGCGGCGGATCTTGCCGCTGATGTGCGCGAGCACCTTGTGCCCGTTCTCCAACTCCACCCGGAAGGTGGCGTTGCGCAGGCACTCGGTGACGGTGCCCTCGACCTGGATTCCGTCTGCTTTTCCTACCATCTCAGCCCCACACCAGTTCGAGATTGCTGGCGCCGCGCCGAGCGCCGATGCCCTCGAACAACGCGACAGCGGCCTCGTTCGACTCGTGTACCTCCGCTGACGCGATGGCGAACCCGTTGCCGTGTAACGACCTTAGCACGTTGGCCAGCAACGCCCGCCCGATGCCGTGCCCGCGCTGCTCGGCGAGCACCGCGAGCACCCCGATCCGGGGTTGCCGGGTCAACGTCGCCACCCGCGCCATGCCCACGTACCGACCGCCCAGCGCGGCGACCGCGTACCGGGACGGAAAGAGCACCGTATCTCCGTCCGGCCGGGACAAGACTTCCGCGGGCATGGTCAGCCAGTCGACCTCGCCGCGGATCGCTCGATCCACCGCCCGCAACCGCGTCTCCTCGGCGTCGCCGACGCCCAGGATGGTCACGCCTGACGGCGCGGGCACCGGATCGACCTCGGTCGGGACGACGTACTCCCATTCGCGGCGACGAGTCGCGAAACCCGCGCGGCGCCAATGGTCGACGAGATCGCGGTCGGCCTCGTCGACCACGGTGTAGAGCGGGGTCGGCAGATTCGCCAGCATCGCGTTGGCGAGCTGGTCGAAAACCGCGCCCTGCCACGAGTCCACGCTGACGAACAGCCGCCCATCGGGTCGCGGCGATGCTTCGCCGCGCCCCACTACCCGGTCGTCGGCGAGCGCGTGCCAATGCCGCTCCGCGACCCGGGTGATGACAACAGAATCCATGGTTGTCGCCTTTCGGAATGCCGTGTTTCAGGCGCTCCCGGCGACACCTGCAACTATCGCCTGACCGTGACGACTGCGGGGAGCACCCACGTGCGTACAAGGTTCACGGGTCCCACCTCCCAGCGTCGAGTCACGGATCGCGCAGAACATACCCGCCCGAATGTCGATCCCGCCAACTATTTTTCTTCCATGACCGATGATGAGAGACAGATCCGCGAACTGATCGAAAACTGGGCGCGTGCGGTGCACACCGGCGATCTCGATGCCGTCCTCGCCGACCATGCCCCTGACCTGGTCATGTACGACGTGCAGCCGCCGCAGCAGGGCATCAGGGGCATCGACGCCTACCGCGACGCGTGGCCGCCGTTCTTCGCCTGGCAACACGCGGGCGCCATGTTCGAGATCGTCGAACTCGACATCACCGCCGGCACCGACGTGGCGTTCGCGTACGCGCTGCTGCGCTGCGACACCACCGCCGGGCTCGTCAACAAGCCCGACAACCGGCTACGCCTGACCATCGGCCTGCGCAAGATCGACGACCGCTGGATCGTGACCCACGAACACCACTCCTTCGCCATCGGCGCCGAGGCCGACGACGAGGACGAGATCCGCGCGGTACACGCGAAGTGGGCCGACCGCACCGAAGCCAAGGACCTCGACGGCCTGATGGAGAACATCGATCCGGAGGTGGTCTCCTACGAACACATCGCCCCGCTGAGCTACGTCGGCCGCGACGCGGTCCGCCAGGTCTGCAAGCAGGGGCTCGACGCGTCGAGCGGCGACGTCCGGATGGAAACGCCCGACCTCGCCGTGCGGGTCGGCGACGACCTCGCGGTCAGCTGGGGTCTCGACCACGTGGTGGCCGAAGGCGCGGGCGAGAGCTGGTCGCGGGCGACGCGCGTGTTCCACAAGCGCGACGGCGAATGGGTGGTGATCCACCAGCACCTCTCCTTCCCGCTCACCTGAGGGCGAACGCCCGCACCGGAAAGGTGCCGAACTCGGCGAACTTCGGTGGCACCGCGCTGAACCGGGCGCCGTGCACCGGAAGCTGGTCGAGCCCGGTGAGGTGTTCGACGATCGGGATGCCGGCGGCGAGCAGGATCGAGTGCGCAGGCCGGGTTTTGTCGTCGATGTCGTCGATGTTGACCGAGTCGATGCCGACCAGGGCGGCGTCGTGGTCGGCCAGCCACCGGGCGGCCGCTTCGGTCAGGAACGGAGCGTTCTCGGCGTAGGCGGGCGTGCCGAAGTCGCGATCCCCGCCGGTGTGCAGCAGAACGGCCTTCCCTGCGACGTCGAACGGCGCCACCGAACCGACATCGACCCCGCGCGGTCCGCTGCCCGCGGTCCGCACCACGACCGTCGGCAGATCCGCGACCCGCGCCAGCGGCAGCGCGCTGAGATCGTGGCCGTCCGGGTAGCGGTGGAACGGCGTGTCCAGGTAGGTACCGGTGTTGCCGACCATGCTGATCCGGTCGATCGCGAACTCGGCGCCGCCCGCGTAGGTCGCCCGGGTCTGTGCCCGGGTGAAGTGCGGCGTGATCTCCGGTGCGGGCAGGCCGGGATAGGTGATCATGCCCGGTTTGATCACGTGACTCAGATCGACCAGCTGCCCCGTGACCTCGGCCTCCGCCGACGGCCCACCCCGCGTCCCCTTGTGCGCCTCCGGAAAAACCCGCAACCCGGTCAGGTCGACCCGCTCGCTCAACAACAGTCCCAGCGACGCCACGAACAACGCGCCGACCTCGGCCTCGCTGATGTCCGGCCCCGGCACGTCGACCCGGAATCCGGCCACCTCAAGGTGCCCACCGTTGGAGAACTCGACCCGCGCGTCGAACTCGGCCCGGAACTGCTGCTCGCTCATGCCGCCATCCTGATCGGATCCCGACGACAGTGCCAGTGAAAATTACTGCCGAACGGCTACAGTCCGACTGCATGCGGATCGATCCCAACCGCCTCCTCGTGCTGGACGCGGTCGCGACCACCGGCAGTGTCACCGCGGCAGCACGCCAGCTGAACCTGGTGCCGTCCGGTATCTCCCAGCATCTCGCCGCGCTCGAACGCGAAACCGGCCTGAGCATCGTCGACCGGTCGCGACGCGGCGGCCAACGCGCCGCCCGGCTGACCGGCGCGGGACAGCGCCTGGCAGCCCATGCCGCGGCGATCCGGGCCGGCCTCGACCAGATCGAAGTCGACATCGCGCTGCTCACCGACGCCGTGCAGGGCCAAGTCACGCTCGGCGTGTTCCCCACCGCCCTGCGCCACCTGGTGTTGCCCGCCTACGAACAACTCCTGCGCGCGCACGACGCCGTGCGGATCCGCGTCGTCGAACTGGACACGTCGCTCGCCGGAACCGCGTTGCACGCGGGTGACGTCGACATCGCCCTCGTCGACCGCGACGCCGCCGAGGTCCCCGACGACACCGGTCTGGCCGCCGAACACCTGCTCGACGACCGCTACCGCCTCGCCGTTCCGGATACCTGGGCCACCCCGGCAACGTTGACCGACCTCGGTCACCAGCCGTGGATCGAGGGACCGCCCGATTCGGTCACCGCGATCGTGCTCGACCGGCACCGCCGCGCCAGCGGGCTGCCGTTCGCGGGCGCGCACGCCTGCCTGGAATACCCGGCCGTGCTGGACCTGGTCGACGGCGGGCTCGGCGCCGCGCTCGTGCCGGATCTGGCGCTGCACAACCATCCGCCGCGCCGGGCGAAGATCGTCCAACTGCCCGGTCTCGGCGGTCGCGCCATCTATGCCACCTACGTGCGGCACCGCCACGAACGCCGCATCGTCCGCGCGGTGCTGGACTGTCTGCATGCGGCAGCGCGCGACCACCGTTCAGCCGACTGAACCCGGGCCGGGCAGGACCTCGACATCCGACGCGTGCATCGGTTCGCCGCAGTGGTCGCAGCGCAGGTCGACGTTGGCGATCTCGCCGCACGCGCGATGCCGGTAGAGCACGGGCGGACCCGCTTCGCCCGCCAGCCACCGGTCGCCCCAGCCGACCATGACCATCAGCAGGTCGATGAGCTCGGTGCCCTTCGTGGTCAGGTGGTACTCGTAGCGCGGGCGCTCGTCGTAGGGCGTGCGTGCCAGGACGCCGTTGTCGACCAGGTGGTTCAGCCGCTCGGTGAGGACCTTGCGGGAGATCCCGAGATCGGCCTGGATCTGGTCGAACCGGCTGAAACCGACCCACACATCCCGCAGGATGAGTGGCGACCAGGGCTCGCCGATGACGTCGAGCGTGCGCGCGATCGAGCACGCCATCTCGCCGAAGTTGGTGCGCTGCATGGCGCCAGTCTAGCAATTGGGGTTCCCTGAGGGAACTTAAACTGCTACGGTTTTGGAGTCTCTTGAAGGAACCCAGTTGGGGAGGATCACCGAATGAGCAAGGTCATCACCGCGCACGCCGTATCGGTCGACGGATACATCACCGGACGCGATCCCGGTGCCGGACGCGGACTCGGCGACGGCGGCATGCTCTTCGACTGGTACTCCAGTGGCAACACGCCCAGTCCGATCTTCGAGGGCTTCCGGCTCAGCGAGTCCAGCGCCCGCGTCTTCGGCGCCCTCGCCGCCCGCGTCGGCGCCACCGTCGCGGGTCGCAACACCTACGACGACTCCGACCACTTCGGCGGTGGCAGCCCGCACCCGAACGCCCCGCTGGTCGTGCTCAGCCACCGCCCGGTGCCCGAACTAAGCGACCGCCAGACCCTGGTCACCACCGGCATCGCGGACGGGATCGCGGCGGCGCGCGAGCTCGCCGGAGACAAGGACGTCGCGCTGATGGGCGGCGGCGTCGTGACCGAGGCGCTCACCGCGGGCCTGGTCGACGAGGTGGTCCTGCACCAGGTGCCGATCCTGCTCGGCGGCGGCAGGTCGTTCTTCCAGTCCCTGCCCGGACACGTGCGCCTGCGCCTCGTCGAAGCCGTACCAGCGCCCGGCGTCACCCACCTGCACTACGCGATCGAACGCTGATTTCCCGCAACCACAAGGAGTTGACCACCATGCTCGACCCCACGGTGCGCACCGTCCTGGACGGCACCGCGATCGCCCACCTCGCCACCGTCCTGCCCGACGGCGCCCCGCACTCGATCCCGGTGTGGATCGGCACCCACGGCGAACGCATCGTGATCGTCACGGGTCCGGAGAGTCAGAAGGCCCGCAATATTCGCCGCGACCCGCGCGTGGCGATCTCCCTGACCCCGCCCGACAATCCGTTCCAGGCGGTCATCATCCGCGGCCGGGTCGTCGAATGGATCGACGGCGACGCGGGCTGGGAGATCGTCGACGGAATCGCCAAGAAGTACATCGGCCAGCCCTACGCGCGCGAGCAGGAGCGGGTCGCCCTGCTCATCGAACCCGACCGGCAGAGCGCGGGCTGACCGGAGCGAGCTCTCGGATGGCCCGGCGACGGCGGACG
>DASXOJ010000063.1:0-9917 GCA_036494465.1 Pseudonocardiaceae bacterium
GTGAAAATATCTCGCGAGTTCTACGCTGACATTTTCGGCGGGCGGGTCGTGCGCGCCGCGGACCCGGCGGTCGTCGCGGTCGCGAACACCTGGATCATCATGAACCCCGGCGGCGGCCCCACCCCGGACAAGCCCGACGTCGTCCTGACCGCGCCCGAACCGGGTGACCCGGTGTCCGCGTTCCTCAACGTGCGCCTCGCCGACATCACGGCCTTCCACGCCCAGGCGACCGCCAGAGGTGGGCACTTTCTCACCGAGCCGCAGGACCGAGGCGCCGAACTGCGCTGCTACCTGCGCGACCCGGACGGCTACCTGATCGAGATCGGCCAGACCACCGGCCTACTGGCGAACCGTCGCATGTAGACGATTCGCGCCGCGCAGCCTGGCAGCGTGACGCGACGAGCGCCTATTGTCTGTTGGGTGCGCTCGGGGCCGGGGTATGACCACGCTGTCCACGTCGGATGTGGACGGTGTGGACGCGGTCGGCTACTGGCGTGACCTGGTCTGCGCGATGTTCGTCGAGGTCGCGGTGCGGCCGGCCGACGACGCGGGCTTCACCGGGCTGGTCACCCAGACCGACGTCGGCGGCCTCGGGTTCGCGCGGCTGTCCTCGCACGCGCAGCGGGTCGACCGCACGCCCCGGTTCATCGCGCGCGGCCAGGACCACCACCTGCTGGCCAACATCCAGCTCCAGGGTCCGGTCTGCTGGCGCAGGAGGGACGCCACGTGACCAGCATCCTGGCCAAGCTGAACCTCTCCGCGACCGACGAGGATCACCGCCGCGTGCTCGCGGTCCTCGCCCACCTCGGCCGCACCTGATCAGGCGATGGTCCAGATCATCGTGCACGCGGCGCTCACCGTGACCGGCTCCGGTTCCAGGGACAACTCCGCGATGTCCAGCCGCTCGCCCGCAGACGACGCCCTGCCCAACGCGACCGAGACCGGCCCGTTGTTGCCGCCACCGTCGGTGATCCGCAGGAGTTCGCCGAGCTCGCGGCCCAGCGCGACGGCATATCCCTCGGCACGGCCGCGCGCGTCCGCGATCGCGGCCCGTTGCGCCTCCAACTGCGCCCCGTCGTGGTCGGCGAGCTCCCAGTACGGTCCGGTCAGGTTGGACGGCTCGACGGTCACCAGGTCGGCGATGAGGTCGTTGAGCACCGCGAGATCGCTGATCCGCACGGTGTAGCTCTGCTGGGCGACCGCGCCCGCGCGCCCCTTCCCCTCCCGCTGGTGCACGGACAACCGCCGGTCGCGGACCTGCACGCCGTCGCGGCCCAGCACCGCTTCCACCGCGCCGATCCGTTCGGTCAGCGCGGACACCGCCTTCGCACGGTCCTTGCCGGTCTGCGCGAACGACAGCTGGATGATCGCCCGGTCCGCGATCCGCTCGACCTGGCCCGTCCCGCGTGTCTCGATCTCCGCCACGTGCACAAGTCAACTCAGTCTCCGTGACCGGAGCAACCTGCTGTTGTTCACCGCGCGGCTGCCGCCGGGACCACCGGCGTACACCCTCGCTGGTCAGACTTCCGGCGCCGCGTCGGATGACGTGGCGCAAGGAGGCTGGAATGAACCGGTTGGGAGTCGCGGTCACCGCCGCCACCACGCTGACGCTGCTGGTCGGCGGCGTCGCGCAGGCGGATGCACCCTGCGGACCGTCCTTACAGGCGCGCGCGGACAACTACCGCGTCGCGTCAGGTCACGCGTTGACCGTGCGCGGCAACGGCGTGCTCGGCAACGACAAAGGTTCCCCGGTCACGCTGATCTCGCACACCGCGCCCGCGCACGGTTCGCTGATCCTCGACCAGGACGGCTCGTTCAGCTACACCCCGGCTGCCGGTTTCACCGGCACGGACACCTTCAGCTACACGGTCAGCGACGCGGTCCGGCTCTACCAGGCGCACGTGCCGCCACTGGCCACCATCGGCGGCGTCACGGTCACCGGCGCGGGCTTCGGCTCGTCCCTGTACCCGGTGCCCGGTTCGCGGGACGAGTTCTACGGCGTCACCGACCGGGGCCCCAACGTCGGCGGCCCGAACGGCGAGAAGGCCGAGCCACTGCCTGGCTTCGACCCGTCGATCGGCAAGTTCCGGATGGTCGGCAGCAATGCCGTGCTGGAAAAGGTGATCCCGCTGCGCGCCGCCGACGGCACGCCGTATTCCGGCCGGGTGAACAGCCAGGCGAACACCGGCGAGACCATCGTCGACCTCAACGGCAACCCGCTGCCTGCCGACCCGAACGGCTACGACTCCGAGGGTCTGGTCGCCATGCCCGACGGCAGCTTCTGGGTGTCCGACGAATACGGCCCGTTCATCACGCACTTCGACCGCACCGGCCGCCAGATCGGTCGCCTGTCGCCGTTCGACGGTTCGCTGCCCGCCGAGCTCGCCAACCGGGTGCCCAACAAGGGCATGGAGGGCCTGACCATCACGCCGGACGGCGGAACGCTGGTCGGCATGATGCAGTCCGCGCTGCAACAGCCCGACCTGACCAAGAAGCCCGGCAACGTGACCACGCTGCGCATCGTCACTACAACCTGCGCTCGCACGCCAGCCACGAATACCTCTACCTGCTCGACGACCCGAAGACGAACAGCGGCGCGGTCAGCGAGATCACCGCGTTGAACAACAGCACGTTCCTGGTCGACGAGCGGGACGGCAACTTCGAGCCGGGCGCGTACAAGAAGCTGTTCAAGATCGACCTGACCGGCGCGACCGACATCGGCCCGAAGGCCACCGTGGCCGGGGCCACCTACGACGCGACCAAGGGCGGTCTGCTGGTCGGCGCGAAGCAGCAGAGCATCGAGGCCTACGTCGGCACCGACGACACCGCGACCTCGACCGCCGATCTCGCCAAGGCCGGCATCACGCCGGTCGGCAAGGCGCTGGACGTCGACCTGGGTGGCCTGATCACCGGGCTCGATCCGACCGGTGACTTCTTCGGCCACGACAAGATCGAGGGCGTCGCCACCACCGACCACGGCCGGACCATCGTGGTGAGCAACGACAGCGACTTCGGCATCGACGGCGTCAGCAACGACGCGCCGCCGTTCCAGTTGCACGCCAAGCTGCTGCCCAACGGCCAGCAGGACGACGGCGAGTTCCTGGCCATCGACACCACCCGCCTGCCCGCAGCGACCAGCACGGCGACCGTGACGATCACGGTCACCGCGCCGCACCACTCCTAACGCGCTTCGGCTGCTTTCTTCAGATCGGCCAGCCACAGGTCCAGACCCGGCGCCAGATATTTGATCGCGGTCGCCGGGTCGGACTCGATCTGCTGACCGGTCCAGCTCTCCTCGGTGCGGACCACGACCCCGCCCCGGGCCGGGGTGAAGTTCCAGACGTGGGTGCCGCGATCGATGCGCAGCCCCGGCCCGATCGCGGGCCCCATCCACCGCACGCAGCGGTCCCGTGCCACGTTCTGCACGGTCGACGTGACCACCAATGTGGTGGCGGGCGTGCTCGTGGTGGCGGGCGCAGGGGTGGTCCAGCGGAAGCGCGATCCGGGCCGCAGCGGGCCCGGGTCCAGCTTGCGCATACTGCTGACCGCGCGCTGCCAGGCCGGCCAGCCCATGACGTCGGTCTGCACTTGCCAGACCGTGCGCAGCGGCGCCTTGATGAACGTCTCGGCCTCGTGGTGCAGCACTGCCGTCTGGTCGACGCCCTGCCCCTGACAGGTCAACGGCGCAGGCGCGGCCTGAGCAGGTGCAGCCACCCCAACCAGACCAGCGACCAGCAGCGGAATGGCGACGAGAACCGATCGAACCGGCATGACGAGCTCCTTCGTGAGTACCAATCGCAACAGTTAGAACCTATAACCATTTCGCCCGGACCGTCAACAACAAAAGTGAGAGGGTCTAACTAGACTTGTGCTCATGGCCGAGACACCGCGCGAGCGCTACCGGACACAGGTGCGCGCCGAGATCAAGCAGCACGCGTGGGAGCAGATCGCGAACGCGGGCGTGTCCGCGCTCTCGCTCAACGCGATCGCCAAACAGATGGGCCTGAGCGGTCCCGCCCTCTACCGGTACTTCGCCGGCCGCGACGAGTTGATCACCGAACTCATCCGGGACGCCTATCGAAGCCTCGCCGACACCGTCCGCGCCGCCGCCGGCGCCGACCTGATCGCACTGGCGGGCGTCATCCGGGACTGGGCGCGCGCCGATCCGCAGCGCTACTTCCTGATCTACGGCACCCCGGTCCCCGGTTACCACGCACCGGCCGACACCACCGTGATCTCCGACGAGATCATGGCCGTGCTGCTCGACGCGAGCGGCACGCTGCCCCGCGTGCTGTCGTTCTGGACGCGGTTGCAAGGCGTGCTGTCACTGGAACTCGCCGGACACTTCGCAGGCATGGCGTTCGACCCCGCCCTGCTGCTCGCCGACGAACTGACCGACCTGAGCTGAACAAATCCTTACCCGACTGGACACTGCGCAACGCACCGTCCTTGTCGGAGGTTCACGGTAACGTCCTGTCCTGTGAACGAACGGGAACGCATCGAAGAACTCGCAGGCCGGATCACGGAGCTGCGCGGCGCCTACTACCAGGGCACGCCACTGGTTGCCGACGTCGAATACGACGCGGTCGAGGACGAGCTGCGCGCGTTGGTCGAGGCGAACCCCGAGCTCACCCCGAACCCGAATCCGCTGGAGCAGGTAGGCGCGCCCGCCGTGCTGCACGCGCCGGTCCGGCACGCGCGACCGATGCTGTCGCTGGAGAAGTCGACCAAACCCGAACAGGTCGCCGCGTTCTTCGACCGCTTTCCCGGCCAGGCCGTAGTGGTCATGCCGAAACTGGACGGCCTGTCGCTGTCGGTCGTCTACGAGAACGGGCGGCTGCTGCGCGCGGTCACCCGGGGCGACGGCACCACCGGCGAGGACGTGACCACGTTGGTCCGCGCCATGACCGACGGCATCCCAGCCAAGGTCGAGGTGCCCGCCAGGGTCGAGGTGCGCGGCGAGGCGGTGATGCTGCGCTCCACGTTCGCCGCCTACAACGCCGAACACGTGGACAAGCCGCTGATCAACCCGCGCAACGCGGCGGCGGGCACGCTGCGCGCCAAGGACCCTGCCACGGTTGCCGGGCGACGACTGAGATTCTTCGCGTTCGACCTGGACGTCGACGGGTCGGACAACACCGAATCCGACCTCGGCAGCGCGCTGCACACCATCGGGTTCACCGCAGCCGACATGCGGCACTGCGCCGACGCAGAATCCGCGCAGCAGGCGATCACCGCCATCGAGCAGCAGCGCAACGAACTCGACTACGACCTCGACGGCGCGGTGCTGCGCCTGGCCGACCGGGGCGCCTATGCCGCGGCGGGCACCCGGTCCAGTTCGCCGCGTGGTGCGCTGGCGTTCAAGTTCGCAGCGGAAGAGAAGACCACCCTGCTGAAGGCGGTCGTCTGGGACGTCGGCAAGACCGGCAAGATCGCGCCGGTCGCGCACCTGGAGCCGGTGTTCGTCGGTGGTACCACGGTGACCAGGGCGACGCTGGCCAACCAGGAAGTCATCCGTGCCCGGGGTATCAAGATCGGCGACACCGTGCTGGTGCGCCGTGCGGGCGATGTGATCCCGTTCGTGGCGGGCGTGCTGGACGCGGCCAAGCGCACCGGCGCGGAACAGGAAATCGTGCCGCCGGTGGTGTGCCCGTCGTGCGGGATGGCGCTGATCGAGCAGGGCAACAGCCGGGAACTGTTCTGCACCAACGTTTCCTGCCCAGCGCAGACCGTGCGCCGGTTGATCCACTGGGCATCGCGCGCCGCCGCCGACATCGACGCGATCGGTGGCGTGTGGATCGAACGCCTCGCCGAAGCGGGAATCCTGGAGCAGCCCTCCGACTTCTACCAGCTGACCAAGGAAACCCTGCTGGAGTTCGACCGCATCGGCGAGGTCTCGGCCACCCGCATGATCGAGTCCATCGACACCAGCCGTCAGGTCGGTCTGCGCCGCGCGCTGATCGGTCTCGCCATCCCGATGGCCTCCGACGGCACGGCGGCCCGGTTGTGCCGGGCCGGATTCGGCTCTCTGGAAGAGGTTCTCGACGCCGGTGTGGACGGCCTGGTCGCGGTCGAGGACATCGGCCCGAAGGTCGCCGCATCCCTCGTCGAGCACCTGACCCGGCTGCGCCCGGAACTCGAACGGCTGCGCGCAGCAGGCGTCTCCCTGGACGTGCGCGACGAGGATCTGCCGCCGGTGGTGGCGGCCGGCGCGCCGCTGGCAGGCAAGACCGTGGTGATCACCGGCGCGATCAGCGATCCCCGGTCCGGCGAGAAGGTTGCCCGGCCCGCCTTCCAGCGACTGTGCGAAAAAGCGGGCGCGACAGCGGCATCGTCGGTCTCCGCGAGCACGGACATGCTGATCGCGGGCGCCGGCGTCGGCGACAGCAAACTCACCAAGGCGGAGAAGCTCGGCGTCGAAGTCGTTGACCAAGCGGAAATCTGGCAACAACTCATCGACGCGGGCGTCGTATAGTCGGCTCCGCTACGACTTCGTCGCGGTCAACGCGTAGAGCAACGGAATGCGCGGGTCCTCCGGCGGCAGCCGCCACCAGCCGCTGTCGTCGTCGCGGACCATCCGCGACCAACGCGGCCACGGCAACAGGTTGGTCTCGCGCACCGAGGTGACCGCCAAACCGGCCTGCACCAGGCTGGTGATCACCTCGCCGAGCCCGTGCGTCCACTCGTACGCCGTCGTGTCGTGCGTCAGCGGCGGACCGTCCGTGTAGGTGTAGGTCGCGTCGCGCTCGATGGCGCCGCGCCCTTCGAGATAGTCGTGCCGCAGCAACAGTTCCGGCCCGTCGCCCGGCTCCGGCTTGGGTGAGAGCGACGTGAACAGCGGGTGGAACTCGACGATGTAGAGCGTGCCGCCCGGACGCAACAGTCGCGGCAGTACGGACGCCCAGCTCGGCAGATCGGGCAGGTAGCAGAGCGCGCCCTTGCCGGTGTAGACCACGTCGAACTGCCGCCCGTCGAGCGCCTCGACCGCGTCGTAGACGTTGGCCTGCACGTAATCGACGTCGACCGCTTGTTGCTCGGCGATCCGGCGCGCGCTGACGACCGCCTCACCGGAAAGATCCAGCCCGGTGGCTCGTGCGCCGCGCCTGGCGAACTCGACGGTCTCGGTCCCGAGGTGACACTGCAGGTGGAGCAGGTCGCGCCCGGCGAGTTCGCCGAGATCCGCCCATTCGAACGGCGCGAACCAGGTGTCAGCGGGCCGGCTGCCGTTCAGCCCGTAGAACGCGGACGCCACGTGAATGGGCGTGCGAGCGTCCCAGTTCGCCTCGTTGACCCGCATCTGTTGCTCGGTGGCACCGTCCAGCATGCGATCCCCCGTTCCGTTTTGCGTAACTCTATCGGTTCGGTTCGCTGTAACAACAACTCGAAGTCTTGACTGGTTTAGACCAATGCGGTTCAGTGTCAGGAGGGCCGCCCGTAATCGGCCCTCCGGTATCCCTGCCGGATTCTGCTGATGGACCCCTTGCCCGCACGAAGGAGTGCACATGTCCATCCGATTAGCTCTGACCGGCCTGGTTTCGATCGCCATGGCCGTCGCAGCCAGCGTGGTCGTCCTCACCAGTCCAGCGTCCGCCGCCACCGCCTGCACCACCGCCTGGAGCTCGACCCAGGTCTACACCGCAGGAATGGAAGCGTCCGCCAACGGCCACAACTACACCGCGAAATGGTGGACGCAGAACGAACAACCGCCCGGCACCAGCGGAGTCTGGGCCGACGACGGCGCCTGCGGCGGTGGCGGAGGTGGCGGCGGCAGCTGTAGTTATCCGCAATGGGTCGCAGGCACCAACTACGTCACCGGCAACATCGTCCAATATCCCGCCAACGGCCAGTACTACCAAGCCACCCATGACAACCCGGGCTACGACCCGACGATCAGCACCTGGTACTGGTCTCCCTACACCTGCGGTGGCGGAACCACGCCTCCCTCGGGCGGCAGTTTCGTGGTCAGCGAAGCCCAGTTCGACCAGATGTTCCCCAGCCGGAACTCCTTCTACACCTACAGCGGTCTCACCGCGGCGATGAGCGCCTACCCCGGTTTCGCGACCACCGGCAGCGACACCGTGCAGAAGCAGGAAGCCGCCGCGTTCCTGGCCAACGTCGGACACGAAACCGGCGGACTCGTCTACATCAACGAGATCGACCAGTCCGGCAACTACTGCGCCAGTGAGCCCTACGGCTGCCCGGCAGGCACGAACCAGTACTTCGGCCGCGGCCCGCTCCAGATCAGTTGGAACTTCAACTACTACGCCGCGGGCAACGCTCTCGGCATCGACCTGCTGGACAACCCGAACCTGGTCTCGACGGACGCGGCGACCTCGTGGAAGACCGCCCTCTGGTACTGGAACACCCAGTCCGGCGGGGCATCGCAGCCTGCCCACAACGCGATGGTCAACGGAGCCGGTTTCGGACAGACGATCCAATCCATCAACGATATCGAGTGCAACGGCGGCAACACCGGCGAAATGCAGGACCGGGTGAACCTCTACGAGCAGTACACCCAGATCCTCGGCGTTCCCGCAGGCAGCAACCTCACCTGCTGAATCGACCGAACTGGCGATTGGTCCCGTTCACGACACCGTGAACGGGACCAACTGCTTAACTTGGCCAATGCGATACGGCCAGGAGGCGGCGAACGAGCGCATCGACCGCGCGCTCGCGGACGGCGCGACCACCCTCGACCTGAGCGACCTGCACCTCACCGAGGTCCCGCCCCGGGTCGCCGAACTCGGCGACCTGGCCGTCCTCAAACTGGCCGAGAACCGCATCGAGGATCTGCCCGCGTGGCTCGCCGACCTCACCGAGCTGACCGAGCTGCAACTGGCTCGCACCCGGCTGCGCACTCTCCCTGCCGAGCTGACCCGGCTCAGCAAGCTGCGCCGCATCGATCTCTACCGCAACTACTTCGACGAGTACGCCAATCTGAGCGACCGGCTGACCCGCACCCCGCCCCGGCACGAGATCGAGTGCCACCAGTCGGGCGAGATGGTGTCGGTGGCCGAGCTGCTCTACGGGCTCACACCGTCCGAACGGGACAGTACGCAGGTCACCACGCAGCAGTTGACCAGGGCGCTGGAACGGCTGGAAGCGCGGGTGGAGGACCAGAGCGACTACGCGCAGCGGATGTTCCTGCGTCTGCAACAGCTGCTGCAGACGCAGCAGGAAGCGCGCTGTCCCAGCGTTTTCGCGGTGGTGCCCGCTGATCGCAGGAGGCTGACCGGGTCGGCGTACGAGATTCACCTGTACTGCGAGGAGCCGGGTTCGTGGCACCGGCTCGCGGAGGGCAGCGGGGTCTACCCGGTCACTCAGCCGCACGAGTGGTTCGTCAAACTCGGCCCGCACCTGCAACGGCTGATCAGCGTGCTCAAGCACGCGGCGCCGCTGGCCGGGCCGGTGCTCGGGGTCGCGTTCGGCGTGTTGAACGAGCAGCTCAAGGCCGACGTCGAACTGATGAAGGAGCTGGCCGGCCAGTCGCCGAAGGATCTGCCGAGCAGCCGCAAGATCGACGGCGCCATGCCCACCGACGGTGGCGCGGAGCTGCACGCGGCGAACGACGCGGACTTCCGCGCGCTGCGCTCCATGCTGGTCAAGCTGGATCCGGCCGAGACGTGGGGCGGCCTGTCGCGCTACACCACGCCGGAAGGGCTGACGCTCTACCTGTGTGCCGAACATCTCGCGAACTACCGCCGTCCGACGAGCCGGAATACTTCGACGGTCGTCGAAGTTCGTCCTTAGGACTCGCGTTGTCCTAAGGAGCAGAGATGAAGATCGGAATCATCGGGGCCGGGAACATCGGTGGCACCTTGGTGCGGCGGCTGACCGCGCTCGGGCACGAGGTGCGGTTCGCGAACTCACGGGCGCCGGAGACCCTGGCCGAACTGGCCGGTGAGACCGGTGCGACG
>DASXOJ010000064.1:0-7512 GCA_036494465.1 Pseudonocardiaceae bacterium
GATCAGATCGTCGCGCTGCCGCACACCGTCGTGCTGGCGAACAGCCTGCGCAAGGAGGATCTGCTGGCCGGGTTGAAGGCGGGCCGGTCGTGGCTGGCCGAGTCCGCCGCCGTCGATCTCACCTTCGCCGCGACGGTGAACCGTCGCACGCTGAACATCGGCGACACCGCGAAACTGGACAGCGGCGCGCCGGTCACCGCGACCATCGTGGTCGGCGGCGCGCCAGGCACCACAGTGTCCATTTTGGACCAGATGGGCGTCGAGTACAGCCAGACCGTGGACGCCTCCGGCTCGGCCACGGTGTCTTGGACGACCTATCCGCGTTACAGCCGCTGGCTGCGTGTCGAGGTGCGCAGGCCCTCCGGCGGTATCAACACCACCGTGCCGAACGCGATGGTAGCGATGACCAACCCCATCTTCTTGCAGTAGTAGAGAAGACCAAATCTGGTGCGGCTTCGAGCAAGCCGCACCGGATTCGTCTTTTCGGCTACTTGTAGCACATCTCCCAGTAGCCGTAGCCCGAATAGGTGTCCGCCGACGCGGTGGTCGCGGCGGCGAAGAACACGCCCAGCCCCAGCAGCACCCCGGCGGCGACCAGCCTGTTCTTCAACGCTTCTCCTTTCTGGTCCGGTGAAAACCGGCTTCACCTTACGGCGAGACCGGCACCGGACCAGCCGCTCCGAACCGACTGTGCCCGATCGGCGAAAGATCGTTGGCTGAACGACCAATCGCCTAGATGAGGCGCCAGTAGTGATCCGGCGAGCCGTTGTCGTCGTACTGCTGGATGGGCGCGGAATCGTCGTAGGACTCGTTGTTGACCGCGAGCACCTTGCCACTGTTGAGGTTCTGCACCCGCCACACGTCGCCGACGAACGGCTTCAGCCGCCAGAGGTGGTCGGCGGTCCCGTTGTCGTCGAACTGGACCACGTTCGCCGAGTTCGCGGTCGACATCTGGTCGACGCCGAGCACCTTGCCCGAGTTGACGTTGCGGATCCGGAAGTAGCCGTTCGCGTCCGGCACGAACTCCCACAGGTGATCGGCCGTGCCGCTGTCCGCGAACTGCACGACCTGCGCCGAATCGGCCGTCGACATGTTGGCGACGCCCATGACCTTGGTGGAGTTCAGGCTCTGGATGCGCAGCTGGCCGTCCGGGATGATCCGCCAGAGGTGGTCGGCGGTGCCGCTGTCATCGAACTGCACCACCTGCGCGGAGTCCGCTGTGGACATCTGATCGACGCCGAGCACCTTGCCGGAGTTGAGGTTGCGCAACCGGAACCAGCCGTCGCCGTTGTCCAGCAGTTGCCAGACGTGGTCGGCGGTGCCGCCGTCGTCGAACTGGACGACCCGCGCGGAGTCCGCAGTGGACATCTGGTCAACGCCGAGCACCTTGCCCGAGTTGACGTTGCGCACCTTGACCAGGCCGTTGCCGTTGTCCAGCAACTGCCACAGGTGATCGACGGTCCCGTTGTCGTCATACTGGACGACGTTCGCCGAGTTCGCCGTCGACATCTGGTCGACGCCCAGCACCTTGCCGCTGTTCTGGTTCTGGATGCGCGCCCGCACGCCCGGCCTGCCCCATTCGGCCGTGCCGCCGACCTGCGGGAACGACGTGATGCGCAGCCGTGCCGCGCCCATCGGTACCAGCGTGACCTGCTGGGTGGGCGTGTTGACCGCGACCGGACCGTCGGAGAGGGTGCCGACCACGGCCTGGCTGTCCGCTGTCCAGTCCGGCACGGTGCGCGCCTGCGCGGTGATCGCGAGCGGCACGTTGGCCAGGTTGAACGGGTCGGTCGCGGTGCCGCCCTTGTTCGTCAACGACAACTGCTGACCGGGCACCAGACCGACGTTCCAGGCCGAGCCCGCGGTCACCTGGTACTGCGGCCATTCCGCGCTGCCGGACACCTGCGACCACTGTTCGCTGATCTTCAACGAGTAGGTGAGCGGGCCGCAGTCGACCGAGACCGCGTTGTGGTTGCCGGTCCAGGTGGTGGTCGATGGCGTCATCGGCAGCCGGAGGGTGACCGTGTCGCCGTTGGCCCAGGTGCGGTTGATGGTGGCGAAGCGTGGACCGCCCGCGACCGGTACCGCTCCCCCGTTGACCGACAACTGCGGTGCGGCACACCAACCAGGAATCCGTACCGACAACGGGAACGCGGTCGGATTGCCGAGCGTGATGCCGAAGGTGACGGTGTCGCTGAACGGGTAGGTGGTCTTCTCGGTGATGGTGACCGAGCCGCCACCGGCCACCTTTGCGGTCACCGTGGACGGGCCGAGCAGCGACGCGGCCAGTCCACCGTCCACAGTGGCCAGCCACATCTCCTCGACGTAGTAGGGCCAGCCCTGGCCGTAGTTGTGCGGGCAGCAGCGGTACTGGTCGACGCCCGGCAGGTAGGCCTGCATGGCGAAGCCGTTGTCGAACTGGAGGCTCGACTTGATCACGTCGTCGAGCTGCACGCTGTTCGCGGCGGTGATGTAGTGGCAGACCTTGCCCTGCGGGTCGAGCGCGGCAGGCAGCATGTTGAACGCCAACTGCTCGGTGCGGTCGGCCCAGAGCGGGTCGCCGGTGGTCCTGGTGAGGATCTCGTGACTGGCCATGAATTCGACGACGCCGCAGGTCTCGAAACCCTGCCTCGGATCGCTGAACCCCGGTCGCGCGTTTTCGTCGCCCGCGAATCCGCCGCCCGGGAACTGGCCGTACGTGGCCAGCATGTTCGTGTAGTTCTGGTAGGCGCTGTCATGGTCGGCCTGCGCGCCGGACAGCGTCCAGTACTGGGTCGACGCGCGGAAACCCTGCGCGAAGTTGACGTTGTGCAGGCTGGCGATGTTGTTCGTCCAGTTCGCCATGTTGGCGTGGATCTTGGTGACCAGGTCGAGCAGGTCGCTGTTTCCGGTTCGGTTGTACAGCCAGTAGATCACGTCGATGGTGTCGCCCCAGCGCGTCGTGCCCCAGCCGTCGGTGAACACCGGGGCCGGTTGCGCTGCGACATAGGCGAAGTAGCGGGTCATGAAGTCGTGCACGGTGGTGTCGTTGTGGAACTCCGACCAGGACCGCAGCGCGTGCAGCATCGGCATGTGCGGCCACAGGTCGACGTGGCCGTTGGTGAACGTGCGCAGGTAGTTCGGGCCGAAGAACCCGTCCGGCGCCTGGGTCGCCATGACCGCCTTGATCCACTGCTCCGTGCTGGACCGGACGCCGGAATCACCGGTGAGGTAGCCGAGGTCGCCGTAGCCACGCAGCCAGTAGGGCACCTCCTCCCAGCCGGTGGTCAGGCTCGAGTTCACCCAGCCGGTCTGGTTGAACACCAGGAAGTGCGAGGTGTCCTGGTAGCGGCCGTTCAGGCCGTCGACCTGGTAGTCGAGCTGGGTGGCCAGCCAGCCGCCCGGGGTGACCGCGCCCGGCGGCAGGCGCAGGAACGCGGCCGGCTGCAACGGTGACCGGTTCACCGGATACTGCGCCGCGCTCCCGACCCGGGCCGCGCTCGGTGCCGCCGTCGCGGGCACGGGAATCGCGGCGGCGCCCGCCGCGATCAGGGCGCCCTTGAGGAATCCGCGTCTGCCGATGGTCATTGTGTCAACTACCTCCGCTGCTCGCTGCCGCGTCGAGGGCATCCAGGGCACTCGCCTGGGTGCGCCAGTCACTGACGTTCGGGCTCGCGCCGGACCAGCGCTCGCCGAACTGGTTGAGGTTGTCCCGGTCCGCCGACCACAGCGTGTTCGCCTGTGCGGTCAGGAAGTTCCGATAGGTGGCGTCGCCGGTCACGCCCGCGAGTTCGCCGAGATAGCGGGCGAAGATGCCCTTGAACTGCTTCTGGTTGTCGTCGCAGGTCTGCCCGGCCGCATCGCACGACTCGGTGAGCACCCCGGACGAGACCAGCGACGAGTTCAGCGCCGAATCCGCGAGGTGCTGCCCCTCGGCGAGGATGTTCGCGTTGCCGGTGGCGTGCCAGAGTTCGACCGAGGCGCCGATCATCAGGCCCTGGTTGTAGGTCCACACGGTCTGCCCGTTGTTCGCGCACCCGCTGGTCAGCCCGTCGTTGACCAGACCGGAGGAGTTGATCAGGCCGCTGTTGACGAACCAGTTCCACGCGGTCTGCGACTTCGCCAGCCACGCGGTGTCGCCGGGGATGCGGTTGTGCAGCGCGGCGGTCAGGCGGATGTAGAGGGCGTTGGTGACCGAGTTCTTGTAGGTCTTGCTCGTGTTCCACCACACGCCGCCCCCGCAACTGCCGGTGTCCCAGTACTGGCTGACGTAGTTGGCGATGGTGACCGCTTCGTTGAGGTAGGTCTGGTCGTGGGTGAGGTCGTAGGCGTCCACCCAGGCCAGCGCCCACCACTGGGTGTCGTCGATCGCTGGCGAGATGAAGTCACCGCTGATCGGGTCGGAGCTGCGTGTCCCGGCCGGGAACGCGACCTTGTTGACCGTGAAGGTCTGCGCGACAGCCCAGTCGTAGGTGTGGTCGCCGGTCGTCCGCGCGTAGTCGATCAGGCTGGTCAGGGTGGACGCCGAGTTCCACCAGCTGCTCGGCCACCAGGCGTTGTTCGGGTCGTAGGAGTACATCAACGCGTCGGCCGCGGCCTTGGTGCGGTTGTCGGCCGGGCGAGCCCAGGTCGTGCAGCTGCCGTTCGACCCCTCGACCGCGCGACCGCACGCGCGCACCGCGCCGCCGTAGAGCAGGCCGAGATCATCGTCGGTGTTGATCATGATCGTGCGGGTGCCGGTCGCACTGCTCGGCACGGATGTCCGCCCCTCGGACGAGCCGTCCGGCCAGGACGCGCCCTCGTTCCACGACCGGTCCAGCCACACCTCGTCGCCCGGTTCGCCGTTCGCGAGCACCGCCCACGCCATGCCGGTCGACGGGTCGACGTGCAGGGAGATCTGCCTGCCGCTCAGCGTCGTCGGGGCGACCGGTTGACTGTCGCCGGTGGCGTTCGCGGCGTCGCGCCCGTCGCAGAACTGGCCGCACGCCTGGAGGTGCGCCCAGGACGTGCACTGGACCCCGTTGGCGTCACCGCAGGCGCGGAGCAGGCCGCGGCGGTGGCCGACCGGGTCGTAGAGGTTGTACATGAGCGTGCGCGTGCCGGTCCACGTGCTCGGGATCGACGCCTTGCCGAGCAGGCCATCCCAGGTCGTGCCACCGTCCCAGGACCGGTCCAGCCACACCGAATCGTTGGTCTGCCCGTTGTCGATGCTGGCCCACGCCATGCCGTCCGTGTCGTCGACGTGCAGCTCGAGCAGGCGCCCGTTGTCGTTGACGTTGGGGACGGGGAAGGTTTCCTGCCTGGCTTGGGATGGGTCGAGGGTGTCGCAGTGCACCGCGCACACCGTGGTCGAGTCGGCCTGTGCCACACCCGGTAAGCCGAGCAGGGCGAGCAGCACCGCGATGGCCACTATCCGGATTGCCGCCATGAATAGAAATACAACGCTGTATCCGACGATGCCCACAATTGACAGCAACGGACATCGCGTTCACATATAGCCAATCGAACCGGTGCTGACCAGCGAAAAGAATGGCGATCCAGTGAACAGTAACACGAATCGTGTAACACGAAATCAGGGCAAGCCCGAACAATTCCCGGCAGGCTTCCAGCCCCTCGATCTCGACGGCCACGGTGCGGTGCCGCTGCCAAGCCTCGCGGGTCAGCCGCTGCCGGGTGTCGATGGCGAGCCGGCCCTGCACGACCTGCCGCTCGGTGCCGTCGACCGCGTAACCGAGCTTGCGCGACACCGCGAGCGACGCGACGTTGCCGGCGAGCGCGAACGACACGGCCTCCTCCGCACCGAGGCCGGTGAACCCGAGATCCAGCACGGCGGCGCGCATCTCGACCCCGAATCCCTTGCCCTGGTAACGCTGCCCGAGCCAGGAACCGCTGCTCACCTCGCGGCGCACGGCGAATTCCTTCGCGCTGATCTCCTGGATGCCGATGACGGTGCCCTCGTGGAAGACGACCAGCTTGAGACCCCACTCCTGCGGGGTCCAGGCGCCCAAGGCTTTCCAGTGCTTCTGCAGGACCGCGCGTGCGACGTCGGCAGGTGGTTCGAGGGTCCACGGCGTCAGGAAGGGCAACTCGTCGGGTGGGTGGATCCCGGCGATGGCCAGATCCGCCAACTCGGCCAGTTCCTCGGGGTCGGGCAGGCGAAGCTCCAGGCGCGACGTGCGCAGCCGCAGGCCGTAGAGCGGGAAGTGATCAGCGAGCACCCACTCATCCTGGCTGCCGGCGCCGTCCGAGTCATCCCACTTTCGGGAGTTGGCGGCCATCAACGCGTCGCGTCGCGGAGTGCGGCGATGATCTTCTGTTGTTCGGCCTTGGCGGCATCGGATCCCGCGCCACCGCGTCCCGTTGTCCAGCGAGCCAGGTCGGCCGGTGTCGAGCCGTGGTCGTTGGCGAGTTGTGGATCGGCGCCCGCGCGCAGCAGCGCCTCGACCGCGGTCGAACACCGGTTCCGGACCGCGCGGTGCAAGGGCGTCATTCCGCCGAGGGCCGTCGCGTTGGGATCGGCACCGGCGTCGACGAGGAATTCGATGATGGCCCGCTGACCGCCCGGGTTCCGGTTGACCGAGCCGGTCGCGCAGGCGGTGGCCGCGTGCAGGGGTTCGGCGCCCCTGCGGTTGCGCGAGCGGACGTCCGCGCCGCGCGCCACCAGATCGCGCCCGGTCTCGACGTCGTAGGCGAATGCCGCCACGTGCAGCGCGGTGTCGCCTTCGTAGACCTGGGCGTGGCAGTCGGCGATGAAGAACTCGTCGGGGCGCGCCAGCCGAGCAGTCACCAACTCCGGCGTGGCCAGCAATGCCCGCACGAGTGGACGATCGCCCACCGCGATGGCGACCAGGAGGTCGACAAGCTCTGCCATGTCACGATTCTCGCCTTGTCGAGCGCGTCGGTCGAGCAGAACCTGAAGCTGCGCTGAAGGCGCTGGCGGATCTACTTTGACACCAAGTAAGACGTCCGCGATCACTGAAGGTTGCTTTGTTGTGAGGAAAACCTGATCGAGTGTCCCACGTTGGGGCGATGGGCATCTCTTGTTGTGAAGGCTTCACGGCGAGAGGAGAGATCATGAACATCAGCACCACCGTCCGCCGAACCGTCACCGGAGTCGTCGTGGCCGGAGTTGCCGTCGGCGTGTCCACGGTTGCCGCCGGTACGGCATCCGCCACCCCGGCCGACCACCTCTGCACCGCGGGCGAAGTGACCACCACGCTCGTTCCCGGCAGTCCCGGCGCGGGCCAGCGCTACGCCTCGGTGCAGTTCACCGCCAACCCCGACCGGGGTTGCAGTCTGCGTGGGACGCTGGAACTCCACCTTGAGGGCGCGCCGAACGTGATGATCGGCAACCCGAGCGACACCGGCCCGCTGGTGACCATCGCGAATGGACAGTCGGCGAACATGTTGCTGCACTGGTCGGCGATCGATGCCCCGCAGCAGCAGGAGACGCCCACCGCGATCACCGTGACCTTCCCCGGTGCCGAGACCGGTGCGCCCACCTCGGTGACGCTGCCATGGCAGCAGGGCCCG
>DASXOJ010000065.1:0-5708 GCA_036494465.1 Pseudonocardiaceae bacterium
TACCGGCGACAGCGTGCTCGGTGTCGGCGCCGAGTCGTTCGAACAGCACCATCCGACTCGGCCCGAACCCGCGCGCGCACAGCAGTCCGGCCACCGCTGCCGACGCGGTCGCCTCGGCCACGAGGACCAGCAGCTTGCGGCCGGGTTGGATGGCGG
This sequence comes from Pseudonocardiaceae bacterium, assembly GCA_036494465.1. Classification (GTDB taxonomy): domain Bacteria; phylum Actinomycetota; class Actinomycetes; order Mycobacteriales; family Pseudonocardiaceae; genus CAJCJE01. The sequence continues at coordinate 157 of DASXOJ010000065.1, forward strand.
GCTGGAGCCGACTCAGCGGCCTGCCGACCGCGCTGAGCACGGTGGTGTGTTCGATCGGCCAGCCGAGTCGCGCGCAGGCCAGGCTGACCGAGGAGACGGCAGGCATGATGTGTATCGCCTCGTGGCCGAGCAGTCGCACCAGCGTCGCGCCGATGCCGTAGAACAACGGATCGCCGCTGGCGAGCACGCACAGCCGACGCGCCCGATGACGGGCCAGCAACTCGCCCAGTCCGGGCAGCAGCGGGGCGGGCAGGAGGTGGCATTCGGCGTCCAGGTACGCGCGCACCATGCCGAGCTGACGGTCACTGCCGACTACCAGTTCGGCTTCGGCCAGCGCGGCTCTGGCCGGAGCGGTCAGCCCGTCCCAGCCCTCTCCGCCGATGCCGATCACACGCACCGGGTCCGACCGCCGTTGCGGACTGCTTGGCCGGTTCAGTGCAGCACCACCGTCCGGTCGCCGTTGAGCAGCACCCGGTTCTCGGTGTGCCAGCGCACCGCTCGGGCCAGGGCCTGACATTCCACGTCGCGTCCCAACGCGGTGACCTCGTCGGCGCCCATGGCGTGGTCGACCCTGGCAACCTCCTGCTCGATGATCGGGCCCTCGTCCAGATCGCCTGTCACGTAGTGCGCGGTGGCCCCGATGATCTTCACGCCGCGGGCGTGCGCCTGGTGATACGGCCGGGCGCCCTTGAAGCTGGGCAGCATCGAGTGGTGGATGTTGATCGCCCAGCCTTCCAGCTGCTTGCACAGGTCGTCGGAGAGCACTTGCATATAGCGGGCCAGAACGACCAGGTCGACGTCGAGTTCGCGGACCGTGTCGAGCAGTTCGGCCTCGGCCTGTGGCTTGGACTCCGCCGTGACCGGGATGCGCCGGAACGGGACGCCGTAGCTGTCCGCGAGATTCGCGAAGGTGTCGTGATTGGACACCACCGAGACGACCTCGATGTTCAGCGCGCCGATGCTCGTTCGGAACAGCAGGTCGTTGAGGCAGTGTCCGAACTTGCTCACCATGATCAGCACGCGCTGTTTCTCGGCGGCGTCGACCATGCGCCAGCTCATCCGGTGCGCGACGGCTATCGGTCCGAAGGCGGCCCGCATTTCGTCCAGGTCGGTGGGGTTCTCCCCGGCGACGGTGAATTGCACGCGCATGAAGAAGGTGTCGGTCTCGTCATCGTCGAACTGCTGGTTCTGCACGATGTTGCAGCCGCGCTCGACCAGGAACTTGGCCACCGAGAAGACGATTCCAGGCCCGTCAGGGCAGGCCAGGGTGAGAATGCGCTGGCGGGTGTGATTGGTCCTACCCATCACTGCTCCTCGCACGAGTGAACACAAGCCAGGTGCCGGAGTCAGTCACTCCCGGGACAACGTCAGCCGCGAGCGGCTCGCGGCAGTACCGAGCAGGTACAGGACGGCGATGGCGACGACGATCGCGAGCGCGCCGAGACCGAGCGCCGTCCAGGTGGCGGGCGGACCCGCGACCTCCGGAACGAGAGCCATGGCCAGTACCGGGGCGTGTGCAGTCCGCCCGAACCACAGCAGTGCCGAGGCCAGCGCGACCGCCACACAGCCGGCCAGTACCTCCGGATGCAGCCGCCAGGCCGCCAGCGCGCCGATCACCCAGGCCAACGCGACGAACACGGCACGAACGATGATCTCCCTGGCGGCCACGGGCTTGCCCAGCATCAGCTCCAGCGCCGACACCAGCAGCGGCGGGGCCGCGGCAACGGCCGGCAGCCGCACCAGCGCCACCACGACCAGCCAGCCCGCGCAGATCAACAGGCAGGCCCCGAACCAGCGCCCCGGCCAGCGAACAACGCCGCTGCCGGCCAACTGGTCCCGATCCGGCTCGCCCGCCCGCAGTCCCGCCGCCACGACCATGGCGATGACCAACACCGACAGCGGATAGAGCCAGCTGTGGATCTGGAACACCGTGGGTAGCACCGCCGCCGACAGTGCGGGGCCGACCCTGGCAGGCAGCAGGAACAGCACGACACCGGCTGCGGCGAGCGCGCAGAGTTCGGCGAGCAGACGGTTCGGCGCGAGGTTCGCGGCGGCCAGCCCGCACGTCGCGCACAAGACCAGCGCGAGCACCAGTCGCAGCCGCGACTCGGACCAGTCCGCCCTGCGCATCACCCAGGCGCCGAAGACCAGCGCGATCCCTTCCGGGAACAGCACGGCCCGCTGGCCGGACAGTTCGGCCGACGCGAGCGTCGCGGCGGCCACGATCACCGGTAACGCGTACCGCATGGGGGGCGTGCGCCGACGGTGCGGGTGTTCGATCGGGGTTGCCGCACTCACCGGTCCGGACCGCCGCTGATGTCGAGTGGGCGGCCTGCGGCCCACACCTCTCGGCAGATCGGGGCGGACAGCCAGTAACCGAGGTCCTCGGGGTGCTCGGCATCCCAGACGACCAGGTCGGCGGGACGGTCCGGCGCGAGCACACCCGCCGAGTCCTCGACCTGCAAGGCCCGCGCCGCGATCGAGGTGATGCCGTGCAGCGCTTCGGGCAGGCTCAACCCGTAGAGCGCGCAGGCCAGATGCGCCGCGGCGCGCGGATCGCACAGGGGCGCGTCGTCGGGGTTGAAGCCGGTGGCGACGGCCAGCGGCACGTGGTGCTGGCGCAGCATCGCGACCGGCGGCAGCGGGGCGGCTTCGCCGAGTTCGAGGCTGGACGCGGGCACCAGCACCGCTACCGTGCCGGCGATGCCCATCGCCTTCACCGCGATGTCGTCGGTGAAGTTGAGATGGGCGGCGAGCTTGGCGTAGAAGGCCGGGGCGAGGGCGCCCCCCGCGCTGTCGCTGAGGTGATCGGCCGCGACCCTGGTGGGAATCTTTCCGCGGTACACCGTTTCCAGGATGGTGGAGGCGTCCTCCATCGTGATGCCGGCGGTTTCCTCGCAGTAGACCTCGACGCTGTCGAAGATGCCCTGCTCGATCGCGGCCGGCAGCAGTTCGTCGCAGATCTCGATCACGTAGTCCTCATGATCGGCGCCCGGCGGATAGGCGTGTCCGGCCAGCAGGGTGATGCGGGTGCGGATGGGTAGTTCGGCGCGAAGCACGGCGGCGAGCCGAAGCAACCGCAACTCGCCCTCCGGGTCGAGGCCGTAGCCGGTCTTGAGTTCCAGCGTGGTGACGCCCTGCCGGATGAACCACCAGGCGTGCCGCCGCGCGGCGGCCAGGAGTTGCTCGTCGCTGCTGTCGCGGGTGCTCGCCACGATGGCCTGGACCGTGTCGTTCGGTTCGACGAGATGGTGCCGCCCGATGTTGCCGCCCGCGCGGCTCTCGGCGAACAACACCTGCGCGTGGCATTCGACCAGACCGGGAGTGACCAGTCGGCCGCCGAGGGAAAGTGGTTCGATCGCACGGTATGGCGCCGGCAGGTCGGTGCGTTCGCCGAGCCAGGCGATCCGGCCTGCCGACACCACGACGGCCGCGTCCCGAACCAGGCCGTACACGGCGTCATCGCGCCGGTGGGTCAGGTCGGTGGCGTCGTTCATCGTCGCCACCGACGCGTCGATCAGTACGACGGGTTCCGTCGCTGTGGACATGGTGATCTCCTTAGGCGGCGCCGTTGCCGCTGACACACCGTCCGAATCGGACACTGCTACACGTTGTCGAAGTCGATGCGCACGCTACGGGTTCTGGCCCTGGACAGGCAGGCCAGGATCAGGCCCTCCTCAAGGTCGGCCGGGCGCAGGGTCTTCAGCACGCCTGGCCGGACCCCGACCTGGCCCTCGGTGAGCTTGACGATGCAGGACGCACAGGTGCCTTCCTGGCAGGAGAACGGCACGTCCTCACTCACCCGCAGCAGCGCGCCCAGCAGCGGCTCACCCGCATCGGGGGTCACCTCGATCTCCTCGCCGCGCAGCACGGCGGTGACCAGATCGCATTCCCCGAGATCGTCTTGCGCGTGCTGCTCGGGCACCACCAGATCCGGTTCGTCCTCGTCATCGTTGAGGACGAGGTCGAAGCTCTCCTTGCGGATGTCGTTGAGGTCGACCCCGCGATCGAGCAGGAATTTCTCGGCGTTGTCCATGAACTCGTCCGGTCCGCACAGATAGGCCGACACGGGCAGCGACGAAGCGTCCCAGCCGGGCCAGCGCTCGGCCAGATAGGCGGTGTCGACGCGACCCCTGCCGCCGGTCCAGTCCTCGGCAGGCCTGCTGAGCACGTGCTCCACCGTCGCGCCGTCCTCGGTGAGGGCGTCGATCTCGGCCCGCAGCATGATCGCGTCGGCGAAGCGGTTGCCGTAGCCGATGGTCACCCGGTGCCCGAGCTGCTGGCTCAGCGCGTGCTTCGCGATCGCCCGCAGCGGAACGATCCCACTGCCCGCGGCGAGCAGGATGACATGCCTCGGCTGTTCCGCTGCGGTGTAGAGCCTGCCTCGGGGCGACGCGGACTCCAGGACGTCGCCTTCGGCGACCGTGTCGACCAGCCAGCTCGACATTCGTCCACCCGGGACCTTCTTGACCGCGATGTGCAGCAGTTCCTCAAGTCCGGGAACGGAGGCGAGTGAGTACTGCCGTGTGATCGTCTCGCCCGCGATGTCCTGCTCGATGGTGATGAACTGACCGGTCCGGTAGGCGAAGGTGCTGCGCAGGTCGCCGGGGACCTCAAGCCAGAGGCTCACCGCGTCCTCGGTGTCCTGGCGACGTCGCCGCACCCGAAGGGGATAGGTGTTCATGAATTCGGTCAGCCCTCCTGATGCTCGGTGTTGGCCGACAGCGCACTCGCGAACGGGTTGCGCCTGCTGAGTTTCACCGCGCCGTCCGAACAGGTGTGCCCTCGGCGGCGGGGTTTTCCGGTCGGGGACGGCGTTGCGCGCTCCGCTGCTCCGGTCACGATGGCGAAGGACTTGCTCATCGTGCGGGTCATCGACCCGCCACAGTCGACGCAGACCAGTTCGAGCGAGTCGGCCCGTTCGAACGGGACCACCACCTCGCGCTCGCCTGCGCAGTCGGTACACCGAAAGTCGTAGAGCGGCATCGCCGTCCCCTTCCTCGATCTCGTGTCCTGCTCAGGCAGCCGAGCTGGTGACGTGCTCCTTCACCAGCGACACCGCCGCGTTGGCGTCCGAGCCGTAGTGCGTGCCCATCTGCTCGGCGTTCGTCCTGTTGATCGCGGCACCGCCGGTCATCAGCAGGTATTTGTCGCCCTTACCCTGGCTGTTGAGCAGTTCGACGGTCTTCTCGACGTAGACGGCCGAGGAGTTGGTCATCACCGACATGCCGATGGCGACCGCGTTGTACTCTTCCGCGGTAGCCACGAACTGCTCGGGCTTGACGTTCTTGCCGAGGTCGATCACCTTGAAGCCATTGGCTTTGAGCATCAGGCAGACGAGGTTCTTGCCGATGTCCTGGGTGTTGCCGCGCACCAGCCCCACCACCACGGTTCCGGTCGGCCCGTCGGCGGAGCCCGAGGACTCCAGGATGGGAGTGAGGACCGGCATGGCCTTGTCCATCGTCTTGGCCGCCTTGAGCATGTCGGTGACGAAGCGCTCGTTGCGCTCGTACATGTCGCCGACGATCTTCATCCCGAACGACAGGCCGTCG
>DASXOJ010000066.1:0-23843 GCA_036494465.1 Pseudonocardiaceae bacterium
GCACCAGGGCCTGTGGGGCGTCTACATGGGGTGCTCGTTCGCGCCCAACCACAAGGGGATGCCGGTGATCTCCGCCGGCGATAAACTGGACTTTCTGCGCAAACAGGTGCTCACCTCCCGGAACATCCGGGGCAACTGGCTGACCGACTTCGCGCTGGGCGGCCTGAACTACCAGATCGAGCACCACCTGTTCCCCAGCATGCCCAGGGCCAACCTGCGGCACGCGCAGGCCCATGTGCGCGCCTTCTGCGTGGATCGGGGTATCCCGTACCACCAGACCAGCGCGTTCGGCTCCTACGGCCAGGTGCTGCGCCATCTGCACAGCGTCGGCGCGCCGCTTCGGACGGCGCGCGTCTCGGCCTAGCAGGACGCCGCGTCAGGCGGTGCCGGTCAGGATCCTGAGGTAGGCCAGTAACCACCCCCGGTGACGTCGCACCGACGCGTGCCCCCTTCGCCGAGCCGGGCCGGGTACTCGTGGTCTCCCCTATGGCAAGCGAGGACCTCACCCGGGAGGAAGCAGACCTCCTGGCGCGCGGCTACCGGGTCCGGGTGATCGTCGCCGAGCCGTTCTACCGGACACCGCTCGACCTGCTCGACGCCGCCTTCATCGACGCCGGTACCGAGGCGGCGCACGCCAGGCCGGTGCGGTCGCCGAGGACCTGCTGACCTGGTTCACAGGGTCGCGGGCGGATTCACCCGGGACGCGGTGATGCCCGAACTCGTCACGTCCCACTTGGCGAGGATCTTCTGATAGGCGCCGGTACTGATCAGTTCGTTGATGGCATCGCTGAGCGGCGTGGTCAGCGGTGAGCCTTTGATGGTGATCAGGCCGACCGGAGTCGAGCTGAACTGGCCGAGGAACTTCACGTTCGGCAGGTGCGTCGCGTCGTACTTCAGGCTCAGCGTCGGTCCGAAGTAGACGTCGATCTTGCCGTTGGCCAGGCCGAGCCAGATCGGCGCCGACGTGGCGAACAGTTGCACCGTGTACGGCTTCTTGCCCTGCCTGGCGCAGTTGTCCGCGCCGCTGGTGAGGATCTGCTGGAACGTCGAGCCCGGGCTGGTCGCGACGGTGAGCCCGCACAGGTCGGTGAGGGTGTGCACGGCATCGACCGCGCCGTCGGCCGGTCCCAGGAACGACTGGCCGTCGGAGAGGTACGTGGCGAAGTCGACGACGGCTTCGCGGGCCTTGGTGACGCCGAAGTTGTCCTCGCCGACGTCGTACTTGCCGTTCTGCACGCCCGGCACGATCGTGTCGAACGTGCCGTTCTGCTCCACCCAGCGGACGCCGAGCACCTTGCCGATCGCGGCGCGCAGGTCGACGTCGAGGCCGATCTCGGTGCCGTCGGGCGCGACGCCGCCGTGCGGCAGACCGGACGTGCCGGGATTGACGGTGGTGCCCAGGGTGAGGGTGCCCCCGGCCTGGACCGACGCGGGCAGTTCGGCATGCAGTTTCGGGTCGGCGGCGATCGTCGACACCACGTCCTGGGTCGGGTAGCTCGCCGCGGTGGCGGCGGCCGGTTTCGGGGCGGAACCGCCCGCGCTGCCACCGCAGGCGGCGAGGGCGAGCAGTGCCGAGGCGGAAACAACGCAGGCCGCCAGGCGGGACGTGACGCGCACGAGAACTCCTTCTTCAACTACAGAACAGCGGACAGGAACGCTTTCGCGCGCTCGTTGCGGGGATCGGCGAGCACGATCGAGGGCGCCCCGGACTCGACGACCCGGCCACCGTCGAGGAACACCACGGTGTCCGCGACCTCGCGGGCGAAACCGATCTCGTGAGTGACCACCAGCATGGTCATGCCGGTGCGCGCGAGCGCTTTCATCACGCCGAGCACATCGCCGACCAGTTCCGGGTCGAGCGCGCTGGTCGGCTCGTCGAACAGCATCAGGCGCGGTCGCATGGCGAGCGCGCGGGCAATGGCGACGCGTTGCTGCTGCCCGCCGGAGAGCTGCTTCGGGTAGGACTGCTCGCGTCCGCCGAGACCGACCTGGTCAAGCAGGTCCCGGGCAAGTGCGGTGGCGTCCCTGCGGGTCGCGCGGCCGGTGGCGATCGGGCCTTCGATGATGTTGTCCAGCACGGTCAGGTGCGGGAACAGGTTGAACTGCTGGAACACCATGCCGATCCGGGCCCGTTGCGCGGTCAGCGCGGACGAGCGCGTCTCGTACAGCCTGCCCCGGCGATACCGGTAGCCGATGATCTCGCCCGCGACCTCGACGAAACCGGCGTCCGGTCGTTCGAGGTGGTTGACGCAGCGCAGCAGCGTGCTCTTGCCGGCGCCCGATGGTCCGAGTAGGACGGTCACCTCGCCCTGCTGCACGTCGAGGTCGATACCGTCCAGCACGGTGTGCGCGCCGAAGTTCTTGCGCAGCCCGCGAATGCGCACGAGCGGAGCCTCGCCGGTCATGACACGCTCACCAGGGTCGTCCGGCGCCGGGGGAAGATCGGCAGGTTTGCGCGCGCGATCGTCCACAGTCGACTCGGTGGTCGCGGCCGGTTGCCGCCGCGCGCGTAGTGCCGCTCCACGTAGTACTGGCCGACGGACAGGATCGTGGTCAGCACGACGTACCAGATCGTGGCGACCAGCAGCAGCGGGATGATCAGGAAGTTCTGGTTGTAGATCAGCTGTACCGAGTACAGCAGGTCCGCAACGGCGATCACGCTCACGATCGACGTCGCCTTGAGCATGCCGATGAGCAGGTTGCCCGATGCCGGAATGATCGCAGGCATGGCCTGCGGCAGCACGATCCGGCGGAAGATGCGCCAGCGGCTCAGGCCGAGCGCCTGCGCGGCCTGGGACTGTCCGGGTTCGACGGACAGGATGCCACCGCGCACGATCTCGGCGGAGAACGCGGCGACGTCGAGGGTGAGCGCGACGAACGCGGCGAGCAGACCGGTGAACAGGTGCGCGGTGCGCACGGTGACGAACGCCCTGCCGAACGGGATGCCCAGGGACAACTCCGGGTACAGCGAGGCGAGTTCGTACCAGAACAGCAACTGCACGAGCGGCGGGACGGACCGCACCAGCCACACGTAGCCGAAGCTGACCGCGCGCAGGATCGGGTTGCCGGACAGGCGCATCAAGGCGAGCCCGATGCCGATCAGGTAGCCGCAGACGAGGACGGCGGCGGTCAGCCAGAGGGTCAGCAGGAGCCCGCGCAGAATGGGGCCCGTGCCGAAGTAGCTCCACACGACGCCCCACTGGAACCGGGGATTGGTGACCAGCGTGTGCGCGACCATGGCCAGCAACAGCAGCAGAACGGCCGCCGAAATCCACTGACCCGGTTTGCGCAATGGCACGAGTCGAGCGGAAAGTAGCTCGGTATCCGACACGACCACCGAATTTGTTTCCGTATCCGATGGAATTGCCGACAACCGCAGCGAGCCCTGCTCGGTGTTGGTCATGGCGCCATGATGTGCCGATCGGGCAAGGGAATGTCAACCGCAGCTGCCGGTTTTATTCCCGGATTTCAGCAGATGGAATGCCGGATCGGGAGTTGATTCTTCGACGTATTGTCGCGACATGTCCGCTGGTCAACTCGTCCTTGCCGTAGAGATCGACGGCGACGGCGCGCATCCCGCCGCGTGGCGCCATGCCGCGCACGCGCCGGGCGCGCTGCTCGATCCGCGCCGGGTGCGCGCGGTCGCCCGCATCGCCGAGAACGCGGGCTTCGGGCTCGTCACCCTCGCCGACGACCTCGTGCCGCCGGGCGGCAACCCGCACATCAGCGGCCGGATCGGCGCGGTCGAGCGGGCCGCGTTCATCGCGGCCGTGACGAGCGTCGTGGGCATCGCGCCGGTGGTGTCGACGACGTATGCCGAGCCGTTCCACGTGTCCTCCCAACTGGCCTCGATCGACCACGTGTCGAACGGGCGCGGCGGCTGGGTGGTCGGCGTGAGCGCGGCCGAGGCCGCGGCGCCCGCCTGGGGCCGTCCACTGGTCGGTGACGCGCCTGCTCGCGCGCGGGAAGCCACCGATTCGGCTCGCGTGGTGCGGGACCTGTGGGACTCCTGGGAGGACGACGCGGTCATCCGGGACGTCGCGACCAGCCGGTACCTCGACCGCGACCGGTTGCACTACATCGACTTCACCGGTCAGACCTTCGCCGTGAAAGGCCCGGCGATCGTGCCGCGACCGCCGCAGGGGCAACTGGTCGTGTTCGCCGAGCACGGCCTGCTGCCTGCCGATCTCGTCGACGTCGCGCTGGTCGGCACACCCGCCCGCACCGACTCGCCCCGCACGTTCGCCGAAATCGAGGTCGCGCTGGACACCCCGGCCGCGAGCGCGGCCGACCGCGTCGCCCAACTCGACCGGTTCACCGCGTTCCCGGCGCGGAACAGGTTGCGGTACACCGGTTCCGCCGAGGGTTTCGTCGCGCTGCTCACCGACCTGGCCGGGGTCGTCGACGGGGTGCGGTTGCATCCGCTGGTGCTCGACGACGATCTCGCCGTGCTCTCCCGCCTCGTGCTGCCCGCCCTGTTCCGCGCGCGGATCGCGTCGCGTCCGCTGCCCGGCGCCACCCTGCGGGACACGCTCGGCCTGCCCCGCCCGGACAACCGATACGCCACCGCACAGGGGAATGCCCGATGACTCGCACCGACCCGACCGACGTGCCCCGGCCCGAGGCGAACCTGCACTTCGGGGTGTTCTTCCAGGGCGTCAACCACTGGACCATCTGGTCCGATCCGAACAGCGGTTCGCAGATCGACCCCGCGTCCTACCGGCAGGTCGCGCAGACCGCGGAACGTGGCCTGTTCGACGCGTTCTTCCTCGGTGAGGGCCTGCGGTTGCGCGAGGTCGACGGCCGCATCCACGATCTCGACGTGGCCGGCAGGCCGGACGCGATCACCCAGCTCGCCGCGCTGGCCGCCGTCACCGACCGGATCGGCCTGGTGAGCACCTCGAACACGACCTTCAACGAGCCCGCCGAGCTGGCTCGGCGACTGTCCGGGCTGGACCTGCTCTCCAGCGGTCGCGCTGGCTGGAACGTTGTCACCACCGACAACGCGTGGACCGGCGCGAACTTCCGCCGGGGCGGCTACCTCGACCACGCCGACCGCTACCGCAGGGCGGCCGAGTTCCTCGGTGTCGCCCGCGCGATCTGGGACGGCTGGGCCGATGACGCGATCGCCGCATCGGTGGACGCGCCGTCGTGGGCGCGGCCGAACGCGATCGGCCGGGTACGCGAGCGTGGCGCGCAGTTCGACGTCGACCTGGTGCCGACCTTGCCGCGCAGCGCGCAGGGCCATCCGGTGATCTTCCAGGCTGGCGACTCCTCGGAAGGCCGCGACTTCGCCGCGCGCAACGCCGACGTCATCTTCTCCGCGCACGGCAACGACTTCGACGACGCACTGGCGTTCGCCAACGACCTCCGCACCCGGTTGCGCGCGGTCGGGCGGCCCGCCGACGATCTGCGCACCCGGTTGCGCGCGGTCGGGCGGCCCGCCGACGATCTGCGCATCCTGCCAGGGACCGAGATCATCATCGGCGCGACCGAGGACGAGGCACGGGAGAAGGCGCGGCTGATCCGGTTCGAGCAGGTCACTCCGGCGACCGCGCTGAACATCGCGAGTCTGTTGTGGAACATCGATCTGTCCGATCGCGACGCCGACGGTCCGCTACCCGTTGAGGACCCGGTGATCGAGAAGAACTCCGGCGCGTTCGGCGCCCGCCGGGTGGCTGATCCGCGCGCGACCGTCGCGAACTGGCGCGAGCAGGCGCAAGCGCACAACTGGTCGCTGCGCGAGACCGTGATCGCGCTCGGGCCGCAGCGTGGCCACGTGGGCACCCCTGCCGGTCTGGCCGACAAGTTCACCCACTTCGTGCGCGAGGGAGCGGTCGACGGATTCAACATCACGCCGTACCTGATCCCGGACGGTCTGGATGACATCGTCGAGCTGCTCGTCCCGGAGTTGCAGGAACGCGGCGCCTATCCGGCCGAGTACGCGGGTACCACGCTGCGCGAACACCTCGGGTTGCGCGAACCCCTGACCCACCGCAACGCCGACGCGACGAGGACGGGTTGAGCCGTGCGGTTCCAAGTGCTGGACATCCTGCCGTACCTGGCGAACCCGGTCACCGGGCGGCTGGTGAGCCCGGCCGAACGATACGCGCAGGCGCTGACCACGGCGCGCTACGCCGAACAGTTCGGGCTGGACGCGGTCGCGCTCGGCGAACGCCACGCAGGCGCGTTCCTGTCCTCGGGTGTCACGGTGCTGCTCGGCGCGATCGCGGCCACCACGAACCGCATCCGCATCCAGACCGGCGTGACCGTGCTGTCCATTCTGGACCCGGTCCGGGTGGCCGAGGACTACGCCACCGTCGACCAGCTCTCCCGGGGCCGGCTGGAAATCGTGATCGGCAAGGGAAACGAGGCGCGGCAGCTGCCGCTGTTCGGCGTCGAACCCGGGCAGCAGTGGGATCAGCTCGCCGAGAAGTACGTGCTGCTGCGCCGCCTGTGGCGGGAGGAGAAAGTCAACTGGCAGGGCCAGTTCCGGCCGCCGCTGACCGACGCGACCACGCTGCCCCGGCCGTTCGCGGGCGCGCCGCGCATCTGGCACGGCTCGGCGACGACCCGGACCTCGGCCGCGCTGGCGGCCCGCTGGGGTGATCCGCTGTTCAGTGCCAACGCGATCCAGCCGCGTGCGAACTACCAGGTGCTCATCGACCACTACCGGGCCGAGCACGCCCGGCACGGCCACGATCCCCGATATGCCTATGTCGGCGCTGGCGCGGGTTTTCTGTATCTGGCCGACACGACGCAGGAGGCCAGGGAGCACTTCGGTCCGGTCTACGAGAAGATCGTCGATTACTTCAACAAGCCCGGCAACCACACGCCCGGCAACGAGATGACCTTCCGCGACATCGACCACGCCATCGCCGAGGGACCGGTGCTGGTCGGCAGCTCGCAGCAGATCATCGACAAGATCCTGTACTTCCACGAGGCGTACCGGCACGATCTCCAGTCCTTCAGCCTGCCCACCATGCTTCCGCACGAACGCCAGTTGGAGATGCTGGAACGTCTGGCCACGGAGGTCGTTCCGGTCGTCCGCCGGGAAGCGCCGACGACGTTGTGGACCGACGAGGACCCGTACGGCGGGCGCCCGGCTTTCACCGGCCGACGTGAACCGGACGCCGCCGCGGTCATCGACGCCGCGAACGCGCTGACCGGCCAGGATCAGGACGGACAGCCCGGCGAACGCGTGGTCTCGATCGGCGGCAGCGGCCCGTCCGCGCGCAGCACCAGGTAGCCGTCGTCGGCGAAGACCTCTTGGTAGCCGTGCGCCAGCAGGTATTCGACCCGATCGCGCTGTTCGGTCAGCGAGCAGAACGGGAAGGTGCCGCGCGCGAGGTCGGCGACCACCCACGGCGCCCAGCGCGGGACCCGGTCCCACAACAGGACCGGGTCGCGGCCGGTGAGCAGCGGTCCGATGTTGTTCGGCGTCTCCACGACGACCCCGGCCGGCACCCGCGCAACCGCGGCGTCGGCGGCCCGGGTCTGGGCGGTCGGCTGCCAGGACGCGGGGTTCAACGGTGGCCCGAACGCGGAACCGGGCAGGTTCCACGCCGCGACGGCGAGCACCGCGATCGTCCACACCGGACGTAGTAGCCGGATCGCGCGCAGTCGGGCGATCGCGTCGACCCCGCCGCACAGCAGCGGCACCACCAGGAACAGGTTGTAGTGGAACGAGGTGCCCCACCAACTCGGCGCGTCGGCGAGCACACGTTCGGCGAGCAGCGGCGCGACCGCGAGCAGATAGGGCGAGAACAGCCCGGCGAACGCGGCCAGGCCGAACAAGGCGAGCATGGTGTGCACCTTGACCTCCGGCGTGACCGCCGTGTGCAGCGCCAGCGCCGGATGGGTCAGTATGGTCAGCGCCGCGGCGGGCGCGGAGGACCCGAACGTGCCGTACCGCCAGTAGTAGATCGGGTTCGATCCGAACGCGGGCAGCACCACCCCGGTGACCAGCGCGACGACGGTGAGCCCGCCGAGCACGAACCCGGCACCGAGCAACCGCGCCGGACGCAGCAACAACATCGCGATTCCGAACCCCGCCACGAACAGGCCCATGTCCTCCTTGACCAGCAACAGTCCGAACGCGGGCAGCACAACGTGCCACCAGCGGGCCTGCCCTGCGCGCAGCGCCGAGAACCGTTCGAACAGCAACGCCATCAACGGCGGCGCGAACGCGGCCTCGTGGAAGTCGAACGACACGGCGGCGGCGACCGGCCAGGACACCGCGTAGGCGACCACTACCCCGTACGCGGGCCAGGTGCCGTCCAGCTCGCGCCGGGTGAAGATCCACAGCGGCGGGATCGCGGCCGCGATCAGGACGGCCTGCGCGACGATCAGCGTCGCCGGACCTGAGTGCAGCCAGTACAACGGCGCGAGCAGTGCCAGGATCGGCGAGAAGTGGTCGCCGAGCACGGAAAAGCCGGGCCCGAACCCGCGGTGCACCCCGTCGACCGGCGACACGCCGAGGTGGAACTGGCTGTAGGAGCGGACCGCCTGATCGAACAGGGCGAGGTCGTAGGTGCCCGCGTGCAACGTCGCCACCTGGTAGCGGCCGGTGGCCGTGTACACCCCGGCCGCCAGCAGGCACAGCGCGCCCAGCGCGATCAGGTGTCGCCGGGTCACCGCCACGTGCGGTTCAGCACGGTGGGATGGCGGCGGAGCGGGCGGCGACCGATACCGGTGCCAGCACCTCGGTCGGCGACGCCTGTCCGAGGGTGCGCACGGTCCAGCCCGCCGCGCGCCAGCGCGCCGCATCCAGCGCACCGCGGCCGTCGATCAGCTTTCGTCCATTCGCGACGGTCGAGATCGCGTCCGGGTCGAGTTCGCGGAATTCGGGCCACTCGGTCAGGTGCAGGATCACATCGGCGTCCACCGCGGCGGCCAGTGCCGATTCGGCGTAGTCCAGGTGTGGGTAGCGCCGGCGCGCGTTCGCGAGCGCCTTGGGATCGAAGACCCGGACCTTCGCGCCCTGCTGCCTGATCGCGTTCGCGATCTCCAGCGCGGGTGAATCGCGGATGTCGTCGGAGTCCGGCTTGAACGCCGCGCCCCACACGCCGACCGTCCGCCCGGTCAGCGAACCGCCGCACAGCCGTTGGGTCAATGCGACGGTCCTGGCCCGCCTGCGGATGTTGATCGCGTCCACCTCGCGCAGGAAGTTCACTGCCTGGTCCGCGCCGATCTCGTCGGCGCGCGCGATGAACGCGCGGATGTCCTTGGGCAGGCAGCCACCGCCGAAACCGATGCCGGGCGCGAGGAACTTGCCGCCGATCCGGGCATCGTGCGCGAGCGCCTCGGCCAGCGACGTGACGTCGGCACCGGCCGACTCGCACACCTCGGCCATCGCGTTGATGAAGGAGATCTTGGTGGCCAGGAAGGCGTTCGCGGCGACCTTCACCAGCTCCGCCGTTGCGAAGTCGCTCTCCACCACCGGGATGCCGTCGTCGATCAGCGGCCGGTAGACCGCGCGCAGCGCCCGCAACGCGGTGTCCGACCGCGCGCCGAAGACCAGCCGGTCCGGTCGCAGCGTGTCGGTCAGGGCGTGGCCTTCACGCAGGAATTCCGGGTTCCAGGCGAGTTCCGCGTTGTGTCCGGCCGGAGCGAGGATGGCGAGCCGCTCGGCGAGCCGATCCGCCGTGCCGACCGGCACGGTCGACTTGCCAACGACAACGCAGGGCCTGCGCAGGTACCGCGCGAGCGTTTCCACCGCGGCCTCCACAAAGGACGTGTCCGCCGCGTATTTGCGATCCCGCTGTGGCGTGCCGACGCAGATGAAATGCACGTCGGCGAATTCGGCGACCTCCGGCAGTGCCGAGGTGAACCGGAGCCGACCGGTCGCCAGCTGTTCGCGCAGCGCCTGTTCCAGACCGGGCTCGTAGAACGGCAGCGCACCGGCCGCCAATGCGGCCACCCGCTGCTGGTCGACGTCCCTGGCGAGCACGTCATGTCCGAGTACCGACATACCGACGGCATGGCTGACACCGAGATATCCGGCCCCGATAATCGAGACGCGTTGCGCCACAACGACCCCTCCCCGAAAGTAAAAGCAGGCCACCGATAGTGGGCATCGCCGCAAACCGCGTCAATTCCCGGTGGGCCCGTCCCATTCCTTGGTCAACCCTGGTGCCGTGATTTGTGTCGACCAACGATGTGCTAATTAAATGCCCGATCATGGCTCAATTGACGGAGGGCGCAGGCGCCGCACCAGCGCGGGTGCTGGCCGTCGGTTCGGTGCTGCCCGCGCTGCTGGGGACCGGGTGGCTGCTCGCCGCCACGCCGTTGGCCATGACCGGCCTGTTCCGGCCCTGGTTGGTGTTTCCGCTCGCCGGGCTGGCCGCCGTTGTGGTGGCCGTCCTCGGCACGGCGGTGGTGCGGCGGGTCGAGGTGATCCGGCCGACGCCGTGGTGGCCGGTGCTGCTCACCATCGGCATCTCGATCGGCTTCGCGGTGTTCGCGGCCCTGACGCACAGCGAGCAGGTGGTGCTGCGCCGCGACGCGGGCTCCTACGTCCAGATCGGCTATCTGCTCGCGCATTCCTTCGGGCTGCACCAACCGGTGCCAACCGCGGATTTTGGTCCGCTGCCGGCAGGCGCGACCTTCGCCAGCCCCGCCTTCTACCAGATCGGCGGCACGATCGTGCCGCAGTTCATGAGCGGCTGGCCGACCGTGCTCGGCGGCGCGGACTGGCTCGGCGGCTGGACCGGCATGCTGATCGCGCCCGCATTGGTCGGCGGCGGCACGATTCTCGCCATCGGCGGCCTGGCGGGCCGGTTACTGGGTGCGCGCTGGGCGCCGGTCGCCGCGTTCCTCACCGCGTTCGCCTGGCCGGTGCTGCGGGTCTCGCAGTTGACGTTGTCCGAACCGCTTGGCGCGTTGCTGCTGGCCGGTGGGATCTGCCTCGCGGTCGACCTCATCACCGTTCCGGTGACCGGTTCGGCGCTGCTGCGCAGGCACGCGTTCGCCGCGGGCCTGGTGCTGGCCGGGGGCGAACTGGTCCGGCTCGACTTCGGCGTCGACTTCGCGTTGCTGCTGCCGGTGCTGGGCTGGTGCTGGCTGCGCCGCCGCCCCGGCCGGTGGTCGTTCTGGGCCGGGGTGGCGCTTGCCGGTGGGCTCGCGGTCGTGGACGGCGCGGTCGCGACCCGGCCCTATGTGAGCGGCAACCGGGAATCCGTGCTGTTGATGCTCCTGCTGCTGGCCGCGGTGGCGGCGGTGACCGCGATCGCGGTCGTGCTGTTGCGGCGGAGTGCGCGCGGGCCGACCCGGTTGCGCTGGTGGCGGCCGGTGCCGGCGCTGTGCGCGGGAGTGGTCGCGTTGATCGGGGTCGGGCTGGTGGTGCGGCCGTTCGTCTCGGTCGACCATTCCAACACCGATCCCGGGGTGATCGCGTTCACCGCGACCGTGCAACACAATCTCGGCCTGCCCGTGGACGGCACCCGCGCCTACGCCGAGCACAGTCTGCAATGGGTCTCCTGGTACCTGGGCTGGCCGCTGCTGGCCGCCGCACTGGTAGCCGGGGTTGCGCGGGTCCGGGCGGCGGTGTCCGGCCGGGACCGGGCCTGGTGGCCGGTACTGACCGTCTACTTCGGCTCGGCGGTACTGGTGCTGGTGCGCCCTGCCATCACCCCGGATCATCCGTGGGCCGACCGGAGACTGGTCACCGAGGTCATTCCCGCGCTGGTGCTGCTCGCCACCTGGACCGCGGCGAAAGCGGTCGCCAGGACGCGCGGCCGGTGGCGGATCGCGGCCGGACTGGCGTTCGCGGTCGCGTTCCTGACGCCGATGGCGATCGCGACGGTGCCGATGGCGCCGGACCGGACCGAAATCGGCGAGCTCGCCGCGACCGACCAGGTCTGCGCCAGTCTGCGGCCTGCCGACTCCGTCGTGCTGCTGGACGGACAGTGGCTGCCGACGATCCGGGAACAATGCGCGGTGCCGGTGGTATTGCTGCAGAATCCGTCGGTGTCCGCGATAAATTCACTCGAACTTGCCATTCACGCCCGGCACAGAACACCGGTGCTGGCGGGATCGCAAATGACCGACCCCGGCACGATCGGCGTGTTCGCACCGCCGTCGGTCGTCCTGGACACGCGCACCGACCAGTCGGAACTGTTGCGCAGGCCGTATGCGACCGATCCGCTGCGGCTGGAATTCTGGCTGAGCCGACCCGGAAACAATACTTAGCCGACTTTCAGATTCGACGATCGGCCCGGCCATTTCGCACTGTTAACATCCGGTCCACGTCAGTTGACCAACGGTGCGCCCATTGATTCTGTGCCCGATATTGTCGGTGCGCGAAAAATGTGCGGCGGAAATATTTCGGAGACCAGATGACAGCGCGGATGTTCGTCGAACCGGTTCCCCTGCCCGAGCCGCAGGACGCGCCGAGATCCGTACGGGTCACCATCGTCCTGCCCTGTCACAACGAGGCGGCCCACGTCCGGCTGGAGATCGAACGGATCTGCGCCGCGATGGACGCGTCCGAGTTCAGCTACGAACTCGTCGCCGTCGACGACGGTTCCACCGACGACACGCTGGACGTACTGGAAAAGGCCGAGCTGGACTTTCCCGCGCTCACCGTGCTGGCGTTCAAGCGCAACAGCGGCGCGGGCACGGTTCGCCGCTTCGGTTCGCAGCACGCCAACGGCGACATCGTGGTGTGGACGGACGCGGACATGAGCTACCCCAACGAGCGGATCCCGGAACTGGTCCGCGCGCTGGACGACGACCCGAGCATCGACCAGGTGGTGGGTGCGCGCACCACCGAAGAGGGCACCTACAAGGTGTTGCGGGCCAGCGCGAAGTGGCTGATCCGCAAGTTCGCCGAATGGCTGACCAGCGAACGCATCCCCGACCTGAACTCCGGCCTGCGCGCATTCCGCCGCGACGTCGCCAAGCCCTACCTGCGGCTGCTGCCGCCCGGCTTCTCCTGCGTCACCACGATCACCGTGGCGTTCCTGTCCAACCATCACGGCATCCGGTTCGTGCCGATCCAGTACGCCAAGCGGGCAGGAACCTCGAAGTTCCGGTTCGTCCGCGACGCCTACCGCTACATTCTCCAGGTGTTGCGGATGGTCATGTACTTCAACCCGCTCAAGGCGCTGATGCCGTTGGCACTGGCACTCGTCGGCGTCGGCGTCGCCAAGGGGATCGTCGACGTCGCGCTGCACCCGGTGCGACTGGCCACCAACACGGTGCTGATCTTCCTGGCCGGGCTGATCATCGGTTCGCTGGCGCTGCTGGCGGACCTGATCGTGCGCTCCCGCCCCGACTAGGCCACCCTGGCACGGGCGATCAGCCCCGTTCCGGTGCCGGGGAAGGCGCGCTGCGCCGCGCGGAACGGCGCGGTGCCCCACCGGGTGGCGGCACCGCGCAGCAGACCGGCCGGTTGCAGCAACCGGCCGGACGTCGCGGTGCGCTCCGCGACCGTCCCCGCCGGACGGTCATGCAGCCGCCGCGCCGCGATCCGATTGCGGCCGTACTCCAGCAGGTAGCCGAGCGGAAAGCCGTAGTGCCGCACGGTGATCTCGGTGAACCCGCACTCCCCCAACAGCTCGGTGAGTCGCGCGGCGTCGTAACGCCGGAAGTGGCCGACCAGTTCGTCGGCAGGCCCGAACCGGTGCTGACCGGCAGGCACCGAGAGCAGCAGCCGGCCGCCGGGCCGCAGCCGGGAGCGCCAGTCGCGTAGCGCGGCCGCGTCGTCCTCGATGTGTTCCAGCACCTCGAACGCGCACACCAGGTCGAATCGCGTTTGCTCGGCCAGCACGGTGCTGGTCCCGTTGCGCACCTCACCGTGCCCCAGCGCGGCCAGCCGCTCGCGCGCGACCGACCAGGACGCGCGGTCCGGTTCGAGGCCGAGATAGCGGTACCGCCGCGCGAGCCGGACGCCTGCCGCGCCCTGCCCACAACCGATCTCCAACACGTCGGTCGCGTCGTCGGGCAGCAGCCGGTCCAGTACCGCGAAGCGCAGCCACGCGTTCGGGGTCAGCGGTGCGATCCGGGCGCTGTTCATCGAAGACGACCCTCCAAACAGGACACCAGCGCTGCGGCGATCCGCGCGGCGGCGAACTCCGCCCTGGCGAGCTTGCTCGATTCCTGACGCAGCCGGGCCAGTTCGGTCCGGTCGGCGGCCAGCGAACGCAGCGCGGCCGCCAGCGCGTCCGGATCGCCGGGCGGGACGAGCACCGCGGCCGAGCCGAGCACCCGGCGCTGCGGTCCGGTGTCCGAGGTGACGATCGCGCAACCGGCCGCGGCGCCCTGGAACACCTTGTTCGGCACCACCCGCAACGCCTTCGCGCTCGTACCGAAGATGCCAAGGCACACATCGGCCGCCCCGACCACGCCGGGCAGGTCCTCGGCGGTCACCCAGTCCAGCCAGCGCACTCGCGGGTTCCCTCCGGCGGCGGCTTTCGTGCGCGTCTCGTCCTGGCCCCTGCCGATCATGGTGACGTCGATCGGTTCGGCAGCGAGCGCTCCCAGGGCCGCGCCGATCGTGGGGGTGCCCTGCAACGGCGTGTACAGCCCGAAGAACACCACCCGCAACGGTCCGTCTCGGCGCGGATCCGGTGCCCCGAACCAGGAATCGGGTGCACCGACGGGCGCCACCAGCGCCCGGGCGCGCTGGCGCGCGGTGAGCCGGTCGCGGTGTTCCTCGGTGTCGACCACGATGACGTCGGCGGCGCGCAACGCGGCGGCGTCGATCAGCCGGAGCGCGAACAGGCGCGGCCCACCGGCAAGGCGCCGGTCCAGCGCGGTGTCCATGGCGCCGACCAGGTGGTCGAGCACGATCGGCGTGCGCGGGAACAACAACCGCGCCAGGTGCACGTCGAAGTGGCCGAGGTAGCCGACCAGCACGACATCCGGCCGCCCGGCCCGGCGGGCGGCCTGGGCCAGCGCGAGCCACCGGCGCACCAGCCGGAGCACCAATCCGCCGACCAGCCACGGCCGGGCCAGCATGCGCACCCGGGTCGCGGTGTCCAGTCCCAGCGGCGCGTTGCACTCGGCGACGTCGACACCGTGCGCGCGCAGACCTTCGGCAAGGGTCGCAACCCTCGGATGGACGCGCACATCGTAGGTGCCGAACAGGAGAACACGCATGATGCGCGCACCTTAGCCTGTTCGCGCGGGAAGATCGAACGGATCCGCACGGCCGCCCGCATCCTGGAACGCTTACCCTGCAACCATGGTCGCACCGAAGACGGCTGTCGTGTCCGACACCGAAATGGACGGACACCGACGTTTTCTCCGTGCTGCCAGGATCATTCTCCGGAACCGGATGATCCGCTGGGGATTCCTCGCGATCGCGGTCGGACTGTGCCTCTACACCGTCGCCCGGCAGTGGCACCAGGTTCGCGGCGCGCTCGCCGGACTCGGCGCGCCGGTGCTGCTCGGCTCGTTCGCCGGTGTGGCGCTGGCGATGCTGGCCAGCGCCGAGGTGTGGCGGGTCCTGTTGGGCGCGCTGGGATCTCCGTTGTCCCGCAAGACGGCCGCGAGCATCATGTTCGTCGGCCAGCTCGGCAAATACCTGCCCGGTTCGGTGTGGCCGGTGCTCGCTCAGATGGAACTCGGCAAGGCCCACGACATACCGCGCTCGCGCAGTGCCACCGCCGCGGCGCTGACCATGCTGGTGTCGTTGTGCGGCGGCCTGCTCGTCGCGGCCATCGCGCTGCCGTTCACCGCACCCTCCGTCGGCTATCGCTGGTTCCTGTTGGCCGCGCCCGTACTGCTCGCCGTGCTGCATCCCCGGGTCCTCAACCCGATCCTGCGGCTGGGCACCCGAGGACGCCTACCGGTCGAGCGGGTCGCGTCGGGCCGCATCGCCACCGCGCTCGGTTGGGCGCTGCTGTCCTGGTTCTGCTACGGCCTGCCGGTCTGGCTGCTGACCACCCGGCTCGGTGCAGCGCCCGGACCGGCGGTGCTGATCGCGGTCGGCGGGTTCGCGTTCGCCTGGAGCGTCGGCTTCCTGGTGGTGATCGCACCGGCCGGGGCAGGCGTGCGCGACGTGCTGCTGGTGACCACGTTGACAACGGTCCTGCCGATGGCCGACGCGACCGCGGTCGCGCTGGTTTCCCGGCTGCTGATGACCATCGGCGACGTTCTCGCCGCCGGAATCGCCGCGACGATCGGGCGAGGCCAGCACTAAGACGTTGTGCTGGCTTTACACAAAAGTGCAGGGCTGGATAACTGTTAACGTCAGTTATACGGCCAGTTCCTCCTCAAGCGCGCCTTGACTTACGCATAAAGTCGGTCGAATATGTGTGCTGCGCCACATCAAAGGCGCGCGAAGCGCTGTTCCGACAACTCCCGACAATGACGACGGAGGTTTTCGTGCACGCCTTACCCGCACTCCGACGACGCACCCGGCTGCTGGTCGCGCTGCTGCTGGCGGTGCCGCTCGCCGCGGTCATCGGCCTGGCGACGGCTCAGGCTTCTCCCACCGCGGCCCAGAAACCGTGCGACATCTACGCAACCGGTGGTACGCCGTGCGAAGCCGCGTACAGCACCACGCGGGCGATGTTCGCGTCCTACGGCGGCCCGCTCTACCAGATCCAGCGCGCCTCGGACAGCAGCACGCTGAACATCGGCCTGGCGTCGGCAGGCGGGCTGGTCAACTCCGCGCCCCAGGTCTCCTTCTGCTCCGGCACGACCTGCACCATCACTCAGCTCTACGACCAGACCGCCAACGCCAACAACCTGTCCATCTCCCCCGGCTCATCCTGTTCGGGCTGCTCTGGTGGGCTCAGCGGGCCCGGCGCGAACGGTGCGGACATCGGCGCGAACGCGATGGCGCTGCCCGTGACGATCGGCGGCCAGCGGGCGTATGGCGTGCTGGTCAACAACATCGGCACCGGATACCGCGACAACGCCGTCAAGAACGTGCCCACCGGCGCGCAGCCCGAGGGTGAGTACATGATGACGTCGTCCATGCTGACCAGCGGTGCCTGCTGCTTCGACTTCGGCTCGGCCGAGACCAACGACTCCGATGACGGCAACGCCACCATGAACGCGATCTACTACGGGTCCGCGTGCTGGGTCGGCGGCTGTACCGGCCCTGGCCCGTGGGTGGGCGGTGACCTGGAGAACGGCATGTACTTCAGCGACAATGGCAGGAACCCGACGAACATCACGAGCGAATCCGGTTCGTTCGTCTCGGCCTGGGAGAAGAACAACGGCACGACCAACTTCACCCTCAAATACGGCAACGGTCAATCAGGCGGGCTGACAACCTCGTATTCCGGCGGACTACCGGGCGGCTACAACCCGATGAAGGTGCAACCCTCCATCGAACTGGGCACCGGCGGCGACAACAGCACGATGGGCAAGGGCGAGTTCTTCGAAGGCGCCGTCACGGCAGGCTTTCCCTCCGATGCCACCGAGAACGCGGTGCAGACCAACCTGGCCTCGGCCGGCTACGCCGACAACACCACCACGTTCACCACGAGCACGTCCGTGGTGAGCTTCCGGGCCCACGCCAACGGCAAGTACGTCGACGCGCCGAACAGCAGCACCTCGTTGATCGCGGACGCCACCGCGGTCGGCACGGCGGAGACCTTCGACATGCTCACCAACACCGACGGCACCATCAATCTCCGGGCGCACTCGGACAACGACTGGGTCACCGCGGAGAGCAACGGAGCCGCACCGTTGATCGCCAACCGGGGCGGAGCCGGGCCATGGGAGACGTTCTACCTGATCCACAACCCCGACGGCAGCGTGAGTTTCCGCGCGTACAACAACCAGCACCTGGTGACCGCGGAGAACGCGGGCGCGTCGTCGTTGATCGCCAACCGCACGGCGATCGGCCCGTGGGAGGAGTTCGACCTCACCACCCACTGACGACCGGTGCGATCGTCGCGGCTCCGCCGACCCGGACCACCGGGCCCGCGGAGCCGGGACGGGTGCTCGCGGTGATGGTCGACGGCTTGCCCAGCGAATCGCCCATGTCGACGGTCACCGTGGCGACGCCGTCACCGGCGAGGTGCGCGGCGAGGCACGCGGTGCTGTTGGCGTTGGCGATGTCCTCAGGGACACCGATCGAGGGGCCGAACATCCGTGCCGCGGCACGGCCGTCCTGGGACGGCGAACTGTAGGCGTAGCAACCCAGCAGTCCGAGTCGATCACACGCCGCACGCAGGCCGGGCAGGTCGGGAGCCAGGTCCGCCAGCACCTGGCGATCGGCAACGCGCACCAGCATGCGGGGCCTGCCGACCGACGCGATCCGGCACTCCGTCCTATCGGGATTCCCATACGCCGAGCACGCATCGGGATCGAGCCCCAGCGCGGCAAGGACCTGTGCGCGCTCCGCCGGGCCAGGGACGTCCAGTTCGACCGGCCCCGGATCGAACACCGCCTCGTACTGCCCGTCGCCGCCGGTCGCCTGGCCGAGGAAGGTCCGGCCACCGGCCCGCAGCATCGTCTCGTACTGCCGCGCACCGGCGCGTTCGGCGAGGACCGTCAGGGCGGCGACGGTGCCGTGCCCACAGGCCGGTAGTTCGCCCTCGGCCGTGAAGAAGCGCACCGACACCAGGCCCTCCGCAGGCGAGATGAACACCGCGTGCGAGGTGCCCGCCGCGCGCGGCACGGCGCATCGCTCGGCGTCTCCGAGCGACGGCTCGTCATCGAGCACCGCGGTCGGACTCCCGCCCTGCCCTGCACGCTGGCAGGCGTGCACGACCTGGACGTTCACCGGGCCGGGAACGGGGTCGCCCACGACTCCCGCGCCAGGAGGAGTCCGTTCGCCAGGTAGCTGATGGTCCGGTACCAGCCGGCCAGCACGAGGAATTCGACGAGCTGGGCATCGTCGTAGTGCGCACGCAAGGCGGTCCAGGCAGACTCGGAGAGTTGCGCGCTGTCGTGCAACTCGTCGACCGCGCCGAGCAGCGCCACCTGCCTCGGCAGCCAGGCCGCACTGGCCACCGCGTCGGCTTCCGTGGTAGCGCGAAGCTGGTCGTCGGCGAGTCCGACCTGTTCGGCGAAGACCGAGGCGTGCACGCCCCATTCGTAGCCGCAGCCGCCGCGCGCGGTCACCCTGGCGATGACGATCTCGCGGTCGACTGCGGGCAGCAGCCCGTGCGCCAGCAGCCCGGCGCCCAGCGGAAACATTCGCGAGGCCAGCTCGGGATGGCGGTACAGCGTCCGGAACAGCGTGAGCGGTTCCTGCGTGACACCGGGAGGCATCCAGCGACGCAGCGCGTCGCCGATGGGCGCGGGATAGGGCGGGGCGAGCGGTTCGATGCGCGGCATACCAGCACTCCATGCTTCGATTTTCGAACCACTATGCTGCTTCGACAACCGAAGCGCAAGGGGTGGACATGGCAGCGAGAACACCTCGGCCGGGGGTGCCGGTCCGCGGCTCCGAATCGGGCCGCCCGATCATGGCCGCGCTCGATCTGCTCGGCAGGCGTTGGGTGCTGCGCATCCTGTGGGAGCTCAGCCAAGCCCCGGCAGGCTTCCGCGAACTACAGCGCCGCTGCGAGCGGATGTCCTCCAGCGTGCTCAGCACCCGCCTCACCGAGTTGACCGACACCCGCCTGCTCGCCCTGCACGACGACGGCTACCACCTCACCCCGCTGGGCGAAGACCTCGTCGTGGCACTGCACCCGTTGACCGCGTGGAGCGAGCACTGGGCAAACGACGACTGATCAGCCGTGCGCGAAGACCGCGAGCGGGTCGAGGTGCTTCGGTGCCCAGTCCAGCTCGCGTTGCGCCTTGGCGCAGGTCAGTTGCTGGTCGAGGGCGAACGCGTCCGCGATCGGCCCCATCTGCTCTCGGGCCTGTGCCAGCGTGATCGAGACGGTCTTGCCGTCCAGCCCGGCACCGCGCGCCGCCGCTTCGGCAACGTCCCGCGCCGTCGGATTCACGCCGCCGACGCCGAGGTAGACCGAACCGGCCTTGGCGGCCAGCGCGGCGACGTAGAGCGCGGCGATGTCCTCGACGTGCACCAGCGCCCAGTGGTTGTCGCCGGCACCGATGTAGGCCACGGCCCCGGCACGTTTGCCGGGCTGGACGAGGAAGTGGTCGATCAGCCGGTTGTCGCCGCCGTAGAGCAAACCCGGCTGCACGATCACCGGACGACCGCCCCGCGCCAGCACCGCGTCCTCGACCGGCTTCCGCCAGGCCACCACGGGCGGCGGGTTCCACGGCGCCGTCTCGTCCCGCACGCCGTCGGTGTCGCCGTAGACCCAGCTGCCGCCGGTGTGCACGTAGGTGCCCGCGCCGACACCATCCTGCATGGCGGTTGCCGCCGCCAGATCCTCCTCGGCCGAACTGGCCTGCGCCAGGTGGATCACGGCCTCGGCCCGAGCGGCGGCCTGGTTGAGCACATCGAGATCCGCCAGCCCGCCGCGCACCGCGACCGCTCCCGCGCTCACCACCGCGCCGGCGGCGGCTTCGCTGCGCGCCAGCGCCTCGACGGAGTGGCCGCGCCGCACCAGTTCGGCGACCGTGGTCTGTCCGATGTAGCCGGACGCGCCCGTCACGAAGACCTTCATCGTCGCTCCCTGTCGTTGGTCGGTTCGGGTCCAGCATGCGGCGGTGACGCCACTGCCGTCCAAGACCCATCTCGACCGCTGTGATACCCCACGGGTATCAGAGGGAGGCGCGCTGCCGGGACACCTCGTACAACGCCGCCGTGGTCGCGTTGGCCGCGTTGAGCGAACTCGCGCTGCCCACCATCGGAATGCGCACGACGTGATCGCACACCTCGCGCCAGGCCGCGCTCAACCCGTTCGTCTCGTTGCCGACCAGCAACAACACCGGCCCGGTCAGGTCGAAGTCGAAGATGGCGGCCTCGCCGTCCTCGTCGGTTCCGACAACCGCGATCGGGATCCCGGCCGCGCGCTTCCTGGCCAGCCAGGTCATGACCTCCTGCGGCGACGGCACCCGGACCGCTGGCACGGCGAACAGCGAACCGGTGCTGGCCCGCACGGACTTGGGGTCGTACACGTCCGCGGCGTGACCGGTCACGATCAGCCCGTCCGCGCCGAACGCGTCCGCCGACCTGATGATGGAACCGATGTTGCCGGGACTGGTGGGCCGATCGAACAGGACGCCCAGAAACCGCGCGCCGACCGGGATTCGCGCCAGGTCGTCCGAGGGGATCTCCAGCACGGCGAGCACTTCGCCGGGCGTCTCGTTCTTCTCGCCCAACTCGGCGAGCAACTCGGCGGAGAGCGCGAACTTCTCGGCGGGCACCCGGTCCAGCAGCTCACGGGCCCATCGCGACGGCGACCTGTCCGCGTCGTAGAGCAGGGCGCGCACCGGCCAGCCCCGCTCGACCGCGACGGTGATCGGCCGGACGCCCTGGACCAGGAACTCGCCTGCCCGCTGCCGCTTGTTCCGGTTGGTCAGCAGTGCCTGCCACTGTTGAAAGGCGGCATTGCGCGAGCTGATGCGACGGACCAAAGCCACTACCTCTTCACAGTTCCTGCCAATCCGTTGGCAGGCTACCCCGGTACTCCCCCATCGCGTCGATCAGCCAGCGCGCCAGGTAGTCGGCGAAGGAGGACCGGGGAAACAGCCGGTACGCCGGCGTGTCGTCGGTCTGCCAGAGCAGCACCGGGACGGGGCCCACCGCGGTCGACACCGCCTGGCCGGGCCAGAAGGCCCGCGGGTGCAGGTCCAGCGGACAGCCTTTCTCCAGCACCTGCCGGGCGGCAGGGCCGCGGAGTTCCAGTGTGGTGCGGTTCGCCGAGACGTCCACCACGGAGCCCGGGTCCGAGCCGAGCGCCGCCCGCAACTCGCCGGCCAGATCGGCCGGATCGGCCGGGGACAGCACGAGCCACTCGTCGGGTCCGAGCCAGACGATCGTATGCGCTGCGGATGCGCTCGTGCGGCCGCACTGCCGGGGCAGTGGCGCGCCCAGGACCTGTTCGACGCGGTCCGCCGCCGCCGAAACGCGCAGGTTCACCATGGTGAGGAACGGCAACTCGGTCAGCGTGACCGCGCGAGCACCGGTGACGGCGGCGGCGCGCAACCGCTCCCCCAGGTGCGCCAAGGGGCTGCGGCAGAGGGCGCCGATCGGCTCAGCCATCTCGTTTGGTCCCTTCCGGGTCGTACAGCACGGGATCGGCCACCTCGACCGGCACCAGGTCCTCGCCCACCGGGGCGATCAGGGTCTCGCCGATCCTGGCCCTGCCGTTGGTGACCAGTGCGAGCGCGAACGGGCGGCCGAGGGCCGGGCTGTGATAGCTCGACGTGACGTGGCCGAGCATCGGCACCGGCCCGGCCTCCGGGGTGATCGGCACGTCCGGCGCGACGAGCTGGGTGCCCTCGGGCAGCCGGGTACGGCGATCGCGCGGCAGCAGGCCGACCAGTTGCCTGCGGTCGGCGCGGGCGGTGTCGGCACGGGAGTAGGACCGCTTGCCGACGAAGTCCTTCTGTTTGGAGACCACCCACGACATGCCCGCGTCCTGCGGAGTGACCGTGCCGTCGGTGTCCTGGCCGACGATGATGTAGCCCTTCTCCGCCCGCAGCACGTGCATGGTCTCGGTGCCGTACGGGGTGATGCCGTAGGGGCGCCCGATCGCGTCGATCTCCTCCCAGACCGCAAGGCCGTACCACGAGGAAACGTTGATCTCGTAGGCGAGTTCGCCGGAGAAGGAGATCCGGCAGATGCGCGCCGGAACACCGGAGGCCAGGGTGGTCTCGCGGAAAGCCATGAACGGAAACGCCTCGTTCGACAGGTCGACCTCGGGGGCGAGATAGCCGACCACCTCGCGCGACTGCGGGCCCACGACGGCGATCGTCGCCCACTGCTCCGTCACCGACGTGCAGTGCACGTCAAGTCCCGGCCACTCGGTCTGCAGCCATTCCTCCAGCCAGTCCAGGACCGCGGCGGCGTTGCCGGTCGTGGTGGTCATGAAATAGCGGTTCTCGTCCAGGCGCATCGTCACGCCGTCGTCGAAGATCATCCCGTCCGGCTTGCACATCACGCCGTAGCGCGCCAGGCCGGGCTTGAGCTTCTTGAACGCGTTGGTGTAGATGCGATTCAGGAACTCGCCCGCGTCCGCACCCCAGATCTCGATCTTGCCGAGGGTGGAGGCGTCCATGAACGCGACGCTGTCGCGGGCCGCGCGGCATTCGCGGGCAACGGCGGCGTCCATGTCCTCACCGAGCACTGCGTAGTACCGGGGGCGCTTCCACTGCCCGACATCCTCGAACACCGCGCCCTGCTCGACGTGCCAGCTGTGCATGCTGGTGGTGCGCGCCGGGTCGAACAGCTCGCCGCGTTCCCGCCCGGCCAGGGCGGCGAACGCCACCGGCGCGTACGGCGCCCGGTAGGCGGTGGTGCCGATCTGCCCCGGCTCCGCGCCGAGCGCCGCCGCGATCACCCCGATCGCGTTGACGCCCGAGGTCTTGCCCTGATCGTTGGCGGTGCCCAGCGAGGTGTATCGCTTGACGTGCTCGACGTTGCGCATGCCCGCGCCGGTGGCGCGCCAGACGTCGGCGACGGTGACGTCCCGCTGGAGATCGACGAAGTGCGTGTCCCACGTACCGGGTTCACCGTCGACGCCGGGAACCAGCCACAGTGGACACATCGGCCCGACACCGGATGGCGTGCCGATCGACGGGATGGGAACGGGAAAGCCGGAATTGGTGGCGGCCAGCGCACCGGCGCGCCTCCCTTCGGCGACACACCCGTCGAGGTCGTAGGTTCCGGCCGCCGCACCGGCGATGTGCTGATCGCGCACCGCACCATCGGGGACGAACGCGACCAGGTCCTCGTCCCAGCGCAGCCGGCCCTGTCGCTGACTGTGCAGGTGCACCACCGGGCTCCAGCCGCCCGAGACCGCGAGCAGGTCACACTCGAACGACTCGGCGTTTCGGCTGCTGTC
>DASXOJ010000067.1:0-5830 GCA_036494465.1 Pseudonocardiaceae bacterium
GGACTTCAGGAACACCGACTTGCCGGTACCTGAGGGACCCAGCATCACCGACACCTCGCCCGGAGGCAGGGTCAGCGTCACGTCCCGCCAGATGGCCTGTCGACCGAAGGACTTCGTCAGTCCCTCGACAACGACCTCGACACCCATGTCGTTCTCCCTGCTGATGTCTGCTTACGGTGCCTTGCAATGGTTGTCGGTCTCGTCCGGCGGTTGTGGCGGACCGTCCCCCGCGGAGATCGCGAAGCCCTGGCAGATCCGGACCAGATTGCCCGGGCCGGAAACGGGCGCGCTCAACAGGTTGTCCAGGTTGTCGCCGACGCCGCAGTCGGTGAACGGCGGAATGGTGATCCGGTTGTCCACCTTCGGTTTCGCATCCGGCTCGTAGAGGGTCTGCATGTAGCCGCCGGTCAGACCGCCATACGGATATATCTCGGAGTTGGTGTCGTCGAGATCCGGAATGTTGTTCATGGTCAGCGAGATCGGACTCTCGGTGTGGCAGTTGGTGCCCACGTTCAGCGGTGTCCCGTTGATCGAGGCGCTGCTCACGTAGATGTCCAGCAGGCCGACGGCCTGCCCGGTCGGATGTCCATCCGGGTATTTCAGGGTGCCGTCCGGGTTCATGGTGGCGTCGGTGCTCGCCTCGACGAACATCGGCGGATTGCCGTCAACGCCGCTGACCTGAACGTATTTGAGCGTCGTTGTGATCGGCACGAAGCCGAAGCCCAGCACGGTCGCGGTGCTCGGGGCGAGGTCCAACTGGCCGGTGTAGCAGATGACGCTGATCGCGAAGTCGTCGGAGAACCAGAGGCCGACGTTCGTCAACGTGATCTCCCCGTCGGACTCGGCGGACTCGTTGAGCTTGGCCAGGTTCGTCCGGCCGTCGATGATCGCGAACACCTGCGAGCCGTCCCCGGCGAACCCGGTGCCGCCCGGCCGGTTCGGATCGCACTGCGGGTCGGTCGGCAGGTCGCCGTCGTCGTGCGGGACCACATTCGGCTTGGCAGGGTTGTGTGTCGTGGTGTTGTTCGACGTGCCCGAGTCACCGGGCGCGCTGGGAATGTCGACCGTGGCCAGCGTGGCGGTCTGCTTCGGGTTCAGCGTGCAGGCAGTGTTCACGGTGGCCGGGTTGGTCGCCGCGCCCGCGCTGGTGAGCGGGGTGAGCTGCAAACCGAAGGCGTCCGCGGCGAAGCTCACCGGACCAGGATCGCTTTCCTGGACGGGCGACGCCGTGCCGGACAGCGCCATGGTCAGGTCGCCGGTGGTCGGTAGCGGCGTGCTTGACGCGGTGAGATTGGGCCAGGTGGACGCCTGCTTGGCGCCGTTGTGCCGCACCACAACGGAAAGATCGGCCTTGGCACTGACAGTCGTCGCGTTCAGCGTGCTCAGATCGCCCAGCGCCACCTGCGGGATGTCCAGTTGCGCCGACACATCGGCCGGTGTGATCGGTGCGCCTGCCGCGCCGGTCTCCGGGAACGTGGCGTTGACCTGTAACTGGACCTGTTGCGCGCCGGACGGGAACTGGCAGGTGTAGCCGAGCGTCGTCGCCGTCGTCTGGTCACCGATCGCGGGGCCGGCACCGGCGAGAACTCCCAGTGCGGCCAGCACGATTCCGATGGTGCCCGTGGTCAGGGCTCGTCGGCGAGGAAGCGTCATTGCTTGATCCCCCAAACGGCACAATCTCGTTGGGAGTGCCCCGCTTCCGGGGCACTCCCAACGATCATCATCGGATTCGGCAAGGCGGCGTTACCCCTGACTTCCCGACCCCACTTGGACATTCGCCAAAGTGGTGTCCTGACCGGCTGGGTCGAGCGTGAGCTGCACGGTGACCGTGCCGAGCGGGTTGCCCGACGAGTCCGTCGGGGTCAACGTGATCAACACGTGGTCGGCGTCGAGCACCGCGCTCGCCGTGCCGGCATCGAGCGCGCCGGGGAACTGCGCGACCCCGGTGGCCTGCGCGGTCAGGTCGCTTCCCGCGGCGGGCACCGCGACGGACGGGCCGGAGAGCGGTACGTCGATGTTCGCCTTGGTGCCGTTGGGGTCGGTCACCGTGATCCAGGCGTCACCGCTGCCTGCCACGGTCGCCGCACCGGCGTCGATCAGCGCCTGAGTCACCGACGGTGGTGCGTCGATGTTGACGGTGACGTTGCTGTTTTCCGGCGTGCCCAACGGAACCGGGCTGACCATCGACCCGAGCACCTCGGTGCTGATCGGCGACACCGTGCCGATGTTCGGCCAGTTCGCGCTCCAGGTAAAGGTTTTGTCCACTGACACGTCGGCTGCGGCGACGCCCGAACCGAGCAGCGTCACGATTACGCCGACCGAACCAAGAACTGCGATCCTTCGGGCGATCATGACTGGCCTCCGCTCGCCGGCACGATCTCTACCTGGCCCAGGGTCGGATCTTGGGGCGGGGTGGTCGAATCGAGGTTGAGCGTCACGGTGAAGGTGTGCAGCACCGTGTCCGAGCCATCGGCTTTCTTGGGGTCGAGCGTGGTGGTGACGTGAGCGGTGTCGATGGCCACCGTCGCGGTTCCGGTGTCGAACGCGCCGGGGAAGCGCACCGTGCCGGTCGCGGTGACCTTCAGGTCCTGGCCCGCTGCCGGAGTCGGGGTGGACGGGATGGTCAGCTGCGCGTCCACGACTGTCTGGGTGCCATTGGGATCGGTGAGGTAGATCCAGGCATCCGCGGTTCCCTGCAGGGTCGCGGCCTGGACGTCGCGCAGGCCGGTACCGGCCAGCGGCGGCGCGTCGATGTTGACGGTGAACGGCGCGGAACCCGGTGTGCCCGCGGTGATCGGGCTCGGCAGCGTGGTCACGATCTCCGTGGTGATCGGATCGAGTTTGCCGATGATGGGGAAGACGCCGCTCCAGTTCAGGGTTTTGTCGACGGGTACGTCGGCCGCCGCGATACCACCGCACAGCAGGCTGGTGATTACGCCGACTGCGGTAATTGCGACGGCTTTTCGGCCGAATTTCGCTGATTTGAGGCCAATCATTTCACGGTCTCCCAACTGCGTTCGGAAGACAGGCAGCAGCGCCATGACATGCGGTCATGCGTGCGCCTCCTGTCGGGCTGGGTGTTACCCGATGGTCGAGAAATGGGCCCATTTCGGCATTGCTGGGCAACCGGTGTTCCCGGTTATTTACCCGCCGGTAGGTTACTGCTGAGTGACTTGGCTGGCAACAAATCACTCCGATAGTCGTCGTTCACGACTTGACGGAGCCGGTTTTTGTCACCGCCGGACAATTGTTCTTGTCAACAAGTGATAATTTTCGCCGAAACTGAGTCCGGGGTGCCCAGCACACTGGACACCCCGGAGCCGGTTCACTGCGCGACGATGGTGCCCAGCGTCGGGTCGTTGGTCGGGTTCTGGCTCGGCCCGGCGGCGTCCTTGGTCAGGTTGACGGTGAAGGTGTGCAGCACCGTGTCGGTGCCGTCGGCCTTCTTCGGATCGAGCGTGGTCGAGGCCGCCGACACCGAGAGGGTGCCCGAACCGGCGTTCGCGATCGCCGGAATGTAGGCGGTGCCGGTGGCGGTGAACACCAGCGACTGCCCGGCCGCGGGCGTCGCGGTGGACGGGATCGTCAGGGTCACGACTTCGCTGTAGGTCTGGCCTGCCGAGTCGGTGCCGGACACGGTGACGCTCGCGGTTCCCTGCAAGGTGGCCGCCTGGACGTCGCGCAGACCGGTGCCGGCCAGCGCGGGCGCGGTGACCGTGACGCTGACCGGGAAGTTCGCGCTCTGCTGGCCGACGGTGACCGGGCTGGGCAGGTTGGTGACGGTCTCCGTGGTGATCGGGTCCAGCTTGCCGATGATGGGGAAGACGCCGCTCCAGTTGAGGTAGTTGTCCACTGGAACGTCGGCCGCGGCGATGCCGGATCCGAGGATGCCGGCAACGACACCGACGGTGGCGAGAACGAGGCCCCTGCGGGCGATTGTTGAGGATCGAGCTCCGAACATCGAGGATCTCCCAACTCGTCGAATAGCAAATGAGCATGCCTAATAAATGACATGCTGGTGTCAGGCTCGGGGTGTGTGAGTAGCGTCGATCGAGGGTCTTTTCCTGGTGACGAAAATTGTTGATCGCGACCCCGCTGCCAGGAACTTACTCGTGAGTACGTTACGACCGTGTGTCCTGGTATGCAAGCACGCATGCCTGGTATCGACGGAATTTGCCCTGATCAGAGTCGTTTTTATCACCGGCTGACAATTGTGCGCCGCACAATTGTCAATGTGTGCGAAATGGTTCAGCCGAGCCAGGTCAGTGTCGCGACCACGAGCGCGGAAACCCCGGTGGCCACGGTGGGTTCGATGACCGGGGCGAAGAACGGCGAATGGTTCGAGGGAATGTCCTCGTCCACCCGGTCGGCCTCGACCGCGGCCAGGTACGTGGCCGCTTCGGTGCCGCCGAGGATCCAGTAGCAGTACGGTACGCCGATCGTGTCGCCGAAGACGCCGAAGTCCTCGCTGCCGGTGACCGCGCCGGGATCCAGCACCCGATCCGTGCCGAACCACTGCTGGAACGCGGCGTTCGTCCGGGAGGTCGTCGCGGGATCGTTGCGCAGCAACGGCATGCCCGGCATCACGGTGATCTCCGGTTCGCGGTCGACGCCCGACGCGATCGCCTCACCCTTGATGACCCGGCGCACCGCGGCCAGCACCTTGGCCCGCACCGGTTCGGTGTAGCTGCGGATGCTCACTTCGAGCACCGCCTCGTCCGGGATGATGTTGTCCCGGTTGCCCGCGTGCACCGAACCGACGGTGATGACCGACAGGTCGCTCGCGGCGACCTCTCTGGACACCACGGTCTGCAGGCGCAGGATGATGGCCGCCGCGAGCACGATCGGGTCCACTGTGGTCTCCGGGCGCGACCCGTGCCCGCCCCGGCCGAACACCCGCACCACCAACGAGTCCAATGCGGCGAACGCCGGACCGGAGTGTCCGCCGAGCATGCCGGCAGGCATCGGCGCGACGTGCTGTCCCAGCACCACGTCCGGCCGGGGGAACCGGTCGAAGAAGCCGTCCTCGACCATGGCCGCCGCGCCGATACCGGTCTCCTCGGCGGGTTGGAACACCGCGACCACGGTGCCACTCCAGTCGCTCCGCTCGCCAGCCAGCAGATCCAGCGCACCGAGCAGGCAGGTCACGTGCAGATCGTGGCCGCACGCGTGCATGACGCCGACCTCGCTGCCGTCCGCGTCGATTCCGGTCGCGGTGCTCGCGTAGGGCAGCCCGGTCTGCTCGGTGACCGGCAGCGCGTCGAAGTCGGCGCGCAACAGCACGGTCGGCCCGTCGCCGTTGCGCAGCACCCCTACTACTCCGGTGCCGCCGACACCTTCGGCCACCTCGACGCCCAGCGCGGTCAGCCGTTGCGCGACCACGCCCGCGGTGCGGTGTTCCTGGCTGGACAGTTCGGGGTGCGCGTGCAGGTCGCGGTAGAGGTCGTGCAACCCCGGCTTGATCTCCGCCAACCGCCCCAGCACACCCTCGATGCTCATCGCGCCAGGCTACGGGGTGAGCGTGACCGGCAGTGCGGATAGGGCTTGTGGCTGAGCGCGCCGTCCAGGTCGGGAATCACCGGGCAGTCGAACAGCGGCTCGGCCGTCCGAGCGGTTGCCGTCCGCCGCACTGGATGCCAGGCGGTGTGCGTCGAGATCGGTGTCGGTGAGTTTCACTCGCCGGAACGTTCTCGTCGGACAAATCACCCATCAACCTATTCGAGGAGGCTGGAATGGCCAGGAATTTCCACTGTGGGTGGACTTGACCTTGTCCGCCCCCCACAGTGGGTGTGAGCGGTGGGGTGGGCCGGGAGGCAGGCATGCTGCGGAT
>DASXOJ010000068.1:0-21083 GCA_036494465.1 Pseudonocardiaceae bacterium
GTGTCGCACATCCGCGAGATCGCCGAGCTGATTCCGTTGCTGCTGGTGAACCGTCCGGTGGACGGGATCCCTTGTGTGTTCACGGATTCCGCCGCGTCGATCGCCGAACTCATCGATCGGCTCTGCGACCTCGGGCACGAGAAGATCGCGTACCTGCCCGGCCCGGTGGCGTCGTGGGCGAACAAGGCGCGCGGGCGGATGGTGAGCGAGCGGGTGCGCAAGCGCGGCGCGACGTTCGTCAAACTCGACCCGACCACCGCTCGGCACGAGGACGGCGTCGCCGCTGCGCACGTGGTCGCCGATCAGGGTGCGACCGCGGTGGTCGCGTTCGACGACGTGCTCGCCGCTGGTCTCATCGAAGGGTTCCGGCAGCTGAAGATGTCGGTGCCGCGTGATGTCAGCGTCGCCGGTCACGACGACGTGCTGGCTGGTCTCGTGCAACCCGGTCTGACCACGATCGACGGGCGCAGCGCGCAGGTCGCGCAACTGGCCGTGGACCGGTTGCTGGCCGCGTCCGAGCCGGACACCGTGGCCGACACCAGCCATGTCGGCGTCGGCACCGAGCTTGTGTGGCGGGCCAGCACCGCGAAGCCGCGTTCCTGACCGAGGTGTTCCTGCCGACCGATACATTCGTCGACGGCCTGTTGAACCCTGGCGCATATCTGCCGGTGAACCGGCTCAAACTGGACGGATCGATGCATGACTGGTGACCTGCGCGTCGTGGTGATGGGGCCGAGCGGCGCGGGGAAGTCGACGATCGGCGCGCTGCTCGCGGAGCGCGCCGGTCTGCCGTTCGTCGACGGCGACGCGCTGCACCCCGCGTCGAACGTGGCGAAGATGGCGGCGGGCCAACCGCTCGACGACGCCGACCGCGCGCCGTGGCTCGACGCGGTCGGCGAAACCCTGCGCACCGGCCCGGTTGTGGTCGCGTGTTCCGCGCTGCGGCGTGGCTACCGCGACCGGATCCGCGCGCTCGCCCCGTCCGCCGTGTTCGTCGAGCTGCGCACCGACCGCGCCGAGCTCGAGCGGCGGATGGGCACACGCGCGCATTTCATGCCGGTCGCGCTGCTCCGCTCGCAACTCGACACCCTCGAACCACTCGAACCGGACGAGCCGGGCTTCGCCGTCGACACCGAGGCATCGGTGGAGGAAGTGGTCGATCGCTGTATCGCCGCGCTCACTCGGTAGTCAGCTGTATCGGGCTCAGTCGGTAGTCAGGACGCCGGTCGGTCGTCGCGGACGGTCGGCATCCAGCGCTTCGCACGGGCCTGACCCGCCACCCGGACTCGGTCCCGGCCTGCGCGTTTGGCGTCATAGAGGGCGCTGTCGGTGGCGGCCATCAGGCCGGTGATGGTCTCCTCGTCGACATCGGGATAGATCCCGACACCGATCGACACGCCGAGCCCGGACACGATGCCGCCGTCGTCGCGTTCGATCCGGATCTTGCCGACCTCTTCGCGCAGCCGTTCCGCGATCTGGAGCGCCTCGGCCAGGTCGACCGAGGGCAGCAGCACCGCGAACTCCTCGCCGCCGAACCGGCCGACCGCGTCGCCCCGTCGCACCGAATCGGCGACGGTCTGCGCGACCGTCTTCAGCACCGAGTCGCCGACCAGGTGGCCGTAGCGGTCGTTGACCTGCTTGAAGTGGTCGAGGTCGATCATGAACAGGCCGAGCGAGCCCGCGGTCTGCCGCGCGCGCAGCAGCGCCGTCTTGGCCTGCTGGGTCCACGCGGTCGCGTTGAGCAAGCCGGTCTTGTCGTCGGTGCGTTCGGCCAGTTGCAACTGGTGCAGCAGCACCGTGCGGTGCAACGCGATCGCGGGCACGACCATCAGCAGTGCGAATCCCGGCCACAGGCCCATCGTGATCGCCACCATCGCGCCAAGGAACAACTGCGCTGTCTCCAGCAGGTTGTCGCCGACGGTGCCGACCAGTTCGCGCAGACCGACCGGCGCGGTCAGCAACACCGCGAACGCGACCAGCGCCCAGTTCGCCACGCAGTACAGCGCCGAGACCCCGACCAGCAGCCCGAGTTCGACCCAGCCGACCGATTCGGGGTGCGCCAGCATCGCGCGCAGCCCGGTCGCGTCGGCGATCCGGCCGACGACCACGGTCACCGCGATCATCATCGCGACGGTGAACATCGCCCGGTACGGCGGCCGGGACGGATCCCAGCGGCCGACCAGCCACCAACGGTGCAGGTAGATGAGCACGATCAGCAACGTCTGCGGCACCGGTGGCAGCAGCAGGGCGCCCGCGAAGATCCACACCGAGCACAGGTCGATGTGCGGCGAATGCGAATGGTCGCGCCGGATCCGCTCGACGGCGTGGCTGAACTGGAGGTGGATGGCGCACGCGCCGACCAGCAGCGCTGCGATCAGCCACTGCGCCGGACGCACCGAGTCCCGGATACCGGTGGCGGCGAGCACGATGGCAGCAGTGTCGACGGCGAGGACGTAGGCGCCCGCGCGCGGCGGCAGTGACCACAGTGCCCAGCGCTGCGGCACCCAGCCGTGACCACCGGGTCTTCCGGGCCCGGCCTCCGTATGTCCAGTCATCAGCATTCCGTCGCTCAGTGGCTGGTACGAGGCGCAGCGTATCTGGGCGATCGCGCCGTTGTCAGCATGTTGCCGGTGTGAGTACCCCATCTGCCGCATCGATCGGCGAGCATGGATGTGAACCGGTCGGTAGCAAGCCACCGAGGAGGTGTGACATGCGCGAACGCATCTGGTGACCACCCGAGCGCAGATATCGACGAGGCGGGCAGAGGAGGTGAACGGCATGCGCGAGCGCATCTGGTAGATGTCGGTGCACATCATGCACATCATGCACATCGTCAATGTGCATCAACATGTATCAATATGGATCAACATGTCCATCGATCGGGAGCTGCGGGTCATGCCGTCGCGACGCCGTCGCCAGGACCAGGGCGAACAGCGTGCCGGCGGCGCCCGCAGCCGCGATCGCTCCGGCAGGTAGCAGCCATTGCGCGACGAGGCCGCCTGCTGCCACGCCGAGGCCCTGCACCGCGGTCAATCCCGCGCCCGCGAAACCGCCGGCCTGGCCCCGGTGGGCGTCGGGCACGCGCCGCACGAAGGTCGACTGGACGATGATCTGGTACCCGGAGAACGCTCCGACCAGCACCAACAGCACCAACGCGAGTGCGAGCGGGGGCCGCACCAGGTAGACCACCATGGGCAGCATCGACGCGACCGCCAACGGCCCGAGCACGCGCTGCTGCCAGCGAACGGCGATGCGCGCGACCAGCAACGCCCCGATGACCATGCCGAGTGGGTCGGCCGCGAGCAGCAGGCCGACGACGTGCGTGCTCAGGTGCAGTTGCGCCGCGTAGGGCACGGCCAGTCCCTCGGGCACGACCGTGAAGGCGGCCAGCCACGCCATGCCGACCAGCGTGCGCAGCCGCAGGTCCGACCAGATCACGTGCGCGCCCTGCCGCAGCGCTGCGGCATACCTGACCGAGGCCGGGCCAGTCAGCGGCGCTGGCCGTGGGTGCACCCCCACTCTGACCAACATCGCCGACGCGACGAAGGTCGCCGCGTCCACCGCGAGCGCCGGATGCACGCCCAGCCAGGCGACCACCGCGCCGCCGAGGGCGAGACCGGCCAGTTGCGCGGTGTTGATGGTGATCTGCCGGATGCTCTGCCCCTGCACCAGCAACTCGCCCGGCAGCGCCAACGCCAGGGTCGGGCTCTGCGCCGCGGAGAACGGCGCAGGCCCCAGTTGCGCCACGACCAGCAACGCGACCGCGGCGACGACCGGAGTGCCCGGCAACGCCATCACGCCGACCAGCGCGGCGCGCGCCAGGTCGCAGACGATCATCACCGCGCGGCGCGGAAACCGGTCGGCGAGCCCGGTCAGCAACACGCCGGACAGCAGCGACGGCAGCATGGTCAGCGCGTAGGTGAGCGCGGTCCACGCAGGTGAATGCGTCCGGTCGAAGACCAGCACCGCGAGCGCGACCTTGGCGAGCTGGTCGCCCGCCACCGACAGCAGTTCGGCCGACCAGAGAGCGCGGAACTCGCCGACGGCGAACGCCGCGCGCAACCCTGCCCTCGACCCGGCCATCCCGTCCGCTGGTCCCTCCGCCTCGCTCACCGTGGTCGAACGATGCCACAGGGCGCACGGCTCCGGGCCGGAACCCGCCAGGTCGGTCGGTGCCGAGCTGGGCGCCGGCGATCAGGCGGAGTTTGAGCCCGAGGTGCAGCATGAGCCGATCGTCACCGTCGCGACACGCGTCATGCTGGCTAGCTTTTGGTGTAGTCAGGATGTTACGTTGCCGGCCATGGTCAATGAAGCGCGGGAACGGACCTACAAGTGGGACGACCCGCTGCAACTCGCCGCGGCCGCGCCCACGATGACCGGCCTGGAGTTCCTCAACGCGATCGCCGAGGGCACCATGCCTCCTCCCCCGGTGATGGTGACCACCGGCATCCGCGCGGTGGAGTTCGGCGACGGGCGCGCGGTGTTCGAGCTGGAACCCGCCGAGTGGCAGTACAACCCGATCGGTTCGGTGCACGGTGGCGTGCTGACCACCTTGGCGGACAGTGCGCTGGGTTGTGCCGTGCACACCAAGCTCGGTGCCGGTCGTGGCTACACCAGCCTCGAACTGAAGATCAATTTCACCCGCGCGGTGACGGTCTCCTCCGGGCCGCTGCGGTGCGTGGGCGAGGTGGTCACGATCGGCCGCCGGGTCGCCACCTCCGAGGCGACGATCACCGACCACAAAGGACGTGTCATCGGGCACGCGAGCAGCACCTGCCTGCTCATGGACAAGGACTGAGGCGACAGTGGCCCGGATTCCGGCGCGCCTGGAGAACCATCCGTCGGTGCGAGCGGCGCGTGAGAACCCGCCCGATTCCGCTGCCGGCCAACCGATCGACGCGCGATGGCTGCGCCAACTCTGCCTGGACGCTGGCGTCGACGACGTCGCCGCCGTATCGCTCGATCACCCTGATCTCGCGGGCGAACGCGAACACGCCGAGGCCGCCCTGCCGGGCACCAGAACGCTGATCTCGCTGGTGGTGCGGATGAACCGCGACAACGTGCGCACGCCCGCGCGCAGCGTCGCCAACCAGGAGTTCCACCGCACCGGCGAAGTCGTGAACGAGGCGGCGCACAAGATCGTGCGGACGCTGCAAGACCTCGGTCACCGCGCGATCAACCCGTCCGCGACCTTCCCGATGGAGATGGGCCGGTTCCCCGGCCGGATCTGGGTGGTGGCACACAAGACCGTCGCCGTCGCGGCCGGTCTGGGCGCGATGGGCATACACCGCAACGTGATCCACCCCAAGTTCGGCAACTTCATCCTGCTCGGCACGATCCTGTTGGACGCCGAGGTCGCCGTGTACGGGGCGCCGCTGGACTACAACCCGTGCCTGGAATGCAAACTGTGCGTCGCGGCCTGCCCGGTGGGTGCGATCAGCAAGGACGGCGTGCTCGACTTCCACGCCTGCTCGACGCACAACTACCGCGAATTCATGGGCGGGTTCGCGGAATGGGTGGAGAACATCGCCGACAGCACGGACCGCGACGAGTTCCGCGACCGGGTGACCGAGTCGGAGAACGCGTCGATGTGGCAAAGCCTGTCGTTCAAACCGAACTACAAGGCCGCGTACTGCATGGCGGTCTGCCCGGCCGGTGAGGACGTGCTCAGTCCGTACCTGGAGGATCGGCGCGCGTTCATGGACACCGTGCTGCGACCGTTGCAGGACAAGGTCGAACCGGTCTACGTGCTCGCCGACTCTGCCGCGAAAACCCATGTGGAGCGCAGGTTTCCGCACAAGCACGCGGTCGAGGTCACCGGCGGTCGCCGACCGGCTTCCCCGTCAGCGTGACGACCTGAGCGACCGCTTCGCAGATCGGCACCTCGTGCCCTGCCGCGCAGCGCACCTCCGGCACGATCTCCGCGCCGCAGTCGGCGTGGGTCAGGCTGACCCTGGTCTTGTGCTCGTGCGGCAGCCCCGAGCCGAACCGCATCAACGCGACCACGATCGGATACAGCTCGCGGCCGCGTTCGGTCAGCACGTACTCGTACCGGGTGCGTTGCCCCTGTTCCCGGTACGGCGACCGGTCCAGTAGCCCGCCCTCGACGAGTTGCTGGAGGCGCTTGGCCGCGATCGACTCGGTCACGCCCGCGCGCCTGGTCAGGTCGTCGAACCGGCGCACCCCGTAGAAGACCTCGCGGAGCAGCACCATCGCCGAGTACGTGCCGATCAGCTCCAGCGTGCGTTCCAGCGGGCACCAGCCTTCCGGCGCGCCCCTGTCGTACTCGTCCAGGGGCGGCAGCACGGTCATCGCATCGGGGCTCACACCACCGGATTCTACGTGGATTACGGCGTGTCCGACGACCGTCGGCGAACCCGGTAGCAACCGCGCACAGCATGTCCACATCGGACCGGGCGTTGGGTGGCGTGCCGGACCCCAGCCGACAGCTCGGCCGGGATAGGCTGCCTGGTATGCCGGATACGCAGTACGAAGATCTGCTCAGCCACGTGCTCGAAACGGGTGCCCGGAAGAAGGACCGCACCGGCACGGGCACGCGCTCGATCTTCGGCCACCAGCTGCGCTACCGGCTCGCCGACGGATTTCCGCTGGTGACGACGAAGAAAGTGCACTTCCGCTCGATCGCCTACGAGCTGCTGTGGTTCCTGCGCGGCGACTCCAACGTCAACTGGCTGCGCGAGCACGGCGTGACGATCTGGGACGAGTGGGCGCGCCAGGACGGCGATCTGGGTCCGGTCTACGGCGTGCAGTGGCGCTCGTGGCCGACGCCGGACGGTGGGCACATCGACCAGATCGGTGAGGTGCTGCGCACGCTGCGCGAGAACCCCGATTCGCGGCGGATCATCGTGTCCGCGTGGAACGTCGCGGACATCCCGAGGATGGCGCTGCCGCCGTGCCACGCGTTCTTCCAGTTCTACGTGGCCGACGGCGAACTGTCCTGCCAGCTCTACCAGCGCAGCGCGGACCTGTTCCTGGGCGTGCCCTTCAACATCGCCAGCTACGCGTTGCTCACCCACCTGATCGCCGAGCAGGTCGGTCTCGCGGTCGGTGACTTCGTGTGGGCCGGTGGCGACTGCCACATCTACGACAACCACGAGACGCAGGTCCGCACCCAGCTCGCTCGCGAAGCGCGGCCGTTCCCGACGCTTCACCTCAAACCGGCCGCGAGCCTGTTCGACTACGCCTACGAGGACATCACGCTGGAGGGCTACGACCCGCATCCGGGCATCAAGGCACCGGTGGCGGTGTGATCGGGCTGGCCTGGGCGCAGGCGGCCAACGGCGTCATCGGCCGCGATGGCGCGTTGCCGTGGCGCCTGCCGGAGGACCTGAAGCGGTTCCGCACGATGACGACCGGCGCGACCGTGCTGATGGGTCGCCGCACCTGGGAGTCGCTGCCGCCGAAGTTCCGGCCGCTGCCGGGCAGGCGCAACCTGGTGCTCTCGCACACGCCGCAGGAGGGCGTCGAAACCTTCGGCGACCTGGACCAGGCACTGGCGTCGGTGCCGGAGGACGTGTGGGTGATCGGCGGCGCTGGCGTGTACCGCGCGACGCTGCCGTTCGCGGATCGGATCGAGGTCACCGAGATCCAGGAGTCCTTCGACGGCGACACCTACGCGCCCGAGGTGGGGCGCGCGCCGGACGTGGTCGGGGACTGGCAGGAGTCCACGACCGGCCTGCACTACCGCTTCCTGACCTGGGCCTGATCGACAAGCTCGACCGGCTTGCCGAGGAACCGGCCGATGTCCGCGACCTCGCCGCGCACTCCACGTACGACACGATCGCTGAGCGTGTCGAACGGCTCAAGGTAGATGTCGCCGCGTTGGGTCGTGCGCCAGGTCGCGACCGCACGGCCGTCCACGAGCACGGTCGGCATGATGAACCCGCCGCCGGTCTGCACCTGCTTGTCGTGCGCGGGATCGACGATGAGTTCGCGGCTTCGGTAGCCGAGCAGGTAGTTGTCGAAGTGGCCGAGCAGGCGCACCGAGTCCGTCGCCGGTCCGGTGGCCGGGTCGCTCTCGTCGATGCCCGCGTCGGCGAAGGCGCGCCGTGCGGTGCCGATCGGCAGGCCGCTCCACGTGGCCAGGTCGGCGGGCCCGGTAGGGCCGTAGCCGGTGACGTAGCGGGTCGCCAGTCTGCGCAGGTCGTCGCTGGGATCGTCGTCGGTGTGCGGCACCCAGTCATCGAGCAGCAC
Source organism: Pseudonocardiaceae bacterium (assembly GCA_036494465.1). Taxonomy (GTDB): domain Bacteria; phylum Actinomycetota; class Actinomycetes; order Mycobacteriales; family Pseudonocardiaceae; genus CAJCJE01. The sequence goes on from DASXOJ010000068.1 coordinate 8,215, forward strand.
GTAGGTCGGGTCGTCGCGGTCGGTCTCCGGGCCGCGACAGACGAGCCCGGTCGACGCGGCGAGCATCAGCAGGTGCGCGGGCGCCTGACTCTTCGGATCGATGACCACGCCGTCGACTGCGAGCGCCTCGATGATCCGCGCTCGCTCCATCGGCCCGTCGCGCAACACGCTCGCCAACGACGCCAGTGCACGTTCGCACAGCTCCTCGTCCAGTCCGAGTTGCCTGCGACGTCCCGCGTACTTGTCGGCGTTGCGCTTGCCGAACACGCGCAACAGCCAGCGCACATCGGCCGCGCGCACCATGTGCAGCGTGCCGCGCATCAGCCAGGTGCGGACCACGACGGCATCCCGGCAGGCCGCGTCCACATCGGCGGCGACCAGCCCGTTCGACCGGACCCGCACCGCGAGCCGCGCCGCTCGCACGTCCTGCGCCTGCACCGCGACCACGGTGTCGACCACGTCGACGACGCGATCCGCGCGGTCGGCACCCAGCAGTTGGGCGCATGCCCGAGCTGCCATCACTCACTCCCCCGGTCGCGTGGACGCGCACGGTCGCGGCCAGCCCTGTGGTCGACGATAGGACCTGCATGATCATCGGTGGCGGACCCGGTGGCATGGTGCTGGCCTACCTGCTCGAACGCGTACGGACCGGACGCGCCGCGTCTTGGCTACTGAGTCAGGGCCGCGCGTACCAGCCGAACCAGTCGCGACTGGATGGCTGGAAGTACTTGGTGGGCGGCAACTTCTGGGTCGGGTAGAGCCGGAAACCCTGCGGGTTGCCGCTCGGCTCGTCGTGGAAGTAGGCGCCGCTGATCCAGTCCGGGTTGATGTCCAGTTCCATGCCGCGCACCACGCCCGCCGCCTGCATGATCGTGCCCAGCGAGCACACCGACAACGCGGGCCCGCCAACGTAGATCTCGGCGCCGTCGGCGGTCACGCCGAACGCGGACCGGTCGATGAACGCCACGTTGCCGACGGTCTTGCCCCACGCCGCGCTGCCGGAGGAACAACTCGGGTTCAACTGTCCATTGTCGACCAACATGACCAGGTTCTGCCGCACGCTGGCCACATCCGGGCTCATCCGCACCTCGTGGTTCCACGAACCCACACTGGCCACACCATTTTTGTCCAGCACCAGGCTCGCCGCGTTGTCCTGCAACGGCACCACGGACCTGCCCTCGCTGAAATACCCGCCCTGGCTCGCGTTGAGCCGGAAACCCGCGTTGAACACGGCGACGACGTTGCCGCGATCTGCGGGCGCGATCTGGTCCGACGCTTGCCACGTGCCACCAGGATCGGTGAAACCCGGCTGCAACTGGCCGCGCACCAGACTCGGGTCGAGCCACATCACGCCCGCGACGAACGAGGTGTGCTGGTCGTCCGGGCGCAGCTCGGCGACCCGTACCGCGGGCGCGCCTTTCACCGTGACGACCGTCTGCCACTGGCCCTCGTTGGGCAGCGGAGCACCATCGGCGATCGGGCGGATCGGCTTCGGGCCGGGTCTGTTGCCGTTGCCGAGCGCGCCAGCGGCCCGCGGAATGCCGCCGGTCGGTGAGCCGCCGATCTGGGGCTGGTTGTGTTCGTACTGTTGGGCTTCCAGCCAGGTCACCACGCCGCCGAGACCGTGGTCGCGGCCCCACTCCGCCAATCGGGCCGCCGCCGAGTCGGTGCCGGGGGCGGTGAGCGCGCCGCCGATCGACCAGCCGACCACGACCAGGAACACCAGCACCGCGACCAGCGCGATCCGGCGAACACGCCGCCAGATGTGCGAACGCTGCGGCTGGGTGACCGGTTCGTCCAGGAGGTTCCCGCTCAGCCGTTCGTCCACATCATCCATCTACAACACTGTAGAAGCAATCGTGTAACGATCAGGTCAAGCCACTAGCATCGGCGCGTGCACACTCCACGCGAACTGGAAGAGCTGCCGTATTTCGCCCATCTCGAAGCCGAGGAACAGCCGCCGGCACCGGGCGCGGACTACGACACCGCCCTGTTCTCGGACGCGACCTGGCCGGACGAGCGCGCGGGCAACGTGCGGTTCATCGAGTCCGCGTTCTCCTCGGTGAACTTCGGCGAGGGCGAACTGCGGCGTAGCCGGTTCAACGACGTGTGGCTGCGCGGGTGCCAGCTCAACGGCACCGACCTCGCCGAGACCAACTGGCTGGACACCGAGATCGGCACGAGCGTCCTGGCCGGCACCGCACTGTGGGATGCCCAGTGGGTCCGGGTGACCCTGTTCGGTTGCAAGCTGGTCGGCACCAACCTGCGCGGGGCGACCCTGCGCGAGGTCGCGTTCGTGAACTGCACGCTGCGCGACGTCGATTTCGGCGACGCGAAGCTCACCGAGGTCACCTTCCCCGGTTCGACGATCACCGGACTTCGCTTCGATCAAGCGAAAGCGAGCAAGGTGGACTTCCGTGCAGCGACCGAACTGGACATTCACAGCGGATACGACGCACTGCGCGGAACGCGGATCACCATGAACCAGTTGCTGGACCTCGCGCCGGAGTTCGCGCAGGCACTGGGCGTCACGGTTGACTGAAACTGTAAACGGAACATGCATCCAGTTACAGTTTTCGGTGAAACGCAAGCCCCTGGTGGTTACGATTCAGCAACGTTGACGCTGGATATCTTGGGGTAACAGGATTCCTGGTCGTAACGTCGTGAACCTCAAACCGTAAGCGCTTACAGTTTCTGGGCGCGGGAAATTTGGGGTGTCGATGACGACGGATCCACCCGCTCGGGTGCTCACCATCTACGACGTGGCAGAACGCGCGGGCGTGTCCATCGCCTCGGTGTCCAGGGTGCTCAACGGACACCGGAGCCGACCGGACACCCAGGACCGTGTTCTGGCCGCAGTGCGCGAACTCGGCTTCGTCCCGAGTGGAACGGCGCGGGCATTGTCCGGGCAGCTCAAGGAAGTCGTCGCGGTCGTGTTCCGCCGCGCGGCCGACTCGCCGGACGGGGTGATCTCCGACGAGGACGAGAGCCTGATGTTCGCCGACGTGCTCAACCGCGGCATCGAGACCGGCGCGCGAGCCCGCGGGTTCGACCTGTTGATGAGCTCGGTCGACGTCTACGACCACAGCCCGCAGGGCCGGATCTCTTCGCTGGCAGGCAAAAGCGACGGGCTGATCCTGCACGACAAGGTGCTCAGCGCGGTCGGCATCACTCGTGTCGCGCGGCGCACCCCGGTGGTCACGTTGGCGGGAACCGCGACCGAGGCGAGCGTGAACGTGCGCAGCGACAACGCGTTCGGCATGCGCGAGCTGACCCGGCACCTGGTGCGCGAGCACGGCTACCAGACCCTCGCCTACCTGGCCGGCCATGTGGACAGCCCGGACAACGTCGCTCGCACCGAGGCGCTGGAGCTGGTCGCGGCCGAGTCCGGCGCGGAGGTGTGGACCGGCGAGATCTGGCGCGGCAACTACCTCGCCTCCGGCGGCGCGGCGGTGATCAACCGCGTGCTGGACCACGACCTGCCGCTGCCGAACGCGATCGTCTGCTCGAACGACCAGACCGCGATCGGCGTGATGTTCGCGTTGGCGCAGCGCGGCATCCGGGTGCCGGATGACATCGCGGTGACCGGGTTCGACGACATCCCGGTCGCCCGTCACCTGCACTCGCAGTTGACCACGGTCCGCCAGCCGATCAAGAAGCTCGGTGCGACCGCGTTCGACGCGCTCTACGCGTTGATCACCGGCGCGCCGCGCCCGGAACCGGAGCTCGTGCTGCCGACCGAACTTGTCGTGCGCGGCAGTTGCGGCTGCCCGTGGGAAGGCGAACCAGCATGATCCACTTGTTGCGGCGGCTGGCTTTCTACCTGGTGACCGCGTGGGCCGCGGTGACCGTGAACTTCTTCATCCCGCACCTGATGCCCGGCGACCCGGTGCAGAACCTGATCGCCCGCCAGCAGGGCAAGGCGAGCCCGCAGGCGGTCGAGGCGCTGCGCGTGCAGCTCGGTCTGACCGGGCACCAGTCGCTGTGGTCGGAGTACCTGCACTACTGGAGCCAGCTCGGGCATGGCGATCTCGGCATCTCCACCAGCTTCTACCCGGCCTCGGTCGGCAGTGTGCTGACCGCCGCACTGCCCTGGACGATCATCCTGGTCGGCGTGTCCACTGTGGTCAGTTTCGTGATCGGCACGCTGGTCGGGGTGGTGGTCGCCTGGCGGCGCGGGTCCTGGTTGGACGGTGTGCTGCCGGTCGCCACGTTCTTCCAGGCGGTGCCGTACTTCTTCTTCGCGCTGATCGTGCTGATCGTGCTCGGCAGCGACCTCGGCTGGTTCCCGATCACCGGCGGCGCCGATCCGAGCATCGATCCCGGTTTCAGCGGCGCGTTCATCGGCAGCGCGATCTACCACGGCATCCTGCCGATGATCACCATCGTGGTCAGCTCGGTCGCGGGCTGGATCCTGGGCATGCGCAACATGATGGTGACCACGATGGACGAGGACTATGTGCTGGTCGCGGCGGCGAAGGGGCTGCCGAACCGCAAGGTGATCGGTTATGCCGCGCGCAACGCGATCCTGCCCAGCGTGTCGAGCTTCTCGCTGTCGCTGAGTTTCGTGGTCGCGGGCGCGCTGCTCACCGAGATCGTCTTCTCCTATCCGGGCATCGGTTTCCAGTTACTGCAAGCCGTGCAGGCCGAGGACTTCCCGCTGCTGCAAGGGATCTTCCTGGTCATCACGTTCGCGGTGCTCGCCGCCAACCTGCTCGCCGACGTGGTCTACGCCGCGCTCGACCCACGCACCCGACAGGAGGCGTGAACATGACCGCGCTCGAACTCACCCAGGTCCCCGCCACTACCCCTCGCCGCCAACGTGTCCTGCGCCTGCCGCGCTCCCGCAAAACCCTCGTCGGCATCGCGCTGCTCGCATTGTTCGTGCTGCTGGCCATCTTCGGCCCGCTGCTCGCGCCGCACGATCCGACCATGACCAGCGGTGACCTGCTGCAAGGTCCGTCCGCCGCGCACCTGCTCGGCACCACCCAGTCCGGTCAGGACGTGCTGTCCGAACTGCTGATCGGCGCGCGCAGCACGGTGCTGATCGGGTTTCTGGCCGGTGTCATCGCCAGCGTGCTCTCGGTGCTGATCGGCGTGACCGCCGGTTATCTCGGTGGACTGGCCGACGACCTGCTTTCCCTGCTCACCAACGTGTTCCTGGTCGTGCCGGGGCTGCCGCTGCTGATCGTGCTGGCGGCCTATCTGCCCAAGTCGACCGGCGCGAACCCGCTCGTGCTCGCGCTGATCATCAGTGTCACCGGCTGGGCGTGGGGTGCGCGGGTGCTGCGCGCGCAGACCATGTCCATCCGTGGTCGCGACTACGTCGCCGCCGCGCGGGTCGCGGGCGAACGCCCGTCGCGGATCATCCTGGCCGAGATCCTGCCGAACCTGACCGCCATCGTGGCGTCGTCGTTCGTGTTCACCGTGCTCTACGCGGTCGGCACCTACGTCGCGCTGGCCTTCCTCGGGGTCGTCGATCCGGCGCGGTGGAGCTGGGGCGGCATGTTGTTCTGGGCGGAGTCGCAGAACGCGGCGCAGGTCGGCGCCTGGTGGTGGTTCCTGCCGCCGGGCTTGGCGATCGCGCTGCTCGGTACGTCGTTGGCGCTGCTCAACTTCGGGCTCGACGAGTTCATCAACCCGAGGCTGCGCGCGGCCGGGTTGTCCCGCAAGGCGGCCAAGGCCGCCGGCCTGCCGCGCCGGGCCCGGTTCGGTCTCACCCCGGTTCGAGGAGGACGGCGATGAGCGATCTGCTGCTCGACGTGCGCGGGCTGTGCGTCGACTACGGCTACGGCGAGGACGCCGTGCACGCGGTGACCGACGTCGACCTGACCCTGCACGAGGGTGAGGTGCTCGGCCTCGCGGGCGAGAGCGGCAGCGGCAAGTCGACGCTGGCCTACGCGGTCACCCGGCTGCTCCGCTCCCCCGGCGTGATCACCGGCGGCAGCGCCACCTTCCACTCGGCCGGTGGCCCGATCGACCTGTTCGCCGCCGACGCGAAGCAGCTGCGGGTGCTGCGCTGGTCGGAGATCGCGGTGGTGTTCCAGAGCGCCATGCACGCGTTGAACCCGGTCTACTCGATCGGCAGGCAGCTCACCGACGTGATCGCGGCGCACCGCCCCAACCTGGATCGCAAGACCCGGCGCGAGCGCGCCGCGCACCTGCTGCACATGGTGGGCATCCCGGAAGAACGGCTGGGCAGCTATCCGCACGAGCTCTCCGGCGGCATGCGCCAGCGGGTGATGATCGGCATGGCGCTCGCGCTGGAACCGCGCCTGGTCATCATGGACGAGCCAACCACCGCGCTGGACGTGGTGACCCAGCGGGAAATCGTCGCCGAGCTGATCCGGTTGCGTGACCGGCTCGGTTTCGCGGTCCTGTTCATCACGCACGACCTGTCGCTGCTGATCGAGCTCGCCGACTCGATCGCGGTGATGTACGCGGGCAGGCTCGTCGAACGCGCGCCCGCGAACGACCTGTTCCACGCGCCGCGCCATCCGTACACGGTCGGTCTGCTCAACTCGTTCCCGCCGATGCACGGGGAATGGCGCAAGCTCACCGGCATCCCCGGTTCCCCGCCTGACCTGCGCCAACCGCCGAGCGGCTGTTCCTTCCACCCGCGCTGCCCGCAGGCGTTCGCGCCCTGCCCGACCGACGAACCCACGCTGCGCACGATCGAGGACCGCGCGGTGTCCTGCTGGCTGGAAGGAGCCCAGACATGACCGCCGTGCTAGAGGCCCAGAACCTGACCAAGAACTTCCCGGTACGTGGCCGGTTCGCGCTCCGGCGCAGCACCGTGCACGCGGTGCAGGACGTCAGCATCGGCCTGGCCGCGGGCACGGTGACCGCGGTGGTCGGCGAGAGCGGCAGCGGCAAATCCACGCTGGCCCGCATGCTCGCCCAGCTGATCAGGCCGACCGGCGGCGATGTCCTGCTCAACGGAAACCCGGTGTCCCGCGCAAATCGTGCGTACCGGCGCGAGGTGCAGTTGGTGTTGCAGGACCCGTTCTCCTCGCTGAATCCCGTGCACACCATCCGATATCACCTGGCCCGTCCGCTGCGCATCCACGGTTTCCCGGCCGACACCGCCGCGATCAGCGAACTCCTGGACCGCGTCGCGCTCTCCCCCGCCGAACGGTTCATCGACAAGTACCCGCACGAACTCTCCGGCGGACAACGGCAACGCGTCGCCATCGCGCGCGCTCTCGCCGTGCGGCCGGAAGTGCTGATCGCCGACGAGCCAGTGTCCATGTTGGACGTTTCGATCCGGCTCGGCATTCTGAACCTGTTGGCCGACCTGCGTGACAACGACGGCCTCGCGATCCTCTACGTCACCCACGACATCGCGTCCGCGCGCTACCTGGCGGACACGATTGTCGTGATGTACGCGGGCCAGCTCGTCGAATCCGGGCCCGCTCCACAGGTCACCGACTCGCCGGCCCATCCCTACACCCAATTGTTGCTGCGCGCCGCACCCGACCCCGAGCGGACCGAACCAGTCACCGAACTCGCCGGTCGCGGCGCCCCGCCGAGCCTGATCAGGCCACCGTCGGGTTGCCGCTTTCACCCACGCTGCCCCAGTGCCATGGATATCTGCCGCACCACCACCCCTGAGCCGCTACCGATCGACGACGCACACACCGCCTCCTGCTGGCTGTACCAGTAACCGTAACCGTAATATTTCCCACCAAGTTCGGAGATCAGTTCATGCTGCGCAAAAAACTCGCTGGCGCCCTCGTGGCGCTCACCGCGTTAACCGCCATCACCGCCTGCTCGGGCCACGCCGCATCCGGGAGCGGCGACTCGTCCACCCTGGTCATCGAGGACAACCCGGTCTCGCCGTTCACCCGCGACTTCAACCCGTTCGACACCAACGACACCGCTCAACTGGTCAACGCGGTCGGCCTCATCTACGAGCCGCTGTTGCAGTTCAACGTGATGAAGCCCGGCACCGTCTATCCCTGGCTGGCCAAGTCCTACGCGTTCAGCGACAGCGGAAAGACGGTCACCTTCCACCTCCAGCCCAATGCCAAGTGGAATGACGGCAAGGCGTTCACCAGCCAGGACGCGGCGTTCACCTTCGACCTGTTGAAGAAGAACAAGGCGATCAACACCAACGGCATCGAGCCGGCGTCGATCAGCACCCCGGACACGCACACGCTGGTGCTGAACTTCGCGACGCCGCAGTACACCAATCTGTATTACATCGGCTCGGTGTACATGGTGCCCGAGCACATCTGGTCGGCCGTGGCCAACCCGAGCACCTGGAACGACACCGACCCGGTCGGCACCGGTCCTTACCAGCTCAACCAGTTCAACGCGCAGGGTTTCACCCTCAGCAAAACCAGTACCTACTGGCAGCCGGACCAGGTCAAGATCGCGAACGTGCGGTTCCCGTCCTACGTGTCCAACACCTCGGCCAGCCTCGCGCTCGCGCAGGGCCAGATCGACTGGGGCGGCAACGACATCGCCAACATCGACAAGACGTTCATCGCCGCAGACCGCACGCACAACAAGTACTGGTTCGCCCCGGTCAACGTGGTCACCTTGCAGCTCAACACGACCAAGCCGCCGTTGAACGACGCCGCGGTGCGCAGGGCGATCAGCGCGGGCATCGACCGGGACGCGCTGTCCAAGATCGGTGAGACCGGCTACGAGCCGCCCGCCACGTCCTCCGGCGGTCTGCTGCTCGGTGGCGTCGACGACAAGTACCTCGACCCGTCGGTGAACAAGGACCTCGCGCAGGACAATGACAAGGTCGCGTCGATCCTCACCGCCGACGGTTACACCAAGGTCAACGGCAAGTGGGCCAAGAACGGCGCTACCATCAAGTTCTCTCTTGAGGACCCGACCAGCTACTCCGACTACTACGAGAACATCAACCTGATCTCGCAGCAGCTCAACGCGGAAGGTTTCGACACCACCCCGACCGGCACGACCCCGGACACCTGGGTCAGCGACTACAACACCGGCGCGTTCCAGGCGACCATCCGCTGGGGCAACGTCGGCCCGACCCCGTACTTCCAGTACGACAACTGGCTGGACTCGAACTTGACCGCGCCGATCGGCACGGCGGCCACCGGCGACCAGACCCGGTTCAACGACCCGGATGCGCAGGCGGCGCTCGCCGAGTTCGCCAACACCGACGACCCGAACACCCAGGCCGACGCGTTGACCAAGTTGCAGCAGATCGTCGCGCAGCAGGCGCCGGTGATCCCGCTGCTCTACGGCGCCGCCTGGGACGAGTACAGCACCAAGAAGTTCACCGGCTGGCCGACCGCCGCCAACCCCTACGAGGACCCGACCCCGAACTCGCCGTTCCTGGAGTACACCGTCCTGCATCTCACCCCCGTCTCCTGACCCGCCGGCGCCCGGCCCGCGCGGGCCGGGCGCCCTCCCTCGTAAGGAATAAACGATGACCCAGTTCCCGACCGGCTTCCTCTGGGGCTCGGCGACGGCCGCCTACCAGGTAGAGGGCGCCTGGAACGAGGACGGCCGCACACTGTCCATCTGGGACACGTTCGCGCGCAGGACCGGCACGGTGCGCAACGCGGACAACGGTGACATCGCCGCCGACCACTACCACCGGCACGCCGAAGATGTCGCATTGATGGCCGGCCTCGGCCTGGCCGCGTATCGCTTTTCGCTGTCCTGGCCGCGTATCCAGCCCGGCGGCAAAGGCCCGGCCAACGCCGCCGGTCTCGCCTTCTACGACCAGCTCGTGGACGAACTGCTCGGCGCGAACATCGTCCCGGTGATCACCGCCTACCACTGGGATCTCCCGCAGGAACTGGAGGACGACGGCGGTTGGACCAACCGCGACACCGCGAACCGCTTCGCCGAATACGTCGCGATGGCCTCCGCGCGACTGGGCGACCGCGTCACCAGGTGGACCACGCTCAACGAGCCGTGGTGCTCGGCGTTCCTGGGTTACGCGTCCGGCGTGCACGCACCCGGCAGGCAGGAACCCGCCGCCGCGCTGCACGCCGCCCACCACCTGCTGCTGGCGCACGGCCTGGCGGTGGACGTCCTGCGCCAGCACGTCTCCAGCGCCGAAGTGTCCCTGGTCCTCAACCTGCACTCCATCCGCCCGGCCAACCCCGGCACCGCCGATGACGCCGCCGCGGTCAAGGTCGACGGCATCGCCAACCGGATCTTCCTCGACCCGGTCCTGCGCGGCCGTTACCCCGACGACGTCCAGGCCAACACCGCGCACCTTGTCGACTGGCCTGCACTGGTGCACGACGGCGACCTCGCCCAGATCTCCCGCCCGATCGACACGCTCGGCGTGAACTACTACACGCCCACCCTGGTCGCCGCGCACGAACCCGGCACCCCCGCGCACCGCCAGGACGGGCACGGCAACGGCGCCGGTTCGCCCTGGGTCGGCGCCGACGACGTCGACTTCCTGCAACCGCCCGGCCCGCGCACCATGATGCAGTGGGCGGTGGACGCGACCGGCCTCGGCGACGTGCTGCGCAGGCTCGGCCGCGAACACCCCGGTCTACCGCTGATCGTCGCCGAGAACGGCGCCGCCTACGACGACTACCTCGACCCGACCGGGCGAATCAGGGACACCGAACGTATCGACTATCTGGACAGTCACCTGACCGAGGTAAGCGCGGCGATCGCCGACGGCGTCGACGTGCGCGGGTACTTCGTCTGGTCGCTGTTGGACAATTTCGAGTGGTCGTACGGGTATTCGCGCCGGTTCGGCATCGTCTACGTCGAATTCGCCACGCAGCGGCGCTGGCGCAAGGACAGCGCCAACTGGTTCAGTGAGGTCATCGCGGCGAACCGGCTCCCGGCACGTGGGTAGTAGCGTGCAGAGACGTGACGCATCCTCGGCCGCAACTGACCCGCGAGCGCTGGACCGACCTGTGCGGTGAGTGGCAGTTCTCGTTCGACGACGACGTGTTCGACCGGACGATCACGGTCCCGTTCCCACCCGAGTCGAGCGCGAGCGGCATCGGCGACACCGGCTTTCACCCGGTCGTCTGGTATCGGCGGCGGTTCACCGTCGAACCCGGCGCCGACCGGGTGCTGTTGCACTTCGGCGCGGTCGACTACCGCGCCACGGTGTGGGTGAACGGGCAACTGGTCGCCGAGCACGAGGGCGGCCACACCCCGTTCCACGCCGACATCACCGCCGCGCTGCGCCCCGGCGACCAGCTGGTCGTGGTCCGGGCCGAGGACCAGCCGACCGACGTCGAGCAACCGCGCGGCAAGCAGGACTGGCAGCCGGACCCGCACGTCATCTGGTATCACCGCACGACCGGCATCTGGCAACCCGTGTGGCTGGAACAGGTCCCGAGGCGGCACGTCGAAGCGGTGCGCTGGACCACGCTCCCCGCCCAGGCCCGCGTCGAAGCCGATCTCGACCTGGCGGATGGCGCGCCCGCCGAGCTGACCATCCGGCTCCGTAACGGCGCCGAGCAGCTGGCCCAGCAGACCATCACCGTGCACGGCACGCATGCCCGCATGGTGCTCGACCTGCCTGCCCTGCACCACGGTCAGGACTTCGAGCGCCTGCTCTGGTCTCCCGACCACCCGATCCTGCTCGACGCCGACCTCACGCTCACCACCGAGACCAGCACCGACACCGCCGCCAGCTACCTCGGCCTGCGCGAGGTCGGCGTCCGCGATGGCCGGTTCACCCTCAACGGGCACCCGTACTTCCTGCGCATGGTGCTGGAGCAGGGTTACTGGCCGGACAGCCACCTCGCCGCGCCCAGCGACGACGCGCTGCGGCACGAGGTGGAGCTGATCAAGTCGCTGGGGTTCAACGGGGCACGGCTGCACCAGAAGGTCGAGGACCCCCGCTTCCTGTACCACTGCGACCGCATCGGTCTGCTGATCTGGGGCGAAATGCCCAGTGCATACACGTTCTCCGCGAAGACGATCGACCGCGTCTGTCGCGAGTGGACACAGGTGGTGCTGCGCGACGCCGGGCATCCCTGCGTGGTCGCGTGGGTGCCGATCAACGAAAGCTGGGGCGTGCAACAGATCGCCACCAACGTCGCTCAGCAGCATTTCGCATCGGCGCTCTACCACCTCACCAAGGCGCTCGACCCGACCCGGCCGGTGATCTCCAACGACGGCTGGGAACACACCGTCAGCGACATCTACGGCCTGCACGACTACTCCCCATCGGCGACCGCGCTCGCCGCCCGCTACGCCGACCCGGCCGCGATCGACGCGGTGCTCGCCGGTCCCGGCCCGATGGGCCGAACCCCGCTGCTGGGCGCGCGTGACCCGCAGGTGCCGGTGATGATCACCGAATACGGCGGCCTGAGCTACACACCAGCCGCAGGCGAGCAATGGCACGGCTACGCCACCCTCCCCGACCCGGACGCGCTACTGGCCCGGTACTCGGACCTGACCGGCGCGCTGCTGGCCAGCACGGCGCTCGCCGGGTTCTGCTACACCCAGTTGACCGACACGCTCCAGGAAACCAACGGCCTGCTCACCGACCGCCGCGAACCCAAACTCGACCCGGCCGCCATCCGAGCCGCGAACCGCCGCCCGTCCGCCGCGATCCCGGTGGAAGAACTCGAACTGGCCTACGAGCAGTCTCGATCACGAGACGAGTCCGGCGATTGATCGGCGCGCCCGAAAATCCCGAACTCTGGACATTCCCGACCGCGTTGCGGCTGTCCCGCTAACCTCGGCGACGTGTTCGATCCGGCCGATCCCGCGTTCCTCGATGACCCGTACCCGGCGTTCGCCGCGCTGAGGGCATCCGGCGAGGTGCACGAGCACCCCGGGCTCGGCCTGCCGGTCGCGGTCTCGCACGCGGCCTGTTCGGCGCTGCTGCGGCAGCGCGGGCTCGGCCGGGTCTGGGCCGATGCTCAGCCTGCCGAGCGGTT
>DASXOJ010000069.1:0-30268 GCA_036494465.1 Pseudonocardiaceae bacterium
CTTTGCGCGGCTGAGGAACTGAGCGGAGGGAGGGGTGCCGTGGGGATTCGTCCGCACGGCACCTGCCGCTCAGACGCAGCCGTCGAGGTTCACGTCGGTCGGCTGCGGGTCGAACGTGCCGGAGGCATAGTGCTCGGCGAGCTCGGCGGCGTAGTCCACCTTCGCGCACGTGCCGGTGCCGATGTGGCTGAAGGTCAGCGTGTTGCCGGACACCGTGGTGTCGAGCATCCCGTTGACCGCGACGCCGGTCTGCACCCGCGCGCCGACCGTGCCGGTGGTGTTGCCGGTGATCGCCGCGCCGGTGCCGGTGTCCGCGGTGTAGGTGCCCGCGAACCAGGCCCGGCTGCCATCGGTGATGCCGATGTCGAAGTGCGAGTCAGGACCGCTCCACACCGTGTTGCCGGTGATCTTCCCGCCGGTGAACGGGAAGGTCTGCGCCGGGCTGCCCGCCGGGCCGAACAACGGGTCGAAGCCGAGCCCGCCATACATCGAATTACCGGCGGACAGCACGCTGTTGCCGGACACCACCGAATGCTGCGCGCTGGTGGTCGTGTTGCGATAGACCACGATCCCGACATCGGTGGCGTCCACGACCTGGTTGCCGGTGATCGAGGCACCCTCGCAGTTGTCCGAAATACCGTCCGTCCAGTCGTTGGCCAGGTAGTGATCGCTGGAGTACGCGGTGACCAGGTTGCCCGAGACAGTCGCCGAACCGCAGGTGTACCCGTCGAAGCCGCCGAGCAGGTAGACCGTGTTCGGTGCCTGGGTGTTGCCGATCACGTCCGAGTTCACGGTCGCGCCGGTTCCGTAGGTCATCACGTCGGTCAGCGGCGCGGTGTTGCCCGGCGTGTTCCGCACGCCGTCGATCCACACGTTGCTCGCGGTCGCGTTCGGCCGGACCTGGACCATTCCGGTCAGCGTCTTCGGTTCGGCGAAGTTCGCGGCGCGCACCAGGCGGGCCATGTCGGCGTAGTGCCGTGGATCCGGCGAACCGGCCGTGGTCAGCGTGACGCCGGTGGGGATGACCAGCGGCTGGGTGAGTTCGATCAGCGCGCGCTTGGCCAGCGTGACGTTGCCACCGGCCGGAGCCGCGTCGAGCGCCGTCTGCACGGCCTGCTCGTCGCCGGTGATGCCGCTGCCGGAGGTGGGCAGCGCAATAGCCGGGAACGTGCCGAAGTAGTAGGACGAAGCGCTGGCGTCGACCGCACCCGAGCAGATCTTCGGTACCAGTGCGGTGAACTCGCTGCTGGTGAAGAACTTCGCCACCACGTCCGACCAGGACATCCCGCCGGACAGCTCGCCCAGCCAATTGTCCATTCCGGACTTGTCGGCTTCGCGGTCGAGCGAGCCGCGGTAGAGCGTCACCAGTTTACCGGTGTTGTCGTAGCCGAGACCGGTGTATTCGGTCGACGTGAACAGGCTCTCGCCGAAACCGGCGAGGCCCTGCGCGGTGCAACCGTTGGCCGCGAACCACGACGCCGCGCTGTGCCAGCCGGGCTGGTCGGGCATGCGCCCCAGCCCTTCGGTGTACTGCTTGGCCACGAACTGCGCGGGTAGGTAGTTCTGCGTACTCGCGGCGTTCGCGCTCGGCACGCCGAGCGTCAGACCGGCAACGGCCAGGCCACAACAGGCCAGCCCCCAGATACCCTTGACCATGTCTCCCAAATCCTCAATAGACGATTGAATTGTCCCGCACGTTAGTGGACGGACCCGGCTTCCGTCTGAGGTTCGGTCAAGTTGAACAGGTGATGGAACAGATCGTGCACGAGGTCGGCCGGGTCGGCGTGACCCTTGCCGTCGGCACTGAGGTGACCGGTGAGGGCGAGCGCGACGGCGCCGTGCGCGGTCGCCCTGATCAGCGCGGCGACGCGGTCCGGGTCGCCTGCGCGCAGCTCGCCGGATTCCTGCGCGGCTGCCACCGCCGCGACCATGAAGGACCAGGAGGTCTCGGCCTGTTCGGTGAGTTCGGCTGATTCCACGGTCCACGGGCCGAACACCAGCCGGAAGCGCTGTGGGTGGCGCAGTGACCAGGCGACGTAATTGAGGGTGATCGCCTTGAGCGCGGTGCCCGGGGTGCGGCGCTCGTCGGCGGTGAGCCGGACCGACCTGGCGAATTCGGCGAGTTCGCGCGCGGCGACCGCGGCGAGCAGGGCCTGTTTGTCGGCGAAGTGTTTGTACGGCGCATTGTGCGAGACGCCTGCTCGGCGACCGACCTCGCGCAGGGTGACGGCGTCGACGCCGCCGCCATCGAGCAGGTCGGTCGCGGCGGTGATCAGCGCGTCGCGGGTGTTCACCTGGGCATCGTAGCTTTTGGTTGACAGTGTCAACCTGCGACCATAGCCTTGGTTGACGTTGTCAACCCGAGGAGTGCCGATGCCACCCACTTACGACGGGCCCCGGCCCGAACCCGCGATCACGGGCTACGCATCCGTGACGCACACCATCGCGATCAACGCCACCCCGGAGCAGGTCCGCGCCTTCAACGACGATCCCGCGCTCAAGCTGGCAGACATCGTCAAATTCGAGCAGAACTTCCCCGCCGTCGCCGACACCGAACCGCTGATCGGCGAGTGGATCCCGGGCTCACGCGTCGGCAACCGCAGGCGCGTCCGGTTCACCGACGGCAGCTAC
Source organism: Pseudonocardiaceae bacterium (assembly GCA_036494465.1). Classification (GTDB taxonomy): domain Bacteria; phylum Actinomycetota; class Actinomycetes; order Mycobacteriales; family Pseudonocardiaceae; genus CAJCJE01. Next base: position 2,632 of record DASXOJ010000069.1, read on the forward strand.
CTCGCCGAAGAAGTGCTCGACGACTCCACCGAACGGTTCCGCTACGTGATCTGGGGGTTCACCGGCGCGCAGCGTTTCGCGATCCGGCACGGGCTCGCCGAGTTCCGCTACGTGGCGATGGCGGGCGGAACGCGTCTGGAATGGACATACGCGTTCCTGCCCACATCGGGGATCCTGCGACCGTTCGTCCGGAGATTCCTCACCGGCGTGATGACGCCGATGATGACCGCCACCTTGGCCGCCATGCGCACCGGCGCGGAATCCTAGGCTATCGCCAGCATCTGCTCGGACAAGCCGAACAGCAGGTCGTGCAGTGGCCGGCCGGTGCCGTGCCAGATCGACAGCGCGTAGACGCTGATCGGGTAGTCGACCCAGCGCGGCGGCGCCCACACCGTGCCGCGCACGACACTCTCCTGGCCGCTCGCGTCCAGGCTCGATGGCACGTCGCCGAATTCGACGAGCAGGTTCCAGCCCTGCCTCGGCACCGCGAACTCCGCCTCGGCCAAATTCCCGCGCAGGCTCGCGCGCAGGATCGTGGTCGCCGCGATGTCGAGGGTCAGCGCGCCGTCGACCAGGACGCGGTCGACCTCGAAGCCGGATTCGCCCAGCCAGTCGCACAGGTTGTCGATCGCGGCGTTGAGCAGCTCGACCGTGCCGCGCTCGGTGGAGACAACCCGGCACAGCAGCGCCTGGAAGTGCACTTCCTCCGGCACGATGATCTGGTTGCCGATGACCGTCTTGAGCAGCGCCATGTCCACGTCGGTCGGTTCCTGGTACCCGACGGCCACATTGCGCGCGACGGCCCGCAGGAACGGGTCGGCGGCGTCGTTGAGCATGAACGACCAGAGCCGCTGGCACAGTTCGACCATGCGCACGCCGGTGGTGGTGTGGATGACGCGCAGCGCGCAGCGCAGCAGGATCTTCTGGAACAGCGTCATCGCGACCCGGAACTCCATGCCGCGCACCCAGTCCTGCGCCGTCATCGTCTCGTGCCCGACGACGACGTCGGCGATGAGTTCGGGATTGGTGATGTCGCCGGGCATCCATCGCGTCTTCAGGACGTGTTTTTCCTGAAAGGACTCTCGCGAGTACTCGGTGTTGTTCAGCAACAGCAACGGATAGATCACCGGTGAGCCGCCCGCGCTGAGCACCTCTTCGATCCCGTTCAGGTAGGAGTCGAAGGTTTCGCCCGGCAGGCCCCAGATCAGGTCGGTGTAGGTGGGCACGTCGAGTTCGCGGAACCGGTTGAGCAGCCGGCGGTAGTGGTCCTGTTTGATGTTCTTGCGGTTCGCGATCTGCAGGACGTTCGCGTCGAAGGACTGTGCCGAGAGGGTGATCGCGCCGGTGAGCTCGGCGGTGTGCAGCATGCTCGCGATCTCCACGATGCGCTCGCTGCTGTTCTTCGCCCAGTTGGTGCTGATGATCAGCCGCTTGTCGTAGCGCTTGCTCAGTTCCACGATGTGCTCGGCGATCTGCCGGTCACGGGCCAGAATGCCGAAGTTGGCGTCCGAGATGAACAGGGTCGCGTCGGTCGGCATCAGCCGGATCAACCGGTCGAGCTCGGCGAAGATCCGGTCCAGGTCGAACTGGCGCACCTTGGAGTTCGTCGCACCGCCCCAATAGCAGAACGCGCAGCTGTACGGACAGCCGCGGTTCGTCTCGTAGACGATCATGGACGAACCGACGATCTCCTCGTCCGAGTACACCGGACTGAGGATCGGCGAGACGATCTGTTCGAGATCGGTGATGCGGTCCGCGTCCGGGTTGGTCACCACGGCGCCCTCGGACCAGTAGCTGATGCCCGGGATCGTGGTGAGGTCGCCGTCGGCGAGGAAGCCGTGCAGCAGCTCGCGGAACCGCAGTTCCCCTTCACCGTGCACCAGCACGTCCACCCAGGGCGCCTCGGCGAACAGCGCCTTCTGCTGGTAGCTGACGTCGTTGCCGCCGATCACGACGCGACAGTCGGGCCAGCGCTGCTTCACTTGACGCGCCATCTCCAGGGATTGGGCGCGGTTCCAGAAGAACACGGTGAGCGCGACGACGAACGGCTCGTCCCAGGAGTCGAGCAGCTCGGTCATCACCTGCTCCCCGCCGCTCTGTTCGCGCACGCTGATACGGAAGTCACACGCGGCGGCGAGCGCTTGATCAGCGAGCGCGGTCGCCTTCAGGTATCCGAGGGTGATGCTGTACCGGACACCGTGCATCGCGGTGAACTCGACGAGTTGGACTGGCCTCGAAGTCATGGCTACACATCCGACGCTAATACGAGACGGGTTCATATTTGGCTGGCCGTCCGACCCCAGTTCATCGCGGGCTGGCCATTCAACGCAAACACCCTTGATCAGGGTCGACGAAATCACGCTACGGCCCCAAGAACGCGCAGTCAATACCGAACCGGCGTGTAACAGCGACGCCTTTTGGTGACTTCTCCACGTCCGAAAACCTACTTTCGTTGGTGACCACATTGGGCCGATCTGCCTATAGACGTGGGACCTACAATTGCCATTCGGCGATGTTTTCAACTACACAACTGTCGATGCCGATGCCGGAGCGAGGGCTTGCCCAGCGCTCGCTCAGATGACATCGTAGCTGGTGAGCAGGTACGACGCGGACTGGGCGGACGTCGTCACCGGCTCCCGTTGTCGACAATCAAGGCCCTCACCAGGGGTCATGAATTGGGGATGGCATGCACCTAGGGGAACTGCGAATGAGCGGTAGATGAACGACCGCCGCACGATTGAGAATGGTCTAATTTTCGAGGTCTAACGTCGGGGAAGTGGACATTCCGTACACGGAAATGACACCTTGCGTAGCACCCCGATCGTGGTGGCTCGGGGAGTTCTGGGGATGAACATCGGGAAGAACGAGCGTGCCGATTCGGCCGGCCGCAACCAGCTGATCGGACGGGTAGTCGAGGCTGTCGGTGATTCCGCTGGTCCACGCGCCGTGCTGATCCTCGGCGCGGGCGGCAGCGGGCTGAGCACCGCGCTCAAGCAGGTGTGCCGGGAACTCGGCGAGGAGCGGACCCTGCTCGTCGCCGCGCAGCCGAGGCACCCTGCGGCACTCGCCAACGTGGTGAACAATTTTCGCCCCCTCCGCTCATCTGAGCAGTCGAATCGGCCCGGTCCGGTGCTCGCCATCGACGACGCGCAATGGATCGACGCCGAAACGCTCGCGCGACTCACCGCCCTGGTTCGCGGTTCCGCCGAGACCGGCCTGCGTTGCGTGTGCACGGTCCGGGCCGACCTGCCCGCCTCGGCCGACCGCCATGCGGTTTCCGAACTGGTCAATGACGGGCTGGTCGACGTGGTGTGGTTGCGCCCACTCGGACAGACGGACCTGGCCACGTTGATCGGCGAGCGGTCCGGCGCGGAACCGACCGAGGAACTCGTGCGTCACATCGGCAGGCTCACGCGCCACCGGCCCAAGGCCGTCGGCATCGCGATGGACGCGCTGACCGCGGCGGACGCCATCCGCGTCGTCGACCTGCGCGCTCATCTGGTGCATCCGGACGTGGTGCCGACGTTGCCGCCCCAACACCGGGTCCTGCAACAGTTGCGCGGTCTCGGCGCGACCAAGTGGCTGGTCGCCAAGGCCGCTGCCGTGCTCAACCCGCTCGACGACGCCATGCCCGCGCTGGTCGCGGAAGCGACCGGCCTGCCGCGCACCGAGGTGGCGGACGCGCTGAACGTGCTGCGGGCGAACGGAATCCTGCGTTACGTCCCGGACGGCAGGCGGTGGATGTTCCGGCTTCCGCTGCTGCGCCGGATCCTGATCGGCCAGACCGGACCGTACGAACGGCGCAGGCTCGCCCAGGTCGCGGTCACCGCGGTCTGGGCAGGACGCGCGCGGTGCGCCGATCGCGACTATCTGGCCGATCAGCAGGCGTGCGCTGGCCGGATGCTCGACGAGGAACGCGCGAAGACCGAACTCCTCGCGCACGCGCGCGAGAGCCGGGTCCACAAAGCCAATGTCGGCGCCTGGTTGCGGGCCGCCGCCGAACTGTCCGGCGACGAAGCGGAGCGCGTGGACATCCTGTGGGAGTGCGCGCAACTGTATGCCGCGCAGGGCAAGTCGGCCGAGTGCCTGGCGGCCATCGAATCGCTGCTCACCGACCTTGCCGTTGCGCCGGGCGCCACGTCGTTGTTGATCGACATCCACCTGGCGCACATCTCGATGCTGCGCGGAACGGGGCATCTGGCCGCACTCGCGCGCATCGCACGTGGTGAATCGTGGCCGTGGCCGGCGAATCCGGTGGTGCAGACGATGACGATGGCGGGCGCGTCGTACGCGTTGGGACAGTGGCAACAGGTTCGCGACCTGCTGGGCGAGTTGCGGGGCCACGACGACCCCGCGCATCGAGCCGAGGCGCACGATGCGCTTGCCGCGCTCTGGCAGGGCGAACCGGACCGGTTCACCGCCCGGCTGCTCGACCCGGACCGGCGGCAGTTCCCGTACACCGGGGCGTTGCTCACGTTGGGGGATCTGTTCACCGCAGAACGGATGCTGGCCCGCGACAACGCCCGACCCGACCAGTTGGCACCGTCCGACCAGGCGGTGCTCGCCATGCGGCGCGGCGAGTTCGACCGCGCGCTGGCACTCGCCCGCGACTGTCTCGTTCACGGCGCGATGCTCGGTTCGGACACCAGTTGGGTCAGCATGATCCAGTCCACTGCGTTGATCCTGTTGGCTCGTGGTCAGTTGCGCAGGGCGCGCGATCTGGTCAACCACGGCTATGGCGGCGGCACCGCGCTGATTCATCTACTCGCGGTCCCCCAGGCACGCGTCGCGCTGGCGCTCGGCGAACACCAGCAAGCAGAACACATTTTGAACCAGGCAATCAAGGATGCGTTGGGCACCAACACGGTGGCGGGCACCGACGAGCTCTGGTTCGCGGCAGCGCAGCTCGCGGTGACCACCCAGCGCAGGGAACGCGTCGAGCTCTGCCTGCGCGAAGCCGACGCGGTGGCCAGCAAACTCGCCACCGACCGGGCCATCGCGCACAGCCTGCTCATTCGAGCGGCACTCGAACCGCAGTCCGGCGCTGCCGCCCTCTACGTCGCCCGTGAACTTGGTCAGCCCTTCGATCTGGCAGTGGCCATCGAACACCTGGTTCGGGTGGGTGCGGCCAATCCGCAGCTGCTCCGCGAGGCATACGACACGCTCGGCGCGGTCGACGCGCTGCTCATCCGAGCACGGATGCGCACCCTCATGCGTGAACACGACGTTGCCGTGCCCGATCGCCAGGCGGTCGTCGAGGAGAACGAGCGGCTGCTCGCGGTGCTGGTCGCGCAAGGATTCGGCAACCAGCAGATCGCGGCGCTGCTCGGCGCCAGCCGCAGGAGCATCGAAAGTCGCCTGACCAGGCTGTTTTCACGCTCCGGATACCGCAGCAGGCTCGAACTCGCGATGGCGATGCTGCGCGATCGGCCCGATCTCCCCCTTGCGGTCAACGCGACCTAGTCAGCTCGTGCGTGAGAACCCTCATCCCGGAAACGGAAACGCGGCGCGCGCCCAAATGCCTCGGATTCCCGAGGTAGCGTCACCCAGCGAAACACCCCGGTCACGCCGCAAGGCCGGAACCGTCGGGTGTACGCCCCGGACGTCGATCCGGGTGGGGATCCTGTTGGTAGGGAGTGGTGTCGGTGCGCTTCGGGCTTTCGTTTCTTCCAGACTGCACGCCGGAAATGAAGTCTCCGCGGACGTACTTCAGCGACGCGCTGGAGTTGTCGGTCCAGGCGGAGATGGGTGGCCTCGACTCGATCAAGATGACCGAGCACTACCTCCATTACTACGGCGGGTACTGCCCGAGTCCGCTCGGTTTCCTCTCGGCGGTGGCCGCTCGAACGAGCACGGTCCGGTTGAAGACGGGCTGTGTGCTCCCGATCTTCCACCATCCGATCCAGCTGGCCGCGGAATGCGCCCAAGTGGACGCGATCAGCGGCGGCCGGCTCGACGTCGGCTTCGCACGGGCCTACCTGCCCGACGAGTTCGACGCGCTGGGCCTGGAAATGGACGAGAGCGTCGACCGCTTCCGCGAGACCATCCGCGCGGTGCAGCGGATCTGGACCGAGGAGAAGGTCGAAGAGAACACGCCGTTCTTCTCGTACAAGAACGTGACCGGGCTCCCCCGGCCGACCCAGCAGCCGCACCCGCCGATGTGGGGAGCAGCCGTCCGGACGCCGGAGAGCTTCACCTGGCTGGGCACGGAAGGTCTCGGGCTGCTGATCACGCCGATGATCTCGCCGCACGAGTTCCGCGACCACCTCACCCTCTACCGGGACGCGTTCGAGGCCGCGCACCGCGGCACCGGGCTGCGCCCGAAGATCGCCGCGAGCCTGCCGATGGTGGTCGCCGACACCGACGAACACGCCGAGGAGATCGCCGAGACCTACCTGCGCCGCTACCTGGACGTGTGGGCGGAAGCCGTGTCCCCGTGGGACAACCGGGAATCCTCCGCCTACAAGGGTTACTCCGGCTTCGGCTGGATGCTGCGCGGCCTGCGGCCCGCCAAGCTCTACACCGACGGTGGCGCGATCGTCGGCTCACCGGAGACGGTGATCGACCGGATCCGCTCGTTCAACGACCGCATCGGTGGGGTGGACGAGATCCTGTGGCAGATCGACTTCGGTGCGATGCCGCTCGCCGAAGCCCGGCGGTCCTTGCAGTTGTTCTGCGACAAGGTCCTGCCCGAGGTGAAGGCGCTCTGAAAGCTTCACCGACGGCACGTGGTCGCCCGCTCAGCGACCGAATCGGTGCCGATCGGGAAGAAAGAATGGAGGTGTAAGTCATGGAGGGTTTCGACGAACTGGTGCTGGACGACAGCGCCTTCGAGCTGGTCGACCTGGGCAAGGTCGTGCCCACCTCGGTGACGGCCGGTTACGGCCTCACGGAGCTGTCCGCTTCCGGTGGTACCAGCAGTTGTTGCTGCTGCTGCCCGTGCTGCTCCTGCACCTGATCGACCACACCGCCAACGTTGTTTCGGAGAAGAGAAATCTGAAGGAGGTGTAAGACATGGAGGGTTTTGACGAGCTGGTGCTGGACGACAGCGCCTTCGAGCTGGTTGACCTGGGCAAGGTCGTGCCCGCCTCGGTGACCGCAGGCTACGGCCTGACCGAGCTGTCCGCTTCTGGTGGCCAGAGCAGCTGTTGCTGCTGCTGCCCGTGCTGCTCCTGCACCTGATCCACCCGGTGTAAGAGCCTTTCGGCACATGTGCTCTAGCCGGTGCGTTTTCTCCACGAGGACTGGGTGGCTCTCGGTCCTCCGCTTGGCGAAATCTCAACGAAAGAAGCGGGATCATGGAGCTGGATGTTCAGCGGGTAAGGCCGCGACTGCGCGGGGACGTCTACGTCATGCGAGTCCCGGAAGGGGCCTACATCCGCAGCAATCTGGGCGGATCGATGCTCAAGGGCGCGTCCACCTACGAGTGGATCCAGCGGATCGCGCCGATGCTCGACGGCAGCAGGACGCTCGGCGAACTGTGCGCCGCGGTGCCGGAACAGAGCCGGTCCGCGCTCGCCAAACTGATCCTGTTGTTGCACGGCAAGGGATACGTGAAGAACGTGCTGGACGACCGTCCGCACACGCTCTCCACCGAGATCACCAAGACCTACGCGGCCAACATCGCGTTCATCGAATACTTCACCGACTCGCCGGAACTGCGCTTCGAGCACTATCGCAACACGACCATCGTGCTCGCCGGTTCCGGTCCCCTCCTCCAGGCCCTGACCAACTCGCAGCTGCGCGCCGGTGTGCGCACCGCGACGCTGGCGCCGTTCGCCGAGTCGCCGGTCGACCGCGACCGCATCGCCGACCACCTCGCCGCCGCGCGGAGCCAGGACCCCGGCCAGAACGTCGGCTACGTCGACTCTCCGCTGGTCGACGGCGCGACCATGATCCTGCACGTCGCGGACCGTCCGATGATCGACCGTGCCCGGCGCCTCCCGCAGGAAGCGCTTGCCGCCGGTGCGTCGTTCGGCCAGGTGGTCGTCGCGGGTGGCGAGGCGTGGATCGGCCCGGTCATCGGCAAGAACGGCAACGCGACCGCCTGGGAATCCGCCTGGCGCAGGCTGTGCGCGCTGGCGCCGGACACCGTCGGCGCGGACCTGAACGACCACTCGGAGGTCGCCCCGAGCGAGTTCCTTCGTGGCCCGACCGTCGCGCTGGTCGCCAACCAGCTCTGCTTCGCCGCGTTCCGGCATCTCACCGGCATCGACCAGGGTGCGGACACCGACCAGTTGGTCCGGTTCGACCTGGAGACGCTGGAGACCGGCAATCACGCGTTCCTGCCGCACCCGCTCGCCCTGCCCGCGATGCCCAGCGATCCAGCCGCCCTGGTCGCGTTGGCACCGGTCGACGACGACGAACTCGCGCGGCGCGCGGTGGACTGCGTCGATCCGCGCACCGGCGTGTTCGCCGAGATCACCGAACGCGACTACGAGCAACTGCCGCTGTTCGTCAGCGAGGTCGTGGTCTCGGACCCGGTCGGACTGGCCGGTGGCGCGTTCCCGGTGTACGGCGCCGGTGAGAACGTGGTCGAGTCGCGGCAGCGCGCGGTGCGCACCGCGTTCGAGCGCTACGCATCGGTCATGGTCGACGCCCGCAAGGGCGACAAGCTGTCCGGTCTGGACGTGCTGACCGGCGAACCGGTCGCCGTCGAGGCGTCGGCGGTGTTCCCGGCGACGACGGTCGCGTCCGGGATCGACTGGGCGGACGCGGTGCGCGGCGCGGTGGTCGCCACGGCCAACGCGAACGTCGCAACGGCTCTCGAAACCGCGACGGCACCGTTCCCGCGCCTGGACGTCGACGCCGCCGAAGTGACCGCGCGCGGTGCCCGCTACCTGAAGCTGCTCGGCATCGTGGACCAGTCCTTCGAGGTGCACGACCTGTCCGGCGCGCTCGGCCTGCCCACCTTCGCGTTCAGCACCCCCGACGGCACAGTGGCCTACGCGAGTGACCTGGATGCCGATGTGGCGCTCGAAAAGGGCCTTGAGCGGACCTTGCTCGCCTACCAGGCCAACACCGCCAACCAGCAGGCATACGCACCCGCGTCAGTACCGGACCTGCCCGCGAACCTGCGTGGCGAGCCCGGCACCCGGCCGGACTCGGTGAGCCTGGAGCAGGTCATCGAGACACTGACCCGGGACGGTGGCCGCCTGGTCGCGGTGCCGCTCGACCACGACCCGGCGATCGCGGCGCTGTGCCCCTTCGTGGTGCGAACCGTGGTCGTCAATGGCTGACCAGCCCCAGGTGCTCGTCGAACGACATCAGGTGGTGGTCGGGCCCTGGCCACCGGGCTGCCCGGAATGCCTGCGCACGCGGCGAACCGCGTCGGCGGCCGCCGAACGCACCGCCGAGATGGCCGCCGAGGTGCCAGACCGGGACCTGCCGAGCTGGCTCGCGGACAGCATCAGCGAGCTCGCCGCGGCAGGCACCGGACCGCAGCGGTACTGGATCGTCGACGCGGCCACGCTCACGTTGTCCCAGCACGGTTTTCTCTCCGACCCACGCTGCCCGAGCTGCGCGAGGATGCCGGAGGACACCGAGCAGGGCGCGCTGATCGTCCGCGAGGCGCAGCGCAAACTCTCACCCGAGTCGAGCCGGATCCGCCTGCTGGACAGGGACGAACTCGATTCGACCTATGTGGACGCCCAGAGTGGACTGATCCCGTCGGTCACCTCCTACACGCAGCACTCGTTTCCGTTCACCGAAGCCATGCTGGCGGTGCCCCGGGTCGGCGTTGAGGCAGCGGGCTACGGTCGCACGCGGGATTTCGATTCGGCGTGGGCGATCTCGGTCGCAGAGTCGCTGGAACGGCTCGCCGCGTACGGGCCCAGCAAGCGAACCGGCGTGACCGCCAGCTACGCGGACATCGCCGAGAAGGCCGTCGACCCGCGCGAGCTCGGGTTGTATCCGCCCGATCGGTATGACATCCCTGGTTTTCCGTACCGGAAGTTCACCGAGGACGCGGTGACCGACTGGGTGTGGGGCTATTCCTTCGGTCGCGACGAAGCGGTGCTGGTGCCGGAAGGCTTCGTGTACTACCGGTTGCCGGTCCCCCGGTTCGCCTGCGAGATCTCCAGTGGCAACGCGCTCGGCGCCGCCTATGAAGAGGCCGTGCTGCACGGCATCCTCGAAGTCGCCGAGCGGGATGCGTTCCTGCTGACCTGGTACGGCGCGATCCCCCGCCCCGAGCTCGACCTGTGCACGGTGCCGGATCGCAGGATCGCGCTGGTGGTCGAGCGGATCGAGCGGCGCGGCTACCGGGTACACGTCTTCGACACCACACAGGAGCACGGCATCCCGTCGTTCTGGACGATGGCGGCGGACGTCACCGGCACCGAACGACCCAAGATCGTGTCGACCGGCGGCAGCGGACTCCAACCCGGCGAGGCGATCCTGGCGGCGCTGCACGAGCTGAGCCAGACCGTCGAGTACGTTGGCCTGCTCGCGTTGAACCCCAACTGGCGCGACCGGTCGCAGCAGCTGGCCGAGCAGCCGGACGAGGTCGTGTCCATGGCCGACCACCTGCTCTGCGCCGGCAATCCATCCACAGTAGACAGATACTCCTTCCTGCTCGACAAACCGGCGACGATGACCTGGTCACAAGGACTCGAACGCTGGCGCTGGCCGAGTAACGACGAGATCGGCGCGGATCTCGACGAGGCCGTCATGCGCTTCGCTTCGGCGGGCATGGACGTCATCGCCGTCGACACCACCTCCACGGAACAAGCATCGGGAGGATTCAGATGCGTCAAGGTGATAGCGCCGGGCTCGGTGCCGATGACCTTCGGACACACGGCCCGGCGGGTGACCGGACTGCCGAGGCTGGAAGTCCGCAACCCGCATCCGCACCCCTTCCCCTAACGGGCACTGCCGTAATGGAGAAGGAAGTCGGGCGCGAGTTCTGGCGGGTCACGCTGGAAGATCTCGCCGAGGCGATGGAGAACCGGGTTTCCGAGTACGGCAACCCGGACGAGCCGCTGAAGTTCAAGATCTACCGCGACCGGCCGCGCCGCGTGCTGACCACCAAGGTGCCGAGGCAGCTGGCCGAGGTCGACGAGCTCGACGAGTCGGCACTGTCCACATTGCTGCGTTACGCCTACGGCCTGTCCCGGCAGGAGTTCGACACCAACGGGACCTGGCCGTACCACCGGATGGTCGCGTCCGCGCGTTGTCTGTTCGGGGTGCAGCTGTACGTGTGTCTCGCCGAGGGCGTCTACCACTACGACGCGCCGCACCACGAGTTGGTACTGCTGCGCGACGGCGATCACCGGCGACTGCTGGCCCGCGCGACCGGCACCGAACAGGACCTGCCGGAAGCCGTGCTCGTGCTGGCCGGGCTGTTCGCCAAGACCGCCTACATCTACCGCGACTACGCCTACCGGCTCGGCACGCAGGAGGCCGGTCTGCTGATCGGCAACATCGACCTGGTTTCGCGCACGATGGGCCTGCGGGTGTCGGTGCACCACCAGTTCCTGGACGAGCCGGTGAACAAGCTGCTCGGCATCGACCGCGACGAGGAACCGGCGCTCGCCGTCGTGCCGATCCACGCGACCGAGGCGCGCGCGAACCGCGTCGATGCGACCGGCGCCGAACTGGCCGCGACGATCCCGGAGATCACGCCGCAAACTGTCCCCAGTGGACTGAAGGTCACCCGCGCCTGCCCGACCTTGACCGAGGTCAACCGCGCCTCGTTCCGCGCCGACACCGCGGCGTTCCAGAGCGCCAAACCGGTCGCGCCCGATCTGCCCGGCACCGAACCGCTGTTCCTGCCCGAGATCGAGGTCCCCCAACCGAACCTGGCCGATCTGCTGCGCACCCGCGATTCCGGACCGGGCATCTTCAAACCGATCGCCACGCGGGTCGACGGCATCGAACTCTGGGCGCGGCTGGCTCGCGTCCGAGCGGGGACGAGCAGCGATGCGGTGCCGGCAGGCACGCCGGTCCCGCTGGAGATCTTCCTGACCGTCGGCGACCTCACCGGCATCCCCGCCGGCTGTTACCGGCTCGACCAGGCAACGGGCGCGCTGTACCCGGTCGACCGCGAGGGTTCCGGTATCACCGCGATCGAACGAGTCACCATTCCAGGGCCGGTGTTCACGAACATGAGCGCGGTCGTGCACCTGGTCGGTGACCGCGACTGGGCGTTCGACACCTTCGGCGACCGGGGCTACCGGATCATGAACCAGGAAGCGGGCCTGCTCGCGCACCGGGTGTGCATCGCGGCGGCGGCGCAGAACCTGTCCGGTCGCGTGATCAACGCCTACCACGCCGAAGGGGTGCGCGCGGCGCTCGGGCTGACCGAACAGCGGCACACCCCGGTGTTCCAGATCCTGCTCGCGCGCTGCGGCCCTGGCGGACGCGTGATCGTCCCCGTCGAGCCCGAGGCGGTGAACTGATGGCCTACGTACTCGGACCTTCCGCTGTCGTACGCCTCGCCGGTAGCCCGGTCGCGGTGCTGGACGGGTTGCGGTGCGCAGGAAGCTGGCAGACCGCGCAGGATCTGGTGCGGTTGCGCGCCGAGATCGCCGAGGCCACCACCGAGCTGTCCGACCTGCTGCACGCGGCGGTCGGCGCGGCGGGCGGCGGCGAGCTGAAGGCGACACTGGTCGCGGTGCGCCGAGCGGTCCATCGCGGCCGACACGTCGATCCGACGCGGTTGGCCGACGTACCGGCCGACCTGCTCGGCCCGCTCCAGGACTGGACCGCGCGGATCGACACCCGCGATCGCCTGATGGCCGCGTTACCCGAACAGCTCGACCAGGACTGGGCAGCCAGCTACGAGGCGGTCCGCACTGCGGCGCAGCTGCCCGCGTTCCAGCTGGGTCTGGTGCACGCCAACCCGGACATGTTCCTGGCGCTGCGCAGGTGGTTCGACACCGGACGCGCGCCGCAACGCCAGACCATGCTCCGCCTCGCCGCCTACCTCGGCCGGTCGGCCGCCAAGACCAGCCCCTACAGCACGTTCACCAGCAGCGGGTTGGCGGCCTGGGACGAGGCCGACGAGCTCGTCGCGCTGTCCGGGCCGATCTCGTCGGCGACCGCGACCGAGGTCAGCGTGGGGTCGCTGCACCGGATCGCCCGAGCCGTGGCGGAACGCCCGGAGTTCGTGGGCGGCTGCCTGGTGCGGATCAACCCGAGCGCGACCGCGACCGACGACGTGCTGGTATTCCTGGGGCGTCGCCCTGTCGAGCACGTGCACGCCCTCGCGCTCACGCCGACCCTGCGCAGGGTGATCGAACTGACGACGCCGGAGAGCACGCTGGAGGGCCTGCGCGGCCGGTTGCAGGCGATGGCGGCCGACGGGCGCCAGGTCGACGTGTTCCTGCGCAAGCTGGTCGCGCTCGGCCTGCTCGAACTGGTCCCGCCGCTCGCCGACCAGACCGCAGATCCGGTCGCCGACCTGCGCGCGTGGCTACAGGAGCAGCAGAAACCCGGCCTTGAGCACCTGGACCGGACGCTGCACGGCGTGCACGAGGCGCTGTCGAGCTACCCGACCATCGAAACGCCGGGTGATCGGGTCGCGGTCCGCGATGCGGTGATCCGCGGCCTGGATTCGGCGCTGCGCGAGGTCGGCGACCACGTGCACGCGAACAACCCCAAGCTGGCCAAGGAGTTCGCCCGGTACAGCTTCTACGAGAACGCGGTCTATCCCGGCACCACGGCTGTGCTCGACCGCAAGGGCTGGCAGCCGCTGCTGGACGACCTCGACTCGGTGCGCACGCTGCTCGGTCTGATCGGCCCCGATCTGCCGTTCAAGCTCACCCTCAGCTCGCTGTTCGAAAACCGCTACCCCGCCGGCGCACAGATTCCGCTGGTCGCGTTCTACCGCGACGTGCTCACCGAGGAGTCCGCCGCCCGAACCGGGCAGAGTCGGTTGGCGCACAGCCGGTTCGCGAGTGAGGACAGTCCGATCGAGACGGTGCGCGAGCTGTGCCGGTTGCGCACCGCGAGCAAGCGTTTGCTCGGCGAGCGGACGCCCGACCGGGACGGCGTGGTTCGCGTCGATGCGGAGGAAGTGCGCACACTGGCCAAGGAATGGCCGGACTGGGTCCGCACCCCCACCTCGGTCGCGGTCTACTGCCAGCTCACGGATCGTCCTGAACTGATCGTCAACAACATCAGCTGCGGGTTCGGTCGCGGGCGCAACCGCGTTCGGCAGATCCTGGACGTGCTCGACCTGCACGACGACGTACCGGCCGAACCGGGTCTCGCGGCCAGCCACGGCGAACTGCTGTTCGCCGAGTTCGAGGCGGTCGCCCGGTCCGCGGTCAACGTGCGCAAGCCGGGCGTCGGACTGGTGATCGACTATCCGGGCGTGCGCAGCGTGCGCAAGGACCCGCTCCCGGTCAACGACCTGTACGTGGTGCGCGGCGAGGACGGACTGCTCGCGCTGGTGTCCAAGCGGCTGGGCACGCGGATCTGTCCGGTGCACCCCGGCCTCGGCGCGGACCGGCTGCTGCCGCCCGCTGCCCGGTTCATGGTGGAGGCGTTCGGCGAGTCCAACACCTGGTTCGGTGCGCACACCGAGCTGCGGATGACCTCCGATCCGCGCGCGGACAACGACGTGCGGCACCTGCCCCGGTTGATGGTGGGCAACGTGGTGCTGCGCCGCGCCATGTGGATGACCCGCGCGGATCGCCTGCCCCGCAGGGCCGATGCGGCGACCGACGCGGCCTGGCTGCTGAAGATGGCCGGCTGGCTGGCCGACCACGGCATTCCCGGCCGGTGCTTCGTCACCGTCCTCGACCCGGCATCCCTGAACCAGGGCGAGAACGGTATCGACGATTTTGGCAAGGCACCGAGCAACGACACCAAACCGAACTACGTGGATTTCGCGAGCATGCTCCTGCTGCTCGGACTGGAACGCCGGCTCGCAGAGCCGAACGCGATCGTGCAGATCAGCGAGATGGTGCCGGATCCCGGCCAGGTTCGCGGTGAGCGCGTCGCCGAGTACATCGTGGAACTCAACGAGCCCGGAGTCACCTATGTCTGAGCGTAGCTGGGTCAGCGCCCACCTCTTCTACCACGCCGAGCAGGATGCCGTGATCGTCGGCGTGATCAAGCCCGCGGTCGACCGGCTGCGCACCGCCGGTGCCGCGGACGGCTTCTTCTTCCTGCGCTACTGGGAAGGCGGCCCGCACGTCCGGTTCCGGGTACTCACCCAGTCGCCGGACGAGGTCCGCGCGGTCATCGAGGAGACGGCGGCAGCGTTCTACGCGGCCTCACCTTCGGTGTCCTCAATGTCCCAACAGGACTATGACGAGAACTCGTCCGGCCTGGCCGCGTTGGAGGAGATGGCCGACTACGACAGGGTGCTGCACCCGGACAACTCGGTCGCGTTCATCGACTACCTGCCGGAAACCGAGGTGTTCGGCAAGGGCGCCTCGCTGGAGGCGGTCGAGCAGCAGCTGATGGCGACCAGCGCGCTCGCGGTCGAGATGATCGCGCGCGGTCGCACGGCAGGCCAGCGCGCCATGGACGCGTTCGCGATGATGGCGGCCAACCGGACGCTGTTCACCAGCATCCTGCCCGAGCTCGCCTACCAGGCGCGGTTCCTGGTGGAGAGCGGTGGCACGGCGGCGAAGTTGCTGGGGTCGGCGGAGTTAGAGGGATATTTCGAGGCGAACAAGGCGCACCTGCGCGGCAGCCTGGAAGCGGTGTGGGCGGGCACGCGCGGGGTCGCGCTGCCGGAGGCGTCGGTGGCGAGCAAGTGGCTGGCCACGGTGCGCGACCTCAACGACATGCTGGTCCGGCTGGAGTTGCTCCGCGAGCTGGACGCGTATCCCAGCTTCGACGCGCCGGCGGACGTGCTGGAGCACATCAACCACCTGGTGCCGCAACTGATCGTCGAACGGGCCACGCACCTGATGTGCAACCGGCTCGGCATCAGCCTCGCGCAGGAATCGCATCTGCGGTTGCTGCTCACCAGGACCGCGTTCGATCTCTGTGCGGTGTGAGATGGCCAACGAGGCAACGCGCTACCACGACGAAGTACACACCCCGACCGATGTGGCGAACCCGAGGGACTTCCCGCCGCGCCTGGTGAAGACCTATCCGGGCGCGCCACGCCACCAACTCCCCTGGCCACCGGAGAAGTCGGACCACCGGCTGGGCAGGATGCTGGCCGACCTCGGCGGCATCACCCGCTCGCAGTGGCTGACCCCGCTGGACATGCTGCCGTTCACCGACAGCTTCGAGGCCATCCCGGACGCGGATCCGTTGCAGTGGCTGGTGACCCGACGCCCGACGCCCTCGGGCGGCGCCCGGTACAGCGCCGAGTGGTACGTGCTGGCCGGTCCCGACTCCGAGGTGCCGACCGGCGTCTACTACTACGACCCGGCGCGGCACGACCTGGTGCGGTTGCGCGCGGGCGACTACCGGAACCGGGTCGCGGAGCGACCGGCGACCACGGTGCTGGTGCAGACCAACGTGTTCTGGCGGCTGGCAGCCAAGTACGGCGAGATGTACTACCGCCTGGCCTGCCTGGAGGCCGGTATCCAGGTGGCGCAGGCACTTGTCGTCGGTCGCGAGGAGAACGCGACGGCGCGGCTGTGCTTCCCGGACGCGGACGTCACCGAACTGCTCGGGCTCAACCCGCGCGAGGAAGGCGTGCACGCGGTCGTCGAACTGGTCGCGCCGGTGCCCGCCGCGTTCGGCGGACCGTCGCTGGCCGCGTTCCCGCGCGCGTTCGGCGCGCACGCGGCCGTGCTCGCGGAGAGCCGCCCCGGACCGGCGCCGCTGCCCGCGATGCCCGATGGCGACGGCAAGCGGATCAGCCTGCCGATGGCCGCGCCGGATCTGTTGACCGGCACCCACACCCGGCACGCCGCCATGCGCGGGTTCAACGGCGACACCATGTCCATGACCGCGCTCGCCACGATCCTCAGCGCCTACGGTCAGCAGACGAACTGGGACCTGCCGAAGAACCTGGTCGAGTTCTACTGCGTCGTCGCCGACGTGACCGGTGTGCCCTCGGGCGCGTACCGCTACCGGGCCGATTCGCATGAGCTGGAACTGGTCGGCGAGGGCGATCCGCGCCAGCGCCTGCGCGAAGCCGCGTTGGCGGCGCTGACCCAGCAGGGCGCGCGCACCGCCAACGTGTGGCTGCTCCCGGTCGGCGACGCGGCGACAGCCGAAGAGCGGTTCGGCACCCGCTGGTACCGGGTGCAGCAGGCCGCGGCCGGTGCCGCGCTGCACCGCGCGTGCCTCGCGGCAGCGTCGATCGACGTGGCGAGCCGGATCCAGAACGACGTGCTGACGCACCTGCTGGACAGCTGGTTCGGCCTGGACGGCAGGCAACGGAGCCTGCTGGTCGCGCAGTTCGGCACGGAGCACCCCGGTGGGCTGCGCCCCGAATTCAGGCTCACCTGGTGAGCGGCATGCTGGCCGACGCTATCGCGGAGCGACCGCCGTTGATGCTGGTGGTCGCGCACGACGGCTGGGACACCAGCGACTGGGCGGCAACGCACGACAAGGGTGAGCCGTGGGTTCCGGTGTGGACGGAGCTGGACCGGGCGGTGATCGGCCCGCTCGTGTACCCCGGCGAGCACGGCTGCGTCTGGTGCGTGCAGAAGTGGCGGGCCAGCGCCCCGCAACGCGACCAGTGGGCAGTGGAGCCGCGCACGGACGAACCGTCGCGCTGGCTCTCCGGCTTCGCCGCCGATGCCGTACGCGAGTTGTTGCATTCGGGCGTCGCCAGGGACTGCCTCTGGTACCTCGGCCTGCGCGACCTTTCCCTTACCAGGCACAGCTTCCTACCCGATCCGCTCTGCCCGGTCTGTGGTGAACTCCCCGAGGACACCGCGGCCAGCGCGACGATCCTGCCGCTCCCCCGGCCCAAACCGTCGCTGCGCGCGACCAGGGTCGGCGAACTGTCCGAATCGCGGCTGACCAAGCTCTACGTGGACTCCGACACCGGCGTGGTCGCCCCGCCCAGCGGTCTGCGCGATTCGCTTTTGCCGCTGGCCGAGGCGGTGCTGGCCGAGTACACGTACAAGGGCGAGGCAGGCTTCGGCCGAGGCCGCGACTTCCTGTCCTGCCGGACAACGGCTGTCGCCGAGGCGATGGAACGGCTTGGCGGACAGTGGCCGTGGAGCAAGCGGACCACCGTACGCGGCAGCTACGCCCAACTCGCCGACGACGCTCTCGACCCGCGTCTGCTCGGACTGTTCCCGCCCGAGCGCTATGCGGACGACGAGCAGTACCAGCCGTTCACCGAGGACGCGGTGGTCAACTGGGTGTGGGCGTACTCGTTCCGCGAGGCGCGCCCGGTGCTCGTCCCGGAGACCTATGCCTACTACCGGACGAACTGGCAACCCGATACGAGCCCGGACAAGCCGTTCACCTTCGAGATCTCCAACGGCTGCGCGCTCGGCGGCTGCCTGGAAGAGGCGATCCTGCACGGGATCCTGGAGATAGTGGAGCGTGACGCGTTCCTGATGACCTGGTACGCGAAGCTGCCGCTGCCCGAGGTGGATCTGGCGGCAGCGCCCGATCCGCGCATCCGGCTGGTCGTGGAACGCATCCAGCGCACCGGATACCGGTTGCGCGTCTTCGACATGACGCTGGCCGAAGCGATGCCCGCGTTCTGGGTACTGGCCCAGGACACCACGCCCAGCGACGATCGTCCGCGCGTCATCTGCACCAGCGGATCCGCGCTGGACCCGGTTGCCGCCGTGCTCACCGCGCTCGGCGAACTCGCGCCGATCATCGAGCAGGAAGTGCGCCGGTTCCCGGCCGAGGCGCAACGGGCCCGACAGCTGACCGCCGATCCTTCGCTGGTCCGCATCATGACCGACCACTCGATCGCCAACGCGACAGCGGAAGCCTTCGACCGCTTCTCATTCCTGCTCGACGGCGACCGCACCATCGGCTGGGGCCAGACCGGCCGAGGCCGATGGCCCTGGCACGCCGACCTGACCGACGACCTGATCGAGGCGATCGACCGGATGCTGGCGGGCGGCATGGACGTCGTGGTCGTCAACCAGACCTCGACCTTGCACGAGGCGGCCGGGCTGCACTGCGTGAAGGTGATCGCGCCTGGCGCGCTGTCCATGACCTTCGGGCACCGCAACCGGCGCACCACCAACATCCCCCGGTTGCTGGCAGTCCCGCACCAGCTCGGTTACGCGCCGCGCCCGTTGACCGAGGCCGACCTCAACCCGCACCCCCACCCGTTCCCATGACCGCGCACGCCAGCACGTTCGGAGTACGTGTCGCGGGCCTGCCCGCGACCGTGCTCGGCCAACTCGTCGACCAGCGCCTGCGCGACGCGCTCATTACCACGTCGCGGGCGGCGGCCGATCTGACTGCACGCGCCGCCGAGCTGTCCGACCGCTGCCACGACCTGATCGGCGCGCTGCGCGACCCCGCGGCGAAGCCGAAACTGGTCGCGTTGCGGCGCACCGTGCACCAGTTGCGCGACCCCGCACGGCTGCTCGCCGAGCCGGTGGTGGCCTTCGCGCTGGACCGTGACCTCGCGAAGGACATCGCCGAATTCGGCCGCCAGGTACGCCAATACCGTGTCGCCCGAGCCGAGTTGCCGACCGTGCTGGCCGACGCCGAACGCTCGATCAACGCCCAGCTCCGCGAGATCGGCGCGGATCCCCGATTCGACCAGGGACTTGCGCACGCCAGCCCGACCCTCCGCGACATGCTCCGCCGCAAACCCGGTCGACAGGAACTGATCCGGCTCGCGGTGTACGCGGCGCGCGCGGCAGGGAAAACCAGCCCGTTCAGCACGTTCACGTCCAGCGGGCTCGGCCGGTTCGTGCCCGACGGACCCGCCCTCCGCTGGACCGCGACCGCATCGCCGCGCTCGATCGTCGAACTCGACCTGTCGGTGCTCGCACCGCTGGGCGAGACGCGGGTCCGCGTCAATCCGAGCGCGCGGCTGGTCGACGACACCGTCCAGTTCATCGGACCGCCACCAGCGGAAGCGCTACTCACCCTGCCGCTGACCCCGCCGTTGCGGCACTGTCTCAAAGCGACCACCGGTAACCCGACGCTCGCCGAGTTGACCGCGTGTTTTCCCGCGCCACCCGAGAAAGTCGCCGGTTACCTGAACTCGCTGGTGACCAGCGGCCTACTCGTCGGCCAACCGGATTTCGACGAACACGGCTTGGATTCGATGGCGCACATCGCCGGGGTGGATGCGATCCGGGAGGGGCTGCGCAAGTACGAGAGCGCGAACGGCACCGACCGGGTCGCGCTCGGCGCGATGCTGCAACTCCCCGGACCGCTACGCGATGTGGTGACCGAGCAGTCGGTCATCCCCGGTGTCGTGGTCGAGGCCGGATTGCCTGCCTGGCAGGACACCCTCGACGATCTCGCGCTCGCGGGCCGCCTGCTCGCGGTGTTCGACTACACGCTGCCGTTCAAACTCGCCATCGTCGCCTTCCTCGGCGACCGGCACATGCCGTTCGATCAGTTCTACGCCGAGCTGCTCCGCGATGGGCACGAGGCCATGCGGCTGCACCCGGCCGTCGTCGCGTTCGACATGACCGGACTGACCGAAACCCTCACCGCCAGCCCGATCCCGGAGGTGCGCCAGCTCGTCGAGCTGATCGCCGAGGTCCGCCGCGCCATGCCGGATCGGCAGCGGCTCTGCGCCGTGCTCGACTCGTTGCCGCGCTGGGTGAGGTCGCCCGGTTCGGTCGCGGTGTACGCGCAGCACGATGGCCGCGATCTGATCGTCAACGCGGTGAACTCCGGTTTCGGTCGGGCCAGGTCGCAGGTGCACAGGCTGTTGCGCTACCTCCCCGATGAAACGCTCCCGGTCGATGCGGTGTACCCCGGCACGCCGACCTACGCCGAATTCGCGCAAACCCTCGGCACCTCGCTCAACCAGCGCGAGCTCACCCTGCCCAACCGGCTCGACTATCCACCGCCCGCCCGCCTGGAGGTCGGCGTCAGCGATGGACTACCGGCCCTGTACGACAGCGGGTCGATCATCCGACCGGTCCACGGTGGACTGTCCTACGAACGGCAGTTCCCGCCGGTGCTGGCCTTGCTGATCGAGGCGTTCGGCGACAACCCGATCCTGCTGCGCCCCGACCAGCCGCTGCAACACGACGCGAGCGCGGGCAACGGCGCCGGCCGCGTGTTGCACGCGCCACGGCTGCGAATCGGACGCGTCGTAGTGCGCCGCGCCACCTGGGTCGCGCAGCCGGGGACGTTGCCGCATCGCGGTCCCGGTCAGTCCGATGCGGACTTCCTGCTCACGGTGACGAACTGGCTCGCCGAGAACGGCATCCCGCCCCGGTTCTTCGTGTCGGTGCTGCGGATGAACGCGATCGCGGCCGGTTCCGCGGCGGGCGACCGTTCGCGCAAGCCGATGTTCGTCGACGTCGGCTCGCCGCCGCTGGTGCTTGCTTTCGAGCGACTGGCGAAAGATCCAGCCAGCGCTGCGGTCTTCCACGAGGTCACGCCAGAGCCGGAAACCGCGATCGCCGACAACGAGGGTGTGCCGCACGTGACCGAATACGTGATCGAGCTCAACTGCCAGGGAGACGCACAATGACGGAATCCAGGTGGCGCGGCGTGAACGTCTTCCACCACGACGCCGACCACACCGACCTGCTGCTCGACGCGGTCCGCCCGTTCATCGCAACCGTCAGCCCATCGGTCGACCGGGTCTACTTCCAGCCGCACTGGCGGCGCGGTCCGCACGTGCGCATCCCGATCCAGTCGACCGACGAGGTCTTCGACGACGTCGTCACCCCGGCCATCGGCGAAATCCTGGTCGAGTACCTGCGCGCACAACCGTCCACAGTGGTCCTCGATGAGCAGGCAGCGCACGAACAACACGTCCGGCTCGCCGAGTTCGAGCATGAACGCGGACCGTTGATGCCTTGGGCGCCCAACAACTCCGTCGAGATCGACGAGCATGACCGCCGAATCGAGGTGCTCGGCGGCGATGCGGCGGCGGACCTGCTCGCCGACTACTATGTCGACACCGACGAGGTCGTGTTCGACATCCTCGACTGGGTTCGGTCCGGTGGGGCCAAGATGTCGCTCGCGGTCGACCTGTTCATCGGCGCCGCCAACCGCTTCCTGCCACCGGTCACCTATGGCTACCTGTCCTATCGCGGGCACGCCGACGCGTTCATGGCCAAGATGCCCGACGGCGTGCGCGAACGGTTCGACCGGGTCTACGAAACCAATGCGGACCATTTCCGCCAGCGCGTCGCCGACATCACCGCCGCCGCCGACTATCACGATGTGCTGCCGTTCAGCGCGCTGCTGGACACCCTGCTGCGCTACCGCGACCAGGCCAACGTGCTGATCACATCCGGCGAGCTGAACCTGAATCCGGACGCGTGGGGTTCGACCTGGAGCGCCTGGTCGGATCGCAGCCCGTTTCACAAACTGCTCGGCGGGCACCGGGGCGCCGCCGACCAACTCGGCGGCTGGAACGAGTTCCAGCGCTACCGGGTGGTGCTGAACTGGCTGTACCTCAACATGTACCGGCTCGGCATCGGCGAGCTCGAACGCAACCTGATCTGTCACGTGGTCTCCCGAGCCGTCGAGGATGTGCACGGAGTCACGGCGACCGGCCGAATCCAGGAACTCATCGGTTTCGTCGACAGCGGAGGTCGACTGTGAGTGCCGCCGTCACCGTCAACGGACTCGTCAAGCGCTACCACCCGCACGCACCGGCCGCTGTGGACGGTCTGAGCTTCACCGTCGAACCCGGCGAGGTCTTCGGTTTGCTCGGCCCGAACGGAGCAGGGAAGTCCACCACCGTGGGCGTGCTGACCACGCGCATCCTGCCGACCTCCGGCGAATGCCAGGTGTTCGGCACCGACGTGGTCAGAAAACCGGCCGCTGCCAAGCGTTTGCTGGCGGTCGTCCCGCAGCGCCAGAACCTGGACCGCTCGCTCGACGTGCGGCAGAACCTGCTGTTCCACGCGCGCTACCACCGCGTCGCGAAGGACGAACGGGCCCGCCGCGCCGACGAACTACTCGCGTTGATGGGCCTCACCGAGCAGGCCGGTCAACGGGTCGAGCGGCTCTCCGGCGGTCAGGCGCAGCGGGTGGTCATCGCGCGGGCGCTGATGCACTCGCCCAAGGTGTTGTTCCTGGACGAACCGTCGACCGGGCTCGATCCGCAGTCGCGGATCTTCCTGCACGAACGCATCCGCGACCTGCGCGAGCGCGGGGTGACTGTCGTGCTGACCACGCACGACATGACCGAGGCGGAATCCCTGTCCGACCGGGTCGGCATTGTCGATCACGGCAAGCTGCTCGCGCTGCACACCCCGCGCGCGCTGACCGAGTCGCTGGCCGGTGGCACCACGATCACCGCGCAGGTCAGCGGCGTCGATGTGCCCGGCGACCGGATCGTCGACGCGCTCACCGCCCTGCCCGAGGCCGATTCCGTCGAACACGAGGGGTGCAGCTTCCGGGTGCGCACGGAGAAGGATCCCGCGGTGCTGCTGCCCGATGTGGTGCGCGCCATCGTCGATCACGGTGCCGAACTCGTCGACCTGTCGATCGCGCGGCCCAGCCTGCAGGACGTGTTCATCTCGTTGACCGGAAGGGAACTGCGGTGACCACGCTGACTGCCCCGCGCCCCTGGCAGAGCCTTCGCCCGACGACCGAGACCTTCCTCGCCGTCCTGTGGCGCGACATCTTCACCACCACCAGGAAACCGACCACGTTCCTGGTTCAGGTGATCGTCCAGCCGCTGCTGCTGTTCTTCGTGTTCGGCAAGGTGCTCGGCGTCGCCGGTTACACCAGCGGCGACTTCGGCGCCACGCTGCTGCCCGGGGTGATGGCGCTCAACGCGTTGCTGGTCTCGTTGCAGAACACCGCGATGCCGCTGATCATGGACTTCTCCTGGTCTGGCGAGATCGAGGACCGGTTGCTGGCGCCGTTGCCAGGACCGCTGGTCGCGGTGGCCAAGATCGTGTTCGGCACGCTGTGCGGGCTGTTCGCCGGGTTGGTCATGGCGCCGATCGGGTTTCTCGTGCTCGGCACGTCGGGCTGGCCGCTGTCGGCGTGGCCGGGCGCGTTGCTGATCCTGTTGCTCGGTTCGGCTACCGGCGCGGGGATCGGCCTGGTGCTGGGCACGGTGGTCTCGACGGAGCGGATCAGCATCACGTTCGCGATCGTGCTCGCCCCGGTGACGTTCACCGGATCCGTGCAGTACCCGTGGTCGTCACTGAGCCACATCCGGTGGTTCCAGATGATCTCCGCGCTCAACCCGCTGACCTACGTCAGCGAGGGCCTGCGCGCGGTGACGCTGCCCGGCACCGCGTCAATTCCACTGTGGATAGACGTGCTGGTGCTGGTGGGTGCCGTTGGCAT
Source organism: Pseudonocardiaceae bacterium (assembly GCA_036494465.1). GTDB lineage: Bacteria > Actinomycetota > Actinomycetes > Mycobacteriales > Pseudonocardiaceae > CAJCJE01. The sequence continues at coordinate 26,950 of DASXOJ010000069.1, forward strand.
CGCGGCGTTCATCGGCGTCACGGGGTTCATGCGGCGCGCGCTCGGCTGATCGGTCAGGGCCTGCTGAACCGGCCGACGCCGCTCCAGCCGAGGCCCAGGATGATCGCGCCGATGGTGGCGATCAGGCCGAGGTTCGCGATGTGGGTCATCGCCAGAATGCCGATGATGGCGCCATAGACGACGCACAGGGTGACCATCACGTTGACGTAGGACTTGCGCTTCATGACTTCGATGATCGCGAACCGGGCAGCTCGCGCGCATCGCCCGATTGACCGGTTCCGGAACTGGCCGGTTGGCTACCGTCTGGATGTTCAGTTGGAGGCGCCATGACCATCGCCGACGTCACCACAGAGCACGTCTGGCACCGGACCAGGATCGGCTGGCACATCGCCTTCGGTGTGCTGGTCGTGCTCGCCGCCGTGCTGGTCTGCGTCGACTCGGCGAACGTTGCCGCCCTGGTCGCGGCCCTGGTCCTGCTCGGCCTGCTGAGCACGGTGTACGTGCTGCTCGGCGCGCGACTGCTGCACACCGCGCGCGAGCCGCGCGGACTGCTCTACGTGATGCTCGCTGGCCCGCTGATCCTGGCCATGTTCGCGTTGCAACCGGCGTCCGGCGTGCTGCTGTGCATCTTCTACCCGCAGCTCTGGTGGCTACTGCCCGCGCGCCGAGCCGTCGCCGCGACCGTGACCATGGTGGTCGCGGTGGGCGTGATGATGGGGATCTTCGTCGCCGCCGGGTGGGGGTTCGCCACGATCAGCATCGTGATCGGGCTGGTGGTCGCGCTGGTCTTCGGGTTGTGGGTGAGCAAGGTGCTGGAGCAGAGCATCGCGCGGGCCCGGCTGGTCGCCGAACTCGACGCGACCCGCTCCGAACTGGCCGAAGTCAGCAGGCAGGCGGGCGTACTCGCGGAACGCGAGCGGTTGGCAAGGGACCTGCACGACACGCTCGCCCAGGGTGAGAACAGCGTGCTGCTGCTGGTGCGCGCCGCACAGTCCGCGCTGTCCCGCGACCCGGCCGACTGCGCCCGGCACCTCGCCCTCGCCGAACAGGCCGCGAGCGAGAACCTGGGCGAGATCCGCGCGCTGGTCGGCGGGCTGAGCCCGGTCGCGTTGGACGGTGTCTCACTGCCGGACGCGGTGCGGCGGCTCGCTGACCGGGTCGGCGCGGAGTTGGGCATCGCGGTGCTGGTGGACGTCGTGGGACCGCACCGCGACCTGCCAGCGAGCATCGAGGTGCCGCTGTTCCGCGCCGCTCAGGAAGCGCTCGCCAACGTGCGCAAGCACGCTGCCGCCGGTGCGGTGCGGGTGCGGCTGGACTACCGGCCCGACCAGGTCAGTGTGCGGGTGACCGACGACGGCCGCGGCTTCGATCCGGGCGCACCTTGCGGATTCGGTTTGACCGGCCTGCGCACCAGGCTCGCCGAAGCGGGCGGCCTGGTCAGCGTGGACACCGCGCCGGGTGCCGGGGTCGCGCTCACCGCCAGCGTGCCGGTCGGTGCGCCATGACCGAGGTGCGCGTGCTCATCGTCGACGATCATCCGGTCGTGCGCGCGGGCCTGCGCGCGTTGCTCACCGAAGACCCGGAGCTGACCGTGATCGGCGAATGCGGCGACGGCGCGAGCGCCGTGCGCTCGTGCCAGGGACTGCGCCCCGACGTGGTGCTGATGGACCTGAAGATGCCCGGCGTCGACGGCGTCGCGGCCACCGCCGAAGTGACCGCGCTGGGCAGCAGGGTGGTCGTGCTGACCACGTTCGACACCGATCGCGACATCCTGCGCGCGATCGAGGCGGGCGCCACCTCCTACCTGCTCAAGGACGCGCCCGGCGCCGACCTGGTGCGCGCAATCCACGCTGCCGCGCGCGGCGAAAGCGTGCTGGCGGCGCCGGTGGCGACCCGGCTGGTGAGCGCGGTGCGCCGACCCACGCTGACCGATCGCGAGGTCGAGATCCTGCGCCTGGTCGCACTCGGCCGGTCCAATGTGGAGATCAGCGCGACGTTGCAGGTCACCCCCGCGACAGTGAAAAGCCACCTGGGCAACCTGTTCGCCAAGCTCGACGTCACCGACCGCACGGCGGCCGTGATCGCGGCCCAGCAGCGCGGCTGGCTAGCTTGAGTCTTAACCTGCTCGGCGTGGTCGCGGAGTCGTCGACTTCGGTTTCCGCCGACCGGTAGCTGTGTCGTTTCCTCTGACAATACGCACTTCATAGCGCGTAGCCGGTGCCTGGTTGCGTCCCCCATCGGGCCGCCCAGGACCAGGGCGCGCAGGCTTCGGTGCACTCGTCCACCGCCAGGTCACCGGCCTCCAGCAGCCTGCGGGCCTGGTCTGTCCCCACGGCCAGCACCACTGCATCGGGGGCGGACCTGGCCGGACCGCCTGCGGTGTGACATCGCGGCCCGCTCGGCCAGCTCTGCCAGGGAGATCTCGGCGTCCAGGTGGCAGCGCCGCCATACGGTGGACGACTTGCCCGGCAACTGGACGAAACTCGCCTTCAACGCCAAAGCGCGCTTACTCCTATTGAGTGCCCGTTTTCTCAATTGGGCAAAGGATGACGATTGGGCTGTAGTGTCGTCTTCGGGTTGCGAGGCAGCGGCGACGGCCGACCGGGGCGGGGGAGTGATGGACTTCGGCTGGAATCGGTTCGGCATCGGTCGACCATCCGCGAGGCGGGCGGCCGAATCGTGGCATGCCGTCCGCCGTGCGAATTCTTGTCACTGGAATGAGTACCGACTCTTCCTCGACGTCGACGCTAGTGGCCTAGTTCTCTTGCGTGATTCTCTATGGCGTTGATTCTACGAGGGGAAGAACATTTGAATGGCTTACGTAGCCGCCGCGCAGCGATCGCGTGTACGGTCGTGCTGGTCAGCGCTTTTCTAGTTGGGGGTTCTGGGACAGCCTTGGCGAAAAGCCACTGGACGACATCGCGAACGCTCTGGGAGACCGAGGCCGTGGGGAATTCGCCGACATCTACTCAACTCTTCACGTGGACACTCCACACCACCAAGTTGTGCTCTACGTGACCGACACAACCCGTGCTGGCGAAATGATCCAAGCCGCCAAGACGGCTCACCCAAGCATCGATGCGTCACTGATCAAAGTCACTAAAGCAGCCTACACGAAAAAGTCGATCGACGCCGCGATTGACAAAATTATGGAGCCAGCCGTCATCAAGAAGGCGGCCAATCTGACGATTTACACCGCCGCCGAGGCTCCCGATGGGTCAGGTATCAAGGTAACGGCTAAATCCAGCGCTCTGGGTTCCGTCTCGGTGCTCGCGATGAAGGAGACGGACGGCATACCAGTGACGGTAACAGCAGGAAG
>DASXOJ010000070.1:0-9654 GCA_036494465.1 Pseudonocardiaceae bacterium
ACGCGAGGTTGACCGAACTGCTCGACTGGACCCGCGACCAGCCGGTCGAGATCGTCAAACCCGACGGTGGCGCGATCTGCTGCGTGCGGCTGCCCGAATCGGAGTTCGGCGACGAGCAGGTGACCGCGTTCTACGCGCGGCTCGCCGAGAACGAGACCCAGGTCGGCCACGGTTCCTGGTTCGGTGACACCGACCGCGTGTTCCGGCTCGGCTTCGGCAACCTGGCGCCGGAGGTGTTCACCGAAGCACTCGGCCGCGTCGCGGACGCGCTCAAACAGGCGCGCTGAGCGTCGGACCTGCTCGATCACTGGCTGGCCAGGATCGCGTTCTGATCAGCGATAACGAGTGGCGAGCTCCGGGCTCTGCCCGGCGAACGCGGCCAGGTCGGCGTTGAACACGGTGTCGAGCAGGCTCGCGTCCTCGACGCCGGGCGCGCAGACCACCTCGCCGAGTTCCAGCCCGCGCAACGCCGCGGTGACCACGTCGGCGGCGCTCATCCTCGGTACCGCGCTCAGGTCCATGCCCTGGACCTCGTGGAACTCGGTGGCGACCACGCCGGGACACACCACCTCGACGCGGACACCGGTGCCTGTCAACTCGGCGCTGAGCGTCTGGGACATGGCGACCAGGTGGGCGAGCGTGCCCGCGTAGACGGCCCGGCGCGGCAGCTGGGTGTGCGGCGCGGGTCCGCTGAACGCGATCATGCCCGCCACGCTGATGATCGCGCCCCGGCCGCGTTGCCGCATCCCCGCGACCGCGGCGCGGGCAAGCAGGGTGGGCGCGAGCACCTTCACCTTGACCAGTTCGCGGGCCCGCTCGGCGGGCAGGTCAGCGAGCGGCATGTAGTGCGCCACGCCCGCGTTGTTCACCAACAGGTCCAGCGGTTCGTCCGCGCAGATCCGCGCGACCGCGTCGATGCCGTCGTCGGTGGCGAGATCCGCGGCGAGCGAGCGCACCGTGACCTCCGGGTGCGCGGCGGCGAACTCGTCCAGCCGTTCCTGCCGCCTGCCGACGATCACCAGGTCATAGCCGTCGGCGGCCAGACGTTCCGCGAACGCCTTGCCAATACCCGAGGTGGCGCCGGTGATCAGCGCGAGCTTGTTCATGATCTCACCGTAAGCCGGTGCGGCCGATCCTGCCTGGCCCCGTCATTCCCAGGACCACCAGGATCGGCCGCCTCGGCGTTGTCGATCAGAAGGTGATCGGCAGGGCCTCGACGCGGTGTCCGGCCGGTGGCGCCATGCCCCACACCGGCTCACCGGTCAAGCGGGCGTTCGGGAGCCGTTCCAGGAACACCTTCAGGCACTCGTCGGTTTCCACACGCGCCAGCGAGGCACCAAGGCAGTAGAAGATGCCGGTGCCGAACGCCAGATGGACGCTGCGCTGCCGGGTGATGTCGAAACGGTCCGGGTCGGCGATGAACTCGGGATCGTGGTTTGCCCCGTAGAGGGACACGAACAGCCGGTCGCCCTTCTCGAACTGGTGGCCGTCGTGCTCGAACGGCTCGTTGGCGTCCCGGATGATGGTGTTCGCGGTGCCCTCGCAGCGCAGGATTTCCTCGACGGCCGACGGGCCGAGCTCGGGCTGCGCGCGCAGCAGCGCCAACTGGTCCGGATTCTGCAGCAGCAGCGCGATGCCGTGGGTGATCACGCCCGCGGTCGTCTCGTGCCCCGCGAAAAGGATCAACAGGCAGTTGGCCACGATCTCCTCGGTGCTGATCTGGCCCTCGTTCTCAGCCCGCAGCAGTTCGCTGATCAGGTCGTCGCCGAGGTTTCCCCGCCGCCCTTCGACCAGGCCGTGCAGGTAGCTCTGGAATTCGCCGACGCCCTCCTGGGCGACCAGCAGATCGTCGAACCCGGTCTGGGTGAACACCTTGAGCACGGACTCGGACCACACCCGCAGCATCGGCCGGTCCTCGACCGGCATGCCGAGCATGTCCGCGATCACGTTGGCAGGCAGCGGGATCGCGAGATCCCCCACCACCTCCATCGTGCCCGCGTCGATGACCTTGTCGATCAGCTCGTTGGCGATCAGTCGCACGTTCGGCCGCATCTTCTCCATGGCGGCCGGGGTGAAGTAGCGCTTGAGCATCATCTGGAACCGGCGGTGCCCGTCGGTGGTGGTGTGCCCCATCCAGAGGCTGACACAACGGCGCAATGGCGCCAGCTGCACCGACTGCTCAGGTGAGAGAGTCGTGAAGGACTGCTCGGCGATGCTGGAATCGAGCCTGCGGTCCTTGAGCAGCGTCGTCACGTCCGCGCGCCGGGTGAACAGGTAGCCGTGGAACTCGGGCAGCCAGACGACCGGCGCGTTCTCCTGCAATTCGTGCAGCACGTGCAGCAGCGGTTCGGGCGTGGTGGGAAAGTCGGCCAGCGTGCGGGTGGGCACGCCGGCTTCAGCGGTAGCCATATGGCTGACTCTGCCACGAACCGGTTGACGGTGTTTACTCCGTCAGTATGTTTTTCCGCGGTCGCCAACCGGGAACGAGCGCCTCGGCACTACCTCGGTCGATCGCCGCACGCAAGGCCGGACTTGGCGGGTGCTGCTCGTTCAGCGCGTGCTCGGCTTCCGCGAGCGCACTTGACCGAACATTGATTTGTTGCTGGGAATCGCCGATGATCTTTGTCGGGTTGTCGGCGATTTTCGGGAGTTGGTCATGGGTTTAGCCCGTGTCGCGTTGGTTCTTGCCGCGGTGTCGATGGTGGTTGCTGGGTGTCATGTCGGCGGCGTGAGCGAGGGTCCGGCGCCAAGCGGCGGACCGACTGGGGACAAGGGCAGCGCCACAACGGAGTTGGCGGAGTTATCCGTGGCGGCCGACGGGGCCATGAGCGGGTATTCGCGGGACGAGTTCGGGCACGGCTGGTCGACCCAGTCGGATCACTGCGACAGCCGGGTCGACGTGTTGAAGGCGGAGGACGAGGTCACGCCGCCGTCGGGGTGCACGATCACGGCTGGCCGCTGGGTGTCGCTCTACGACGGGCTGACCGTGACCAGCGCGCACGATCTGGACATCGATCACCTGGTGCCGTTGGGGAACGCGTGGGTGACCGGCGCGCGGTCGTGGACGCCGACGCAGCGCGCGGTGTTCGCCAACGACGTGTCCACGGAGTTGATCGCGGTTTCCGCGCACAGCAACAGGTCCAAGGGTGACCAGCCGCCGCCTGGTTACGAGCCGCCGAACGGGGCCGAGGACTGCCAGTACGCGCAGCGGTGGATCGCGGTGAAGACGAAGTACCACCTGAGCATCGAGTCCGGCGAGCACGACGCGCTCGGCCAGATGCTCGGCACCTGTTGACCTAACTGCTCATATCCCACTTGACAGGTTAGACAAGTGGGTGCTTTGCTAACCCTTAGAAACGCTCGAAAGGGGTTAGACAATGACGACCGTGCACTACCGCCACGCGACCATCCAGGGCCGGAAGCTGTTCTACCGGGAGGCAGGCGCGCCGGACGCGCCCGCGATCGTGCTGCTGCACGGCTTCCCGACCAGCTCGTACATGTTCCGCAACCTCATCCCGACGCTGGCGCGGCACTACCACGTGATCGCGCCGGACCACCTCGGCTTCGGCCGCTCCGACGCACCGAGCGTCGAGGAGTTCAGCTACACCTTCGACGCGCTGACCGAGCTCACCGCCGGCCTGCTCACCGAACTCGGCATCGACCGGTACGCCATCTACGTCCAGGACTACGGCGCGCCCATCGGCTGGCGGCTGGCGATCGCCGATCCGGGCGCCATCACCGCGATCGTCACCCAGAACGGCAACGGCTACGACGCGGGTTTCGTGCAGAGCTTCTGGAACACCGTGTGGGACTACCACCGCGAGCAGACCCCCGAGACCGAGGCGGGCGTGCGCGGCGCGCTCACGCTGGAAGCGATCCAGTGGCAGTACCTGACCGGCGTGCCCGACCCGAGCGTCGTCGACCCGGACGCCGCCGACCACGACTTCGCGCTGGTTTCCCGGCCCGGCAACGACGAGGTGCAGCTGGCGCTGTTCCTGGACTACCGCACCAATCCCCCGCTCTACCCGGCCCTGCACGCCTACCTGCGCGAACACCAGCCGCCGGTGCTCGCGGTCTGGGGTCGTGGCGACGAGATCTTCAGACCGGACGGCGCCCGCGCGTTCGCCGACGACGTGCCGAAGGCGGAGATCCACCTGCTCGACGGCGGCCACTTCCTGCTGGAGAGCGCGGCCGACGAGGTCGGCAAGTTGATGATCGACTTCTTGGCCGGAATCGGTCAGCTGTCAGGAGAACACTGAGACCTGCCGCAAGGAGTCGAAGAATCCTCCGGTGTCGGTCTGCACCCGCACTGCCGCGACCGGCAGGCCGGGGAGCTGCTGAACGTACGCGCTCTCGACGCCGTCCTGCTGCGCGCCGCTGAGCGGACCGAAGTTCTTCCCGTCCGTGCTCACCTGGACCTGGCAGGTGAAGCCGCAACCGCGCACCACCAGCAGGGTGGCGCTGGTCGGTTTGGGCAGCACGACGGTGACGTCGCGGTGGTCGCCCTGCGGCGTTCCCGGGCACGGCCCGTCCGCGCAGGCCGGGTCGTCCTGGGGCTGCCATTGCTGGTCCAGTATCCCGTTGGTCAGTCCGCACGGGTGCTGCGGCAGTGCGCCGCCGCGACTGTCCTCGACCACGCAGTCCGCACCGCGACTGCCCGGGATCACGTGCCCGGTGACCACCAGGCTCGACGAATACTCGGCGGGCAGGCTGTGCACCGTGCCACTCTGGTGGCTCACCAGCATTGCCTTGACGTCCTCCAGCAACCGGATGTCGAAGCCGCCGCTGACATCGGTTTCGGCCTCGCCCGCGACGGCCTGGCTGTCGCCGTTGTCGACCTGGTCCAGCTCCACGGTGCCGCCGGTACCGGCGCCGGTGACCGACGGCGGCTGCACACTCGCGTGATTCGCGCTGACCCGCAGCGTCGCCGGGCCGGCCGCCAACGGCACGGAGACGGTCGCCCCGCTCACGGCCGACGGTGGCAACAGCAGCGTCGTCGACACCCGCGAGTCCGCCCCGCGCGCCGCCTCGACCGTCACTGCCAAGCCATCCTTGTCGGTGATGCCGTGCGGGACGGCGACCGCGAAATGCCCGTCGGCCGCGACCATCCCGTGCGCGCTCGGCGCGGTGCAACCCTGGGTGTCGAGGCAGCCCAGGCCCAGGGTGAAGATCGCCTTGGCGTCGCGGAGCGCCTGCTCCGAGGAACGCAGCACCACCATGACGGTCACCGTCGCACCAGCGCCGACGTGCCCGGCTGTGTCCGTGACAGTGCCCAGAATCGCCGGGCCGCTGACCTTCGGCGCGGTCGGCGGGATGGATCCGCTGCTCGGCACGTCGCTACCCGCGTCGCCGATCACCGAGCACCCTGACACGGCCAGCAACGCCAGGACGCACAACGCAGTCATCGTCCTCAACAGACTCGACACCCCCAGGGTCCCCGTCCGCATCGCCTGTGGACGGACGCGATTGTTCCACGGCAGCGAAGCCGTGTCCTCGGAACGAACCAGAAGCTGGTCTGATAAATCAGGGCAAACCCGGATGTCCCGGACTCCGGATCGGGCTAGCTTCGGTGCTCGTGATTCGACGCCTGCTGCTGGTCTTCCTCGGCGCTGCTGCCGTGTTCCTGGTGCCGTGGACCATCTATCTCGCCAACACGCTGCCCACCCAGTTCGACACCGAGCAGTGGAACCTGGCCTGGGTCGGGTTCGACACCGCGCTCGGTTGTTGCTTCGCGGCGGCATGCTGGCTGGGTTGGCGTCGGCACCGGGCCGCAGTGCCCATGCTGGCGGCCACCGCGACGTTGTTGTGCTGCGACGCCTGGTTCGACGTCCTGCTGGACTGGGCCAGCCCGGACCGGTGGAGCAGTGTGGCCATGGTGGTCGGCGCGGAACTGCCGATCGCGGCGCTGTTGTTGTGGCGGGCCAGGACGTTGCTGGTCGCGCCGAAACCGAGGCCGTTGACCGTGCGGGACATCGAACTACGCACCGACCCGCAGGTGCAGCACCTGCTGACCACGCTCGCCGGACTGCGCACCGCCGACACCGCCACCCTGGCCGACGCACTGGGACAGCCCGTCAGCAAGGTCGGAGCCGAGCTGGATGACTTGCGTGCGAACGGTTACGTGGTGCAGCGGGGCGGCCGGTGGCAGCAGGCGTGGATGTCCACCGAGTTGCCGAAACCCGAGGATTTCCAGGGCGCGCAACGGGCGCGGGTCGAGGAGTTCGTGAACGCCAAGTTCGACCGCGAACTGCGCCTGCTGGGCTGGGCCGCCGAACACCGCGACGAGTTCGGCGACTGGGGCAAGGGACACCGCGCGAACATGCGGTTGAACGCGGCCGAACTGGCCGCGTTCAACACCGAGTACGAAGAGCTGATCGCCCGGTACAGCCTGCGCCACCGGTCCACTTCGGACGATCGCGATGTGGCGATCCGCTTCTACGCGTTCCCCAACCCCTCCGATTCGGCACTCGCGGCTACGGGAACGTAGTGGCCGGGCGGGTTGCGTATCGTGACCGACAGCCGGTTCCACGAGTTGATCATGGTGATGGCCGCGATCAACCCGGCCAGTTCGGCGTCGTCGAAGTGCTTGCGCGCCCGCTCGAACACCTCGTCCGGCACGAACCCGTCGGTGATCAGCGTGATCGCCTCCGTCAGTTCGAGCGCGGCGATCTCCTTGGGCGAGTAGAAGTGCTTCGACTCCGCCCAGGCGGAGAGCTGGATGATCCGCTCAACCGACTCACCCTTGGCCAGCGCGTCCTTGGTGTGCATGTCAAGGCAGTACGCACAGTGGTTGATCTGCGACGCCCTGATCTGCACCAGCTCGTGCAGCGCTGGATCAATGCCTTTGCGGATCTCCATTTCCAGCCGCGTCAACGCCTTGTACACGTTCGGCGCCAGCGTGGACACGTCCAGCCGAGGCGGTTGTTCCGGATTCCGTTCCGTCGACACGTGATCCTCCCCTTTTCTTCGTTGCGAACAGCAGAAACAGTGGTAGCACAGCAAGGACCGACAGCAGCACCGCGTTGAGCACCTGGTCCGTCGGCCGGTACATGCCGAGCATGCGCAGGTGGTAGATCAGGTGCAGCACGTTGAACACCAGCCAGCTCAGCCCGGTCACGCGCAGCACCCGGTGATCACCGGCGCGGACGAACGCGAACGCGGTGAGCACCCCGAACGCCAGGAACATCGCGCCGACGTCTGCCGCGAGGTGTTCGTCGTACGGGCCCAGTTGCGGCAGCCAACTCAACCCGAGCCCGGGAAAAGTGGCGTACCAGTTCTCCGGCGCGGCAGATGCCCAGATCCCGGTGCCGAAACCGGTGAGCGCCAACAGTGCGAGCACCGCCCGGTAATCGACCCGGGCCGGACCAGGGGCCGGTTCCCTGGTGCGCAACGGGATCAGCAGCAGCGCCGAGAGCACCAGCACCACGACCAGCGACACCGTGCCGGCCACGCGGTCGGTCGGGCCGAGCATGTCCAGGTGGCGCAGGTGGAAGGCGAGGTGCACGGCGTTGAACGTGGTCCAGGTCGCCCCGGCGAGGCAGGTCAGCCGAGCAGCGCCGATCAGCACGAACGCGACCACCGCCAGTATCGCGGCGCCGAGGAACATCGCGTTGATGTCCTTGACGAAGTGTTCGTTGTACGGGCCGAACGGCGTCACCCAGTGCAGGCCCAGCCCCGGAAAGTCCTGGTACCAGGAATCGGGTGCCAGGTAGCCCCACAGTCCGGAGTAGGCGCCGTAGAGGGCGAGCAGCGCCAGGCAGATCCGCCGAGCAACGGTGTTCATGTGGTGAGGACGAGAGCCGGGCCCGATATGTGACATGACCCCCGTCACACGATCCAGCGATGTCACACCGGCGACGGCTGTCTCGTCCTCATGGTGAAGTGGGAATCCGCGCGGTGAAGGAGACGGCATGCGAGTCGGGGTTGCCGGTGGCACCGGCATGGTCGGTCGGCCGGTCGTGGCCGAGTTGGCGAAGGCCGGACACGAGCCGGTGGTGCTGGCCCGGTCCGAGGGCGTCGACCTGACCAGCGGCGCCGGACTGGCCGAACGGATCGCGGGCTGCGACGCGATCATCGACGTCACGAACCGGCTGACCACGAGCCGCGCGAAGTCGACCGCGTTCTTCACCCAGGTGACCGGCAATCTGCTGACCGCCGCGAAAGAGGCGGGCATCGGTCACCTGATCGTGTTGTCGATCGTCGGCGTCGACCGCGTCGGGTACGGCTACTACCGGGGCAAACGCGCCCAGGAGAAGCTGCTCGAAAGCGGCGGCGTGCCCTGGACGGTGCTGCGCGCCACCCAGTTCTTCGAGTTCCCGGAACTACTGCTCGCACACCGCTTTCCCATCGCGGCGATGCCGAAGATGCTGTCCCAGCCGGTCGCCGCCACCGACGTCGCGACGGCACTCGTCGACCTGGTCGAGGCCGGGCCGAGCGGCTACGCGACGCCGGTCGCCGGACCGGAACGGTTGCAGATGGTCGACATGGCGCGCCGCATCGAACGCGCCCGCGGCTCGCGTCGACCGGTACTGCCGATCCCGGTCCCCGGCAAGGTCGGCAGGCAACTGGCAGGCGGCGACCTGGTGCCGGACGGCGACTACGTGCCCGGCAAACGCACCTTCGACGAATACCTGGCCGGTCTGCGGTGACTCGGGAGTTCGACCTGGCGCAGGAGTACACCCGCTGCCGGTCGCGGCTGATCCGCGTCGCGTACGCGCTGGTCGGCACCCGCGCGGAGGCCGAGGACGTGGTCTCCGACTGCTGGCCGCGCCTGGTCGCCGCCGACGCCAGGGAGCGCATCGAGGACGTCGAAGCGTGGGCCACGGTCACCGTCGCGCACGCCGCGCTCGACGTGCTGCGCTCCGCGCGGGTGCGCCGCGAGGAGTACGTCGGCCCATGGCTGCCCGAGCCACTGGTCGGCGCGCTGCCCAACGCGACGACCCGGCCGAGCAGGTGACGCTGCACGAAACGGGCAAACCGGTGCACGGCCCGCATCGTGTCGCCCGGTTCCTGGTCGGCGTCGGCCACCAGGTCGCCCCCGAGGACCGGATCATTCCGATCACCGTCAACGGCGGCCCCGGCTTCGCGCTGCTCGGTCGCGCGGCCCCCACCTGATCTGCGCCCTCACCATCCACAACGGACTGATCACCTGCGTCGACTTGGTCCTGTCCCGGACAAACTGCCTGACCTTTCCGGCGGTGGGTGAGAACCTCACCCGGTGTCGGACGCGCAGCGGCGAACCCGCTCGATTCTCGCCGGTCTCGCGGCGAACCCCGCGCTGCCGCCTGAAGCCTTGCTGAGGATGGCGCCGGAAATCCGCGCGACCGGGCGAGCGCGCCGCACGATGGGTGGGTGGTTGCCCTTTCCGATCGTGCGGCAGTGCGCCGCCTGCTGGACCGGTTCGGTTTCGGACCGGGGCCGGGTGACGTCGACGCAGGCGTGACGCGTGGCTTCGCCGCGACCGCGGCCGCGTTGCTGAACCCGGCACCGGATCCGGCCGCAGCACCCGAACCAGACCTCGGGGCAGAACCGGCAAAGGTCGCCAAAGGCGATACGGCGGGCAAGAAGGCGCGGGCGCAGCAGTTGCGGCGCCAGGAGGTCACGCTCACCACGTGGTGGCTGGACCGGATGGTCGCCACGACCGCGCCGCTGACC
>DASXOJ010000071.1:0-140143 GCA_036494465.1 Pseudonocardiaceae bacterium
GCCCCGTACCTGGAAGTCACCAACGTCATCCGGTTCGCCGGTGGTTTGCAGATGGTCGGCGTGCCCGAGGTCGAGTACGCGCTGGCGATGCTGGCAGGCAAACCGAAGCGGCCGCAGTTCACCCCGGTGCACCAGACCTTCCCGCAGTCGGACCGGATGGTGCACGTCACCCGCGACTGGTCCGCGTCGCTCGGCCTGTCCTCGACCCGGATCTGCCGCTACGAGTCGATCAACGGCCAGAACCTGCACGGCTGGTACGTCGGCGACGGCGCGCTCTACACGTTCCTCCCCGGTGACCAGGCCAACTACACCGACGCGTACTGGCCGACCGTCGACGCGACCGCGATCCCCGGCACCACCGAGACCGACGGCACCCCGCCCGCGCTCGGCGCCGAGCCGACCACCACGAACACCTGGACCGGCGGCGTCCGGTTCGACGAGGGGCATGGCGCGTACGGCCTGGACTTCCTCTCGCAGACCGGCACGTTGAAGGGCAAGAAGGCGTGGTTCTTCACGCCGGACGGGGTGATCTGCCTCGGCGCGGGCATCACCGACACGTCCGGTGCGACCACCCGCACCATCATCGAGAACCGCAACCTAGGCCAGAACGGCAGCCGAACCCTCCTGGTGAACGGCCTGCCCGGCCCGATCGCGGTTGGCACCACCACGGTGCTGCAACGCGCCCGCTGGCTGCACCTCGACGGCGTCGCCGGTTACGTGCTGCTCCAAGACGCCCCGGTCACCGTGCTGCGCGAAGACCGCACTGGCACCTGGTACGGCGTGGACACCGGCGCGAACACGCACGGCACCAAGGACCCGTACACCCGGCGGTTCCAGCAGATCCAGCTCAGCCACGGCACCAACCCGACCGGCGCGACCTACGCCTACGCGGTGCTGCCCGGCGCGTCACCGTGGCAGACGGTGGCGGCGATGGGCCGCTGGCACGTGCTGAGCAACACCGCCACGGTGCAGGCAGTGTCCATTGCGGACGGAACGGTGGCCGCGGCGTTCTACGCGGCAGGCTCGGTCGACGGCGTCACGGTGTCCGCGCCCGCCGCGGTTCAGTGGGGCTGGCAGCCCAGCGGCCTGCGCTTCGCGGTCGCCGACCCGACGCAACTGGGCACGACGGTGCGGATCACGTTGCGCGGCATCGGCCGTCGCGTCGTGCACGCCGACCCGGGCGTTTCGGTGGTCTCCACCGGTCGTCAGCTGGTGGTCGACGTCGCGGTGGCGGGCACCCTCGGCGCCACGCACACCTTCACCGTTCGCTGAGCCCGACCGGAGGCCGGTGTGGCGTTGTTCGCCGCGCCGGCCTTTGTGGTGGCTATCGTGTCGGCGTGATCGAGATACCGGATGGCTTCGTCCGCAACACCGTTGCGCGCGAGGGCGAACGCGGCAGCGCCTGGCTCGCCACGTTGCCCGGTCTCGTCGACGAACTGCTCCAGCGCTGGAACCGCACGCCAACCGATTCGGTGCGGTACGGGTTCGTCGGCATCGTCGTGCCGGTACGTCCGGCCGCTGTCCTGAAGGTTTCCTATCCGCATCCCGGCAACGTGCACGAACCCGACGCGTTCGCGGCGTGGTGCGGGAACGGCGCGGTACAACTGCACGAGCGCGACGACGCGCACTTCGCGATGCTGCTGGAACGCGCGAGCGACGCGTCGCTGGCGGAGGTCGACGCCGAGGAAGCCGTGCTCATCGCGGGACAGCTCTCCCGCAGGCTGGCCGTACCGGGGCCCGCGCAGCTGCCCCGGTTGTGCGATCTGGTGGTCGGCTGGGAGCGGGAACTGAAGGAGACCGCCGACCTACCGCGCCGCGCCGCCGAGGTGGCCCTGGCGAACCTGCGCGAACTCGGCCCCGACCAACCCGGCCTCCTCGTGCACGGCGACCTGCACGTGGCCAACGTGCTGCGGGCCGAACGGGAACCGTGGCTGGTCATCGATCCCAAGGGATATCTCGGTGACCCCGCCTACGACACGATGACCGCGCTGAGTTTCGGCACCCTGCTCGGCGCGCCCGACCTCAAAGCCGGCCTGCTGCGCCGGATCGCGATCTTCGCAGAAGCCGCCGGCCTCGACCGCGACCGTGCGCGCTGCTGGACCCAGGCCAGAGCCGTTGTGGCGGCGGCCTGGGGCCGTCGGCACGGCGATCCGGACTGGCTCATCGAAGTCCACGACCGGGTCGCCCAAGCCCTGGTTTAAGAAGGGCCGGTGCGGCGCCTCCCGCCGCACCGGCCCGTCGCGAACAGCGGGGTCAGGCCCGCTGTTTGGCATATCGGGCGCGTACCGCAGGCCTGCTGACCGCGATCAGCAGCGCGATCAGCACCACGCCCTGGATCACCTGCTCGACCCGCATCCACACCGGGTACGCGGAGCTGACTGCGATCAGGTAGACGATGCCGATCAGGCCGACGATCGCGATGTAGTACGTCCGCAGGTACGCGTAGCGCGACCCGCGCCGCAGCGCGAAGGACCGCCAGACGTAGAGCGCGGACACGATCACGTTGCCCGCGATCCGGCCCCACAACGAGTCGAGCAGGATCTGGTGCACCTGGTCGATGTCGATGTTGGGCGGGTAGTTCGAGTGAGCGATCTGGTAGTCGATCACGCTGTTGTGCAGGATCAGCACGACGACCGTGGTGAGCAAGCTCAGCCCGAGGTTGACGAACATCAGGATGATCACCAACCGCAGCGCCGAGTCCATCGGCTGCCGCGTGGGCGGTGTGTAGCCGCCGGGCATCGGTGCCATGCCATAGGGCTGCCCAACTGGCTGGGCAGCCTGGGTCGGCGCCTGTGGATAACTCTGGGGATAACCTGTGGGCGCCTGTGGGTAACCGGCTGGCTGCCCGCCGTTGCTCGCATCCTGGCCTGGTGATTCGGGGTTCGGTTGCACGTGGACATGCAAGCACTTGCGCGCCCTGCGCGTGGGCGATTTTTCGAATTCGGCACCATTGGTCCATGGCACAGGTCAAGGCGAACACGCAGCGGGCGATAGCGGCGCAGGCGGACACGGTGCGGGCGGCGCTCGCCGACTACACCGGCACGCGGCCCAAGCTGCTCACCGAGCACTTCAGCGAGTACGAGGTGCGCGAGGGCGGCACCGGTGCGGGCACCACAGTGCACTGGAAGCTCGCGGCCACCAGCAAGCGGGTGCGGGACTGCCTGATCGCGGTCACCGAGTCGGACGGCGCGCTGGTCGAGTCGGACCAGAACTCCAGCATGGTCACCACCTGGACGGTCGCGCCCACGGGCAACGCGGCCTGCACGGTGTCGGTGGAGACGACCTGGAACGGCGCGGGCGGGGTCGGCGGTTTCTTCGAGCGCACCTTCGCGCCCGGCGGCCTCAAGCGCATCTACGACGCCATGCTCACCAACCTCAACAACGTCGTGCGCGGCGCCGCGTAGTCCACACCGGACTACCTTTCCTGTCGGAGACTCCGACGGCGAAGGGGCGATGGCACCGTGTGGGCTGACCTGTTTCAGATTCAGATCCCGGTCCTGGAAAAGGTGCTGCGCACCGTCGGGGTCTACGTCGGCATGGCGATCCTGCTGCGCATCGCGGGCAAACGTGACCTGGCCGAGCTGAACACGTTCGACCTGGTCGTCATGCTGCTGCTGTCCAACGTGGTGCAGAACTCGATCATCGGCAACGACAACAGCCTGCTCGGTGGGCTGCTCGGCGCGGCGGTGCTGCTCGCGGTGAACGCGATCCTCGTGCGGCTCGCCGCGCGCTACGCGTGGATCGCGCACCTGTTCGAGGGCAAGCCGACCGATCTGGTGGTCAACGGCAAGATCGTCGGCAAGCTGCAGCGGCTCGGCCTGCGACACGGCGATGTCGCGGTCGCGCTGCGCAGGCAGGGTGCGGGCAACCTGCGCGAGGTCAAGCGGGCCGTGCTCGAACCCGGCGGCAGCATCGTGGTCGACCTCAAGGACGAGGCGCACGACGCCACAGTCGAGGATCTGGACAAGTCCCAGGCCGCGTTGATCCAGGAACTGCGCAAGGAGATCGCTGGGCTGCGCGATCGGGTCGACGCGGGATTCCACGAGCTTGCCGCGCGCTGATCGGACAAATCAGGCACGCAATCCACCAGGTGGGCCAACTTTCCCGTTCACCTGGTGAAACAGCTGTTCCATTCCCAGCTGCTGGAAGATCAGTGCCATATTGTGACGCACCGCGCGTCACACGTTCCTTTACTTGGTAGACCAATGCACGGCATGCTCGCCCGGTGACAGCCGACACAAATGTGGACACCGTGCACGCCAGCGTTGGAGTGCCCCGGGAAATCGCGGTGGGCGAACGCCGCGTTGCCCTGGTACCCAAAGTTGTCGAAAAACTGCGCACCCTCGGGGTGGATGTGCTGGTCGAGGCCGGTGCCGGTCTTGGAGCACTGATTCCGGACGCGGCGTATCAAGAGGCCGGCGCGAAGATCGGCGACCCATGGGATGCAGATGTGGTCGTCAAGGTCAATCGACCGACCGAGGAGGAAATCAGCAAATTGCGCTCCGGTGCCACGCTGATTGGTTTCCTCTCGCCACTCACCGCTCCGGAAACAATTCAGAAACTCCGCGACGCCGGAGTCACCGGATTCGCGATGGAATCCATCCCCCGGATATCTCGCGCGCAGTCCATGGACGCGCTGTCCTCCCAGGCGAACGTGGCGGGCTACAAGGCCGTCCTGCTCGCCGCCGAACAGTCCACCCGCTTCTTCCCGATGCTCACCACCGCCGCGGGCACGGTGAAGCCCGCGACCGTGCTGGTGCTCGGCGTCGGCGTCGCCGGTTTGCAGGCGCTGGCCACCGCCAAACGGCTCGGCTCGCGCACCACCGGCTACGACGTCCGGCCGGAGGTCGCCGAGCAGGTCCGCTCGCTCGGCGCGCAGTGGCTGGATCTCGGCATCGAGGCGGCAGGCGAGGGTGGCTATGCCCGCGAGCTGACCGAAGCGGAACGCGCCGAGCAGCAACAGCGGCTGGCCGACGCGATCAGCAACTTCGACGTCGTGATCACCACCGCGCTCGTGCCAGGCAGGCCCGCGCCGCGCCTGGTCACCGCGGCCTCGGTGGAGAACATGCGGCCGGGCAGCGTCGTGGTCGACCTGGCGGGCGAAACCGGCGGCAACTGCGAACTGACCGAACCGGGCCAGATCGTGGTCAAGCACGACGTCACCATCGCCTCCCCGCTCAACCTGCCTGCCACCATGCCCGAACACGCCAGCGAGCTCTACGCGCGCAACGTGTCCGCGCTGCTGGCACTCATGCTCAAGGACGGGATGGTCAGCCCGGACTTCGACGATGAGGTGCTGGCAAAGTCCTGCGTGACCCGGACGACCGCTGTGACCACTACCGAGGGGAGCGCGTGATGTTCCTCGCCAACCTGGCGATCCTCGTGCTGGCCGGCTTCGTCGGCTTCGCGGTGATCTCCAAAGTGCCCAACACCCTGCACACCCCGTTGATGTCCGGCACCAACGCCATCCACGGCATCGTGCTGCTCGGCGGCCTGATCGTGATCGGCAGCCAGGCCACCGGCGTGCTCGACAAGATCCTGCTGGTCATCGCCATCACGTTCGGCACCATCAACGTGGTCGGCGGCTTCCTGGTCACCGACCGGATGCTCGGCATGTTCAAGGCGCGCAAGCCTTCTACCGAGCAGAAGGAGGACGCCAAGTGACCGCGTTCATCGACGTCCTCTACATCATCGCGTTCGGCATGTTCATCTACGGCCTGATGGGCCTGACCGGGCCCCGGACCGCGGTGCGCGGCAACTGGATCGCCGCCGTCGGCATGATCATCGCGATCATCGCCACCCTGCTCACCCCGGGCATCAGCAACTGGCTGCTGATCGCGCTGGGCATCATCCTCGGCGCCGTGGTCGGCGTGCCGTCCGCGCGGCAGGTCAAGATGACCGCGATGCCGCAGATGGTCGCGCTGTTCAACGGCGTCGGCGGTGGCGCGGTCGGGCTGATCGCGTGGGTCGAGTTCCGCACCACCAACGACTATTCCCACCTCGCCGCCTACGTGCCGGTGACCTCGCTGTTCGCCGCCATCATCGGGTCGGTCTCGTTCTGGGGCTCGCTTGTCGCGTACGGCAAGCTCCAGGAGATCCTGCCCGGTCGGCCGATCAGCCTCGGCCGCTCGCAGCAGTTCGCGAACCTGCTGCTGTTGGTGCTCGCCGTCGCCTGCGCGGTGATCGCCGGGGTCGGCGTCGACTCACAGTGGCTGATCGTCGGCGTGCTGATCTTCGCAGCGGTGCTCGGCCTGATGGTGGTGCTGCCGATCGGCGGCGCGGACATGCCGGTGGTCATCTCGCTGCTCAACGCGTTCACCGGCCTCTCGGCCGCCGCCACGGGCCTTGCCCTCGACAACACCGCGATGATCGTCGCGGGCATGATCGTCGGCGCGTCCGGTTCGATCCTGACCAACCTGATGGCCAAGGCGATGAACCGGTCCATCCCGGCGATCATCGCGGGCGGCTTCGGCGGTGGTTCGATCGCGGCAGGGGGCGAAGGCGCCACCGACAAGACCGTGCGGTCCACGTCGGCGGCGGACGCGGCGATCCAGATGGCCTACGCCAACCAGGTCGTCATCGTGCCCGGCTACGGCATGGCGGTCGCGCAGGCGCAGCATGCGGTGCGCGAGATGGCGAAGCTGCTGGAGGCCAAGGGCGTCGAGGTCAAGTACGCCATCCACCCGGTGGCGGGCCGGATGCCCGGTCACATGAACGTGTTGCTCGCCGAGGCGGACGTGCCCTACGAGCAGCTCAAGGAAATGGACGACATCAACAGCGAGTTCTCGCGCACCGATGTCGCCCTGGTGATCGGCGCCAACGACGTGACCAACCCGGCCGCCCGTACCAACCCGAGTTCGCCGATCCACGGCATGCCCATCCTCAACGTGGACGAGGCACAGTCGATCATCGTGCTCAAGCGGTCGATGAACCCGGGCTTCGCGGGCATCGAGAACGAGCTCTACTACGACGCCAAGACGGCCATGCTCTTCGGTGACGCCAAGGCGTCGGTGAACAGCGTGACCGAGGAACTGAAGGCGTTGTAGCGAATCGTCCGATTCGACGACTATCCATTGTGCGCGGCGATGTCAGCATCGCCGCGCACAGTCGCGTTCGGGCCGATCAAGGGACGAACACGATGGGGCGTGGGCAGAAACTGCTCGCCAGCGCGGCCCCCCAGCTACTCGCCGTCGCCCTGCCGCGTCCTCCACCGTCCGGCCAGGACGTCGAACAGGTAGGCGAACGCGCCCGCCACGACGAACGAGAACAGCGATGCGCTCATCCAGCTCTGCTGCGTGAAACCCAGCCAGTGCGCGATGTTCGTCCACATCGTCGACCAGGCCCCGACCGCGCCCGGGTTGATCAGCTGATACATCGCCAACCCGAGGATCCAGGCGAGCAGCATGGACCAGCGGGACGGGGCCCGGCCCGAGGTGTTCCAGTGCTTCGCGTTGCCGCGCAGGAAGTAGTCCGCGACCAGCACCCCGCACATCGGCACGAACACCGAGCCGAGCAACGTGAGGAAGCCCTGGTACTGGCTCATGTCCATGACCAGCGCGAGGATCGTGGTCAGCGCGCCGATGATCACGGTCAGCACGCGCCGATCCGCCTTGGGCAACAGGTTCTGCACCGAGACACCGGTCGAGTAGACGTTGGCGAAGGACTGGTCGACCTCGCGCACCATCAACACCGCGAAGAACAGCGCGCCGACCGGCAGCGCCAGGAACGGTTGGAACGGGGCGTCCGTCGTGCCCGCCAACGCGAGCAAACCCAGGACGTAGCACAGGATCTGGGTGACCGAGTAGCCCGCGGTGGCCGCGCCGAACGCCCCGCCACTGGACCGGGAGTGTCGCGAGTAGTCGGACGCGACCGGGATCCAGGACACCGCGACCGCGAGCGCGACATCCGAACCGGCCCAGAAGCCGCGCCAGGAGCCCTGGGTGAGGTTGGGCAGCGGATGCCGCAGCACCTGCACGAACAGGTAGATCATCGCGATCACCATGGCGACCGTGACGTAGCGGCGCAGCACCCGCAGCGCGCCGAGCGGGCGGATGGTCATCGCGGTGGTGACGACGCCGGTGATCACCACGTACAGCCAGTGCGGTCCGCCGTGGAACAGCGCCTGGGCCGCCTGGGCGATCACCAGCAGCTCGAACGTGCCCCAGCCGACCAGTTGGACGATGTTGAGGATGGTCGGCAGGTAGGACAACCGTGCCCCGAACAGCCCGCGCAACAGCACCATCGCGGGCGCGTCCGTGCGGGCGCCAGGCACCGCCGCGAGCCCGACCATGACGCTGCCGAGCAGTGTTCCGACGATCGTCGCCGCGATCGCCGCGACGATCGACAACGGCGGCACACCTGCCGGTTGCAGCACGTAGATCGCGCCGGAGAAGCCCAGCAGGCTCACCCCGAGATTGGCCCAGAACGCGCCCTGGTCCAGCACCCCGAGCGTCTTCGGTGTCGGTCCGGCGAGCGTCGGTGCGACCTCGGTGGCGGGGCGGATGGGAACATCGGTGGCCATTCCACTCCCTACGCCGGCATTACCCGGTCAGGTTCAAGCGGTCGACGGCGCGTCTGCCGTCCTCTCAGCCCGGTCGCCCGAGCTCCCGCGATGTTTGTGCTTCGGCCCACGTTAGGCGCCGGATCAGGAAAAGCAAGAGGCTGGCCGGACTTCGGGCGATGATGGGGCGTATGAGCGTCTTCTGTGAACTCGCCAGGCAGCGCACCGACACCCTGCACCGCGCCCTGCTCGACCACCCGTTCAACGCCGAACTGGCAGCGGGAACTCTTGGCCGCCAACAGTTCCAGTTCTACCTGGTCCAGGACGCGCGCTACCTGACCGGTTTCGCCCGTGCGCTGGCGATCGCGGCGAGCAAGGCCACTGATGTGGCGGACATCGCGTTCTTCGCGGGCGCAGCGCAGGAGGCCATTGTGGTCGAGCGAGCGTTGCACGAGGGCTACTTCGAGCGGTTCGGCCTCACCGAAGCCGACCTGGCCGACGTGCCGGCCTCGCCCACCTGTCTCGCCTACACCTCGTTCCTGCTGGCGACCGCCGCCACCGCCGACTACCCGGAGCTGATCGCGGCGCTGCTGCCCTGTTTCTGGGTCTACCAACAGGTCGGCGAACACATCGTCGCCGGTCAACAGGGCGCTCTGTCTATTCAAGAGGCAGACAATCCTTACCAGGCATGGATCGACACCTACGCCGACGAGGAGTTCGCCACCGCCGTCGGCCGCTGCCGTGCCGCGGTCGATCGCGCGGCCGAATCGGCGACCGAGGACACCAGGGACCGGATGTTCGCCGCGTTCAGCAAGGCCTGCGAGTACGAGTGGCTGTTCTGGGACAGCGCCTACCACCAGGAAACCTGGCCGACCGCGTCTCTCCTCTAGCTCTGCCAGTTGAAAGAAACAGGCCGCTGGCCCGGCGCGAGGGCGAGCCGGGCCAGCGGTTTTCGCAGGAAGGTCAGGAGCTGCCGGCACCTGCCTTCACGGTCTGAACCTGCAACTGCGGACTCGGCGGGTTCCCAGCGCACCCGGTTCCGCTGCGCGAAACGAACATCGACGCGGTGTCGTCCGGCGCATACACCCGGAAGCCGCGCACCGAGGCCGGTTTGCACGAGTTCGCGTCGAACACCGCGACGTCGGTCACGGTCACCACCGAGGACGCCACCGCGTTCGGCGCCAGCGTCACCGAGGAGCCCTCCGAACCGGTGCGCTTCGCGGGCTGGCCAACCTGGCTGCCGCTGTCCCCGGTCACGTAGGACACGCCCGGCCAGCCGCGCATGGAGCACGACGTCGAACCGGTGTTGGTGAACACGATCGGCACGTAGAAGTGACCGGCGGCGGCATCGCCGGAACCGACCGAGAGCTTGAGGTTCGCCGCCTTGCACTCACCGTTGCCGCCGGATCCGCCGGGCTGGGTGGCCGTGGCGGTCGGCGCCGCGCTCGACGTGGTCGTCGGCGCTGGTGCGGTGGTCGAGGAGACGCTGAGCGAGGAAGGCGAACTGCCCGCGCCTGAGGAGCCCTGACAAGCGGTGAGCAGTACCGCGGCGACCAGGCCGGCCCCCGCCAGCAGCCCCCGCGCGACAGTACGTTGGTTCATCCTCACAGTGTTCGCCTCCACCCGGTTCCCGCTTGCTGGATGACCCGACTGGAGGACGTCTAACCCATCGTTGGGGTTGCTCAGTCTCCGAGATAGACCCGAACAGGCGAACGCTGTTGCGGGCACGGCATCGCTGACCAGGACAAACGCCGACATCCCCGAATTCCCGTTTTCGCTCACGGCGTGAGTGGGATTGCTCGCCCGAAAATGACCTTGCACAGGCCGGGTCGTATTGCCTAGCGTTCGTCTTACGCAAGAGAGGAGGTGGTCCAAAGTTGTATAGCTATCGGACTTGTGAGGTGGCTGTCCGCTAGGACGCCCTGTTGAGCGTTAACTCGCCGGCACTCAGGTTGTGGACCTGACATTGGGCGTCCGGCGAATCCAAGGCAGCTACCCGACCCCCGGAGCCCCGAGACCCAGTCCAACTCGGGCCCACGTCCACCGGACGTGGGAGCGAGCTCCGGGGGTCGTTTGCGTTCGAAGGACCGATCCGCTGGTATCAAACTGGTCTCGATAGAGCGATCGGGGCTGGTCAGCGATGTGATCCCGGCGCGAGGAAGTTCCCATATCCCACCGTGACCACCCTCCGTGCACTACGTTGCAGGTACCCCCGGTTGAACGCAGGTTCCGTGGGGCGGCAACTTCGGTGTGGATTGTTCCTTCTGGGGCGGGTGGGAGTAGCAGTGGCGTCGGCCGGGGCACTGTGCCCAACAACGATGGGCGGACCATGGTGACCACGACCGCGCCGACCAGCGCGCCCAGCAACCCAGAGGCCCGCTCACGCGGAGCGGCGCTCGTCGGCCTGCCGACCAACCTCGCCGCCAGCCTGCGCAAGTTCGCCGGCACCACACCGGGCCGGTTGAGCATCGCGATGGTCGGCCTGATCCTGTTGAGCCTGCTCACCGGCATCGTCGGCATCCTGTCCGGCCAGTCCAGGGTGAACACCCTCGACGACCTTGCCGCGCACCGCGAACCGGTCAGCGCCGCCGCCCAGCAGATCTACCGCTCCCTCTCCGACGCCGACGCCACCTCCGCGAGCGCGTTCCTCTCCGGCGCGGTCGAGCCGCAGGACCTGCGCGACCAGTACAACACCGACATCGCCCAGGCGGGCGCCGCGCTCGCGGTCGCCGTCGCGGACAGCGCCGACACCGAGAACGTCAACGACGTCGTCCCGTCGCTGACGTTGCTGGAGACCAACCTTCCCGTCTACACCGGCATCGTCGAACGCGCCGCCGCCAACAACGCCGCCGGTTACCCGGTCGGCTCGGCCTACCTGCGCGAAGCCGACGGTCTCATGCAGAACACCCTGTTGCCTGCCGCGCGCAACCTGTACCAGATCGACACCGCGTCACTCGACGCGCAACAGGACGACGCCACCTCGTTCCCGTGGCTCGGCGCGGTCGCGCTGCTCGCGGTGCTGGTCGCGCTGTTCTTCACACAGCGTTACCTGGCCAAGCGCACCAACCGAGTGCTCAACGTCGGGCTGCTGATCGCGTCGATCGCGATGGTGCTGACCCTGCTCTGGTCCGCGGTCGGGCTCGTCCTCGCCGGTGTGCACGTGTCCACCGCGCGCAGTTCCGGGTCGGACCTGGTCGCCCAGCTCTCCCAGGTGCGCACCGACGCCCTCCAGGCCCGCACCGACGAGATCCTGAACCTGATCGCGCGCGGCGGCGAGAACTACGACCCGGCCTTCCACACCCTGGCCACCCAGCTCGGCGGCAAGGACGGCGCAGGTGGCCTGCTCGGCTCGCTCAGCAGCGCCTCGCAGGATCAGACCACCAAGAACGAGATCAACGACGCGGTCAACGCGGCGAAGAGCTGGTTCTCGCTGCACGGCTCCGTACAGAGCCTGAACAACAGCGGCGACTACAAGGGCGCGGTCGCGCTGACGCTCAGCTCGGCGAACACCGGCGAACAAGCCATGGTCACCAAGCTGGACGCCGCGCTCGACAAGGCGATCACCCAGGGCCGCACCGTGTTCGCCGACCAGACCAACAGCGCGAGCGGCGCCCTGTTCGCGTGGCCGATCGGCGTGCTGGTGCTCGCGGTGATCGCCGCGGCGGGTTCGGCCATCGGCATCTGGCAGCGGTTGAGGGAGTACCGATGAGTGTGCGCAGGCGTACCCGCTGGCTCGGCGCGGGCGGACTGCTGCTCGCCGCGCTGCTGACCGGCTGCGCGTCCGCGAGCGGACCGGTGAACCTGCCGATCGTCAGCTCGGCCCACCCGGTCTCGCCGGTCAACGCGGTCGAGGGCAGCAAGGCCGTCACCCCGGCGCCACCCGCACCCAACTGCGGCGACCCGACCGCCAGCCTCCGCCCGCCGCCGAGCATGCCGCAGCCGGGCAACATGCCCAGCGGCAGCACCATGGCCAAGATCCAGGCGCGCGGTTACCTGATCGCGGGCGTCGACCAGAACACCTTCCTGTTCGGATACCGCGACCCCAAGACCAACGTGATCGAGGGCTTCGACATCGACATGGCGCACTACGTCGCCAAAGCGATCTTCGGTGACCCGAACAAGGTGCAGTTCAAGGCGATCAGTTCCGCGCAACGCGTGCCCGAACTCAAGAGCGGCGGTGTCGACATCGTCGCGCGGACCATGACGATCAGCTGCGCCCGCCTCAACGACGTCGCGTTCTCCACCGTCTACTACGACGCGAGCGAGCGACTGCTGGTGCCCAGCACGTCGGACGTGACCAGCATCGACCAGCTCGGCGGCAAGAAGATCTGCGCCGCAACAGGTTCCGACTCGCTCAACCACATCGCCGCGGTATCCAGCCACCCGATCCCGGTCGCGGTCGGTGACTGGTCGGACTGCCTGGTCATGCTGCAACAAGGCGAGGTCGCGGGCGTATCCACCGACGACACCATCCTGGCAGGCATGGTCGCCCAGGACCCGAACACGAAGATCGTCGGACCGTCCATTGCGGACGAACCGTACGGCCTGGCGATGCCCAAGCAGGACAACGACTTCGTCAGCTTCGTCAATGGCGTACTGGACGGAATCCGCGGCAGCGGAACGTGGACGCAGAGCTACGAAACCTGGATCGGCGACCGGATCGCGGGGGGCTCCAACCAGCCACCGAACCCGCAATACTCCAACTAGCGCGAGGCGAGGCGGAAAGATGACCAGTTCTGGCCCCCAGCCGAGCGCCCCGTTGAACGGCCCCTGCCCACGGCCCGGCTGTCCCGGCAGGCTCGTCGATGGCACCTGCCCCACCTGTGGCGCGCGCGTCAAGCCCGCGGCAAACCAGCCCCCGGCCCAACCGCAGCCCAGCCGCGCCCAGTGGCCCGGCCAACCCCAGCAACCCGGCCAGCAGCAGGGCCCCCAGCAACCCGGCCCGCAACAGCCCGGCCCGCAGCAGCCGGGGCAGCAACCCGGCCCGCAACAGCCCGGCCCGCAGCAGCCGGGTCAGTACCCGCAGCAGCAACGGCCGCAGCAAGGCCCGCAGCAAGGCCCGCCGCAGGGGCCGCTGCCGCAGGGGCCGCAGCCGACCGGTTCGCGCCCCTACCCGCCCTCCGGCGGATTCCCGGCGCAACAGGGGCCCGCGCAGCAGGGCCCGCAGAGCGGTGCCTTCCCCGCGCAGAACCCGCAGTCCCGGCCGATGAACCCGCCGACCGGCAGCAGGCCCATGCCGCCCCAGCAGCGCCCCCAGCAACAGGGTCCGCAGCAGCAGGGCCCCCAACAGCAGGGTCCGCAGCAATCCGGTCCGCAGCAGCCCGGCCCGCAGCAATCCGGCCCGCAGCAACCGGGACAGCAGCAGCGCCCGGCGCAGCAACCCGCGCAGCGCCCGCAGAGCCAGACTCCACCCCCGAGCCAAGCCCCGCCGAGTCAGCCCGCGAAGCCCGAACCCGAGGATCCGGCGCTGGCCGCACCCGCGCCCACCTCCGTCGTGATCTCGCCGTACGCCGAGGCGGCCCAGGCGACGCCGCAGGCGTGGGCGCCGCCAGGTCAGCCGCTGCGCCCGTTGCCCGGTCTGGCCGCGCAACGCCCCCGGCACGCCGCGCCCGACGCCGGCTCACCGTCCGCCGCGACCACCCCGGACATGGAGCCGGTCGAGCGTCCGTTCGACGGCGAGGGCAATGCCCTGTCGGCGCGCCTGTCCGGGCACGAACCTGCCCCCAAAAAGCCGGAACCGGCGCCGACTCAGGCCGCGCCCAAGCGGCCCGACACCGCGGCGCAGATGGCGCTGGGTGCGGCGACGCAGCTGTCTGGGCCGAGCCAGCGCAGTTCCGACTCGCGTCCGCTCACGAGTGGGCGCGGCAGCGCGCGGGGTACCCGGCCCAGCCGGGGCCGGACCCGGTCGCAGTCGCGGCGGATCGGTGGCGGCCTGGTCGAGGTGCCGGTGGTGCCGTACAAGGATCCGGCGACCGCGCTGATGCGCAATCCCGAGGTCCCCGAGGACAAGCGCTACTGCGGCAACTGCAACTCGCCGGTCGGTCGCGGCGCCAACGGCAAGCCGGGCAACCCGGACGGGACGTGCGCGAAGTGCGGCACGTCGTTCTCCTTCCGGCCCAAGCTGGTCGGCGGCGATCTGGTCGGCGGGCAGTACGAGGTGCTCGGCGCGCTCGCGCACGGTGGTCTTGGCTGGATCTACCTGGCCCGCGACCACAACGTGAACGGCCGCTGGGTCGTGCTCAAGGGCTTGATCGACACCGGTGACACCGCGGCGATGGCGGCGGCGGTGGCGGAGAAGCAGTTCCTGTCGCAGGTCGAGCACGCGAACATCGTCAAGATCTACAACTTCGTGCAGCATCCCGATCCGACGACCGGGAACCTGGTCGGCTACATCGTGATGGAGTACATCGGCGGCGAGTCGTTGCGCCAGATCGCGTTGGCCAACAAGGATGACAACGGCCGGGTGGTGCCGCTGCCGTTGGCGCGGGTGCTCGCGTACGGGCTGGAAGTGTTGCCCGCCATGGGTTATCTGCACAGTGTCGGACTGCTCTACTGTGACCTCAAGCCGGACAACGTCATCCAGACCGACGCGCAGCTCAAGCTGATCGACCTCGGTGCCGTGCGGCACGTGGATGACATGCAGAGCCCGATCTTCTTCACTTCCGGTTACAGCGCACCGGAAATCGCGTCGGAGGGTCCGTCGGTCGCGTCCGACATCTACACCGTCGGCCGCACGCTCGCCGTGCTCAGCTTCGACTTCGTCGGCTACACGAGCACGTACACGCATTCGCTGCCGCCCGCGCGGCAGGTGCCCCTGTTCTCGTTGTTCGGCTCGTACTACCGGTTGCTGGCGAGAGCGACGAACCCGGACCCGGACCGGCGCTTCGATTCGGCCGAGGACATGGCCGACCAGCTCACCGGGGTGCTGCGGGAGGTGCTGGCGCTGGGCACCCGGGAGCCGAGGCCAGGCCGGTCGACGGTGTTCTCGCCGGAGGTGCGCACGTTCGGCGAGAGCCTGGCGACGTCCTCGCACACGCCCGGCGCGCCGCCGCCTCCGCCGGACTGGGCCGAGGTGGTCGCCTGCCTGCCCGCGCCGCTGGTGGACACCGACGACCCGGCGGCCAGTCTGGTCAGCGGGTTGGCCGCGCTGGCCGGTGACGCTCCGCGCGAGCTGCTGGATGCCCTGCGCAACGCGCCGGCCAACTCGATGGAAGCGAAGCTGTGGCGCACCCGCGCGCTGCTGGAGCTGGGCGAGTTGAACCAGGCGAACCAGGAGCTGCACGAGGCGGCGGTGCTGGACGCGCGCGGCGCGCCCGTGCCGGAGCTGCCCTACGACTGGCGGATCAGCTGGTTCCGCGGTCTGCTCGGGTTGGTCGCGCGCCGTCCCCGGGAGGCGCGGACCGCGTTCGAGCACGTCTACGACATGGTGCCGGGTGAGCTCGCGCCCAAGCTGGCGCTGGCGGTGGCCGCCGAGCTGTGCGGCGACTACTTCCCGGCGGCACGGCTCTACGAGCTGGTGTGGCGCACCGACCGTTCGTTCGTGAGCGCCGCGTTCGGCCTGGCCAGGGTGTATCTGGCGCAGGGCGACCGGTCGGGCGCGCTGGACGTGCTGGAGTCGGTGCCGGACCGGTCCAGCCACTACCTCGCCGCGCAGCTCGCGGTGATCGCGACCAGGACGAAGTGGACGCCAGCAGGCAAGATCGCCGAACGGGACCTGCTCGACGCGGGTAACCGGCTGACCAGGTTGAGCCTGGACCCGCAGCGGCGGGCGAGCCTGACCGCGGACGTGCTGGGTGCCGCGTACCGGTGGGTGCAGGCGGGCGGGCCGAACGGTTCACCGCCCGCTTCGCGGCCGAAGGTGCTCGGGTGCGAACTGTCCGATCGCGACCTTCGTGTCGGTTTGGAGAGTTGCTACCGGTCCATGGCGCGTCTCGCGGACACCGCGGAGGCCCGGATCACGTTGGTCGATCAAGCCAACGAGATCCGCCCGCGCACCCTTACCTGAGGGCTGCCGGCACGAGAGCGGCAGCCGCGCGAATGCCGATTCTTGATCTTCACTGATCACTGAAGTCGATCTTGCACACTCACTTTTGGGTGTGCTGACCTGGCGACTTGTCGGATGCGTCGCTCGAACATCACGTGGCCGTTAACAAGTCACGAATTGACGACTTCTCGTAGACAAGTGGCCAGCCCTCCAGGATATGGTGCTGCGGCCGTCACCGGCTAGCCCGGGCCTGGAAATGCCGGGGTCGAGGGGTTCGGTGACGGTTGACCCCCTGCCGGGGGTCAGTCAGCAACATGACGGATCGTGCGGCAGGGGAATGGTCATCTCACAGCAGGTTGCGACGGGCACTGTGACCGTCGGGACGCGGAGCGAGGGCCCGCGTGAGCGACGGCGAAAAGTGCCAAGGGCGCTGTCGGGGCCGGTCGGTTATCTCTTCACCGCACCGGCCCTGGCGATCTTCGCGGTGTTCACCATCGCGCCGACGATCTACACGCTCTACATCAGCCTGTTCAACTGGAACTCGCTGAACGTCTCCCGGTCCCGCTTCCGCGGTCTGCAGAACTACCAGGAGCTGTTCACCGAGACGGACTTCCCGACCAGCGCGCTGAACTCGCTGTACTTCACCGTCGCCATGGTGATCGGCGGGACCGCGCTGTCGCTGGTGATCGCGCTGCTGCTGCAACGCGGCGGCCGGTGGATCGCGGCGACCAGGGTCGCGGTGTTCACGCCGTACGTGACGCCGCTGGTGGCCACCTCGATCGCCTGGATCTGGATCCTGAACCAGAAGTTCGGCCTGCTCAACCTGGCCCTGCAGGCGATCGGCATCAACGGACCGAACTGGCTGCTGTCGCCGACTCTGGCCATGCCGTCGGTGATCGCCTACAGCCTCTGGCACGAACTTGGTTTCACCACGATCGTGTTCCTCGGCGGACTGTCCGTGCTCTCGCCCGAACTCGGCGAGGCGGCGCGGGTCGACGGGGTGAACCGCTGGCAGGAGTTCTGGTACGTGACCTGGCCGCAGCTGCGCCCGGTGACCGTCTTCGTCATCACCATCACGATGATCATGTCGCTCCAGGCGTTCACCCAGTTCTACGCGATGACGCAGGGCGGACCGGGTACCGCGACGACCACGGTCAGCGTGCTGCTCTACGAGCAGATCGCGACCAGGACCGGCTACGGCGCGGCGATCGCGGTCGTCCTGTTCATCGTGACCGCGGCGCTGACCCTGATCCAGCGCAAGACCTCCCGACCCTCGGCGATCGCGATCTGATCGCCGATCAGCAAACCCTGCTCCCGAAAAGCTCTGCCTATTAAAGAAGAGGACCCATGTTCAGCTTCCCGACCGGCCGTCGCGGCCGAATGCTCAGCGCCGGTACCGCCGCTGCCGTGGCCGCCGCGCTCACGGTCACCGGTTGCGCGGGCGGCGGCGGATCGTCGTCGCAGCCCGGGGCGAGCCCGTCCAACTGCTTCCTGTCCGGCACCAACACCTCGTCCAACGGCGTGAGCGCCAAGGTCACCGGCCCGGTCACCATCACGTTCATGGAGACCATGATCGGCGGCGCGCAGAAGCCCGCGCTCCAGCACCTGACCGACGAGTTCCATGCGGCGAACCCGAACATCACGGTGACGCTGGAAGGTTCGCCGGACTACAACACGCTGGAGACCAACGAGAAGAACGCGGTCGCCGCGAAGAAGGCGCCGACGATCGGCCAGGCGTACGAGAGCTCCGTTTCCGAGTTCGCGGACAGCGGCGTGATCGACCCGCTCAACGGCTACCTTGGCAACTCGGCTTCCTCGCTCTACCAGGGCGTGCAGAACGACCTGAAGCTCTGCGACGGCAACACCTGGATGTGGCCGTTCAGCAAGAGCGTCTACGTGAACTTCTACAACCCGAGCATGCTTTCCAGCGCGAACCTCTCGGTGCCGACCACCTGGGACCAGTTCGCCACCGACGCCAAGGCGGTCTCCAAGAACGGCGTCACCGCGATCAGCATCGACCCGGGTGGCGCGGGCTCGCTGACCTCTGGCGCGATCTGGTACGAGATCCTGGCCCAGGCGTTCGGCACCCCGGTGTTCGACAAGGACGGGCAGCCGCAGTTCAACAGCCCGGCCGGTGTGAAAGCCATGCAGTACCTGGTGGACCTGAAGAAGTCCGGCGCGCTGGCCACTGGCAAGGGCTACCCGGGCGAGACCGCGCTTGGCGCGGGCAAGGGCCTCTACGACATCTCCTCGATCGCCGGCTACAGCTACGAGAAGCAGGCGGTCGGCGGCCGGTTCCCGCTGGCCACCGCTGACCTGCCCGCTGGTCAGTCGGGTCAGGCCAACCAGATGAACGGCGGCAACCTGGTGATCTTCTCCCAGGCCAGCGCCGAGCAGAAGGCGGCGGCCTGGAAGTACATGCAGTTCCTGAGCTCGGCGTCCTCACAGGCGTACTGGTCGACCCAGACCGGCTACGTCCCGGTGACCCCGCAGGCGTTGTCGCAGATGAGCGATTTCACCTCGGCGAACCCGTGGATGACGACCGCGGCGAACGCGTTGCAGCACTCCTCCGGCAGCGTGCCCGCGCCGTGGGGCGACAAGGCCCAGTCCGAGCTGGCCATCGCTCTTGCCGACGTGTTGCAGAACAACGTCGACCCGAAGACCGCGCTGGACAAGGCGCAGACCAACGCCAAGACCGACGTGAAGGCATTCCAGTGATCATGCTCAACCCCGGAACGAGGGTCACATCGTGACGTCCGTTCTGACCGCTCCCGTGTCCCGGCGGCGCGCTCTCACGCGCCGCCGGGCCGGTCGCACGACCAGGATCGTGGTCGCGGTCCTGGTCGGCATCGCGTTCGTCTTCCCGTTCTACTGGGTGGTCGTGACGTCGCTGAACTCCACCGGCGCCATGTTCTCCTCGCCGCCGCCGCTGGTCCCGCACCTGTACTTCGACAACTACGTGCGCGCCTGGGCGGCCGCACCGTGGGCCCGGTATCTGCTCAACACGGTGCTGGTGGCCTGCTGCACGATGGTGCTGGCGCTGGTCACGTCGCTGATGGCCGGGTTCGCGTTCGGCGTGATGAAGTTCAAGGGGCGCGGCGTGCTGTTCGCGCTGGTGCTCTCGGTGCTGATGATCCCGCAGGTCGTGCTGCTGATCCCGGACTACCAGATCGCCTCGGACATCAACTGGATCGACACCTACTGGATCCAGATCGTGCCGTGGGGCGCGAGCGTGTTCGGCATCTTCCTGGTCCGCCAGTTCTTCCTGAACCTGCCCCCGGAGCTGTTCGAGGCCGCCGAGCTCGACGGCGCCGGCCGGTTCCGGATCCTGTGGTCGGTCGGCGCGCCACTGGTGCGTCCGGCGCTGATCATCATCGCGCTGAACACGTTCATGGCCTCGTGGAACTCGTTCCTGTGGCCGTCGGTGATGGACCCGACGAACGACAGCGTGCGCCCGGTCGAGGTGGGCCTGTACAACTTCCTCTACGGCAGCGCGAGTGGCAACGACTACACCGGCCTCTGCGCGGCGGTCACCTTCACCACCATTCCGGTGCTGGTGATATTCCTTATCCTGCAACGGTATTTCATCACCGGCGCGTTCTCGGCAGCGGGCGGTGTCCGTGGCTGAACACAGACGACAGGCGATCCTGGTCGACCTGGACGGCACCCTCTACCGAGGCGATGGCCCGGTACAGGCATATGCCAACGGAGTGGCGCGAACCCTGTCCGAAGCGGACGCGGACAAGTTTCTGTCCATTGTGGACGAATATCTCGCGCACGGCGTCGGCGAGCACACCGAACCGGAGTTGCTCGCCGCGACCGACGGGTGGGAAGCCGTGCAACGGCTGGCCACCCTGCGGTTCGACGTCGGCAGGACCGAGCTGGACGAGGCGTTCCTGGCAAGCAGGGCGGCCTTGGCCGGTCCGGAGTTGGCTGTCGAGGTGCCTGGGGGTCTGCTCGACACGCTGGCTGCGTTGCGGCCGAGCACACGGATCGTGCTCGCCACGAACAGCCCCCAACTCGGTCTTGCCGCGTTGCTGAGCAGAATCGACGCGCACGAGGCGTTCGACGAGATCATCAACAGCGCGGCCAAACCTGTTGGCCTGCCCCGGATTCTCGCGCATCTCGCAACGGAGGTCGATGTGCGCGAGCGGCCGTGGCGGATCTTCAGCATCGGTGACCACTGGCACAACGACATCGCGCCCGCGCGCGAGTTCGGCGCGTCCACTGGTTACATCGATCGGTTCAACCGCGCGGACGGTCCAGCGGACGCGATCGCCCCCACCGTCGAGGAACTGCTGCCCGCCATCACGGCCTGGGCCCAGGACCCCGACGTATTCCACCGCGCCTGAGCGGTTTCCCTTGTCTGGTAGTGAACGGAGCAGATTTACCTTGGCGAGTTTCGAGTTCTGGGGTGGTCTCGGGGTCATCGGATCAAGCAAGATCATGATCAGCGATGGCGGTCACCGGGTCATGCTCGACATCGGTTTGGACATTCCCAGCGGGGCCAACCTGTTCCGGGTGCCCGTGCGGGTCAGGCCGGACCGCGAACTCGCCGACCGGCTGCGCGTCGGCGCAGCGCCCGCGCTGCCCGGGGTCTACGACCCGGCCTTCCTCGCCGACGGTGACCCGCTCGGCGAACCCGTCGGCGACCCGGCCAGCACGCACATCTTCGTGTCGCACCCGCACATCGACCACGTCGGGCTGGCCGGCTGGGTGCGGCCGGAAATCCCGGTGTACGCGCACACCGACGCCGTCGACATGCTCAACGCGTTGACCGCCAACGGTTTCGGCCTGCCCGGCGGCGACCCGGACTGGCACCGGCTCGCGTCCGGCCAGGTGGTCGAGGTGGGCGACATGACGGTGCGCTGCATCCCGGTCGACCACGACGTGCCCGGCGCCTGCGGCTACCTGGTGCACACGCCGGACGGGAGCATCGCCTACACCGGCGACATCCGCTTCCACGGCCACCACCCCGAGCTCAGCAACGCCTTCGTGGACGCGGTGCGCGGGGTGGACGTGCTGATCACCGAGGGCACCACGCTCTCGTTCACCCCGCCCGACGGCCCGCCGCGCACCGAGGACGACGTGCTGGCGGAGTTCGCGGAGATCCTCGCCGCGGCCCCCGGCCTCGTCCTGCTGTCCACCTATCCGCGCGACGTCGAACGGGTCGCCGAGTTCATCGAAGCCGCCGCCAACCTCGGCCGCACCATCGTGTGGCAGCCCGGCGCCGCCGGTTTCCTGCGCGATCTGGGCGTCGACGCGACGACCTGGTCCGGCGAACTGAGCCTGGCCGACGTGCACGCCAAGCCGGGCGCGTTCGTGGTCGTCCCGGACACCGACGACCTGCCCACGTTCCTGGACCTGCCGCTGCGCCCCGGCGACGCGTTCGTGCACGCCAACGGCGAGCCGCTGGGGGAGTTCGACCCGCGCTGGAGCGTGTTCACCGACTGGCTCGCCCACTTCGGCGTCGAACTGCACAAGATCGGCTGCTGGGGACACGCCCTGCCGGACCAGTTGCAGTCCATGGTCGAGCGGGTCGCGCCCAAGGTCGTCTTCCCGATCCACACCTTCGAGCCGACCCGGCTCGCCCCGCCCATCGGGGTCCGCCGGGTCGTCGCCGCCTACCGCACGAGTTACGCACTGGACGGCAGCGTGCTGTAGTCCAGCGCCTGCGCCAGATCCGCCCACAGGTCCTCGACATCCTCAAGGCCGATCGACAGGCGCAGCAGCCGCTCGCTGACCCCGGCCTCCGCGCGTACCCCGGCACCGACGATGTGGTGTGAGATCGACGCGGGGTGCTGGATCAGGCTGTCCACGCTGCCCAGGCTGACCGCGGGCGTGACCAGCCGCACCGCCGCGACCACGGCGTGCGGATCGCCGGTCACCTCGATCGACACGAGCGCGCCCCCGCCGGTCATCTGATCGATGGGGCGACCGGCCGTCAACCCCGGGTAGTGCACGCGCGCGACGCCGGGATGGGTGCTCAGCCGCATGGCGAGCTCGGCCGCCGTCTCCGCCGCCGCGTGCATCCGCACCGGCAACGTGGCCAGGCCGCGCAGCAACAGGTAGCCGGCCAACGGGTGCAGCACCGCGCCGGTGACGAACCGCACCTGGCGCAGCGACCGGGCGAACACCTCGTCGCAGGCGACGATCCCGGCCATCACGTCGCCGTGTCCGCCGAGGAACTTGGTGGCGCTGTGCAGCACGATCGCCGCGCCGCAGTCGATGGGCCGCTGCGCGACCGGAGTCGCGAACGTGTTGTCCACCAGCAGCGGTACCTCGCCACACGCGTCGGCCAGCGCGCGCAGATCGACCTCGGTGAGCGTCGGGTTGGCGGGCGACTCGACGATCACCAGCCCGGTGTCGGGCCGCAACGCCGCCTTGACCTCCTCGGGCGTCGTCCAGGTGATCGTGTTGCCCAGCAGGCCCGAACCGAGCAGGTGGTCGCTGGTGCCGTACATCGGCCGGATCGCGACGATGTGCGGTGTGCCCGCCGCACCGGCGGCCAGCAGGCACGCGGAGATCGCCGCCATGCCGCTGGCGAACGCCACCGCGGCCTCGGCCCCCTCCAGTTCGGCCAGCGCGGTCTCGAAGCGGGCCACCGTGGGATTGCCGAGCCGCCCGTAGACCGGCAGACCGCCGTCCTGCTCGCCGGTGCCGAGGACGTCGAGCCGGGCGGCCTCGGTGGCGCTGTCCCGGGCGGGATAGGTGGTGGAGAGGTCCAGCGGGACGGCGTGCACGCCGAGGTCGGTGAGGTCGTCGCGGCCCGCGTGCACCGCACGCGTGCGCAGGGAAGGCGTCTGCATGCGCCCCACTGTGCTGACCGGATCGGCTGCCACCGGGCGTCGCCGACATATATTCGGCCGATGAGCTCAGACGTGCGCCTGGATTCGACCGATGCCGCGATCCTGCGGGAACTGCAGAACGACGGCCGGTTGGCGAACAAGGAGCTGGCGGCGAGGGTCGGCGTCGCGCCGTCGACCTGCCTGGATCGGGTGGCCCGGCTGCGCCAGGCGGGCGTGATCACCGGCTTCGCCGCCACGGTCGCGCCACAGGCCCTCGGCCGGGCCATCCAGGCACTGCTCGCGGTGCAGGTCCAGCCGCACGCGCGGCCACTGGTCGACCCGTTCGTCGCGCACGTGCTCGACCAGCCGGAGACGATCGCGCTGCACCACATCACCGGCGGCGAGGACTTCGTCGTGCACGTCGCCTGCGCCACCACCGAGGACCTCCAGCGTTTGGTGCTCGATCAGTTCACCGCACGCAGGGAGGTCGCTCGGGTGGAGACGCATCTCATCTTCAGCAGCTGGACCGGCGGCCCGGTATTGCCCGCTATTTAGCCAGCTCGACGCGGGGTTTGCGGCCCGGAGTGACCGACGGCGCCACGTTGCGCAGCGACAGGCCGGCGGTTTCCGGGATCAGGATGATCGGCAGGATCGCGATCGCCGCCGCGATCATCAGGTAGTAGGCGGGGATCAGTTTCGTGCCGGTCGCGCCGATCAACGCCGCGATGATGAACGGCGCGGTGCCACCGAACGCCGAGGTGGACAGGTTGTAGCCGATGGCGAACGAGCCATAGCGGACCTTGGTCGGGAACATCGCGGGGAAGGTCGACCCGATGACCGCGAGGATCAGCACCAGCAGGACGCCGAGCAGGGCGAATCCGATCGTGATGCCCCACGTCGACCCGGTGGCCATCAGCCGCACCGCGGGATAACTGAGCACGACGTAGCCGATCGCGGCGGTCAGCAGCAGCGGTTTTCGCCCGATCTTGTCGGACAGCCGCCCGATGAAGGTGATCACGATCATCATGGCGATCTCGACCGAGATGGTGATGATCTGCGATGGCGTGTCCCCGACCCCGAGATACGTGGTCAGGTAGGAGGGCATGAAGGTCAGCAGCGTGTAGTCCGCGACGTTGAGCAGCAGCACGATGCCGATCAGGTTCAGGATCATCCGCCAGTTGCCGGAGATGGCGTCGCGCAGCGGCGTGCTGGAGGACTTGCCGGACTTGGCCATTTCGCGGAAGGCCGGGGTGTCTTCCAGCCTGGTCCTCAGGTAGAGACCGACGAGGCCGAGCGGCAGCGCGACCAGGAACGGGATGCGATAACCCCAGGAGTCCATCGCGCCCGACGACAGCGACACGTTCATGATCAGCACCAGACCGGAACCGAGCACGTATCCGGTGAGCGTGCCGAATTCGAGCCAGCTGCCGAAGAATCCGCGTCGTTTGGCAGGCGCGTATTCGGCGATCGTGGTCGCCGCGCCGCCGTATTCGCCGCCGGTCGAGAAGCCCTGCACCATTCTGGCCAGGATCAGCAGGATCGGAGCCGCGATACCGATGCTCTGATAGGTGGGCAGCACGCCGATGATGAACGTGGACCCGGACATCAGGATGATCGTGGTGGCGAGCACTTTCTGCCTGCCGATGCGGTCACCAAGCGGGCCGAAGAAGAACCCGCCGAACGGTCGGACCACGAACGCGACCGCGAGTACCGCGAACGAGGACAGCACCGCGCTGCTGGCGGTGTGCGTCGGGAAGAAGAGGCGACCGACGGTTGCGGTGATCGCTCCAGCGCTGTACACGCCGAAGTCGAACCACTCGATGCAGTTTCCCATCGCGGACGCGGCGACGGCTCTGCGCACCGTCGGAAGATCTGGGTCCGCGACAGCCGATGTATTCTGTTCTTCGCTGTTCTCGTTATGTGCCGCCATTTTTCGACGTTAGTCCTTTGTGTCTGCGCAGCAACAGTCTGTAAAGGACAGACTGTTGACCGCTGGCCAACGCGTCGTCAATTGTTAACTACCCATGGGGGTGTTGCTGTAAACCTCTGTCACGGCACGGTAAAGGTCCCTGCCACGCGGCTTCTGCCGCATCTCTGATGGAGGTACCTTCGTGCGTACCGCTGCCCTCGCCGCTGCTCTCCTCGGTGGCGCCGCGTTACTGGTCGGCCTTGCCGCACCAGCGAATGCCCAGGTCGCCCAGGTCCACTACAGCCCTCAGCACAGCAATGGCCACCACGCCATGGTCGGTGGCCTCCGCCACGGCGGGTTCAATCAGGACGGTGGCAACTGGTCCGGTTACGTGGCCACCGGTTCCGGTTTCACCTCTGCCTCGGTGAGCTGGACCGAACCGCAGGCCAGCTGCAATTCCAGCAACGACCTGATGGCCCCGTGGGTCGGTATCGACGGCTACGGCAGCAGTTCGGTCGAGCAGACCGGTGTGCAAACCGATTGCTCGTCCGGGTCCCCGGTCGATTCCGCCTGGTACGAGATGTACCCGGACAACCCGGTGTACTACAACGACCCGGTCAGTGCCGGTGACCACATCAATTCCTCGGCCACCACCGACGGCAATGGCAACTACACGCTGACCCTGTCGGACACCACTCAAGGGTGGACCGAAACGACACCTGCTTCCTATCAGGGTGCGAACGCCTCGGCTGAGGCGATCATCGAATCTCCGACGGCGGCGTACCCGAACTTCGGCTCGGTAAACTTCAGTAATTTCCAGATCAACGGGCAGGACGCCGGCCAGTACAACCCGACTGCTCTGGATGCCAGCAACAGCAGCGGTTTCGAGGACCACACCTCCGGACTTTCGGGTGGCAGCTTCTCGATCGCCTACGAACAGGAATAACCCACCTGAATCGGTTGCCCGCACCACGTCCCTGGTGCGGGCCACCGCCCTGTTTCCGCGATTTCGCACGTCAAAAGTTAACGACTATCGGTGGTGCCCGGCCAGGCCGCGCGCAGGTGAAGGTAAGGATCCCTGCATGTAATGCGCGGTTCGTCACCGCGCGTCAAGGAGGTCGAGTAAGTGCGCACCACCGCTCTTGCCTCAGCGTTACTCGCCGCCGCGGCGGCCATCGTCGGTCTCGCGGCTCCCGCCAGTGCTGCGGTTCCCGCCCACAATTTCGCCCCGATGAACCACAACGGCCAGTCCGTCGCCGTGCGAACCGTCCACGGGTTCAACCAGAACGGCTACAACTGGTCCGGCTACGTCGCCACCGGCTCCGGATTCACCTCCGTGGCCGCCACCTGGACCGAACCGACCACCCGGTGCAACTCCAGCAACGACCTGTACGCGCCGTGGGTCGGCATCGACGGCTACGGCAGCAGCTCGGTCGAACAGACCGGCGTGCAGACCGACTGCTCGTCCGGTTCCCCGGTCGACTCGGCCTGGTACGAGATGTACCCGGCCAACCCGGTCTACTACTCCAACCCGGTCAGCGCCGGTGACTCGATCACCGCGACGGTCAGCCGCAGCGGTACCAGCTACACGCTGACCCTGAAGGACAACACCAAGAACTGGACCAAGACCACCACCAAGTCCTACCGGGGCTCGAACGCGTCGGCCGAGGTCATCCTCGAATCGCCGCCCGCCGCGTACCCGAACTTCGGCTCGGTGAACTTCACCGGTTCCACCATCAACGGCAAGTCGCTGTCCTCGTTCAGCCCGACCGCGTTCGACGCGAGCGGCAACTCCGGCCAGTACGAGGACCACACCGGCGCCCTGTCCGGTGGGAACTTCTCGGTCACCTACGAGCGCGAATGAGCTGAGCCAGCCGGGCTGTGGACATCTGCCGTCCACAGCCCGGCGATCAGCTCGTAGGACCGCTTCCGGTCCTCGAACGAGTGCATCGACGTGGTCAGCATCAGCTCGTTCGCCCCGGTCGCCGCGACCAGCTCGTCGATCCCCCTGCGGACGGTGTCCGGGCCACCCACGATCTGGCCGCTCACCCGGTCCTCGGCCACCAGCCGCTCCATCTCCGAATACGGGTAGTCGGCCGCATCCTCCGGCGTCGGCAGCTTGGTCGGCTTGCCCTGGCGCAGTCGCAGCCACTGCAACGCGCTCGGCGCCGCCAGATACCGGGCCCGCTCGTCGTCATCCGCGGCCCACGCACCGGCCGCGATCAGCAGGTATGGCTCCTGCAACGCCTCGGACGGGCGGAAGTTGGCCCGGTAGGCGCGAGCGGCGGGCAGCGTGTTCTCCGAGCTGAAGTGGTGCGCGAACGCGAAGGGCAAACCCAGCAGACCGGCCAGCTGCGCGCTGTACAGGCTCGACCCGAGCAGCCACACCGGCGGCTGGTTGCCCGCCGCGGGCACCGCGTGCAGGCCCCCGTCCCGAGGCGCGTCCGGGTCGTCGCCGAAGTATTCGAGCAGCTCACCGAGCTGCTGCGGGAAGTCGTCCGCCGACAGCGGCGCGGCCGAGCGGCGCAGCGCCGCCGCGGTGCGCGGGTCCGTGCCCGGCGCGCGACCCAGTCCCAGGTCGATCCGACCCGGGTAGAGCCCCTCCAACATGCCGAACTGCTCCGCGACCACCAGCGGCGGATGGTTGGGCAGCATCACCCCACCGGAGCCGACCCGCAGCGTCGACGTGACCGAAGCCACCGCCCCGACCAGCACGGCAGGCGCCGAACTCGCGATGCCCGCCATGTTGTGGTGCTCGGCGAGCCAGAACCGGGTGTACCCCAGTTGCTCGACGTGTTTGGCCAGCTCAAGCGTGTTGTGCAGGGCACGGGAGCTGGTCGACCCGCTCACCACCGGAGCGAGATCGAGCACGGACAGCGGAACCGGCGAAGTTTGACTCACATCAAACACAACCCGCCGCCCTCGCCCGTTCTTCCCTCAGAACAGCTGCGTGATGCCGTAGATCACCAACCCGGCCAACGCACCGACCACCGTGCCGTTGATCCGGATGAACTGGAGATCGCGGCCCACCTGCAACTCGATCTTCCGCGAGGTCTCCTGCGCATCCCAGCGTGCCACCGTGTCCGAGATGATCGTGACGATCTCGTCGCGGTAGTTGGACACCACGTAACCGGCCGCGCTCTGCACCCAGGAGTCCACCTTCTGGCGCAGCGAATCGTCCTCGACCAGTCGCTTGCCCAGGCTCATCAGGCCGTTCGTGACCCGCTTGCGCAGCTCGCTGGACGGGTCCTCGGCGGCATCCAGCAGCATCCGCTTCGCCGTGCCCCACGCCGACCCGATCAGGTTGCGCACCTCAGGGTGTTCCAGCACCTGATGCTTGAACACCTCGGCCCGCTCCATGGTCTCCGGATCGGTCTGAAGGTCCTTGGAGAACTCCACCAGGAACGTGTCCAGCGCCTCGCGCATCGGATGCTCCGGGTCGGTCTTCACCGCCCAGGCGAAGTTCAGCACCTCGGCGTAGACCTTGTCCGCGAGCAGGCCGTCCACGAACTTCGGCGACCAGCTCGGCGCCCGGTTCGACACCACCCGCTGCACCGTCTCGTTGTTGTCGCGGGCCCACTCGTAGGCGCGGTCGCACAGCAGGTCGACCAGCTTGTGGTGGGCACCGTCGGTGAACACCCTGCTCAGCAGCTGCCCGATCGGCGGGCCCCACGGCTGCGCGACGAGCCGCCCGACCACCGCCTGCTCCATCACCGCCTGCACGTCCTCGTCGCGCAGCACGGTCACCGCACCGCGCACGACCGTCGCCAGCTCGGAGGTGACCCGCTCGGCGTTCTCCGGCTTCGCGATCCAGGCGCCGATCCTGCTCGCGATGCCGACCCGCTCCAGCTTGTCCTTGATCACGTCCTCGGCCAGGAAGTTCGTGCCGACGAAGTCGCCGAGACTGTTGCCGATGGTGTCCTTGCGGGTCGGGATGATCGCCGTGTGCGGGATCGGCAGGCCCAGCGGCCTGCGGAACAGCGCCGTCACCGCGAACCAGTCAGCCAGCGCACCGACCATGCTCGCCTCGGCGGCGGCCCGCACGTACCCCAGCCACCCCGGCCCACCGAAGACCGTGGCCAGGATGTAGATGACGGCGGCAGCCACCAGCAGGCTGCCCGCGACAGCCTTCATTCTGCGCAGTTCGCGCCGTTTGACCAGCTGCGCCGCCGTAAGGTTTTCCACTACACCTTTTTACCTCGTGAACGATCGTCCGGCTGCTGTATGACAAAGCGGTATGGCAGGGTCGGGGCCGTGCGTGAACCCGTGCTCGTCCCTCGCCTCCAGCCGTTCACCTCGACAATCTTCGCCGAGATGACCGCACTGGCCACCCGCACCGGCGCGGTCAACCTCGGCCAGGGATTCCCGGACACCGACGGTCCGGCAGGCATGCTCGACGCCGCGCGGGCCGCCATCGCGAACGGCGTCAACCAGTACCCGCCCGGCCCCGGCATCCCCGAACTGCGCGCCGCCATCGCCGAGCACCGCACCCGCTACGGCCTGCGCTACGACCCGGACACCGAGGTGCTGGTCACCGTCGGCGCCACCGAGGCGATCGCGGCCGCCCTGCTCGCCCTGGTCCAGCCGGGCGACGAGGTGATCGTCATCGAGCCGTACTACGACTCCTATGCCGCCGCCGTCGCCCTGGCCGGTGCCACCCGCACCGTGGTCGGCCTGCGCCTGGACGACACCGGCCGATTCGGCCTCGACCTCCCCGCCCTGACCGCCGCGATCACCCCCGCGACCCGCGCGATCCTGCTCAACTCGCCGCACAACCCGACCGGCACCGTGTTCACCCGCGCCGAACTGGCCGAGGTCGCTCGGATGTGCGTCGAGCACGATCTGATCGCCATCACCGACGAGGTCTACGAACACCTCACCTACGACGACATCGAGCACGTCCCGCTGGCCACGTTCCCCGGCATGGCCGAGCGCACGGTGAGCATCTCCAGCGCGGGCAAGACGTTCAACTGCACCGGCTGGAAGATCGGCTGGGTCTGCGCGAAACCCGAGTTGGTCGCCGCCGTGCGCGCCAGCAAGCAGTTCCTCACCTTCGTCGGCGGCGCGCCCTTCCAGCCCGCCGTCGCGCACGCGCTGCGCAACGAACTCGACTGGGTCGAGGGCCTGCGCGCCGGGCTGCAAACCAAGCGCGACCGCCTCGTCGCCGGCCTCGCCGAGGCTGGCTTCGACGTGCTGCCCAGCCTCGGCACCTACTTCGTCTGCGCGGACGTCCGCCCGCTCGGTTTCGAAGACGGCTCCGAACTGGCCTTCGCCCTGCCCGAACGCATCGGCGTCGCGGCGGTTCCGGTCCAGGTCTTCACCGACCATCCGGAAAACTGGCGGCACCTGGTCCGCTTCGCGTTCTGCAAACGCGACGAAGTCCTGGACGAAGCCCTCCGCCGCCTGCACAAGCTCCGTCCTTAACAGACGAACCAGGGCGTCAACGCCATCCCGGCCGATTTCCCGGTAACCGCAAGGCAAACCGGCCCGCTGGGCACCTCCGCCAGATCGAACTCACCTCCTGCGCCGACCAGCGCCCGCCCAGCCCCGCCCGGCCACCGCACCCACACGGCGGCGGCGCTGCGATCAACCAACCGCCGCACGGCCGGTGCCGCGCTCTGCACCGAGCCCCGCAAGGCAACCGCATCCCGGCCGGCCCGCCGCACCAACACATCCAATCCGCCCGGCCCGAACCCCAACGACCGCTCCCGCGCGCTCATCACGTTGTCCCGCACCAACTCCAAGCGCCGCCAGGTCCGCGTCGGCCGCAACACCAACGCCGCGTCCTCCGCCGCCCGCCGCACCGCGTCCGGCAGCGGATCGAGCACCGCGAACACGCCCGCGATCCGCGCGAGCAACTCCCGTTCCGCGAC
Organism: Pseudonocardiaceae bacterium; assembly: GCA_036494465.1. Classification (GTDB taxonomy): domain Bacteria; phylum Actinomycetota; class Actinomycetes; order Mycobacteriales; family Pseudonocardiaceae; genus CAJCJE01. The sequence continues at coordinate 31,055 of DASXOJ010000071.1, forward strand.
CGAGAACTCGATCATCGCGCGACCGCCAGCCTGCGCCGCAGCACGCTCAGGCACCGTCCACGGGTCTTGCCGACGCTGCCGATCCCGATGCCCAGAGCGCGTGCGGTCTGCGCGTAGCTGAGCTCCGGCGCGTACGCGAACAGCCGCAACAGCTGCCTGCACTGGTCGGGCATCCCGGCCAGCGCCCGCCACAACTCCCGCCCGTTCGCGGCCGCGAGCACCGCGTCCTCCGGTCCCGCGCACACGCCATCCTCGGCCAACGGCACCTCGCGCCGTCGGCAGGCGGACACCCGGATCGATTCGCGCCGCGCCGTCGTGGCCAGCCATGCGGCCAGCCGGTCGGGTTCGCGCAGGCGGCCGAGGTTCTGGGCGAGGGTTAGCCACACTGCCTGACAAACGTCGGCGGCGTCGGCGGCCGACAACCCGTTCTCCCTGGCCACACTCCAGACCAGGGCGGCGAAGCGGCGGACCAGTTCGGTCCAGGCAGGCTGATCACGTTGCTCGGCAAGGCGAACCAGCTCGGCGGTAGGAGTCTCGGACACGACGGTTGCTCCTCGATGGCGTCGGTGAGTCGAACGCCGATCGGACGGCGGGATCGGCCCTCAAGATCCACTCGTCGCACCAACGAGGTACGGATGTATCCAGGGTTCCTGTTACGCCTCAACAAGACCGCCGCGAGGCCAGCGACCGAAACGATCCAGTTTCGCAAATGCCCGAAGGGGTGAATCACCCATCGAGGTGAGCCAATCCGGGGCGCCTTCGAATGGTCGGTGATTGGCTGCTCCATTCGGACCTGCGCTTATAACAGTTTTAGCGTCAATTACCGTCCTTCTGGGTGGATCACGTTTCCAGCCGATGCGAATCGGCGCGGCAGTGCTACACATGTGTCGGGACGGATGGCGGTTCACAGGGAAATGGTGCGCGAAAGATGGCAGTGGTTGACGTGGATGCGGTGCCTCGCACCGGTTCCGCGCGCCGCCGTCTGCTCAGCATCGGCGTTCGCCTGGCACTGACTGCCGGTTTTGCCGTTGCCGGTTGGCTGTTGTGCGGACTGGCAGCGTCTGCCGCTTCCGCATCCGAACTGCCCCAGTCGCCCTCCTCGGTCACCTCGTCGACCAACAACAACGGCGGTGGCGGGCTACTCGGTGGCCTGCTCGGCAACACGATCAACAACACCCTCGGCACCGTCGACAACACGGTCAACTCGGTGCTCAACACCGTGCACACCACGCTGAACACGACGCTGGGCACCGTCAACAACACGGTGACCTCGGTAGTCGGAACCGTGACCACCGGCGTCGTCAAGCCCGCGGTGAGCACCGTGACCAAGACCGTCTCCCCGGTCGTCACCCCGCTGGTGTCCAACACCCAGCCGACGGCGAACCAACCCGACACCACCACTACCGAGACCCCGGCCGCGACAGACCCGTTGCCAGCGCAGCCTTCCCCGGCTCCCGCCGCCGCACCGGCCGTCAAGCCGACGCACAGCGCGCAGAAATCCCCGCCCACCAACGCAACCCGATCCGCCGAGCAACTCAGACCCAGCTCGCCGCCGTCGGTGCCACTGCCGAAAACCCCGCAGCCCGCGCCACAACAGCCGCTCGCGCCGGCGCCCACCATCTCCACCGGGCACGGCCCCAACGGCGGCAACCGGCACGCGGTGTCCGCGACCATCGCCAGCACCAGCGGCTCCGCCATGGCGCAACTGACCACAGTGGCCAGTCACCCGATCATCGTCCCCGGTGACATGCCGGGTCTGCCGAGCGTCTCGCCCGACTGAACCGGTTCTCCCGGGAGCAGTCTGCCCACAGCCAGGCTTCATCGGCTTTCTGACGCGGTAACTCCACGCCTTCGCGCGTGATGTCGTGACCCCGCAACAACCACGATCACTCGTCTTCCCGGCCTGCCACCGCGCCCGGCAGGTACGGGGCCCGTCCCACGGTCGAGCTGCCCCCTCGATCAGGGACACCGGAGTGACCGGCGGTAGGGCTGCCGGATGCGACCCCCGGTCCTACCGCTGGTCACTCAGTACTCGCGGAGTGGTCAGCGACATCGCCCTAGGCTGAAAGACATGACCGCGACAGATCCGAAGATCGACACGGCGGAGTCGGCAGGCGTCGGTATCGACGGCGCCTCCCGGCCCTCCGAGGACCGGATCGTCGTGCTCGACAACGCCGTTATCCTGCTCGACGGCGCTACCGCGCTGGACGAGCGCGAGCGCACCGCGTCCTGGTACGTGGACCACCTGAGCGCCGAACTGGCCACCCACCTGAGCGCAAACCCAGAAGCCGACCTGCGCGAAACCCTCGCCAAGTCCATCGCCGCGCTGGCCCTCACCCCAGGCAAAAGCCCGTCCAGCACGGTAGCGATCACCCGCTGGACCACAGAAAACATCGACGCCCTGGTCCTGGCCGACAGCCCCATCGTCGCCTTCACCCCAGCAGGCCCGGACGTCCTGTTCGACGATCGAATAGCGGCCCTGCCCAGACGCCCCGGCGGCTACCGGGCCCGGCTGGCCGACGGCACCGGATTCGACCCGGACCACGTCGCGGCACTGCGTGCGGCAGGCGCGCGAACCGGCAGGCTGCGCAACGTCCCAGGTGGATTCTGGGTAGCCGAGGCCGACCCCGCCGCCGCACACCAAGCCCGTACGAGGCAATGGCCGCGCTCAAACGTGCACACCATCCTCATGGCCACCGATGGCGTCTCCTGCGCGGTGGACGACTACCAGATCCTCACCTGGCAACAAACCCTCGAACTCGCACGGGCGGATGGCCCGCACACCGTCCTCGACCAGGTCAGAAAAGCCGAAAACGACGACCCGGCAGGCCAACGCTGGCCCCGCGCCAAGAAACATGACGACCAGGCGCTCGCCATGATCAGGTTCCCTTAACCAACTTGTGCTTGGCATCCGGCAGCCAAAGGGATCATGCTGTCCTGCATGTCACGATGCCTACCGGTCGCGCTCGTCCAAACCGAGCCGCTGCCGACCGGGGCACCGTTCACCAGCTTCGCCGCCGACGTAGCAGGAGTACTGCGCAGGTTCCCGGCAACAAGACTTCTCGTCTACCCGGAACTGCACCTTTACGGCGACGCCATCGACGACCTCACCCTCGCCCAGCCCCTGGACGGCGAACTCTCGGCGTCACTCGCCGAACTCGCCGCCCGCCTGGGCATCTGGCTCATCCCCGGCACCCTCCTGGAACGCAACGACAACGGGGCGTACAACACCGCCGTCGTCTACTCCCCCCAAGGGGAACTCGTTGCCTCATACCGGAAATGCTTCCCGTGGCGCCCCTACGAGCCCTACACACCGGGTACCGAGTTCACGGTCTTCGACATCCCCGACATCGGCCGCTTCGGCCTGTCCATCTGCTACGACACCTGGTTTCCCGAGCTGACCCGCCAACTCGCCTGGCTCGGCGCCGAAGCGATCATCGCGCCCACTCGCACAACGACCAGTGACCGCGCTCAGGAACTGATCCTGACCAGGGCCAACGCCATCGCCAACCAGGTGCAGGTGCTCAGCGTCAACGTTGCCGCGCCGACCGGCGTCGGCCAGAGCCTGATCGCCGACCCGGAAGGCCGGGTCCGCGTCGAGGCCGGTCGCGCGCCAGAGGTCCTGACCGACGTCATCGACCTCGACGACGTCACCCGCGTGCGCGAACACGGCACCGCCGGCCTCAACCGGATCTGGGCCCAGTTCCGCCCGGACGACCGGCCCCTCGACCTGCCCGCCTACCAGGGCCGGATCGACCCGAAAACGTGGAGCCCGAAGACGCCCGACTGACCGGAGGACCCGATGAGCACACCCGCACCCCGGTTGACCCGAACCCTGACCCTCGGCCCCGTCGTCCTGTTCGGGCTCGCCTACATGGCCCCGATGATCGTGCTCGGCACCTTCGGCAGCATCGACGACAGCAGCGGCCGCGCCGCCCCGACCGCCTACGCCCTGGCGCTCGTCGCCATGCTGTTCACCGCCGTCAGCTACGGCCGCATGTCCCGCGCCTTCCCGGTCGCAGGCTCCGCCTACACCTACACCCGCAAAACCATCGACGGCCGGATCGGCTTCCTGGTCGGCTGGGCGGTGCTGCTCGACTACTTCTTCCTGCCGATGGTCATCTGGCTCATCGGCGCGACCTTCCTCAACCAGCAGTTCCCCGAAGTGCCCAACTGGGCGTGGATCGTCGCGTTCATCGTGGTCACCACGGTCGTCAACGTGATCGGCATCAAGCTCGCCGCCAACGCCAATCTGCTGCTCACCGGCTTGCAGATCCTGGTCCTGATCTTCTTCGTGATCCTCTCGCTGCGCCACGTCGGCCAGAGCCACCCGATCTTCTCCGGCGCTCCGTTCGGCAACTCCGCGACCACGATCGGCACCATCGCCGCGGGCGCGGGCATCGCCGGGTACTCCTTCCTCGGCTTCGACGCGATCACCACGCTCACCGAGGAGACCAAGGAACCCAAACGCAACATCCCCAGGGCGATCGTGCTGGTCACCGTCATCGGCGGCGTGATCTTCCTGGTCACCTCCTACGCCGCCCAGTACGTCGGGCTCGGCCTGCAACACGTCGATCCCAACTCCGAGGCGTTCGACATCGCCAAGGTCATCGGCGGCAACCTGTTCTCCGCGTTCTTCCTGGCAGGTCTGGTCATCACCCAGTTGGCTTCCGGCATCGCCGCCCAGGCCAGCGCGGCGCGCCTGCTGTTCGCGATGGGCCGGGACAGCGTGCTGCCCAAGAAGATCTTCGGCTACCTGCACCCCAAGTTCCACACCCCGGTGCTCAACATCCTGGCCATCGGCGTGGTCGGCCTCGTCGGCATCGCGAACAGCGTGTCCAACGCGGTGTCGTTCATCAACTTCGGCGCGTTCACCGCGTTCACGTTCGTCAACTTCTGCGTCATCGCCTTCGCCATCCGCAACCGCCGGTTCCGCACCCCCGTCCAGATCCTCGGCAACGCCGTGGCGCCGATCATCGGTGCAGGTTTCGACATCTGGCTGCTCACCCAACTCGACGGAGCCGCGCACCTGCTCGGCCTCATCTGGCTGGGTCTTGGCATCATCTACCTGATCTTCCTGACCAAGGGATTCCGCCGCCCGCCACCCGAAGTCGACTTCTCCGAAGACACCGAACTGGCCCCCACCGCGTAGATCAACCCAGCTATACACCCGCTGTACAGTCGCGCCTGTGAACCTCGCAGTCGCGCAGCAATCCCGCGTGCCCGCCCTGGCCAGCACCGCCTTCGGCCTGGCCCTCGGCGCGGCCACCTTCCTGCTGCACGGCCACTACCCGCTGCTCGACGTCCTCACGAACTCCACGTCCACCTGGATCATCTGGGCCGCGATAGCCGGCGCCCTCATCCCAGACCGAGGCCAAGCCGCCATGTCCGGCGCCCTCATGCTGGTCGCCACCTGCGCCGCCTACTACGCAGTGGCCGCCAGCCAGGGCATGTTCGGCCTGGGCGCCATCCCCACCGCCGCGGTCTGGTTCGTCACCGGCGCGATCGGCGGCCCGATCCTCGCCTGGGCAGGCTGGTCCGCGAGAAGAGCGGAAGGTTTCCACCGCAACCTGGCGGTAGCCGTAATCGGCATGACAGTGACCGGCGAAGGCCTGTGGCTGGCCGTAGTCCTCAACTACCGCACCCCCGCCACAGCGTTCCTGACAGCAGGCGTGATCATCACCATCGCCCTGACCATCTACCGCTACCGCTCGGCGGGCCGCCACCCCTGGCAACCGTTGATCTACATGCCACTCCTGGCAGGGGCATACCTGGCAGCGGAGTACTTCGTACTAGATCGGCTACTCGCACACGTATGACCAACGCCGCCAGGCGAGGGGGTCCCAGACAGATATAACAGAACGACCCAGGCCCGCGCATCTCAGCGGGCATGGGCCGTTCAGGAGTGACGTGGCCAGAGGCGGGGTCGAACCGCCGACCTTCCACTTTTCAGGCGGACGCTCGTACCAACTGAGCTATCTGGCCAAATCAAACCGGCCGCCGAAGCGACCGGTATGGCGACCCAGACGGGACTCGAACCCGCGACCTTCGCCGTGACAGGGCGACGCGCTAACCAACTGCGCCACTGGGCCTTGCGATCTCTACTCTACTGCGTACTCCCAACGGGATTCGAACCCGCGTTGCCACCTTGAAAGGGTGGAGTCCTAGGCCACTGAACGATGGGAGCCCGGCCAGCGCGTCGAACGAACCGACCGACCGTGCTTCCAACAGTTTGTCGCCGCTGGGAGCACGCTAAGCATAGGGCACACCGCCCAGGGCTCCAAAACGGGTTACCCCTTCCCGAAAAACCACAGGTCAGGCACCTCGGCGTGGTGATGCGACGCCGGGCCGACCCAGTGCCGGTGATCGGCAGGGCGGCCCGGCGTTGATCACCGGCGCGGGTTGCTGAGCAGGGTCAGCGGCGAACTGGTGGGGTGCCGTCCTCGCCGGGCGCGAGGCCCAGCATGTCCAGCAGCTGCCGGCAGTCCTCCGCGTCGTGCGCGTTGCGGGCGACCGCGAGCCTGGCTCTGCGTACCTGATCCGCCGAGATCCGCGTAGGTTCGCCACTGCGTTGCGAGGGGATGTCCGCGCCCTGCCTCGGCAGGGTGTCATCCTCTTGCCACAACAGCTTCCGAATTTCGAGGGATCCGCTCATCGGTGCCTCCCCGGCTCACGTCTCCCGGCGAGGCTAACTGGCGGAATCCGCAGCCGCAGCCCCCCGAAGGGTGAACCGGGGTTGACTCTGCGTGGTCATTTTTGTCCGCATCGGCGGACTCTGACCCGGTTTTCCACGCTGCGTAGCCGTTCGGTGGATGCCGTCACCCGTTGGTGTTGCCCTCGGTGGCACCGACCCGCTCGTCTACCCCTACCCCCTAGGGGTAATGTGAACGCTGTGCCGGTCGACGAGTGAAACCGTGTCGTACCAACGTCAACCGGGCAAACCGCAGAGCAGCTCGGCGTCACCCCTTCAGCTGGCCCGCGTCATCACCGAAGTCAGGTGGAGCACGACCCGACCCGAGCACACCCTGAAAGGACTTCGGCTTTATGAGCGTCAGCACCACCTACACCGTGTCCGGGATGACCTGTGAGCACTGTGTGGCGTCCGTCACTGAGGAACTGTCCGAACTGACCGGCGTCAGCAAGGTCGACGTCGAACTGACCAATGGCGCGGTGACCGTGACCAGCGATCGCGAGCTCGGCGCCGACGAGGTGCGCGGAGCCGTGACCGAAGCGGGCTACCAGCTGGTCAGCTGATCAGGAGCCGGGGCGGATGAGCGCGACGACAACCACAGCGGCGGCGCAGGCCAGCGAGCGCATCGAGCTGGACATCGCCGGGATGACCTGTGCGTCCTGCGCGAACCGGATCGAACGCAAGCTCAACAAGCTGAGCGGCGTCCGGGCGAGCGTGAACTTCGCCACCGAACGCGCCACCGTCGAGCACCCGGCCGGCATCACCGTCGACCGCCTGCTCGACACGGTCCGCGCGGCCGGTTACCAGGCCACGGCGCCCCGCCCGGAACCCGAACCCAGCGAAACACCGAGCACCGCGTTGCGACTGCGGTTCATCGTCTCCGCCGTGCTCGCCGTCCCGGTGCTGATCCTCTCGATGGTGCCTGCCGCGCAGTTCCCGTACTGGACGTGGGCCGAGCTCGTGCTCGCCACCCCGGTCGTCGGCTGGGGCGCATGGCCCTTCCACCGCGCCGCCGGGCGCAACCTGCTGCACCGCGCCGCAACCATGGACACCCTGGTCTCGCTCGGCATCACCGTCGCCTACCTCTGGTCGGTCTACGCCCTGCTCTTCGCGGGCGCGGGCGACCCGGACCTGCGCGTCGGCTTCAGCCTGCTGCCGATGTCCGGCACCGGCGCGATGACCTACTTCGACGTGGCCGCGGGAGTCACTGCCTTCCTGCTGCTCGGCCGTTGGCTGGAAGCCCGCTCCCGGCGCAAGGCCGGTGCCGCGCTGCGCGCCCTGCTCGAACTGGGCGCCAAGGAAGTCGCGGTGCTCCGCGACGGCGTCGAAACCCTCATCCCGATCGGCCAGCTCACCGTCGGCGCCGAGTTCCTGGTCCGCCCCGGCGAGAAGATCGCCACCGACGGTGTGATCAAGGAAGGCACTTCGGCGCTGGACCGGTCCATGGTCACCGGCGAGTCCGTGCCGGAAGAGGTCGGACCGGGCACGGCGGTCGTCGGCGGCACGGTCAACGTCGGTGGCCTGCTGGTCGTGGTCGCCACCAAGGTCGGCGCGGACACCCAGCTCGCCCACCTGACCCGGATGGTCACCGCTGCGCAGACCGGCAAGGCCCAGGTGCAGCGGCTCGCCGACCGCATCTCCGCGATCTTCGTGCCCGCCGTCCTTGCCATCGCACTCGCGACAGCCATCGGCTGGCTCATCGCCGGTCGCCCCGCCGACGTCGCCATCACCTCGGCCGTCGCGGTGCTGGTCATCGCCTGCCCGTGCGCGCTCGGCCTGGCCACCCCGACCGCACTACTGGTCGGCACCGGTCGCGGCGCGCAGCTCGGCATCCTGGTCAAAGGACCAGAGGTGCTCGAGTCGACCCGTCGGGTGGACACGGTCGTGCTCGACAAGACCGGCACCGTCACCACCGGCGCGATGAAACTGTTCGACGTCATCGGCGCCACGGTCAGCCGAACCCGCATGCTGCGCATGGCAGGCGCGGTCGAGGCAGGCTCCGAACACCCGGTCGCCGTCGCCATCGTGGCCGCCGCCCGCGCCGAACTCGGCGCACTGCCGCCCGTCACCGAGTTCGCCAACGAACCCGGCCTCGGCGTGCACGGCACCGTCGGTGGCTCCCTGGTCCGGCTGGCCCGCCCGGAAGCCTTCCCGACCCTGCCCGCGCCGCTCGCCGAAGCGGCCCAACAGGCCCAGCGCGCGGGCCGAACCGTCGTCGCGATCGCCTGGGACGACCACGTGCACGGCATTCTCACCCTCGCCGACGCCGTCAAACCCACCAGCGCGGCCGCCATTCGCGCGCTGCGCGAACTCGGCCTGCGCCCGATGCTGCTCACCGGCGACAACCGAACCGTCGCGGCCACCGTCGCCGCCGAGGTCGGCATCGCCGAGAACGACGTGATCGCCGAGGTGCTCCCCGCAGGCAAGGTAGACGTGATCCGTGCCCTGCAAGGACAAGGGCGCATCGTCGCGATGGTCGGCGACGGCGTCAACGACGCCCCCGCGCTCGCCGCCGCCGATCTCGGCCTCGCCATGGGCACCGGCACCGATGTCGCCATCGAGGCAGGGGACCTGACCCTCGTCCGCGGCGACCTGCGCGTTGCGGCCGATGCGATCAGGTTGGCCAGGCAGACATTGCGCGTTATCAAGGGGAATCTGTTCTGGGCGTTCGCCTACAACGTGGCCGCGGTGCCGTTAGCCGCGCTGGGGGTGCTCAACCCGATGATCGGTGGCGCTACTATGGCGTTCTCCAGCGTGTTCGTCGTTGGCAACAGCCTCCGGTTGCGCCGCTTCCAACCAAGCGCACGGCATCGAGGGCGTCACGTTCGGTCAAACAACCCGTGAACGCGGTGAAAAAGTATCTGTCTACTGCCCCTCGCCTGAACGCGAGTTGCGTGTCACAATTTTCTTGCTGACACCCCCCGGTCAGCGCCTGTGGAGATCCCTCCGGCCCCCGCGTTCCTCCCCCTGGCGCGGGGGCTCTCCGCTGTCCGGGCCCGGTTTTTCGAGTTATCCACATTCGCACGGCTCATCCACAGCCCCGCCCGAACCACCCCAAAACTGTCGCCCGCCACGCCTAAGCTGACCGATGGGCTGGCTTTACCCCCTTGGGTGGGCGGGTTTTGCTTATATGGCGGCGAATTCGCGAAACCTGATGCGGCATCCCGAATCCTGTGTCGCAGAGTCCGCAACCCCACGTCGCAGAGCAGCAACCCGGCGCTGCAGAGCCAGCAACCGGCGCCAGGCAATCCGGCGCCAGCAACCCAGCGCCAGCAACCCGGCGACCCGGCGTCGCTGAGCCCGCAGCCGCCAGCGGGGCGCCCGCCGACGGACGGCACGCCCGCAGGGCCCCGGCACTCCCGTGCGGCCCGGAGCTGTCGAGCGGGCCGCCCGCGTCGCAGGGCGGAGCGTCGAGCTGTGCGGCTGGATCGGGCGCCCTCGGGCGAGCAGAGCGAACTCGCGCGGGCACGACGGACACTCGCATGCTCCGCGTCGGGAGTTGCTCCGAGACCGGGCGCGCTCGCCGGAAGGAGTGCAAACCCGCACGCCACGCCGTATCCGCTCAGTGCATGGGTGATGTACGAACAGCCACCAAAATCGCTGGAAAAATCGGTTGCGCCAAGGGGCGTGAGATACCGTTTTGGTTGCGCTGATTGGCATTCCGGGTACGAGTGTTGATCCATTTGGCGTAGCTCAAGCGTCCGGAAAGCCGCATCAGATACCCAAAGTCCGCGCCGAAACGACACGCCGGGGTGGCGGAAAACACACCCCGCCCGCATCGTCGCAACCGAACCGTTATCGTGTCCGTCGTGCCTCTTCCCTCAATCGGCCGCGCGACGACTACCGGTAGACACCGCCCTGTCTCGCAAGACCAAGACCCCCAGGCCCCTGGCCGCGAGCTTGAGAACTATCTCGCCGCGCTGGCGCCGGAAACCGAAATCGAGTCCACCGGTAGCGGCCGTCGCTTCGGCAACGCGCAGGTCTACCAGCTCCGCCTGCAGCTCATGGCTGACCAGCAGCTGCGTGAGCTCGCCGAGGTGCACGGCACCTCGCCTGCCGCGCTCGCCCAGGAATGGGTGGTCCAGCGGCTGCAGTGGGAAGCCAGTCAGCAGCGGGAAGCCGTGCCTGCCTGGCCGTGATCGACCGGGCTGCCGGCCGCGTCGCTCGCGGCCGGCCCGGATGACCAACTGATCAAGAACTTTCGGGCTGGTACTGGTCGTGCCGGGCCAGGAACTCCACTCGCTCCTCGTCGCTCAGCGTCCGCCCGGACGCGGCGAGTTCGGCCAGTTCGATGAAGTACCGCTCCCGCGGTGCGCCTGGCGCGAACAGGATGAGCATGGACGCCGCCGCGTCCGACTCGTTCTGGAACGCGTGCACCCCGCCGCGCGGCACGTGCAGGAAGTCTCCTGTCGTCGCGGAGATCCAGCGGGTGCCGTCGTAGAGCCGCACCGTTCCGGACAGGATGTAGAACGATTCCGAAAACCTGCGGTGGAAGTGCGCGCTCGGCCCACCGGCGTGTGGCGGCATGTCCCACTGGAACAGTCCAAGGTCGCCTTCGGTGCTGGCGCCGGTCGCGATGAAGCTGGCGACCACGCCGGAGCGGTACGTGATGCTCTGGGACTTTCCGGCCGGCCGGTAGTCCACGTTGAGTTCACCGGTGTGGCCTTGGTAGTCAACGGGTTCCGGGCGGATCCACCCGGATTCGTCGGCAGGATCAAGGAACGTCACGGTTTCATCCCTCGTTCAGGTGGGCTTCAGCGACCGACGCGAGCAGTCGCCAGGCCGTGTTCGGTTTGCGCGTGTTCTCCGGATCATCCGTATTCGTCGTGTCCAGCACAACCGTGTCGGCGCCGAGTTCGCGCAACTCGTCGAGGTCCGCGCGGATCTGGTCCAGGGTGCCGGTGCCGACGGGTCGGTCCGGATCGGTGCTCGGAGACTCCGTTGGCCGCAACGCGATGCGTGGCGCGAGCACCGGAACCTCCCGCTCCGCCTCGTCGGCGAACTGGGTGAGCCGAGCCAGGCCCGCGCGCAACCGGTGCATGCTGCCGAACCGCAGCGGATGCCATCCTTCGCCGAGGCGGACCGCCCTGCGCAGCGCGATGTCCCCGTTGCCGCCGACCCAGATCGGCACGCCCGCCGCGGGCCGGGGCGCGGTGCGCACGTTCTGGAAACTGACGAACGGCCCCTCGTGGCCGGCGATGTCGTTGGCCAGCAACGTGCGCAGCGCGGTCAGGTGGTCCTCGCTCATCGCGCCCCGTTGCGCGAACGGCAGGCCGAGCGCGGCGAATTCCTGCTGCGCCCAACCGGTTCCGACGCCGAGCACGAGCCGCCCGCCACCGGCCAGGGCGTCGATGTTGCCGACCATCCTGGCCACCTGCACCGGGTGCCGGTAGGGGAGCAGCAGAACCGTTGTGCCCAACCGGATCCGGGTGGTGATCCCGGCCAGCCAGGCCAGCACGCTGAAGGGTTCGTAGAACGGTGCCGGATAGGTCGACTCGACGTCGTCGGTGATGGCCAGGTGGTCGGAGACCATCAGCAGGTCGAAACCGAGCCCTTCGACGGTCTGCGCCCAGCGCCGCAGCACGTCCGGGGAGGTACCCGGTCCGAAGTTCGGGAGATTGACGCCGAGCCGCATGGAACTGGTCCTTTCGACCGCTTGATCGTTGGCAGAGGAAATGCTATGCGCCGAGATCGCGGTCCGGAATGGACTCCGCATTGCGTTTGCACGGTTCAACGGGGATCTTCCCGGTATTGTCGCGCCATGACCGAGAGATTCACGGTCGCCGCCGACGAAGTGGATCTGGCCATCCTCGCGGAACTCCAAGCGGATGGTCGGCTGCCGTTCACCGAGTTGGGCAGGCGGGTCAACCTGAGCGCGTCCGCGGTGACCGAACGGGTGCGGCGGCTGACCGAGGCCGGCTTCATCGCCGGTTACCGAGCCGTGCTCGACCTGCCGAAGCTGGGATTTCCCGTGCTGGCGGACGTTCGGCTGAAGTACCCGGGCAGCCGGCACCAGCCGTTGTACGACCTGCTGGCCCGGCGGACCGAAATCCTGGAATGCCTACGGGTGACCGGAGACGCGTGCTACGTGCTGAAGGTGGCCGCGCGGGACATGCCGCACCTGGAGCAGATCGTCAACGAGCTCTCCGATTTCGGCAGTGCCGCCACCAGCGTCGTGTACTCGATCACGCAGCCCTATCGGGATCCACTGCGTCCAGCGCCCTGAACAAGAGGACGGGCCCCATTCCCGGAGGAATGGGGCCCATAGCGTGAAGGCTCAAGATGGACTACAGCGCGCGAACGTTCTGCGCCTGCGGGCCTTTGGTGCCCTGGCCCACCTCGAACTCGACCTTTTGGTTCTCCTCAAGGCTTCGGTAGCCCGTGCCCTGAATTTCGGAATAGTGTACGAACACATCTGGCCCGCCATCAGCGCGCTGGATGAAGCCGTAGCCCTTCTCCGCGTTGAACCACTTGACGGTTCCTTCTGCCACGCCTGCCTCCTAGCAGGATCAGCTTGGAACTGCACCGTGCAGTTCCCGGCCGTTCCCGGGCAGTTCAGCGATCTCAGGCGAGAAGCCAGAACGCCCGCACATTGTTCCGCGAGCGTGTTAGTGCACGTACACGAAGAACCACGGCCTGCGCTTTTGAGAGTAGCGGTTCGAAGGGCGGTGCACTACCACGTGATGTGGACGAAGTTGTTCGCTGCCAGCGCTAAGCGTTCGCTGGTCACCGGGTTGGACTAGTGCCAAAACCCGGTTTTCGTGATCTCGGTCGGTCCTTGATCGGGCGATGCGGCCGGTTACTCCTGGTACGGGGGTCGTCACCGGTTTGACAGGACATTTCCGGCGTCCATCTGGGGATAAGGCAGGTGTGACCACGACCACATTTTGGTTACGCACAGAGATCGGCTACGTGGGGGTTGCGAGTCGGTATCGATTGTCCGACAACGGAAGCAGCGCCCCTCGCGTTTGCTGGAGCGAAGTCAGGCTGGTGTCCCGGTCGGGCTCGGATGATCGAGCCCGACCGGTGCTACGCAGAGTGGGTATGCCGGATTCCCGGCTATCGTGCGCCCACGGTCGCCGGCGCCTTCGCCGGACTGCCCGCTCGGGTGCGCTGCCGCCAGTTCCGTGCCTTTGTCCGGTTCCCGCACACCCGCATCGAGCACCAGGTGCGCGATCGGTTGCGGGAGCGGTCGTAGAAGGCGCAACGGCACTCCCCGGCGGCACAGATCTTCAGCCGGTCCCACTGGCCAAGCACGGCGAGCCGGATGCTCGCGGCGAGCACCGAACCGACCGCGTCGCTGCCCACCAGAACCGGCACGCCCTCGGCCAGTTCCACGTGCACGGCGGCCTGGTCCAGCAGGCTCGGTGCGGAGCCGAGGCCGAGCGGGTGTGCGCGGTCGATGATGCAGTCGCGCAACGCGTCGCGAACCTGGAGGGCGTGCGCCCGTTCGCCGGGTTCGCCGAGCCCGGGTCTGCGGGCCCAGGCCAGCCAGTCCGAGTCGGTGCTCAGTAGATCCGTTCCTGCTTCGACATCGAGCGTGTTCAGGAAGGCGAGGACCAGGTCAACGTCCTGGTCGAGCTCGCTGGGCGGCGCCGATTGCGGCGGGCCCCCGGTGGGGGGTCGGTAAACAGGCTGCCATCCGGATTCCTGGCCGGCGTGCGCGCCGGCGACCAGGCCAGTCACCTCACCACTGTAGGCAAGTCCTGGCCTTGCTGTACCACCGCTGGGGGAATTACGTTGACTGCCTTGGCAAACCACTGTCATCTGTTTACCGGTTATGGAGGTCATGATGACCACGTCACAGGCGTCCGTCCGAGCTCCGTTGAGTGCGGCGGTCGTGCTCGACTGCCCCGATCCGGCCGCGCTCGCCGAGTTCTACGTCGCGTTGCTGCGCTGGCCCGAACCGCCCGTCCTGACCTACGAGGGCCGGTGGGCGGAACTGCGCAATCCGAACGGCGGCCTGACCCTGGAGTTCCAGCGCGCGGACGAGTACCAGCGGCCGACGTGGCCGGACCCGGCCGTGCCGCAGCAGTTCCACCTGGACGTCAAAGTCGCCGATCTGGATGCCGAACAGGCCCGCGTGCTCGCGCTCGGGGCCACCATCCTGGACGTGTCGGAGGGCCATCCGACCTTCCGGGTCTACGCCGACCCTGTCGGCCACCCGTTCTGCCTCTGCGCCTGCTAAAAGCCTCTGAGCTGCGAAAATGATCCTATACACGGGGTGTATACCCCTCGTGTATAGTCGCCGTCATGTCGATCAGCCACACCCTGCTGGGGCTCCTGGAGGCCGGACCCCGGCACGGGTACGACCTCAAGCGGACCTACGACGAGCGGTTCGGTCAGGACCGCCCACTGCACTACGGACAGGTCTATTCGACGCTGTCCCGGCTGTTGAAGAACGGCCTCGTGGAGGTGACCGGGGTCGAGTCCGGCGACGGGCCGGACCGCAAGCGGTACACCATCACCGACGCGGGCGTCACCGACGTCGAAACCTGGTTGCACACGCCGGAGAAGCCGGTCGCGTACCTCCAGAACACCCTCTACACCAAGGTCGTGCTCGCGCTGCTGTCCGGCCGCGACGCCGCCGACATCCTGGACATCCAGCGCGCCGAGCACCTCCAGGTCATGCGTGAGCTGACCAAGCGCAAGACCGACGGCGACCTCGCCGACGCGCTCATCTGCGACCACGCCCTCTTCCACCTCGAGGCGGACCTGCGCTGGCTGGAACTGACCGCCGCCCGCCTCGACCAACTCGCACGGAAACTGTCACAGGGAGGGGAAGCATGAGCGTGTCCACGCCATCCGCCTACGGAACGCGGACCGGGGGTCAGGAGCCGCAGGCATTGCTGAGCGGCACCGAGCTGAGCAAGTCCTTCGGTCCCACCGCCGCGCTCGACCACGCCAACCTGTCCATCTACCCGGGCGAAGTGGTCGCGGTGATGGGCTCGTCCGGGTCGGGCAAGTCCACGCTGCTGCACTGCCTGGCCGGGATCATCACCCCGGACAGCGGCACCGTGCACTACGCGGGCACCGAGATCGGGTCGATGTCCGACACCCAGCGCAGCGCGTTGCGGCGCAAGGACTTCGGCTTCGTGTTCCAGTTCGGCCAGTTGGTGCCCGAGCTGACCTGCCTGGAGAACGTGACCCTGCCGCTGCGCCTGGCCGGTCTGGCCCGGCGTCCGGCCGAAGCCGCCGCGAGCGAATGGCTGGACCGGCTGGAAGTCACCGATGTCGCGGCCAAACGGCCGGGTGACGTGTCCGGTGGACAGGGGCAGCGGGTCGCCGTGGCCAGGGCGCTGGTCACCGGACCGAAGGTGATCTTCGCCGACGAGCCGACCGGCGCGCTCGACTCGCTCAACGGCGAGCGCGTGATGGGCCTGCTGGTCGCCGCAGCCAAGGAAACCAGCGCGGCGGTCGTGCTGGTCACCCACGAAGCCAGGGTCGCCGCCTACTCCGACCGCGAGGTCATCGTGCGCGATGGCCGAACGCGAGAAATGGAACTCAGCCGGTGACCGCGACGGTTTCCCCGCCGGGCACTCCAGTAGGCACTCCTGTCGAACGCAACAGTTGGCCGCGCGATTTCGCCCTCGGGGTCCGGCTGGCAGTCGGAGGCGGCCGGACCTCCTGGATGCGCGTCATACTCGGCACGATCGGCATCGGCCTGGCCGTCGCCGTGCTGTTGTTGTTCGCTTCGGTCGGCCACATCATGTCCAACCGGGACGCGCGCTCCAACGCGGGCGACCGGGACGTGTCCGTGATCGCCGGGGTCAGCCCGACTCAGTTCATCCAGAACGACGCACCCTTCCAGGGCAACACGATCAGCGGCTACTACCTGCACGGCACGGGCGCCAACTCGCCCGTCCCGCCGGGCATTGCCAGCCTGCCCGGACCGAACCAGATCGTGGTCTCGCCCGCTCTGCGCGACCTGCTCAACTCGGAAGCGGGCGCGGACCTGCGCGCCCGGTTCCCGCAGCAGGTCGTCGGCACCATCAGCGAACCCGGTCTGCGCGGACCGAACGATCTGACCTTCTACGCCGGTACCGGACCGTTGCCCGAAGGCGAGGGCAGCTCGCTCGGCGTGATGAACGTCTACCAGTTCGGCAAGGCGCCGCCATCGCACCAAATCGACCCGACCCTGCTGGTCCTGGCCATCATCGGCGCGGTCGCGCTGCTCATCCCGATCTTCATCTTCGTGTCGGTGAGCAGCCGAATCGCAGGCGCGCAACGGGATCGGCGACTGGCCGCGCTGCGCCTGGTCGGCGCGGGCAACTGGCAGGTGCGGCGGATCGCCGCGGCCGAATCACTGGTCAGCGCGGGCACCGGCCTGGTGCTCGGGGCGTTGCTGTTCCTCGGGGTCCGGCAGTTGGCACCCAGCATCGAGGTGCTGGGCTGGAGCACCTTCACCGACGACGTGACGCCGTCCTGGCCGCTCATCGTGCTGGTCGTCCTGCTGGTACCGGTGCTGACGATCAGCACCGTGCTGTTCGCGATGCGCCGCACCATCATCGAACCGCTCGGCGTGGTTCGCGGTGGCAAGCCGGTCCGGCGACGGGTGTGGTGGCGGCTCGGGCTCATCGTGGTCGGCGTCGTCCTGCTGTTCGTCGCCAAACCCGGTAGCGGGCACGCCTCCAACGCGTGGGTCGGGCTGGTCGCGGTCGGCGCGTCCGCGCTGCTGATCGGCGTGCCCGCGATCCTGCCGTGGCTGCTGGAACGCGTCATCAGCAAGGCGGCGGGCGGGGCGCCGTCCTGGCAGTTGGCGATCCGCAGGCTCCAGTTGGACAGCGGCACGCCTGCGCGCGTTGTCGGGGGCGTCGCCGTCGTGCTCGCCGGTGCGATCGCGTTGCAGCTCATGCTGTTCGCGGCCGCCAACCGGTACAACGTGCCCAGCGAGCAGGCCGCGCGCGGTACCGGCGGCTGGGTGCAGGTGCGCTCCACGGTGCCCGCGCTCGATCAGGTCACCGCCGACCTGGCGAAGGTCCCGGCGGCCAAGCAGGTCGAAACCCTCCAGATGGTCGACGTGGTCAGCACCACGGTGAAGAACGGGTCCGACCCGATGTACTCCGAGATCACCATCGCGCCCTGCTCGACCATCACCAACCTGGTGCACGTGCGCAACTGTGCCGACGGCGACGGGTTCGCGCCCAGCTATCCGGACGACCCGGGGTCGGTCAAGTCGGGCGACGTGCTGAACATGGTCTCCTACAGCGACGCGACGCCCGACAAACCGAAGGTCGTCGGCACGTACCGGGTGCCGGACAACCTTGTCCCGATACCGCTGCAGAACAACACGTTCTTCAACGGGCCCTACCTCAGCGACGGCGTGCTGCTCACTCCGGGCGCGGCGGCGAAGTTGAACCTGCCGGTGGACCGGACCGTGACGGTGTGGGTGGCGACCGATCCCAACCAGGTCAGCGCGACCGACCAGATCGCCAACGGGCTGGCCGACCTCACCTGGCAGGTCGACGTCACCTCGGTCAGCGGAGGTGACGCGCTCAACGCCGACCAGAAGACGTTCGTGACCATCCGCAGCGCACTGCTCGGCGGTTCGCTGTTCACCCTGCTGCTGGCCGGGGTCAGCATGCTGGTGCTCGCGTTGGAGCAGGTCCGCGAACGCCGTCGCCCGCTCGCCGTGCTCGCCGCGGCCGGCGTGCCCCGCTCGGCGCTGGCCCGCTCGTTGCTGTGGCAGACCGCGGTTCCGGTGGTGCTCGCGGTGCTCGTCGCGGTCGGCACCGGCATCGGGCTCGCCGCGCTGGTCATGCGGATGACCAGCCTGCAACTACAGATGGACTGGTCGACGATCGGCATCTTCGCCGGGGCCGCGCTGGTGCTGGTGCTCCTGGTGACCGCAGCGACCCTCCCGGCATTGCGCAGCGCGATGCGACTGTCCGCACTGCGTACCGAATAACGGGTTGCCTGTCGCGCCGGGTTCAGCGGACCGCTGAACCCGGCGCGGCGTCCAGCAGGTGCAGTTCGTCGCGGGTCGGCAGCCCGGCCCAGTCGCCGACGGTCGACACCGCGAACCCGGCGACCGTCACCGCACGCAGCAGCCGATCCGGCACCGCGAGACCGTCCAGCACACCGGAGAGGTACCCGGCGACGAACGCGTCCCCGGCACCGACCGTGTCCACCGCGATCACCGTGCGCGCGGCCTGATGCACGACGGATTCCCCAGCCAGGTAGGCACTCGCGCCGTCCGCGCCGCGCTTGACCACGACCTGCCCGACTCCCTTGCCGTGCAACCAGTCCACCTGCTCGGCCTCACCGTTCAGGTCCGGCGGCGTCACCAGCGTCAGCTCGTCGTCCGAAGCGACGATGATGTCCACATCGGACACAAGCGGTCCGAGCGTTGCCCTGGCCTGCTCGGTCGACCACAACCGCGAGCGATGGTTCACGTCCAGGCACACGGTCACGCCGTCGGTGTGCGCGCGCACGACACCCTGCCGGATCGCGTCCGCGGCGCTCTCGCTCAACGCGGGCGTGATCCCGGTGACGTGCAGAATCCGCGGCCGTTGTTCATATGCGCCAAGCACATCGGCGGTGGAAAGCCGCGAACCGGCCGACGCGGTGCGGTGGTAGTCGACCCTGGTCACCCCGGCCACCATCGGCTCGAACACGATGATTCCGGTCGGCGCCGCCAGCCGGCGCACCGCGCTCACGTCAACGCCCTCGGCGCGCAGCGTGCGCAGGATCAGCGCGCCGAACTGGTCCTCACCCAGCACACCGCACCAGCGCGCGGCATGACCGAGCCGGGACAGGCCGATGGCCACGTTCAACTCGGCCCCGGCAACGGAAAGCCCGAGCTCGTTGGCCAACCGGACCGGCCCGGTCGAGCGCAACGCGGCCAGCGCCTCGCCCGTGGTGAGCACGTCGACGTTCATCCCCGCCCCAACTCCTCGATCATCTGCAACGGACCAATCGGCTCAGGCGCGGGCGCTCAGCCCCTTCTCCCACGCCGCGACGAATGCCGACGCACGCTCGGTCAACCGGTCCCAGGCCCCCTCGGCCACCGTCGCCTCGTCGACCAGCGCACTGCCGATCCCGACCCCGACGCAGCCGACCTCGGCGTACTCGGTGGTCGTCGCCACGCTCACGCCGCCCGTCGGCACCAGCGGAATGTCCGGCAACGGGCCCTTCAGGTTGCGGATGTAGCGGGCGCCGCCCATCGCGTCGATCGGGAAAACCTTCACCGTCCAGGCACCCGAATCCCAGGCCAGCTGGATCTCGGTCGGTGTCAGCGCGCCGCACGCCACCGGGATGCGGGCCTGCGCCGCCACCTTCAGCACCGGCAGCGTCGTCGTCGGCGTGACCAGGAACTGCGCGCCGGCCTCGATGGAGCGCTCCGCGTCCTCGGCCGTGATCACCGTGCCCACGCCGATCCGCACGTCCGGGCGGCTCCGCCAGCGGCGCACCGCCGCCGTGCTGCCCGGCGACGGAAGGGTGACCTCGACCGCCGTGATGCCGCCCGCGACCAGATGGTCCAGGACCTCGTCGGCGGGCTCGTTGGCCCGCAACCGGACGATCGCGATGACCCCGGCGTCCTGACTGTTCGGCGCCACGGCTCCTCCTTCGCATCCACCGCTGCTGCTCGCCCGACAGTACTTCAGTCAAGCCCCTGCTCAGGCCGCCTTCCGCAGGCCGGACGCTGGTCGCGGGGCCGCCGCCGGCTGCCCGGACTCGGGGATTGCGAAACGCGCAACACGATCGATCACCCAAACGTGTCGCAGGTCACCATGACGACCACAAACCGACCACACTCTTAGGGGTAACCGCAGTAACAACAGGTAGAGACAGGTGATCGCCATGACCGACCAACGCGGCTCGGACGCCTCGGACCGCACCAAGGCCGTTCCCGAGGCCCCCGACACCGACCGGTTCGCGGTCCAGTCGCCGTCGACGCCCACCGTCCCCGAACAGGCAGGCCCGCCCCCCGAGCAGGCCGCGCCCGCGAAGCCGGCGAACGCGCAGGTGACCCAGCAGTACCAGAAGGTCCGCCGGACCAAGATCAGCGGCCTCTGGGTCGGCATCACCGTCGCCGCCATCGTCCTGCTCGCGCTGCTCGTGTTCATCATCGAGAACAGCCAGACCGTCGACGTCGGCTTCTTCGGTGCCCACTGGCACCTCTCCCTCGGCGTCGCTATGCTGCTCGCCGCGATCGGCGGAATCCTGCTCGTGGCGATCCCCGGCTACGGCCGCATCATCCAACTCCGCCGTGTCCTGCGCAGGGCCGCCAAGCCCGCCCCCGGTCAGCACGCCAACCCCGAAAAGTAACCTCAACAACCTTTTCCCCGGTCTGGCCCGTCAAGCAGGGGCAGGCCGGGGAGCGAGTCAGTCAAGGCGTGGCCGGTCCAGGATCGTGCGCAGCGCGGACTCGAGCTGGTCCACGTCACCGGATCCGCTGGCCCGCCACGCGATCACGCCATCCGGCCGGACCAGCGTCGCGCCCGCCGTACCGATGCCGTACCGCGCGCCGAACGCGCCGTCGATGTCGGCTTCCTCGTCGATGACGTAACCGCTGCACCGAATGCCGAGCCGCGCCGTGACCTTTTCCAGAACCGCCAGCCAGTCCTGGCCACCGGCGCCCGCGAGCAGCGTGAAGCCGAGACCAAAAAAGTCCGTTGTGGACAGTGTGGTGCCGTCTCTGCGCAGCCGTACGTGCGGGGCGCGCGAACCGGGCCGTCCGGTCGGTTGTTCCGGGTTCTCCCACTGCGCGCCGTCGTCGTCCGGTTCCAGCGCTACCGCGCCGCTGAGGTTGCGGTAGCCGAAGAACACCGTGGACACCGGTGCCAGCGGCGCGTCCTCGGTGCCGTCGCGGCGCTGCGGCGCGTGCCGCACGACGTAGGCGGCGTACTGCTGGCCCGCGATCACGTCCGCGTACGGCCTGCGTTCCGGATCGTGGCTGGCCAGCAACCCCGGTCCGGCCTCGCCGCGCACCACCATGGCGAGCTTCCAGGCCAGGTGGAAACTGTCCAGGATCGCCACGTTGCCACCGCCGCCACCGGTCGGCGGCATCACCTTGCCCGCGTCGCCGACCAGGAACACCCGGCCGTCGCTGAACCGGTCGGCTATCCGGTGCGACACCTGGAAGATCCGGTCCGCGCTCGGCACGAGTCGCGGGGCCAGACCGGGCATGCCGGTGGCGATCCGGATCAGCTCGATCCACCGTTCCGGACTCGGCAGCGCGCCGTTCTCCAGCCCGGTGTTGAGCACGTAGCGCCCGGGCAGATCGGTGGTGACCACCGCGCCGCCGCCACCGGGCAGGTCCGGGTTCTGCAGGTTGTACAAGGCGGTGCGGGTGGTGATCACGCTGCTCAGGTCGGCGTCGAACAGCGTGCCCGCGGACTCCCCGAGCACGCCCCTGCCGTGCGTGCCGATG
Source organism: Pseudonocardiaceae bacterium (assembly GCA_036494465.1). Lineage (GTDB taxonomy): Bacteria > Actinomycetota > Actinomycetes > Mycobacteriales > Pseudonocardiaceae > CAJCJE01. The sequence goes on from DASXOJ010000071.1 coordinate 53,122, forward strand.
CCGAGCGCGGTCCGGATCGGGCTGACGTGCCCGTCCGCGGCGACCAGGTAGTCCGCCCGGACGGTGCTGGGCTCGCCGGTCGCCAGGTCGCGCAGCATCACGGTGACCTCGGTGTCGTCCTGGCTCAGTGATTCGACCGTGGTGCCGAACCGGAGTTCGGCGCCGAGTTCGCGGGCCCGGCGCGCCAGGATCCGCTCCGCTCGCTCCTGGCTGACGTCGGCCCACCCGCCGGTGCTCAACTGGCTGACGTCCGGTAGGTCCATACCGATGATCTCGGTGAACACCGGGCCGGACACGCTCGCCGCGATGTAGATCGACAGTCCGCCGGGGTCGGTCGCCGCGCGGAACTCGTCGGCGAGTCCGGCCACGCCCAGTGCCTCCATGGTCGACGGGAACTGCCCGCGCGCCTTCGGCTGGTTGGACAGGTCCTGGTGCCGTTCGACCAGCAACGCCCGGACGCCGTGCAGGCCGAGATACGTCGCCGCGGCCAGTCCGGCCAGTCCGGCGCCGACGACGAGAACGGAAATCCGCGTGTCTGTCATGACCACCACTCCTCGATAGTTTCGAACACTGTTCGTGAGACGAACGCCGTTCGTGACACGAACAGTGTTCTACTCGCGAACGGTGTTCGGGTCAAGTAAGGTTCCGCCGGTGGAGGACAACCAGCCCCGGCCCCCGTGGCAGCGCTCCAACCAGCGCAAGCCGGCTCGCGTGCCGCTCACCCAGGAGCTGATCGTCGACACCGCGCTCGCGGTGCTCGCCGAGGAGGGCATCGAGGCGGTGACCATGCGACGGGTCGCCCAGGGCCTGGACACCGGGCCGGCCTCGCTCTACGCGCACGTCAGCAACAAGGAGGAGCTGCACGAACTGATGGCCGACCGGGTGCTGGGCGAGATCCCACTGCCCGAAGTGGACCCGGCGGCGTGGCGTGCCCAGCTCAAGGACCTGCTCTCCGCCCAGTTCGCCGCACTGGTGCGCTATCCGGGCATCGCCAGGGTGGTGATGGCGATCATGATCCCGGCCGGGCCGAACCTGCTTCGGCTCGGCGAGGTCATGCTCGCGTTGCTCCGCGCGGGCGGCCTTTCCGTGCGGCACGCGGCGTTCGGCTGCGATGTGGTCGGCATGTACGTGAAGGCGTTCGCGCAGGAATCCAGCGAGTGGCGCGGTGGCCTCGCCGACCGTCCGGAGACCAAGCGCAGGGCCGAGGAGCTGAACGCGTACCTGGCGGCGCTGCCGGAGCACGCCTTTCCGCACACGGTCGCGGTGCACGAGCTGTTCAACGAAGGCACGGCGCGCGAACGCTTCGAATTCGGCCTGGACATCCTGCTGGACGGCCTCGCGGCGAAGGCGGAGTAGCCCGTCCGCCGGTCGTGGTACGGAACACACCCGTTCGCGCAAGCACCCCGCTTGCAATAGCTAGCACCCCGGCGTACCGTCGGTATGGCAAGAGCGAGAACGGGTCAGGAGGTGACCGGCGATGGATGAAGAGAACGAGCGCAACAACCCCATCGAGATGGTCGCCGGACTCGGCCGCGACATCGGCGAGTACATCCGGCAACAGCGCAGCAGCGCGCAGATCTCGTTGCGCCAGCTGTCCAAGCTGGCCGGAGTGTCCAATCCGTACCTGAGTCAGATCGAGCGCGGCCTGCGCAAGCCGAGCGCCGAGATCCTCCAGCAGATTGCCAAGGGGCTGCGGATCTCCGCCGAGGCGCTGTACGTCCAGGCCGGAATTCTGGATGCGCCCGTCGGCGGTCCGGTGGTCGACGCGGTGCTTGTCGATACCGCGCTCACCGAGCGGCAGAAGCAGGTGCTGCTCGACGTGTACGAGACTTTCCGGCGCACCAACGCCACTACACAGTCCACAGTGGAGGGGTCCGATGTGGACGGTGACCAACCCGTGGAACGGACCCCGAACCCGAAGGAGTGATCAACATGCCCACTGTGCCCACCATCGAGGACGTGCGCAAGGCTGGCGAGCAGGCTCGGGTCGCGGTGACCAACGCGTTCGACCAGGTCCGCACCCCGCTGCTGGCCGCCATCGGCGCCGGTGACCTGGCCACCCAGGCCGTCGTCGACGCGGTCAACAAGACCCGCGAGCAGCTGACCGAGCGTGCCGAGGCCGCCCGTTCCGCCGTTGACGAACTGCCCACCGACGTCACCAGCCTCCGCGAGAAGCTGGACCCGGCCGAGCTGCGCAAGCTCGTCGACGAATACGCCGACGCGGCGGTCAAGCTCTACCAGCACCTGGCCGAGCAGGGCGAGAAGGCCGTGGAGAAGCTGCGCACCCAGCCGCAGTTCAAGCGCGCCATCGACCAGCTGGACCAGGCCGTCGAGACCGCGCAGCAGCGCGCCGAGAGTGCCGTTGGCGACGCCCGCGAGCTGGCCGACGAGGTGCTCGGCAAGGTCGTCCGCCGCACCCGCTCCACCGGTGAGAAGGCCGCCCGCGAGGTCATCGAGCTCGCCGACGACACCGCCGACGCCGTGCACGAGGCAGGCGCCCAGGCCGCGCACGAGGTCCGCAGCACCACCCGCAAGGCCGCCAACCGCACCAACAACGTGCGCAAGGCCGCCAACGGCTCCACCGGCAAGGCCGCCAGCACCCGCAAGGCCGCCGAGGAGACCGACGGCGCGGAGAGCTGACCTTCCCGGAATCAGCAATACGAACGACCCCGGTGCCGACCGCGCACCGGGGTCGTTCGTATTCGTCGTACGCTGTAGTTGTGCGCGTCGACGAGTGGATTGAACTAATCCTGAACTGGGCTGCCGTCCCGGTCGGCCTGTTCGCGTTCATCCATGCCGCGTTGCAGCGCGGCGAGGCCTACACCGCGGCGAACAAACGCACCAAACCGTTCTGGCTGGCGTTGACCGGGGCCGGCACGGTTGCCTGCGCCGTGTTCAATTTCTATGACTTCACGCTGATCTTCTGGATTGCCGGGCTTGTCACGGTTCTCGTCTACATCGTGGACGTGAAGCCCAAGCTGGCGGAGATACAGCGCGGCTCCCAGTGGTGACCGCTGGCAGGATGGCGGCATGTGGACCGTCGCTGGCAGCCTGACCGTCGTACCCGCGTCAACCCGCGCCGACCTCCTCGCTGAACCGGTCGTGGCCGCGCTCGCCGCGCTCGACCCGGCCGAGGCCGCCCGCTGCGGAGTCGCCGAGATCGACCCGGAGCTGGCGGACACCGCGGAATTCTGCGCGACCTACGGCTCCCCGCTCGACGCGTCCGCCAACTGCGTCGTGGTCGCGGGCAAGCGCGGCGGTGACACCCGGTACGCGGCCTGCGTCATCCTCGCCACCACCCGCGCCGACGTGAACGGCGTCGTGCGCAAGCGCCTCGACGTGCGCAAGGCATCCTTCGCGCCGATGGACGACGCGGTGCAACGCACCGGCATGGCCTACGGCGGCATCACCCCGCTCGGCCTCCCCGCCGACTGGCCGCTGCTGATCGACAGCGCGGTCGCCGCCGCGCCCGAAGTCGTCGTCGGCAGCGGCGTCCGGCACAGCAAACTGCTGATGCCCGGCGAAGTACTGACCAAGTTGCCCTCGGCCGAAGTGATCGACGGGCTCGGCCGCGTCATCGGCTGACCGGCCTCAGGGAGTACCCCGAGCCCCGGAGTCGGGGTAGGGGAAACACCAGGGCCGTCTGAGGGGATTACCCCATGGTTTGATCTTGGCCGCGCCAGCAGGCTGAGATCGTGTTCGAGATCAGCGAGGTCGGCGCCCCGACCACCAGGTCCGGCCGGCTCACCGCCGCACTGGCCAAGATCAGCAGTGCGGCGCTCGCGCTCACCGTGCTGCCGATGATCTACCTGCACCTGGTGTCCATCGGTCGACTCGACCCGTTGCACACCACGGTCAGCGACTACGTGTCCGTGCCCGGCGGCGGTGCCTTCCTCGCGTTGAGCACCATCGCGCTCGCCCTGGCCACCGCCGTGCTGCCGGCCCGGCTGGGGCTCGCGGGCTGGCGGGTCCCGCCGACCACCAAGATCGCCCTGGTCCTGGGGTGCGTCGGACTGTTCGCCTCGGTGGTCTTCCCCACCAACGCGCTCGGCACCGCGCCGGACGAAGCCACCGTGCTGCACCGCTACGCGGCGGCTCTGTTCTTCATCGCCGTCCCGATCGCGGCCGTCTCGCTGGGCAGACGTCCACTGGCGTTGTTGTCCGGGCTGGTCGGCATCGCCTTCCTGCTCAGCCATATCCCGCTGGTGTTCCCCGGCTTCCCGCACGCCGACCTGATCGGCACCGTCCTCCCGCGCGGCCTGGTGGAACGCCTGCTCCTGGTGGCCGACATCGCCACCATCGCGATCATCGGCCGCTCGGCCCGCGCGATCGCCTCCTCTTCAACAGATGGGTTGGTGCGGTCATGATCGCGCTCGGCATCGTGCTCTCCTGCATCGCCGCCTGCTGCTACGGCCTCGCCGCCAGCCTCCAGAACGGCGCAGTGCACGCGGTCTCCACCGCGTCACCGACCGGTCCCGGCAAAGGGCTGAGCTGGCGCCAGCTGCGCCGCCTCACCACCGACCGGCAGTGGCTGTTCGGCCTGCTCGCCACCAGCGGCGGCGCCCTGTTCCACGTGCTCGCGCTGTCCATGGCACCGCTGGTCGTCGTGCAGCCCATCGGCGTACTCGCGATCGGCATCACCGTCCTGCTCGCGGTCGCCAGCCGCCGCGAACGACTCACCGCACCGACCCTGTTCGCCACGTTGGCCAGCACCATGGGCGTCGGCATGTTCGTGGTCCTCGCCGCGGGCGGCGCCGACCAGGGCAGCCAGCAGCCCGGCGTCGAACTGCGCATCAGCCTGGCAACCGCGGGCATCGTGCTGCTGCTCGGCGTGACCGGCATGCGCGCCAAGGGCTGGCTGCGCGCCCCGGCCCTCGCGGCCGCTGCCGGTGTCTGCTTCGGACTCGTGTCCGTGCTGACCAGGGTCGTCTCCGAACACATCCGCTCCGCCGACATCGGCGGTATCGGCGTCGGCTGGGTGATCGGCATCCCGATCGCGGTCGCGGCCGGTGCCTGGTTCGTGCAGCAGGCGCACGCCAGTGGGCGACCGGACACCGTGGTCGCCTGCCAGTCCGTCGTCGACCCGCTCATGGGGGTGCTGGTCGGCGCGATCTGCTTCGGCGAGGCAGGCCAGGTCGGCCCCGTCGTGATCATCGGGGAACTCGCCTGCGCCGTGCTGGCCGTGGCCGGCATCGTCGCGCTGGCGCTGCGCAAACCCAGCAACACCAACATTTTCGCAACCAGGGAGTACCAGGTGGACGTCATCAGCGGTTACCGCACGCAGCTCAAACTGGTCATCGGAGCGGACACGTTCCCGCCCGATGTCAACGGGGCGGCCCGCTTCGCCCACCAGCTCGCCACCGGCCTGGCCGGGCGCGGCCACGACGTGCACGTGATCTGCCCGTCGGCCACCGGACCGGCGTACACCGAAGAGCTGGACGGGATCACCGTGCACCGGCTGCGCTCGCGCCGCACGCCCTACCACCCCACGTTCCGGATCTGCCTGCCCTGGCAGGTGAAGGCCGCGACCGCCGCGCTGCTCGACGAGATCGAACCCGACCTGGTGCACGTCCAGGCGCACTTCGTGGTCGGCAGGGCGCTGGTCCGCAACGCCACCCGCCGGGAGATCCCGGTCGTCGCGACCAACCACTTCATGCCGGAGAACCTGTTCGACTACGTCAAGGTGCCCGGCTGGTTCCGGCAGCTGGCGGCCCGGCTCGCCTGGCGCGACCTGGCCAAGGTGTTCGGCGCCGCGCGCGTGGTCACCGCGCCGACCCCGACCGCCGCGCAGATGCTGGTCACCAAGGCCGGTCTCACCGACGCGGTGGCCAGGTCCTGCGGCGTCGACCTGGACCGCTTCGCCTCGCCCGCCGGGTCATCGACCGGCACGCCGACCGTGCTGTTCGTCGGCAGGCTCGACGCGGAGAAGCACGTGCACGAACTGTTGCGCGCCATGGCGTTGCTGCCGAAGTCCGTTCACGCGGAGATCGTCGGCGACGGCTCGTGCCGCACCGACCTGGAAACGCTGGCGGGCTACCTGGGCGTGACAGATCGAGTCCGATTCCGCGGCCACGTCGACGACGAGGAACTGCGCGCGGCCTACCGGCGGAGTTCGGTGTTCTGCATGCCCGGCATCGCCGAACTGCAGAGCCTGGCCACCATGGAGGCGATGGCCGCCGGCAAGCCGGTCGTCGCCGCGAACGCGGTCGCGCTGCCGCACCTGGTCAGTCCGGGCGACAACGGGTGGCTGTTCGAACCCGGCGACATCGCGGGCCTGGCCAAGGCACTCGGCGCGGTGCTCGACACTCCGGAAACGGTGGCCCGGCTGGGCGCGGGGAGCAGGCGGATGATCGCCGCGCACGACCTCGGTGCCAGCCTGGACGCGTTCGACGCGATCTACCGCAACGCCCTCGGCGAAGCGCGGCCCGAACCGGTCGTGCGGCTGCGGGCAGTGGCCTGACCAGCCACTTTCCTGTTACGGTCAGCACACCCGAACTGCGAATCAATCTCACGTTTGTGGGGTGTGCGATGGCATCGGCCCAACCGGCCGCCGAGATCGGCCCGCTGCTGGATTCCAGCGCGGGCCGACTCGTCGATCTGCTCGCCGACGGCGCGGTCAGCTCAGTCGAGCTCACCACTGAAGTGCTCAACCGGATCGACCGAACCCAACCCACCCTCAACGCCTTCCGCCGCGTCCGCGCCACCGAAGCCCTGGCCGCGGCCGCCGACGCCGACCACAAACTGGCGCAAGGACACCGCGCACCGTTGCTCGGCCTCCCGCTCGCCATCAAGGACGACATCGACCTGGCAGGCGAACCCACCGCGTTCGGCTGCGCGGGCGACTTCCCGCCCGCCACCGCCGACTGCGAACTCGTCCGGCTGCTCAAGCAGGCAGGCGCGGTCATCGTCGGCAAGACCAACACCCCCGAACTCGGCCAATGGCCGTTCACCGAAGGGGCGGCGTTCGGCGCCACCCGCAACCCCTGGCACCTCGACCACACCCCCGGCGGCTCCTCCGGCGGCGCGGCAGCGGCGGTCGCGGCAGGCGTCGTCCCGATCGCGATCGGCTCCGACGGCGCAGGCTCGGTCCGCATCCCCGGCGCCTGGACCAACCTGGTCGGCATCAAACCCCAACGCGACCGCATCTCCCCGTTACCCGCGCGCGAACTGTTCTACGGCATCACCACATCCGGCCCGCTTGCCCGCACCGTCGAGGACGCGGCCCTGCTGCTCGACGTCCTCGCCGCCCGGCCCGACGCGCCGTTCCGCACCGCAGCCCGCCGCGACCCCGGCAGGCTGCGCATCGCGCTCGCCCTGCGCGCCCCGTTCAGCGGCTACAGAACCCAACTCGACCCGCAGGTCCGCACCGCCGTCGAACGCGTCGCGGGCGTCCTCGCCGACCTCGGCCACTCGGTGCACGCCGCCCAACCCGACTACGGCCTCGTCGGCCTGAACTTCCTGCCCAGATCAACCGCGGGCCTGCACCAATGGACCGCCCGCATCCCCGACGAAACGCTGCTCGACCCGCGAACCCGAGCCAACATCCGCAACGGCAGGCTGTTCGGCAGGCACCTGCTCGGCTTCTCCCGCCACACCATCGGCTTCTTCCAACGCAGCGCCGCGCAAGTCTTCGACGCCGTCGACGTGGTGCTCACGCCCACCACCGCGACCCCGCCCCCGAAAATCGGCGCCATGGCCGAACTAGACGCCGACGGCCTGTCCAAGGCCATGGTGCGGGCCTGCCCTTACGCGTGGCCGTGGAACACCCTCGGCTGGCCCGCCATCAACGTTCCCGCCGGCACAACCGACGACGGCCTCCCGCTCGGCGCCCAACTGCTCGGCCCGGCCGACAGCGAAGAGCTGCTGATTTCCCTTGCCGCCCAACTGGAATCCTGCGAACGCTGGCAGGACCGCCGCCCGCCCCACCGCCAATAACCGACCAACCAAGCCAAAAACCCCGCCGCAGGCCGGAAAAACCAACCGCCCTCAGGGCAGCCCCCACCCATCCCGGGGGGACGACCCCGCGTCCAGCCTAGTCGGCGAAAAACCGACCGCAAAACCGGAATCGCGTGCCTGTGGATGAATTTTGGGGCTGTGGATAACTTCCGGCGGCGGTTTGACAATGCGTTAGATTGCTTGGGCGGCGTAGTCGTCGAGCAGTGCGACGGCTTCGCCGATGTCGTCGGTCACCAGCAGCCAGCGTTCGCTCGGGCGCCCGTGCGCGAGTTGCTGGACGAGCGGCGCGGCGGGGACTTCGTTGGACCAGAAGTCCTTGCCGAGAAACACCATGGGCGCTGCCGGGCCCAGCGACCCATAGTGGTTCTTGGTGTAGTCCTGGAAGACCTCCTGAACGGTGCCGGCGCTGCCGGGCGTGTACACGACGCCGCCGGTCGCCACGTTCAGCAGGCCGTCCTCGCGCACCGAATTGGCGAAGTATTTGGCGTGCAGTTCACAGGCGCAGTTGGGAGGTTCATGACCGTAGAACCAGGTGGGAATGCCGATCGTACGCGGAATCGGAAAGCGCGGCAGATCCAGGCGCAGCCCTGCGCGGAGCCACCTGCCGATCGACTCATGGTCCACAGTGGACGAACCATTGTCGAACCGTGGCGCGCTCGACAGGATGCGCAGGGCCTCGCCGGGGTCGACGCCGGCGAGCCGGACACCGAGGGGTACGGCCTCCATGGCTCCTGGACCGCCGCCGGTGAGCACGGTGAAGCCGGTGGCGCTCGCGCCGAGGGCCTGGCCGAGGGCGACCGCGCGGCCGTAGCCGGCCGAGTCGCGCGGCAGGTCGTGGCCACCCATGACCGCGACCGGGTGCGGGCTGACCGCCAGCACCTCGTCGAGCGCCTCGGTGATGCTGTGGTCGTGCAGCCGCTGTGCCAGCGCGGGCAACGGTTCCGGATGCGTGCCGCACGCGCGCACGTGCTGGTAGACACGCGCGTCGAGGGTGTCCGTGTAGGAGGCGGGCCGGTCGGCGTCGAAGCCGTCGAACAGTTCGGCGGGGCTGTACAGCGAACTCCGGTACACCCGGTACGGCAGATCGGGGATGTCCGGGAACAGCAGCGCGCCTGCCGCGTCGGCGCGGGCGTGACTCGCCGGGGTCAACCGGCAACCGAGCAGCAGTGCGCCGTCGAGTTTGGTGCGCAGCAGCAGGTCGTCCTCGACTGAGGTCAGGTCGAGGCCGACCAGGATGACCCCGGCGAGGTCGCGGCCTGCCGCGCGGTGCTCGCGCAGTGCCGCGATGTCGGCGAGGGAAACGGCCATCAGGGGAGCCTACGACGACGGGAGGATCAGAAGATCACAGTATGGCTGGAGTGCAACAACACCCGGTCTTCCAGGTGCCAGCGCAGGCCGCGCGCCAGCACGACCTTCTCGATGTCCCGGCCCTTGCGCACCATGTCCGCGACCGAGTCGCGGTGGTCGACCCGGATGACGTCCTGTTCGATGATCGGGCCCGCGTCGAGTTCGGCCGTGACGTAGTGACAGGTCGCGCCCACGAGCTTCACGCCGCGCGCGTGCGCTTGCCGGTAGGGCTGCGCGCCGACGAACGAAGGCAGGAAGCTGTGGTGGATGTTCAACGTCCGCCCGGAGAACGCCGCGCAGAACTCGGCGGGCAGGATCTGCATGAACCGCGCCAGCACCACCGCGTGCGGTTTCGCGGCGTGCACGAGCTGGATCAGCTGGGCGAACGCCGCGTTCTTCGCTTCGGTGTCGTTCGCCGGGAACGGCACGTGGTGGAACGGGATGCCGTGCGCACGGGTGATCGCGGCCTGGCTGGTGTGGTTGCCGATCACCGCGGCGACGTCGACGTCGAGTTCGCCCGAGCTGACCCGGCCGAGCAGGTCGTAGAGGCAGTGTCCTTCCCGGGACACCAGGATGACGATCCTGCGGCGTTCCGCGGAGTCGGTGATCCGCCAGTCCGACCGCACGCCGGTGTGGGAGCCGTAGCTGTCGCCGGAACTGAGCTTGCGGGCGACTTCGGCGAAGCGCAGCCGCAGTTCTTGCACGTCGAACGGCAGCGATTCGGCGAGGACCTCCTGGCGGGTGAAGAACCAGCCGGTGTCCGGATCGGTGTGGTAAGCGGCTTCGATGATCCAACCGCCCGCGTCGGCGAGGAACGATGAGATCGCCGCGACGATGCCGGTGCGGTCCGGGCAGCCGAAGGTGATCACATAGCGGCGTTGTGCGGCTGGCATGGTGCATGAGTGTGGCAGGTCGGCGGCGCCTGAGCCCAGTCAACCGCGCCGTTGCGGCGGCTGCTGGCCGACCAGCGCCGAATAGGCGATGGTGACCTCACCGAACCGCCACCGGTTCGACCGGTCCAGTACCGGCACGCCCCGGTCGGCCAGCAACTGGATGCTGTGTGCCCAGCGGGCGCGCGGGCCGAACGGCGCGTAGGGAGCCGCGGTGGCCCAGCAGTTGTCGAGTTCGGCGAGCAGGCCGTGCACTGCTTCACCGGGCACGTTGTGGTGGATCAGCGCCTTCGGCAGCCGTTCGGCCAGATCGGACGGTGTCTCGATGCCCGATGGCAGGCAGGACAGGGTCAGGCTGCGCGGGCCGTCGGCGTCCAGGGTGATCCAGCAGCAGCGCCTGCCGATCTCGTCGCAGGTGCCCTCGATGAGCACGCCGCCGGGGGCGAGGCCGGCGAGCATGGTCTGCCACGCGGCGGCCGCGTCCGGTTCCGCGTACTGGCGCAGCACGTTGAACGCCCGCAGGACGATCGGACGCGTACCGGCCAGTTCGAATCCGCCGCGCCGGAAGTCCAGGCTGGGCGGGTCGGCGGCGGGCGCGGCGGCGGCGACGCGGTCGGGGTCGAGTTCGAGGCCGAGCACGCGAACATCGGGCCGCACCCGGCGCAGCCGCTCGCGCATCTCGACGGTGGTGACTGGGGTTGCGCCGTAACCGAGGTCGACGACCAGCGGATCGGCGCAGTTGCGCAACAGGGACGCGAGCGCAGGCGTTCCGGTGATCCACCGGTCCACCCGGCGCAGCCGGTTCGGGTTGGTGGTGCCTCTGGTCGGCGCGCCGAGCGCGCGGGCCCGGCCCGCGGCGAGTCTGCGCACGCGGGGTGGCATCAGGAGCTGCGCGGTGGCATCAGGAGTTGTGGGGTGGCATCAGGAGCTGTGGTCGCGCAGCCAGCTCTCGGTGAACTTCTGCTCGGCGTCGAGCAGCTTGCCGAGCTGGTCGGCGACGGCTTCCTCGACCTTCCCGCCGAAGATCGGGATCGGGATGCTCACGCTGCCGGTGATCAGCACGGTGCTGCCGCCACCGTCGATGTCGGTGAGCCCCATCTTGCCGGTCAGGTCACCGGGCATGCCGGGAATCGTCACCCGGACGGTGCCCGAATAGGTGCCGTCCGATTCGGTGCGCCACTTCTCCACCCGGTCAATCTTGAGGTCGCCGCCGAGCAGCGGGCGGATCGCGGCGGGCAGATCCTGGGAGGCAACGCCGTGGCGCAGCCGGTAGCTGACCGCGCCGTCGGACTGCTGGTAGTCGTGCAGCGCGGCGTTCCTGCCACCGAGCGCGGCCAGCCGGGCGTTGAGATAGTCGGCGTCGACCACGGCCGCATACACGGTCTTCGCGTCCGATGCGGAACGTGTCCGGTGCTCGATGCGCCTTGCCATGCGTCGAAGGCTACCGTTGACGACCGTGACCAGCTCTCAGACCGGTACCGAGGCCACCATGAACGGCATGGTTGAACCCGGTATGTCACTCGCCGAATGCACGACGTTGCGCCTGGGCGGTCCGGCCGCGCGGTTCGTGCGCGGGCAACGGTCGCGGGACATCGTCGACGTGGTGCGCGCCGCCGATGCGGCGGACGAACCATTGCTGGTGCTGGGTGCCGGTTCGAACGTGGTGGTCGGTGACGCGGGTTTCGACGGGACCGTGCTGCGGGTCGCGAACACCGGCCAGGGTTGTGACCGGCTCGGTGACGGCCAGGTGCAGCTCACCGTGGAGGCGGGCGCCGACTGGGATCAGACGGTGGCGTGGACGGTCGCGGAGGGCCTCGGCGGTCTCGAATGCCTGTCCGGGATCCCGGGTCTGGTCGGGGCGACTCCGGTGCAGAACGTGGGCGCGTACGGCGTGGAGATCGCGGACGCGCTGGTGTCGGTCGACCTGCTTGACCGCCGCAGTGGCCAGGTCCGCACGGTCCAGGCGGAAGGGCTCGGGCTCGCGTACCGGACCAGCGTGCTGAAGGGGACCGATTCGGCGGTGGTGCTGCGCGCCCGGTTCGAGCTGCGCGACGGTGGTGAGTCGGCGCCGATCCGGTATGCGGAGCTGGCTCGGTTGCTCGGGGTGTCGGTCGGGGCGCGGGTGCCCGCGGCCGACGCGCGGGCGGCGGTGCTGGATCTGCGGCGCGGCAAGGGCATGGTGCTCGACGCCGCCGATCACGACACCTGGAGTGCGGGTTCGTTCTTCACCAATCCGGTGATCGACGACGCCGAACTGTCCGGGGTCCGGTCGCGCGCGGAGACCGTGCTGGGGCCGGACGAGACCATGCCGAGCTGGCCGGGCGGGATCGGCCGGACCAAGTTGTCGGCCGCGTGGCTGATCGAGCGGGCAGGCTTCCCGCGCGGTTATGCGGGGGCTGGTGGGCGGGTCGGGTTGTCGTCGCGGCACACGCTCGCGCTGACGAACCGCGGCGGGGCCAGCACCGAGGATCTGCTGGGCCTCGCTCGCGAGGTGTGCGGTGGCGTGCGCGCCAGGTTCGGTGTCGAGCTGCGGCCGGAGCCGGTGTTCGTGAACTGCGGGCTCTGAACCCGAAAACCCTCAGCCGCGGTGGGCGCGGGTGGCGCTGGCCTGGGCTCGCGGCTTGATGGTGATCGAGTCGATGTTCACGTGCGCGGGCCTGCTGACCGCGAAGCCGATCACCTCGGCGATGTCCTGGGCGCGCAGCGGAGTGAGGCCGTTGTAGACGGCGGCCGCGCGGTCGGCGTCGCCGTCGAAGCGGACCAGCGAGAACTCGGTTTCCACCATGCCGGGCAGGATCTCGGTGAAGCGGATCGGCTGACCGAGGTATTCGCCGCGCAACGTCTGGTGCAGCGCGGCTTCGGCGTGTTTGGCCGACGTGTAGCCGGCGCCGCCGTCGTAGATCTCGACCGCGGCGATGGACGTCACGGTGACCACGTGGCCGTCGCCGGAGGCGATCAGGGTGGGCAGCAGCGCCTTGGTCACCCTGAGGGTGCCGAGCACGTTGGTCTCCCACATCGAGCGCCAGTGGTCTTCGTCGGCGTCGGCGATGGTTTCCGCGCCGAGCGCGCCGCCCGCGTTGTTGATCAGGACGCGGGCGTTCGGGATCGCGGCGGCGAACGCCGTCACGGATTCGGGGTCGGTCACGTCCAGCGGCAGCGCGGTGCCGTCGATCTCGTTGGCGATCTGTGCCAGCCGGTCGGCGCGGCGGGCGCCGAGAACGACGTGGAAGCCGCCCTCGGCGAGTTGGCGGGCGGTGGCTTCGCCGATGCCGGAGCTGGCGCCGGTGACTATCGCGGTGGGTCGTTGCTCGTTCGTCACGCTCCCGATCCTGCCTCTGACCATCCGATTCGCGCACGCCGGGAATGAGCCAGGTCACGTGCGCGGCCGGTGTTTTGTTTCGTTCGTCGACATAGTTGGGAAGATGCGCGCCGTCATCGGGGTTGAAGTTCTCGGTAGTGGTGTGACCTGGGCTCGTTCAACGTGGGGTAGGTGAGGCGTGCACGTGGTGCGGGATGAGTTGCGCGGCGGCTCCGGAGTGCGGTTGGCGGTGCGCACGGCAGGACCGCTCGACGCGCCGCCGATCGTGCTGGTGCACGGGTGGGCCCAGTCGAGCACGGTGTTCACCGCCCAGCTTGGTTCGCCGCTCGCAGAACGATTTCGGTTGATCGCGGTCGACCTGCGCGGACACGGCCAGTCCGAAGTGCCGGAGACCGGTTACGACGACCCGGTGCGGTGGGCGCGGGACGTGCGCGCGGTGCTCGACTTCGCGGGGCGGCCCGCCGTGTTGCTGGGGTGGTCCTACGGCGGTTTGGTGATCACCGACTACCTGCGCGAGTTCGGCTCGGCGGGGGTGGCTGGGCTGGTGTACGTCGGCGCCATCACCGAGCTGGGGCGCGGGCGGCGCGGGGGCCGGGTCGGGCCTGCCATGCGCGACGCGCTGCCGGACGTGCTGTCCGAGGACGCCGAGGTCGCGGAGAAGGCGATGCGCGGGTTCGTGACCGGAATGTCCGCGTCGAAGCTGGCCGCCCGGCCGAACGCGCTGGGCACCGCGCTGCTCAACGACGCGCTGCGGGTACCCGCCCAGGTGCGGGGCGCCCTGTTCCGCAGGGACGTGACCAGCGCGGACGTGCTCGCCGCGGTGACCGTGCCGACGCTGGTGATCCACGGCGACGCGGACGCGGTGGTGGACATCGACGCGGGCAGATTCACCGCCGAGACCGTGCCGGGTGCGCGGTTGCGAGTGTTCGAGGGCGTCGGGCACCTGCCGTTCCTGGAGCGCCAAGCCCAGTTCGACGAGGTGCTCGGCGAGTTCGCCGAGGAGTGTCAGCACGTGACGGGAGCGCGATGATGACCGAACCGGAGTCGCTGATCGGCAACCGCTCGCACCGGCTGCACCGGCTCGACCGCAGGGCCGATCGGTCCGGCGGCCGGGTCGCGGTGCTGTCGCTGCACACGTCGCCGCTGGAACAGCCGGGCACCGGCGACGCGGGCGGGATGAACGTCTACATCGTGCAGACCGCGCAGCGGATGGCCCGGCGCGGCATCGCGGTGGAGATCTTCACCAGGGCGACCTCGTCGGATCTGCCGCCGACGGTCGAGCTCGCGGACGGCGTGCTGGTCCGGCACGTGTCCGCGGGACCGTTCGAGGACCTGGACAAGAACGAGCTGCCCGCGCAGTTATGCGCGTTCGCTGCGGGGGTGTTGCGTACCGAGGCCGAGCATTCGCCGGGTCATTACGACGTCGTGCATTCGCATTATTGGCTTTCCGGGCAGGTCGGCTGGTTGGCCAAGCAGCGCTGGGGAGTGCCGCTGGTGCACACCGCGCACACCCTGGCCAGGGTGAAGAACCTGGCGCTGGCGGAAGGGGACACGCCGGAGCCGCGCACCAGGGTGATCGGTGAACAGCAGGTCGTCGACGAGTCCGATCTGCTGATCGCGAACACGAACGTCGAGGCGCAGCAGTTGCTGCGGCTCTACGCTGCCGAACCGGACCAGGTGCTGACCGTGCCGCCGGGCGTCGACCTGGACGTGTTCACTCCTGGCGACCAGGTCGCGGCGCGCGCGAAACTGGCGCTCGCGCCGGACGCGCTGGTGTTCGCGTTCGTCGGCCGGATCCAGCCGTTGAAGGCGCCGGACGTGCTGGTGCGCGGCGCGGCGGAGCTGTTGCGGCGCAGGCCCGAACTGCGGGACCGGTTGGTCGTGCTGATCGTGGGCGGGGCGTCCGGGTCCGGGTTGGAGCGCCCGCGCGCGCTGATCGAGCTGGCCACCGAGCTGGGGATCGCCGATCAGGTTCGGTTCGTGCCGCCTCGCAGCGGCGCCGATCTCGCCGACGTGTACCGGGCCGCGGACGTGGTCGCGGTGCCCAGTCACAACGAGTCTTTCGGACTGGTCGCGCTGGAGGCGCAGGCATGTGGCACGCCGGTGGTCGCGGCCGAGGTGGGCGGGTTGCCGGTCGCGGTCGCGCATCGCAAGTCCGGTTTGCTGGTGCCGGGGCACCACGCCGAACAGTGGGCGGACGCGCTGGGCACGGTCGGATTGGATCCTCGGCTGCGCGCTGACCTGGCGCAGGGCGCGGTCGCGCACGCGCGCTGCTTCTCCTGGGATCGCACGACCGACGCACTCCTGGAAGGCTATGCACAGGCGGCGGTGTCCTTCCGTCGCAGCGTGCGGGGGTTGACCGGTGCGGAGGTGGCAGTGTGAGCGGAGCCTGCGGAGCGAACCGACAGACACAGGGAGCGTCGCGCAGCGAGGTGGCACCGTGACGGATGTCGTGGAAGCGCTCGACAAGCTGATCGCGGACACGTTGACAGAGCGCGAACTGACCTTCCAGCGCAAGGAACCCGGACGGTTCTTCGTGTCACTGCCCGGGATCAAGAAGTTGCAGACGAACTGCTGGCTGATCGCGACCCGGCATTCGTTCGTCATCGAGGCGTTCGTGTGCCGCAAGCCGGACGAGGCGCACGCCGAGGTGTACGGATATCTGTTGCGCCGCAACGCGAAGCTCTACGGCGTGCACTACACCATCGACAAGATGGGCGACATCTACCTGCTCGGCCGGATCAGCCCGGACCTGATCAGTGAGGACGAACTCGACCGGTTGCTCGGCCAGGTGCTGGAAGCCGCGGACGGCGATTTCAACACGCTGCTGGAAATCGGTTTCGCTGGTTCGATCAAACGCGAATGGGATTGGCGCGTGTCGCGCGGCGAATCGCTCGCGAACTTGCAGGCGTTCCGGCATCTGATCGATACCGACGAAGCCTGATCGTGACCTGATCCGCCCAACCATTTCACCGCGAACTGCCGTCCTGACAACATGCGACGTCGAATCGTGTTGGCGCTTGGCGCAACGATGTTGGTTGGATTGCTGGCGAGTTGCACCGGAGCGAGTAGCAGTTCCGGTAGTGCCGGTGGGTACGCGGCGAACGACGTGGCGCCCACGCACGCGCTGCCCGCGAACGGGAGCAGCGGAGACAGCAGCGCGAATTCCAGCGGAAGTCCCAGCGGGCAAGGGAATGCGGGCGCGAACCAGCAGCCCGCGTCGGCGGGTAGACAGGTGATCCGCACCGCGACCGTTGTGGTGACAACGAACAACGTGTCCACCGCCGCGGCGCGTGCGGAACAGATCGCGACGGGGGCAGGCGGTTATCTCAGTGGGGAGAACGTCAGTGACGATTCCGCAACGGTGACGCTGTCCGTGCCCGAGACCCAATTGGACGGTGTACTGGCGGCGGTCGGGAAATTGGGCAAGGTCGCCAGTCAGCAAGAACAATCCCAGGACGTGACCAGCCAGTTGGTCGACGTGTCGAGCCGGATCGCCACGCAGCAGGCGAGCGTGGACCGGGTGCGGCAACTACTCGGTCAGGCGAAGTCGATCTCGGACGTCGTGCAGATCGAGGACGAGCTGACCAAGCGCGAGGCGGACCTGGAATCCATGGAGCACCAGCAGGACGAGCTGACCGGCCAGGTCGCGATGTCCACGGTGAACGTGCAGATCGGCAAGACGGCACCGCCGCTGCCCGTCCAGGCGGCCGCTCCGGCAGCGGGTTTCGGCAGTGGGATCGCTGGTGGGTGGCACGCGTTGGGCGAGACCGTGCGCATCGTGTTGCTGGTGTTGGGCGCGGCGCTGCCGTTCCTGCTGGGGATCGGGATTCCGGCGCTGGCGGTGTGGTGGTTCGTGCGTCGGCGGAAGACGGCGAAGACCAGCTGATCAACTGTCCGTGTCAGCGGATGCGCGCTGTGTGATGGCCGGAGAGCGCGGGGCGGCTTGGGAAAGGGAGGGGATTCGCAAACCCAAACCGCCCCGCTTCGGCTCCCCGCCGTCGACAGCCAGGCGGGGGGACCTCGTGCTGTCCGGCGGGTAGCGGCTCGACGGGGACGAACCGCTCGTACTCGCGGTCAGATCGGGGAGTGCGTGGGTGCCGAACTGACCTGAGCATTGTCAACTTCTCAGAATGAAGTGCAGGGCACAAGGCCACTTATTAATTCAATACGGTGAATATGCCCGTATTTGATAACGGTTCGATATCGGCTGTGCCGTCTGGGGTAGTCGAATGTGGTCTCGGTCACCATGCCTCATGCCCTCGGGTGTCCTCCGGACCGGTGACGAGCGTCGGAAAACTGATCGATTCGGTGTACCCGAGGGCACACTCGCGACCGACTCGGGTTCTGGCAGGCTCTGCGCCATGACTGAATCGAACTCACCGGCTACGGAGACCGGGATCGGCACGTTGGTGCTGCTCCGACACGGCGAAAGCCTGTGGAACGCGGAGAACCTGTTCACCGGCTGGGTGGACGTCGCCCTGTCCGAGGCGGGCGTGAAGGAGGCGACGCGCGGCGGCGCGCTGCTGCGCGAGGCGGGCATCTTCCCCGACCTGCTGCACACCTCGTTGCTCCGCCGCGCGATCTCGACCGCGCAGATCTCGCTGGACGGCGTGGACCGGCACTGGATCCCGGTGCGGCGCAGCTGGCGGCTCAACGAGCGGCACTATGGCGCGTTGCAGGGCAAGAACAAGAAGCAAACGCTTGCCGAGTACGGCGAGGAGCAGTTCATGCTCTGGCGCCGCTCCTACGACACCCCGCCGCCGCCGATCGAGCTGGGCAGCGAGTACAGCCAGGACGGCGACCCGCGCTACGCCGACCTCGGCGCGGACATGCCGCGCACCGAATGCCTCGCAGACGTGGTCGCCCGGCTGCTGCCCTACTGGGAGTCCGCGATCGTGCCGGACCTGCGCTCCGGCGCGACCGTGCTGGTCGCCGCGCACGGCAACTCGCTGCGCGCGCTGGTCAAGCACCTGGACGGGGTCAGCGAGGACGCCATCGCCAAGCTGAACATCCCGACCGGCATTCCGCTGCGCTACGACCTGGACGAGAACCTGAAGCCGGTCAACCCCGGCGGCACCTACCTCGACCCGGACGCCGCTGCCGAGGCGATCAAGGCCGTCGCCAACCAGGGACGCTGAACTACACGCGCAGGCCCAGTTCCCGCGCCCGGACCCCGGCCTGGAAGCGGGAGCTGGCGCCGAGCGAGTCCATCAGCTCGGCCACCCTGCGCCGGTAGGTACGCACGGACAGGCCGAGCCGGCGGGCGGCGGTCTCGTCCTTCTGGCCCGCCGAGAGCGTGCGCAGGATGGTCAGGCCCTGCTCGTCGATGTGCGGTACCCGCACTGCCTCGTGCTCGGCCAGGTCGGTCGCGGCCTGCCAGGCGCTGAGCACCAGGCTGCGCACGTTGTCGACCACGTCCGGCACGGTGATCACGCTGAAGTCCCGGGTCGCGCCCGCGCCACTACCCGCAATGATCGCGATCCGGCTGTCCACGATGATCGTTTCGTGCGGCAGTGGCGCCGAGCTGATCCGCACGTACGCGCCCACCGCCGCGATCGCCCGCACCTGCTCGGCACCGGCCGGGTCGGTCAGCGCGGACGGGTTGAACAGCTTGTAGAGCGCGACGCCCTTCCCGATCGACTCGGTGGCCTGCGCCATCGCCTTGTCCTGCGGGGTGAGCGTGGACCACGTGGTGACGTTGGTCGCGGCACAGATGAACTCGGCGTTCGGGCGCATGAGGTGACCGGCGCGCGCCTTCAGTTCGGCGGTGCCGTGCAGGGTGATCACCTGCCCGGCCAGGGTCGGCGGGCGGGACGTGGGAGCAGTGGTCATCACCACCAGTGTCCCTGGGCCCTCCGAACGTGGCAACAAGTTGCCAGCGAGATGCGGCGGTGTCCGCTCACCGGTGAACTGGGTACATGACTTCCACAGATCTGACGGCCGCCGCGGGCGGCACCTGGCGTTTCGACGGCGACGGCCGCCCCGTGACCAGGATGGGTTTCGGCGCCATGCAGCTGGGCGGGCGCGGCGCGTTCGGCCCGCCCGAGAACCGGGACAACTCGCTCGCGGTGCTGCGCAGGGTGGTTGAACTGGGCATCACCCACATCGACACCAGCGACTACTACGGCCCGTACGTGGTCAACGAGCTGATCAAACAGGCCCTGTACCCATACCCGGAAAACCTGGTGCTGGTCACCAAGGTCGGCGCGCGGCGCGACGAGCAGGGCAACTGGCTGGCGGCCTTCGAACCGGACCAGCTGCGCAAGGCCGTCGACGACAACCTCGACCACCTGGGCGTCGACGCGATCGACCTGGTCAACCTGCGCATGGACGGCATGACCGGCCCGCAGGACAGCGAGATCGGCAAGCAGTTCGAGACCCTCGCCGACCTGCGCGAACAGGGCCTGATCCGGCACCTCGGGGTGAGCAACGCGACCAGCGGGCACCTGGCACAGGCGCGGGCGATCGCACCGGTCGCGCAGGTGCAGAACGCGTTCAACGTGGTGGACAGGGGCAACGCCGAGATGGTCGACCACTGCGCCGAGCTGAGCATCGCCTACGTGCCGTTCTTCCCGCTCGGCAGCGCGTTCCGGCCGCTGGAATCCGCCGCGCTCACCGCGGTCGCGGCGCGGCATGGTGCCACCATCCAGCAGATCGCGCTGGCCTGGCTGCTGGCCCGCTCGCCGTCGATCCTGCTCATTCCGGGCACCTCGTCGGTCGGGCACCTCGAGCAGAACGTGGCCGCGGCGAACGTGGTCTTGACCGAAGATGACCTGGCCCAACTCGACGCGATGGAAAACTGAATTTTCACCCGTTAGGTGAACAGCGGCCAACCGGACGTGGAACAACCAGTTTTTACGGTGTCAGCGGCATCACGGTTGGCCGTTGCGTACTAGGTGATCGGGGGGATCTGCTGCTTACCATGCGCCCGTGACTGTTTCGGGGTGGATTGCCCTGGCAGCCGGCTGCGTGCTGGCTGGCCTGCTCATCGGCTTTTCCTTGGGCCGGTCCCGCACCAGTCGCACCCCCAGATCCGAGACCGGGCTGACCGTCGCCCAGCTCATGCAGCGCGTGCTCGACTCCAGCCACAACGGGGTCGCCGTGCTCAACGAGTGGGGTGACGTGGTCCTGCACAATCCGCAGGCCGAAGCCCTGGGCGTAGTGCGCGGCAACCAGGCGGACGCGCGGGCGCGCAAGGCCGCCGAGGTGGTCCGGGAGACCGGCCGGGTGGTCGAGGTCGACCTGTCGCCGCTGGAGACGCACGGCCGGTTGCCCGCGGCGATCCGCGCCGAGGTCCGGCCGCTCGCGGACTCGTTCACCGTGCTCGACGCCGCCGACGAGTCCGATGCGGTGCGCCTTGAGGCGACCCGGCGCGACTTCGTCGCCAACGTCAGCCACGAGCTCAAGACCCCGGTCGGCGCGCTCGCGCTGCTCGCCGAGGCCGTCCTGGACGCCTCGGACGAGCCCGTCGAGGTGCGCAGGTTCTCCGCGAAGATCGTGCACGAGGCCACCCGGCTGGGCACGCTGGTCACCGAACTGATCGCGCTGTCCCGGCTGCAGGGCGCCGAACGGCTGCCCGAGCTGGCTCCGGTCGAGGTCGACGAGGTGGTCATCGAGGCGCTGGGCCGCTCCAAGCTGGTCGCCGAGTCCACCGGCATCGAGGTGACCACCGACGGAGCCAGCCAGCTCGTCGTCGACGGCGACCGGACCCTGCTGGTCACCGCGTTGTCGAACCTGGTCGACAACGCCATCGCCTACTCGTCGGCCGGCGCGCCGGTGTCGATCAGCAGACGCGCCGTGGACCGGTTCATCGAGATCGCCGTGACCGACCGGGGCATCGGCATCGCCGAGGAACACCAGCAGCGCGTCTTCGAGCGATTCTTCCGGGTCGACCCGGCCCGCTCGCGCGCCACCGGTGGCACCGGCCTGGGCCTGGCGATCGTCAAACACGTCGCGGCCAACCACGGCGGCGAGGTGCGGTTGTGGAGCCAGCCCGGCGTCGGGTCCACCTTCACCATGCGCATCCCGGCGACGGCGGCGCGCTTTCCGGTACCCGGCGCGGTGCCCACCCAAGCCTCGGCCGACCACGCCGAGAATTCCGACCCGACCGAACCCCTATCGGGAAGTCTCTCCCGTCGGATCACCCATGGAGGACAGCCGTGACGCGCGTTTTGATCGTCGAGGACGAGGAGTCCTTCGCCGACCCACTCGCCTTCCTGCTGCGCAAGGAGGGCTTCACCACCGCGGTCGCGGCCACCGGCCAGGACGCATTGCAGGAGTTCGACCGCAACGGCGCCGACATCGTGCTGCTGGACCTGATGCTGCCCGGGATGAGCGGCACCGACGTGTGCAAGGCGCTGCGCCAGCGCTCCGCGGTGCCGGTGATCATGGTGACCGCGCGGGACGGCGAGATCGACAAGGTCGTCGGCCTGGAACTCGGCGCGGACGACTACGTCACCAAGCCCTACTCGGCCCGCGAACTGATCGCCAGGGTGCGCGCTGTGCTGCGCCGCGGCGGCGAGACCGGCGGTGACGCCGAGCTCCAGCCGCAGGTGCTGGCGGCCGGTCCGGTCCGGATGGACGTCGAACGGCACGTCGTCACCGTGGACGGGGTCGAGGTGCCGCTCCCGCTCAAGGAGTTCGACCTCCTGGAGTACCTGCTGCGCAACGTGGGCCGGGTGCTCACCCGGGGCCAGCTGATCGACCGAGTGTGGGGTGCCGACTACGTCGGGGATACGAAGACCCTGGACGTGCACGTCAAGCGCCTGCGCTCCAAGATCGAACCGGACCCGTCGGCCCCCGCGCACCTGGTGACCGTGCGTGGCCTTGGCTACAAGTTCGAGTCCTGAGCGTTCGCGCCGAGCTTCCCCCGGTACCGTTTGGCCTCGTGCGCCTCGGGGTGCTAGACGTCGGTTCCAATACCGTCCACCTGCTTGTGGTGGACGCGCATCGTGGTGCCCACCCAACGCCGATGAGTTCGGAAAAGTCCGTTCTGCGGCTTGCTGAGCAGATCACGCCGGATGGACACCTCTCCGAACTCGGGGCGGAGGAGCTGGTCAGGACGGTTCGGCAGGCCCGCGCGGCGGCCGAGGCGATGGGCTGCGCCGACCTGATGGCGTTCGCCACGTCCGCGGTGCGCGAGGCCAGCAACGTCACCGACGTGCTGGAACGGGTCCGCGAGCAGACCGGGGTCGAGCTGCGCGTGCTCTCCGGTCGCGACGAGGCCCGCTACACGTTCCTCGCCGCGCGCCGCTGGTGCGGCTGGTCGGCGGGCAGGCTGCTGGTGACCGACATCGGCGGCGGCTCGCTCGAACTCGCCATCGGCATCGACGAGGACCCCGAGCTCGCGCTGTCCCTGCCACTGGGTGCCGGCCGGCTGACCAGAACCCGGCTGGACGGCGACCCGCCGAGCAGGCGCAGCGTCGCCGAGCTGCGCGAATACCTCGCCGAGGAACTCGGCAAGGTGGCCCGCAAGATCACCAGGGTCGGCCCGCCGGACCGCACGGTGGCCACTTCCAAGACGTTTCGCTCGCTGGCCCGGTTGACCGGTGCGGCGCCATCAGCGCGTGGCCCCCGGGCCCGCAGGGTGCTCACCGACACCAGCCTGCGACAACTGATCACGTTCGTTTCGCGGATGTCGTCAGCCGACCTGGCCGAGTTGGAAGGGGTGAGCGCGAGCCGCTCCCACCAGCTCGTCGCCGGTGCGCTGGTCGCCGAGGCGACCATGCGCGCACTGGACCTCAGTGAGCTGGAGATTTGTCCGTGGGCGCTACGAGAAGGTGTGATTCTCCGGCGGCTCGACCAGACTGACGGCGCCGATCCGGCGCCCGATTCAGTGGCCGATCCGACCGAGGTCACTGGACGGAGCGCCCAGTACGGGGCACGGTGGAGTCGATGAGTCGAGAAAGCGAATCCGAGCAGCCACAGCGCACGGTGGCCGAGTTGCTGGCCGAATACGGCAACTCCGGCGAGGGTGCGCCGCGCCGTCGTAGACGCCGTGCCGAGGACGACGAGGAGGTCAGCGGCCCGCAGGCGATCATCAACCGGGTCAACTCCGACAGCGGCATCATGCGGGCGATCCAGCAGGACCCGCAGACCGGTGAGCCGATCGCCCCGGCGAGCGCGCGCAGCCACCGCCGACTCCGCCCGGTCGGCCAGCAGCCCGCCCCTCAGCAGGCTCCGCAGCAGCAGCCTCAGCAGCCCCCGGCTCGCCAGGCGCCGCCGCAGCAGCAGCAGCCACCGGGCCAGCCGCGCGGGCCGCAGCAGCCGCCGCCCCAGCAGCAGTCCGGGGCCTACGCGCCGACCGCGTACGCGCAGCCGGTCCAGCCGCCCGCGCCGCAGGGACCGAACGGGCAACCGCCCTCGGCCCGGCCAGCCCCGCAGCAGAACCCGCCGACCGGCAGGCAGCCGCTGCCACCGTCGCGGCCCGCCATGTCGCCCGCCCAGTCGCCGAACGGGCAGCCGCCCGCGTCCCGCGCGCCAGCCCCGCCGCAGTCCCGCCCGGCCATGCCGCCCGCAGGCCCGCCGAGCCGCGGCGGCCTGCCGCCGGTCGCGCCCGGCAACGCGCAGGCTTCCCGCCCGGCCATGCCGCCGGTCGCCCCGCCCGGCCGGGTCTCGCCGCCGCTGGCCGCCCGGCCCCCGGTCGACGACTATCCTGACGACGACGACTTCACCGAGCAGGGCTACGGCAACGTCCCGCAGGGCCTGTCCCAGCAGCAGGTGCAGCAGGCCCAGTCGCAGCCGCCCGGCAACCCGTTGCAGTCGCGGCTCGGCGGTACGCAGCGGCCGGAAGCCGCGATGACCGAGGAACTCCCCCCGGTCGTCGACGAGCCGCCCGCCCAGCAGCCCCGGCCCGGCCAGCAGACCGGCACCTTCCGCGCCCGTCCGGTGATGCGCCGCGCCCCGGACAGTCCGCAGGAGGCCACCCAGAACCACCCGGGACCGTTGGAGAGCACCCAGGCGCACCCCGCCCCGTACCTCGACCAGGACGAGAACTACGAGGCCGAGTTCCCCCAGGACGACTACGAGGGTGAACCGACCCAGTACTCGCGTCCGCCGCAGCCGCCGCCCGGCCCCCGCAACCAGGGCACCCAGCTGATCAACCCGAACCAGCTGGCCGACGACGGCTACCAGGACGATGGCTACGAGCACGACGGTTACCCGGCCGCGAACGACTACCCGCAGGACGAGTTCGGCGCGCGCGGCACCACCGACGATGCCGACCTCGATTCCTACGAAGAGCCCTACGAACGCGACCCTCGCGACCGGCACGATCCCCGGGACCGGCGCGACGAGCTGCCCGACGGCGCCGACGACCTCGACGACGTGCCGGTTTCCTCCGGCCGCGAATGGCTGGTCACGGCGGCGCAGGTCGGGGTCGGCGCGATCGCCGGTGCCGCGGTCTGGCTCGGGTTCAGCTGGCTGTGGGGCCTCATGCCGATCGCCGCGATCGTGGCGGCCGTCGTGGTGGTCATCGGGTTGATCGTGGTCGTGCGCAAGTGGCGCAAGGCCGAGGACCTGCAGACCACCGCGCTGGCCATCCTCGCAGGACTCGTGGTGACCGTCTCGCCAGCCGCGTTGCTGCTGGTGCGGCGCTGACCTCCAGCGAGCGGGGCCGGTCGATCCCGGTCGGCCTGTCCACCGCGTCGGTCTGGCCGCAGACCGCGCCGTCCGCGTTCGAGCTGGCCGCGGAAACCGGCTACGACGGCGTCGAGGTGATGGTCTGGGCCGACCCGGTCAGCCAGGACGTCACCGCGCTGCGCAGGTTGTCCAAGCGTCATCGGCTGCCGGTGCTGTCCGTGCACGCGCCCTGCCTGCTGATCACCCAGCGGGTCTGGTCCGCCGACCCGGCGCAACGGTTGCGCCGCTCCGTGCAGGCCGCCACCGCGCTCGGCGCCGAGACCGTGGTCGTGCACCCGCCGTTCCGCTGGCAGCGCCGCTACGCGGACGGCTTCGCTGACCTCGTCGCCGAACTCGAAGACGAAAGCGGCATCAGGGTCGCGGTCGAGAACATGTTCCCGGTCCGGATGTTCGGCGGGAAATCCACCGCGATCTCCGGGTTCAGCCCGTCGATCGACCCGACCGACGCCGGACACCGCAACTACACCCTCGACCTTTCACACACCTCCGCCGCGCACGTCGACGCGCTCGACCTCGCCGCGCGGATGGGCGCGGGCCTGCGGCACATCCACCTGGCCGACGGCACCGGCGAGACCCGCGACGAACACCTCGTCCCAGGGCGCGGTGACCAGCCCTGCGCCGCCTTGTGCGAATCGTTGTCCGCCAACGGTTTCGACGGCCAGGTGATCGTCGAGATCAGCACAAGGCGCGCGCCGGGACTCGCCGCCCGGGTCCGCGACCTGGCCGAGGCGCTGCTGTTCGCGCGACTGCACCTGGTCGGTTGACGAGGTCGTAGAGTGCGCGCTGTGAACCCACTCCGTTCCCTGATCCTGGCGGCCTCGGGCAACGACACAATCGCAAACCTGGTGGCCACCGCTCCGTTGTCCCGTGACGTGGTGCGCAGATTCGTGGCGGGTGAGGGAACCGGCGACGCGGTCGCCGTGACCGAGCAGCTCGTCGGCGCGAACCTCACCGTCACCCTGGACTACCTCGGCGAGGACACCACCGACGTCGAGACGGCCGACGCCACGGTGCGCGCCTACCTGCGGCTGCTCGACGCGCTCGCCGAACACCGCCTCACCGAGCACGCCGAGGTCAGCGTGAAGCTCTCCGCGGTCGGCCAGAAACTCGACGAGCACCTGGCCAGGGACAACGCCGCCACCATCGCGGCAGCGGCGGAGCGGGCAGGCACCACGATCACGCTGGACATGGAAGATCACACCACCACGGACTCGACGTTGGGCATCCTCGCCGAACTCCGCAGGGACCACCCCAAAACCGGCGCGGTGCTCCAGGCCTACCTGCGCCGCACCGAAGCCGACTGCCGCGACCTCGCCGGAACCGGCTCCCGCGTGC
Organism: Pseudonocardiaceae bacterium; assembly: GCA_036494465.1. Lineage (GTDB taxonomy): Bacteria > Actinomycetota > Actinomycetes > Mycobacteriales > Pseudonocardiaceae > CAJCJE01. The sequence continues at coordinate 79,612 of DASXOJ010000071.1, forward strand.
GGCTGTGCAAAGGCGCCTACGCCGAACCCGAATCGGTCGCCTTCGCCGACCCGCACGAGGTCGACCTGTCGTATGTGCGCTGCCTCAACGCGTTGCTCGGCGGTCACGGCTACCCGATGTTCGCCACCCACGACCCCACGCTGATCAGCGTCATCGACGAGCGTGCCCGCTGGTATGACCGCAAGCCCGGCAGCTTCGAGTACCAGATGCTCTACGGCATCCGCACGGACGAACAGCGCAGGCTCGCCGCCGACGGCGCGAAGGTCCGGGTGTACGTCCCTTACGGCGTGCAGTGGTATGGCTACCTCATGCGCAGGCTCGCCGAACGGCCCGCCAACCTCGGCTTCTTCCTCCGCGCGCTGGCCACGAAGTCCTGAGCGCACAACCTTTTTTCGCACGCGATATTTCATGATCGATCCGAGGTAGGGTCGGTGTTCCAGCTCTGGTTCCAGCTCTGGTTCCGCTCTGCCTAGCGAGGAGTGAGTTGTGACTGGCCCACGTTCCACCGTTGCGGGCACGTTCTCGAACGTGAGTGCCGTCCGCCCGCTCGGGGACGGTACGTACACCGTTGACCTGCCAGCGGATTGGACCGTCGGTGGCAGACCGCACGGCGGTTTCCTGCTTGCCCTGCTCGGCAGGGCCGCAGCGCACGCGGTCAGCTCCACGACCCCGCGAGACGGCAGCGAAGGAGCGGACCCGCTCGCTGTCAGCGCCCAGTTCCTGCGGCCACCGGAGGTCGGTCCGGTGCTGCTGCGCACCGAACTGCGCAAGCTCGGGCGCACCGCCAGCGTGGTCGCGGTCAACCTGGAACAGCGCGGTCGCAGCTGCGTCGAGGCCACGGTGACGGTCGGGCGGCTCACCGACGATCCCATCGCCTGGTCCGACCTGCCCGAACCGCTCGCCAAACCGGGCCAGGACGCCGTCGACCTGAGCACGGTCGCGGCCGCCAGCGTGTTCCGGCTCAGTCGCACCTGCGAGGTCCGGATCGATCCGGCCAACGCCGGCTTCCTGCAGGGCCGCACCGGCGACCCACTGCGCCTGCGACTGTGGGTCAAACCCCGCGCGGAAAACCCGGAGCTGCTCTTCGGCCTGGTCGCCGGTGACATCGCCATGCCGGTCACGTTCAACCTCGGCCGCTACGGCTGGGCGCCCACCGTCCAGTTCACCGGGCTGCTGCGGGCCAACCCGGCCCCCGGCTGGCTGCGCGTCGAGGTGACCTGCCGGGCGGTGTACGGCCAGTGGTTCGACGAGGACGCCACCGTCATCGACTCGGCCGGCCGGCTGATCTGTCAGGCCCGGCAACTGGCCCTCACCCCGTTGGAGCGCTGAGCAGACGGTTCCGGCCGTCTGGCACCCTGATCGCATGACGAGGATCGCGGTACTCGGGGCGGGAAAGATCGGCGAGGCGCTGCTGTCCGGCCTGATGCACGCCGGACGCAACGCCGACGACCTGCTGTTCACCGAGCGCTCCCCGGAGCGCAGCGTGGAACTGAGCAAGCGCTACGGCATCCGCGCGGTCACCGTCCCGGAGGCCGCCACGCAGGCCGATGTCCTGGTCGTCGCGGTCAAGCCGCAGGACATCGACCCGCTGCTCGACGAACTCGCCCCAGCCCTGCAGGAGGGCACCCTGGTGGTTTCGCTGTGCGCCGGGCTGCCCACCGCCCTCTACGAGAGCAGGCTGCCCACGAACACGCCGGTCGTGCGCGTCATGCCGAACACGCCGATGCTGGTCGGCGAGGCGATGAGCGCGATCTCCCCCGGCCGCCACGCCACCGCAGCACACCTGGCCACCGTCGAGGAACTGCTCAACGCGGTCGGCCAGGTCGTGCGCGTGCCCGAATCGCAGCAGGACGCGGTCACCGCGCTGTCCGGCTCCGGCCCCGCCTACTTCTTCTACCTGGTCGAAGCCATGATCGACGCGGGCATCCTGCTCGGCCTGCCGCGCAACATCGCCGAGCAGCTGATCGTCCAGTCCGCGGTGGGCTCGGCCAAGATGCTCGCCGAAGGCAACGAACACCCGGTCATCCTGCGCGAAGCGGTCACCTCGCCCGCGGGCACCACCATCATGGCCATCCGCGAACTGGAGAGGCACGGCGTCCGCGCCGCGCTGCTCGCCGCCATCGAAGCCGCCCGGGATCGTTCGGTCGAACTGGGCGAAGCGCACACCCCCAAGGCATGATCCCACGTTCCTGGGCCGGACACGCGAGACCGTGTTGGCGATGCCAGCGCCACGGTCGAGTGAATCAGCCCTGCCCAGACACCCCGTCCGCATGCGCCACAGCGGTGATTGTGCTTCCCGCCCGTCGCAGTAGTCCCACCCGTCCCGCTACTCTCGACGGCAGCACGTGCGTGTCCGTTCCGTCGGTGGGGAAGCCGACGGCGCGACACGTGTCGAAAGGCGCGGTGACGCATGCCGTCGCAAAGCAGGACACAGAGGGAGACGAGCGGACCGACCAGTCTCGGACAGGTGGAATTCCTCACCGTCGCGGAGGTGGCCGCCATGATGCGCGTCTCCAAGATGACCGTTTACCGGCTCGTGCACTCCGGCGAACTACCGGCCGTTCGGGTCGGCAAGTCGTTCCGGGTGCCTGAGCAGGCCGTCCACGACTACTTGGAGAACGCCTATTTCGATGCCGGCTGATCCGGGTCCGGGTCGACAATCACGCCCAGCGGGGAGCGGCACCGACCGCCCAGGTAAACTGGGAGGCCGTTCGTGCCGCGCGCCCTGGTGTGCGTGAGCTGCCCTCGGCAGCGACGGCACGCGAAAGCCGTAAGGACCAACAACAGCGAAGGAACCCTTCATGGGCTCGGTCATCAAGAAGCGCCGCAAGCGCATGTCGAAGAAGAAGCACCGCAAGTTGCTGCGGAAGACTCGTCACGCGCGTCGCAAGCAAGGCAAGTGACCGAGCGTAACCGGTCCGCGAGCGTGCTCGCCCGCTAGGCGGTCGCTTGCGGGAGGTCCGGCCAGTCCGGGCTCCTGGGTATTCGGCACAGGCGTCATTCCCGACCGCCATCGTCGCGATGGTGGGCGGTGGATGGCGTCTGTTCGCCGTTGTGCGTCCTCGCGCGCCGCCGCATACGCCGGTGTACTGAAGAACACCGTGTGACCTGCGTGAATCTGCCGTTAACGACAGCGTTGTCAGTTGACTCCCGCGAGTAGCATCGGGGTTTGCGCCGAGTACCGGTTAGGGGTTGATGATGGCGCCCAAGGTCGTCCTCGTCACCGGGGTCAACGGGTACCTGGGTGGCCACCTCGCTGCCCGCCTCGCGGAAGATCCCTCCATCGAACGCGTGATCGGCGTCGACGCCACCGCGCCGTCACCGGAACTGGCCACGCTCATGGGCCGGGCCGAGTTCGTCCGCGCGGACATCCGCAATCCGCTGATCGCCAAGGTGATCAGCACCGCCAAGGTCGACACGGTCGTACACGCGTCCAACACCGCGCACCCGGCCGGACCCAGCGGTCGCGTGCTGCACAAGGAAATGAACGTGATCGGCAGCATGCAGCTGCTCGCCGCGTGCCAGCGATCCGCGCTGGTCACCAAGCTCGTGGTCAAGTCGACCGCGGCCGTGTACGGCGCTGGCTCGCGCGACCCGGCCGCGTTCACCGAGGACATGGCCACCAAAGAGCTGCCCTCCAGCGGCTACGCGAAGGACAACGCCGAGGTGGAGGGGTACGTGCGTGGTTTCAGCCGCAGGCGGCCCGACGTCGCCGTCACCACCCTGCGGTTCACCAACCTGATCGGACCGCAGGTCGACACCGTGCTCACCCGCTACTTCGCGCTGCCCGGCGTAGTACCGACCGTGCTCGGCCGGGACGCGCGGCTGCAACTGCTGCACGCCGAGGACGCGCTCGCCGTGCTGCACCGGGCGGTCACCCACGACCTGCCCGGCGTGTTCAACGTCGGCGCCGACGGAGTTCTGCTGCTGTCCCAGGCGATCCGCCGCGCCGGTCGCGTCCCGCTCGCCGTGCCGGAGCCGATCATGGCCCCGCTGACCAGGCTGTTCCGCAGCACCCGGCTGGTCGACTTCGGGCCGGAACAGCTGCGCTACCTGAACTTCGGCCGCGTCGTCGACACGACCCGGCTCAAGACGATCTTCGGCTTCGTGCCGCGGTGGAGCACCCGGCAGGCCTTCGACGACTACGTCAACGGCCGGGGGTTGCGTCCGGTGCTCGATCCGGGTCGCGTCGCGGCCATGGAAAAAGGCGTGCTCGGCCTCGCCGAGCTGCTGCGCTGATATTCGCGCCCACCTTCGAAAGGACGGTTGCAGTGGCGGAAGCACGTGTGATCCCACTGCACGGCAACACCGAACCCACCGAGACCTTCCCGCCCCGCCCCAGCGCGCGGCGGCGTCCCACCCCGATCCGCAACGGCGCTCCCGCGCCGGTCGCCACCCTGCCCACCGGCAGCACGTCCACCGGTGACAAACTCGCCGACTTCCTGCGCTTCCTGCGCCACCGGCTGGCAGGCGACTACGAGATCGACGAGTTCGGCTTCGACGCCGAACTCACCGACACGCTGCTGCTGCCACCGTTGCGGCAGCTGTACCAGAAGTGGTTCCGCGTCGAGGTGTTCGGCGCGCACAACCTGCCCAAACAAGGCGGTGCGCTGCTCGTCGCCAACCACTCCGGCACGCTCCCGCTGGACGCGGTGATGACCTGCATCGCCGTGCACGACAACACCCCGCGCCGCCGCCACCTGCGCATGCTCGGCGCCGACCTGGTCTTCCGTACCCCGGTCGTCGGCCCGCTCGCCCGCAAGTCCGGTCAGACCCTCGCCTGCAACGCCGACGCCGAACGGCTGCTGCACGGCGGCGAACTCGTCGGCGTGTGGCCGGAAGGGTTCAAGGGCATCGGCAAACCGTTCCGCGACCGCTACAAGCTCCAGCGCTTCGGCCGAGGCGGCTTCGTGTCCGCCGCGCTGCGCACCGGCGTGCCGATCATCCCGTGCTCCATCGTCGGCGCCGAGGAGATCTACCCGAAGATCGCCGACATCAAGCCGCTCGCGCGCCTGTTCGGGTTGCCCTACTTCCCGGTCACGCCCACGTTCCCGCTGCTCGGCCCGCTCGGCGCGATCCCGCTGCCGTCCAAGTGGTACATCGAGTTCGGCGAACCGATCGTCACCGGCCACCAGGTCGCGGGCGCCGAGGACGACCCGATGCTGGTGTTCAACCTGACCGACCAGGTCCGCGAGACCATCCAGCAAACCCTCTACCGGTTGCTGTCCCAACGACGCAGCGCGTTTCTCGGCTAATCCGGGCATTGCGGGCGCGTGCTGGGTACGCTCCCGCCATGACCCAAGCGCAGTCTCACCAGTACCCGCTCCTGGTCTCGACCATGAATGACGTACCCGGCTACCGGGTGGCCCGGGTGATGGGCGAGGTCTTCGGCCTCACCGTGCGCAGCCGCAACGCCTTCTCCAACATGGGCGCCGGCTTCAAGGCGCTCGCAGGCGGCGAACTGAAGGGCCTGTCCAAGCTGCTGGCCGAGTCGCGCTACGAGGCGATCGACCGGCTCTGCCAGGAAGGCATCGCACGCGGCGCCAACGCGATCATCGCCATGCGCTTCGACTGCAACGAGATCGGCGGCACCGCCAGCGAGGTCGCCGCCTACGGCACCGCCGTCTACCTGGTCGCGCTCGACGGTGCCACGCCACCGCCCGCACCCCAGCAGAGCGCACCCCCACAAGGCTGACCCCGGACGGGTCGTCGTGCCGGATGCCCCCGTCACCCGGTCCAGTGGCATCCCCAGGTCACAGCAGAATGCGGTTATCCACACCCCCGCGAACGATCCACAGCCCCACCCACACTTCCCCAAAGTTGATCTTCAACCCATTAGACTGGCCAAGGGGGATCCCCCAGGGAGTGGTGGGGTGGAGGCTGGGAACGCGAGGGGGATTCGCGAAAATTGTGGCCCGGATGAGCCTCACGGTTGATCCAGCGCAGCCCCTGCCTCTGGTGCGGCGCTTTTCGCCAGTCTGCAGAAAAAGAGTCAGCTGCTGCGGCGGCGGTAGGCCATGCCCGCTGCCACCGCGCCGGCCAGCGCGCCCGCGCCGAGCACCGACGGGACGGTGATCTTGGCGGCTCTGCGGCCGGTGCGGAAGTCGCGGATTTCCCAGCCGCGCTTGCGGGCTTGGTCGCGCAGCGCCTGGTCGGGGTTGACGGCGACGGCGGTGCCGACGACGGAGAGCATGGGCACGTCGTTGACCGAGTCCGAATATGCCGTGCAGCGGCGCAGATCCAGACCTTCGCGGGCGGCGATGGCGCGGACCGCGTGGGCTTTTGCCTTGCCGTGCAACAACTCGCCGACCAACCGTCCGGTGTAGACACCGTCGACGCTTTCCGCGACGGTGCCCATGGCGCCGGTGAGTTTGAGCCTGCGGGCGATGATCTGCGCGAGTTCGACCGGGGTCGCGGTTACCAGCCACACCCGCTGTCCGGCGTCGAGGTGCATCTGCGCGAGCGCGCGGGTGCCTGCCCAGATCTTGTCGGCCATCAGCTCGTCGTAGATCTCTTCGCCGAGTCCGACGAGTTCGGCGACGCTGCGACCGGCGATGAAGGACAGGGCGCGTTCGCGGCTGGCGTTGATTCCCTCTGGGCTCTCTTTGCCGCCGACCCGGAACTTGACCTGCGTCCAGGCGAACCCGGCCAGGTCGGACGTGCTGAAGTACTTGCGCGAGGCGAGGCCACGGGCGAAGTGGAACATCGACGCGCCCATCATCATGGTGTTGTCGACGTCGAAGAACGCGGCCGCGGTCAGGTCGGTGGGCGTGGGCAGCGGTGAGCCCGAGTCGGTGCGGGCGGACGCCACCGCCGCTTCGGCGGACGCCTCCCCGGCCAGTTCGGCACGGCGTTCGCGCTCGGCACCTTTCGTGCCGTCACCCCGTAGTGGCACCGTGGCGCCTCCTGATAGGTCGCAGTCGGACTACTCAAGCGTAGAGCCTGACCGCGACCGGGTTCGCCCCCCTTGACCGCGTTTCGATCACGCTCCGAGACCGATTGCGGGGAGACCGGGCAGTAGCGGCGGAATCCGCACTCCTGGCAGGGGCAGCGGCAGGGTGATCGTGGGTGGTCCGGGCAGCGCCGGGGTGGTCGGCACGGTCGGCTGGGTGGGCGATGTCACCGGGGGCGGCGGCGTGGTAGTGGCGGCCGGACGCCCGGGCGGGGGCACCTGCGGCACGGTCGTGCTCGGCGTGGAGTCGACGCGGGGCTGGTTGGCGATGTCGGCGGGCGGGGTCTGGTTGTGCGTGAGGTCGGGGGCGACCGGCTGGGTGGCGGTTTCCACGCCGGGGGCGTGGTCGCAGGGACCAGTCGCGGGCAGAACGCCGATGTCGTCGCTGGTTCCGGCGGTGACCGTGTAGCAGGTGGTCCTGGCGAGCAGCGCGGTGGCGCGCGTCTCGATCCTGGTCAGCAGGGTCTGGCTGGTGGCGGCGGCGGTCTTGGCTTCGGTGGGGAGCTTGGCGTCGGCTGAGGTGATCCGCGCGGCCTGCTGGATCGCCCAGTCGTGCAGCTGGTTGAGCACGTCCGGGCCGTTGCTGGACGCGTAGCCGGTGAGGTCGGTGGAGCCCGCCGCGGCGTCGGAGGCGAAGTCGGCGAACGAGGTCAGGTAGTCGCCCGCTGGGCTGTCGGCGGTGTCCGGGTGGCGGGCGGCGAGGGTTTCGACGTCGCTGATCCGGTCGGCGGCGTAGCCGAGGTGTTTGAGGCCCTTGGACTCGTCGCCGAAGGTGAGGCTCATCGCGGCGGATTCGACGGTGCGCCGGACGCCGTAGAGGGGGTCGCCGGGCAGGGCGCTGCCGGAGAGCAGCATTGTCATGCCGCACAACGCGACGACCAGGCAGAACGCCGCGCCGAGCGCGATGGCAAGGCGGCCTTTGGTGCCGGTGCCGCGCGGGGTGGCCTTGCCGGTCGTTGACAACGTTGTCGGCCTGGTCGCCCTGGCGTGCTCGGTGAGGATCCCGGGCAGCTCGGCGAGCACCTTGGCGCGCATCCGCTCCCGCGCGTCCGGTTCGGGTGCGGTCGCGTCACCGCTGCGGCTCAGCCGCAGCAGCACGGCGAATGCGCCTGCCAGGCGCGGGTCGTGCGGTTCGGCCTGGTCGCGCTGCTTGCCGTGTCCGGCCAACGCGTCAGCGGCGCGAGCGAAGCGCTCTCGCTGACGGTTGCGCATCCACGGTGTCAAGGCCCGAGTTCGCCGTTCCGGTCGTCATTGCCACGTCGAGGTGAGCAACGAGCGGAATCGATCTGGGTTACGGCAAATCGAAGGCTCAGTTGGGTTCGGTGCGCAGTAGTTGCGCCAGCCGGCGCACTGCGCGGTGCTGGAGAGCCTTGATGGCGCCCGCGTTGCGCTTCATGATCTCGGCGGTTTCGGCGACCGACAGGCCCTGCAGGAACCGCAGCACGATGCATTCGCGCTGGTCGTCGCCTAATTGCTCGACGCAGCGCAGCAGTTCGGCGTGGGCGATGTTGGCCAGTACCTGGCTTTCCGGGCCGACTTCGACGGCTTGGCCGTCGTCCGGGTCGGCGGTGCTGACTTCGAGCCGGAATCGGCTGGACTTGACGTGGTCGAGCACGATGTTGCGGGCGATGGTGACGAACCAGGCGCCGACGTCGCGGCCCTGGTAGCTGACGGAGTTGATCCGGCGGAACGCGCGCAGGAACGTCTCGCTGGTGACGTCCTCGGCTAAGGAGCGGTCACCGATCCGGAACAACACATATCGGAAGACCACGTCGACGTACTGGTCGTAGAGCTCGCCGAAGGCGGCGGCGTCGCCGTTCTGGGCGGAGCGGACCAGCTCCCACGCTTGCCCGTTGTGATCGCCGCTATCCGAATCGTCGCGTTCGTGTGCGCCGTGAGCGTTGGCCGGTTCGGCGGTGGGCTCGTTGCCGAGGGGGAGCTGGCCGGACAGGCGCGGATCAGCGGTGGTTACGGAGAGTTGATCCGGCACGGCACGTCCCGGCGCCCGGTCCCCGCCGGGGCGACCGGTACCGGAAAGCCTGATCCCGCTCGTGCGGGCCGCGCCATTCATGTCGTGGTGACCACCAACAGGTGATTTTGCCTGGTTGAGCCCGCTACCACCAGGGCAGGGCAGAACTGGTTCCCGAGGTCGTTCGCGGGTGAGTGCATGGCCACGCCCTTGTCTCTCCTCCGGCCCCGGTCGTTGACTGTGCCCATCACAACGTCGTTGGCGTTGCCATGGTGTTACTGGTGGTTATCCCGGCCAAGGCTGACACAGCATACGTGCCGTTGCTACCGGTGAGTAGATTCAATCTGTTCCGATAGCGCATCGGCGCGGGTACCCACTCATACCGGGCAACGCGCGAATTGACTCGTCATGACGCGGGTTTGCGTCGTTGTGCTGCCGGATAAGGTGATTCCGGGTAGCTTCCCGCCCCACCAGGAGGGTCAATGACGACCGGAAACATCGCCGATCTGGTCGCGGCGGCGGCCGAGCGCGGACCGGCGCACGCCGCGTTGGTCGATGCCGAATCCGGCCGGACGCTGTCCTGGTCCGAGGTGGACGCGGCCACCGACGCGCAGGCAGCCGCCCTGGTCGAGGCCGGTATCGCGGCCGGCGACCGGGTCGCGGTGCGGTTGCCGACCAGCGCCGCCTACTGCATCGCGGTGTTCGCGGTGCTGCGCGCGGGCGCGGTCGTCGTGCCGCTGAACACCGACGTGCCGCCCAGGGTGGTCGCCGAGTTGGTGGCGAACTCCGGCGCGACCGCGTTGATCGGCGACCCGGTGGCCGGGGTGGATGTGCGCCACTTCGACCCGCCGACCCGCCCGGACGCCGATCCGCCCGAATTCGCCGCGATCGGCGGCGGGGAGGACCTGGCCGTCCTCTGCTACACCTCCGGCACGTCCGGCACCGCTCGCGCGGTGATGCTCTCGCACCGGGCGTTGATCACCAACGCGGAGCAGTGCGCCGCGTTGAAGCCCGCGCCGGTCACCGCAGGCGACCGGCTGCTGCTGGCGCTGCCGCTGTCCCACGCCTACGGACTCGGGCCCGGTTTGATCCAGGTCGCGGCGGCCGGTGCGACCGCGGTCCTGCTGCCGCACTTCAGCGTGCAGAACGCGCTGGAGGTGATCGAGCGGCACCGGGTGACGACCCTGGTCGGCGTGCCGCCGATGTACTCGGCGCTGCTGAGCGTGCCGGTCGAGCGGCTGCACTCGGCGATGTCCACGGTCCGGCTGCTCACCTCGGGCGCGGCGCCGCTGCCCGCCGAGGTGCTCGCCGCCGTGCGGCATGCGACCGGGCTGTCGGTGTTCGAGGGATATGGGCTCACCGAGACCGGGCCGGTGCTCACCTCGACGCTGGCCACCGGGCACGCCAAGCCGGGGTCGGTCGGGCGCCCGTTGCCGGGCGTGGAAATCCGGATCGTGGACAGCGACGGGGACGCGCTGCCCGGCCCGGACGCCGATCCGCTGGACGACGACCTGCTCAGCGACGAGAGCGGCGGCACCGGCGTGGTCGCCGCGCGCGGGCCGAACCTGTTCAGCGGGTACTGGCCGGACGGCCAGCACGGACCGGACGCGGAGGGCTGGTTCCGCACCGGCGACATCGGCTACCTGGACGAGGACGGCGACCTGCACCTGGTCGACCGGGCCAACGACCTGATCATCGTCAACGGGTTCAACGTGTACCCGCACGAGGTCGAACGGGTGCTGGCGGAGATCCCGGGGGTCGCCGAGGCAGCAGCCGTCGGCGTGCCGGACGAGCGGACCGGCGAGGCGGTCAAGGCGGTGCTGGTGCCGCGCGCGGACGCCGAGCTGACCGCCGAGGTGGTGATCGCGCACTGCGCGGAGCGGCTGGCCCGGTTCAAGGTGCCGAGCCGGGTCGAGTTCGCGCCGTCGCTGCCGCATTCGGCGACCGGGAAGGTCGCGCGGTCGCTGCTGCACTGAGCGGAGGAAGATGAGCCCCGTGGCGCATCAGGTGACGGTGATGACCAGGGTCGGGTGTCATTCGTGCGAACAGGCCGAGGCCGACGTCGCGCGGATCTGCGCCGAGCTGGGCGTCGAATGGTCGGCGACGGACGTGGACAGCGATACCGGGCTGCGCGCCGAGTTCGGCGACCGGGTGCCGGTGATCGTCATCGACGGTGCCGAGCACGGGTACTGGAAGGTCGAGGAAGACCGCTTCCGGCGGGCCCTGGCCCGCTGAGTCTTACGGGGCGCTTACCGATCGGGCCGATGGTGGCGAAACTGACAGCATCCGAACCCCGGTGAGCGTCGTATACCCATTGTGAGCCGCGAAACCCTGACGCAGAAACCTGCTGTCGCCGAGCCGGAACTGCCAACGCCGCCTCGGCTGTCCGTGCTGGCCGCGATCATGGTCGGGGTGCTGGGCATCGGCAGCGCGATCGCGATCGGCGAGATCATCGCGGTGTTCGTCGGGCCGACCTCCGCGCCGCTGCTCGCGGTGAACGAGGAGATCGTCACCCTGACCTCGGGGCGGTTCAAAGAGTTCGCGGTCAACACGCTCGGGCTCGGCACGAGCGACAAGACCGTGCTGATGATCTCCGTCGGGGTGGCGCTGCTGATCTTCGGTGTGGTCGCCGGGCTGATCTCACGGCGGCGGGCCGCGCCCGGCGTGGTGCTCGCGGTACTGCTCGGCGTGGTCGGGGTCTATGTCGTGTTGCAGCGCGACGACCTGGGGCAGCTGGGTGTGTTGTCGCCGGTGGCGAGCCTGGTCGGCGGGGTGCTGGCGTTCCGGTGGCTGCACCGGTTGGCGCTGGCCGCCGCCGTCGCGGATGTCGAGGGCGAGGGCTGGGAGGCGGGTGAGAGCCGGCGGAAGTTCCTGGTGACCTCGGCTGGGGTCGCGGTCGGCGCCGGGATCGTCGGGCTGGGCGGGCACGCGCTGTCCACCAAATCCGACGCGCAGCAGTCCATCGACCAGATCGGCACGCTGACCCCGGCCGATCCGGCACCGAGGCTGCCCGCCGGCGCCGATTTCGCCGGGGACGGGACGCCTGCGTACATCACGGACAACGCGAACTTCTACCGGATCGACACCGCGCTGACCGTGCCGCAGGTGAGCGCGCAGAGCTGGTCGCTGAAGATCCACGGCATGGTCGACAAGGAGGTCAATTTCTCCTACGACGACATCCGCAAGCGCAGGCTGATCGAGCGTCCGGTGACGTTGACCTGCGTGTCCGACCCGGTCGGCGGCGCCTACATCTCCACATCGAACTTCATCGGGGTGCCGCTGCGCGACCTGCTGCTGGAGGCGGGCGTGAAACCGGGCGCGCAGCAGCTGTTCTCCACCAGCGTGGACGGGTTCACCGTGGGCACCCCGGTGGACGTGCTGCTCGACCCGGACCGGGGCGCGATGCTCGCGATCGGCATGAACCGGGCGCCGCTGCCGGTCGAGCACGGCTTTCCGGCGCGGATGGTGGTGCCTGGCCTCTACGGGTACGTGTCGGCGACCAAGTGGGTCGTGGACATGGAGCTGACCACGTGGGACAAGCAGGCGTACTGGGTGCCGCGCGGTTATTCGCAGCAGGCGCCGATCAAAACCGAGTCCCGCATCGACAAGCCGCAGGCCTACGCGAAGGTGTCGGCAGGCGCGGTGACGGTGGCCGGGATCGCGTGGGCGCAGAGCAAGGGCATCGCGAAGGTCGAGGTGCGGGTGGACGGCGGCGCGTGGCAGAGCGCGCAGTTGTCCACCGAGGTCAGCAAGAACACCTGGCGGATGTGGCGGAGCACGTTCCAGCTCAGGGCCGGGTCGCACACCGTCGAGTCACGGGCGACCGACGACACCGGGTACACGCAGACGTCGGTGCAGGCCGACGAGATCCCGGACGGCGCGAGCGGCTGGCCGTCGGCGACCTTCACCGTGGGGTGATGCCGCCCTTACCGGCGACTTTGTGCATGAGTTCACAAATGGCTACCGTGTTGACGTCGCGCCGTCGGCGTTCCGGTCAGCCTCGATTGTTTCTCCGGTCGGCACTGGCAACCTGGGCAGTGGGTGCGCAAACAGCGAGGAGCAACGGCGTGGCGGTGCAGCGAGGCCGGGGACGTGGCATGACGCCCAGTCACCAGGCCGATGCGGTCACCGAGCCGATACCGGCGGTCGGCCTCGACGGCGAGCCCGTGCGCGATCGCACGCGGGTCATTCCCGAGGCTGCCGTGGCACGGCTCGCGGTCTATCTCCGAGTTCTGTCCGGCCTCGCCGACCAGGGGGTCGGCACCATCTCCAGCGAGGAGCTCTCCGCCGCTGCCGGGGTCAACTCGGCGAAACTGCGCAAGGACCTCTCCTACGTCGGTTCGTACGGAACGCGTGGCGTCGGCTACGAGGTCGCGGTGTTGATCGAGGAGATCGAGCGCATCCTCGGACTCACCCGAAAGCACAGCGTCGCGGTGGTCGGGATAGGTAATCTTGGTCACGCGCTGGCCAACTACGCGGGCTTCCGCAGCAGGGGCTTTCCGGTCTCCGCGCTGTTCGACGTCGAGGAAGACCTCATTGGTGTGCCAGTTGGGGGAATCCAGGTCGACCATATCGACGACATCGGGCGCATCTGCATGGAGCGCGGGGTGTCCATCGGGGTGGTCGCGACCCCTCCCACCGCCGCCCAGCTGGTTTGCGACCGTTTGGTATCTGCGGGCGTCCGATGCATTCTTAATTTCGCGCCCGTTGTTCTGCAGGTCCCGGACGACGTCGAGGTGCGCAAGGTCGATCTCGCGGTCGAGATGCAGATCTTGTCCTTCCACGTCGCACGCAGGGCCGACGAGGCTGCCGAGGACGCCGCAGCGGCGGCCGGAGCAACCCCGGACGGGGCCCTGCCTACGCAGGCCACCCGCAGGGGCGGGGCGCACCGGGCCGATCGGGTCGCCGACCGGTCCCGGAACGGGACAGCGGAGGCAACGGCGGACGGCTCGGGCAACGAGCCGGACGCGACTGGGGTGAACGGGATGGTGATCCGTCGATGAACGTGCTCGTCGTCGGTATGTCGCACCGCAGCGCGGGCGTGCGGGACCTCGAGCGCGCCAGCATGTCCACCGCCGATACCGGCAAGGTCCTGCACGAGCTGATGAGCTGCGCCCACGTCAGCGAGGTGCTGCTGGTCTCGACCTGCAACCGCGTCGAGGTCTACGCGGTGGTCGAGACCTTCCACGGTGGCCTCGCCGATCTTTCCAACGTGCTCGCCCGCCAGTCCGGTGAAGACACCGCGGCGCTGTGCGAGAAGTTGTACGTGCACTACGCGGCCGCCGCCGTCGAGCACCTGTTCTCGGTCGCGGCGGGCCTCGACTCGATGGTCGTCGGCGAACCGCAGATCCTGGGCCAGCTGCGCGGCGCGTACGCCGCCGCCGACGCGGCAGGCACGGTCGGGCGGACGCTGCACGAGCTGGTCCAGTACGCGTTGCGGGTCGGCAAGCGGGTGCACTCCGAGACCGACATCGACGCGGCCGGCGCCTCGGTCGTTGGCGAAGCCCTCAACGACGCGGATCGGGTGCTCGGTGGCCTGACCGGGCGCAGGGCGCTGATCGTCGGCGCCGGCTCGATGGGCGGCCTGGCCGCCGCGTCGCTGCGCAGGGCGGGCATCGGCGGCGTGGTGATCGCCAACCGCACCGAGGCCAACGGCACCCGGCTCGCCGCTTCCCTCTCGGCGGAGGGCGTGCCAGCGCGCGCCATCGGCCTGGACGGGCTCGCCGACCAGATCGCCACCGCCGACGTGCTGCTCGCGTGTACCGGCGCGATGGACGTCGTGGTGCCCGCCGACATCGTGTCGCGCGGCCTCGCAGGCCGGGTGGCCGGACGCCCGCTGGTCGTGTGCGACCTCGGCCTGCCAAGGGACGTTGACGCGGCCGTCGCGGACCTGCCCGGGGTCACCGTCGTCGACCTGGAAACCCTGCGTGACCGGCTGGCCGACGCGCCGACCGGCCGCACCACCGACCGCGCCGGCGCCATCCTCGCCGAGGAGGTGCGCGGCTACCTCGCCGCGCAGCGCTCCGCCGAGGTCACGCCGACAGTCACCGCGCTGCGCAGGCGCGCTGCCGAGGTCGTCGACGCCGAACTGCTCCGGCTCGACTCCCGGCTCCCCGAACTCGACGAACAGGTTCGCCGCGAACTGGCCAAAACTGTGCGGCGGGTGGTGGACAAGCTGCTGCACACTCCGACCGTGCGGGTCAAGCAGCTGGCCTCCGCTCCCGGCGGGGCAGGCTACGCGGACGCGCTGCGCGAACTGTTCGAACTGGATCCCAAGGCAGCCGCCGCGGTCAGCGCGGCAGCCGCCATCGACGGTCCGACGGCCGCACGCGACGGGCTCAGCCTGGACGGCGCGAGCCTCGCGGCCAACCTGGCCAAGCTCGACGGAGAGGCACCGGCGTGACACACGCACGACACGGCGAGGAGGCGGACATGCCCCCCGGCCTGACCCTGGTCGGCCGCACGCTGCGGATCGGTACCCGGGGCAGCGCCCTCGCCCTGGCGCAGACCCGGCTGATGGCCGACCGGCTGGAGGCCGCGGGCGCCAGCGTGGAGATCATCACCGTGTCCACCATCGGTGACCGCTCCAGCGCGCCGGTCAACGAGCTCGGCGTCGGCGTGTTCACCTCCGCCCTGCGTGACGCGCTCGCCGCAGGCGAGGTCGACATCGCGGTGCACTCGTACAAGGACCTGCCCACCGCGCCCGATCCGCGCCTGGTGCTGGCCGGCGTGCCCGAACGCGAAGATCCCCGCGACGCGCTGATCGCCCGCGACGGGCTCACTCTCGGTGAGCTGCCGCCCGGCTCGCGCGTCGGTACTGGCGCGGCTCGCCGGGCCACGCAACTGGAGGCGCTGGGGCTCGGTTTGGAAATCGTGCCGATTCGCGGCAATGTAGACACCCGGATCCGCAAGGTGACCAGCGGCGAACTCGACGGGGTCGTGGTGGCGAAGGCCGGGCTGGCCAGGCTCGGGCGGACCGGGGAGATCACCGAGGTGCTCGACCCGATCCAGATGCTGCCCGCGCCCGCCCAGGGCGCGCTCGCGCTGGAATGCCGGGTGTCCGACATGGAAGTCGAATACCTGCTGCGATCCACCGTTGATGACGAAGCAACCAGGGCCGCGGTGACCGCGGAGCGCGCCATGCTGGCCGCGCTCGAAGCGGGCTGCAGCGCGCCAGTTGGAGCATTGGCCGAAGTCGTGGAGGATGTGATGGCCGACGGC
Organism: Pseudonocardiaceae bacterium; assembly: GCA_036494465.1. Classification (GTDB taxonomy): domain Bacteria; phylum Actinomycetota; class Actinomycetes; order Mycobacteriales; family Pseudonocardiaceae; genus CAJCJE01. Next base: position 95,754 of record DASXOJ010000071.1, read on the forward strand.
GCAGGTGGGGAACGGACCGTTCTCCGGCTGTCGCTTCGTGGCGTGGCCGCCACCCCCCAGAACGAGATCCTCCGTGCTTCCGCTGTATCTGACCTGACCAACGCAGACGAACTCGGCCGTGAATTGGCCGCCGAGCTGCTCGATCTCGGGGCCGCAGTGCTGTCCGGCCCGGAGGCATAGTTTGATGGAGAGTGCCCAGATGACCCGCGCACGTAAGGCCCCCGGGCGTATCGCCTTTGTGGGCTCCGGCCCCGGCGACACGGGGTTGCTCACCGTTCGGGCCAACGAGTCGATCACACATGCCGAACTCGTGGTGACCGATCCAGATGTTCCCTCTGCCGTTCTCGCGCTCATCGGCGAGGAGGTGGAACTGCGTCCCGCCGTCGGCGACCCGGCCGACGTGGCGAAAGACCTGGTGAACGAGGCCAAGGCCGGCCGCTCCGTGGTGCGCCTGGTCGCCGGTGACCCGCTCACCCTGGACGCCGTGGTCCGCGAGGCCCAGGCCGTCGCCAAGACCAGCATCGCCTTCGACGTCGTTCCCGGCGTGCCCGCCGGTACCGCGGTGCCCGCCTACGCGGGTGTCGCGCTCGGCGCGGTGCACACCGAGGTCGACGTGCGCGGCGAGATCGACTGGGCCGGCCTGGCCGCCGCGCCCGGCACGCTGGTCCTGCACGCCACCGGCGGCCACCTGGCCGAGGCCGCGTCCTGCCTGGTCGAGAACGGCATGGCGTCGGCGACCTTGGTCGCGGTGACCGCGGACGGCACCGGCAACGGCCAGCGCACCGTGGACACCACCCTCGCCTCGCTCGCCGCCGACGCGGGCGAGCTGGCCGGGAACCTGATCGTCACGGTCGGCGCGGCGGCGGGCAACCGCGCCAAGCTGTCCTGGTGGGAGTCGCGCTCGCTGTACGGCTGGAAGGTGCTGGTGCCGCGCACCAAGGATCAGGCCGTCGAGATGAGCGAGAAGCTGCGCTCGCACGGCGCCATCCCGGTCGAGGTGCCGACCATCTCGGTCGAGCCGCCGCGCAGCCCCGCGCAGATGGAACGCTCGGTCAAGGGCCTTGTCGACGGCCGCTACCAGTGGGTCGTGTTCACCTCGACCAACGCGGTCCGCGCGGTCTGGGAGAAGTTCCGCGAGTTCGGCCTGGACGCGCGGGCGTTCTCCGGCGTGAAGATCGCCTGCGTCGGTGAGTCGACCGCGGCCAAGGTGCGCTCGTTCGGCATCATCCCCGAGCTGGTGCCCTCCGGCGAACAGTCCAGTGAGGGTCTGCTGGCGGACTTCCCGCCGCACGACGACATCCTGGACCCGGTGGACCGCGTGCTACTGCCCCGGGCCGACATCGCCACCGAAACCCTCGCCGCCGGTCTGCGCGACCGGGGCTGGGAGATCGACGACGTGACCGCGTACCGCACCGTGCGCGCGGCCCCGCCGCCCGCCGACACCCGCGAGATGATCAAGTCCGGCGGATTCGACGCGGTGTGCTTCACCTCGTCATCGACCGTGCGGAACCTGGTCGGCATCGCGGGCAAGCCGCACACCAGGACGCTGGTCGCGTGTATCGGCCCGAAGACCGCGGAGACCGCGCACGAGTTCGGCCTGCGGGTCGACGTGCAGCCGGAGGAAGCGTCCGTGCCGAGCCTGGTCGACGCGCTCGCCGCGCACGCGGCCCGGCTGCGTGCCGAGGGTGCGCTGCCGCCCCCGCGCAAGACCAAGCGCGCTCGCCGCTGAGGTAGTCAAGTCGACTTGTCCACAAGGCGCGACGGTTGTCCACAGGCAACCGTCGCGCCTGTGTGTTTTCCGGGTCAGTCGGTGAGTCCGAGGATCGTGAGGAGCAGGAGCAGCGGGATGAGCCAGCTGACCCCGACCGTGACCAGCGCCATCGCCCGGGTGGCGCGTGATTCGCCGCAACAAATCAGCACTACGGCGACCCCGGCGGCCAGCACCTGAGTCGCCGCCGGTTGGCCGAGGTAGACCAGCAGCAGACCGGTCCCGGTGACGATGCCCGCGATGCGAAAGCCCAGCCGGTCCCGGAACAGCAGCGGTAGCAGCGCGAGCGCGCCCCAGCCCGCCATGCCGAGCGGCGTTCGAAGCTGTGTCGGCACCAGCGCCGTCTCGGTGAAGGCGAGGGCGACCGAGACCGCGACGACCGCCAGTTCGACTCGGGCAGCCACCGGAACCTGCCGGGTTGGTTCTTCGGCGGCCGCACCGATGCCGATCAACGCGCTGAGGGCGATCAGCAGCGGCATCACGAAGAACAGGACATAGACAGAGGCGTAGCAGAACCCGACGACGCACCCGAGTAACAGGACGCAGCCGACAACGCGGCACGCGGTGCGGAAGTGGCTGGCGCGCGGGGCGACGAGCGGGCTGCCGACCACCACGAAGCAGGCGATCGTGAGCGGAACCTGCCCACTGGAATGCGGAAACATTTCCGCTGTCTCGATCGCCACGGCCGCCGCGGTGACGAGGACCTGACTGCGCAGCCACCAGTCGGGCCGGATTCGCTGTTCGGTCAGTGTGACCATGATTCCCCCTCGTTTTGCGCGATTGCTCAAACGGTAGCTCGATTTGAGCGAACGCTCAAGAGTGGGCCTCGACCTGGGCGGGGCTACCCTCGAAGGTGCACCCCGGAACCGCACTGAAGGAGAGTTCGTGTTTCCGACTCATCGGCCGCGCCGGTTGCGCACCACCGCGGCGGTTCGGCGACTGGTCAGTGAAACCACGGTCCGGCCGCGCCAGCTGGTGCTGCCCATGTTCATCAAGGAGGGGCTGACCGAGCCGGTTCCGATCGAGTCGATGCCGGGCGTGCTCCAGCACACCCGCGACTCGCTGCGCAAGGCCGCCGTCGAGGCGGTACAGGCGGGCGTCGGCGGGTTGATGGTCTACGGCGTGCCGATCACCCGGGACGCGGTCGGCTCCGGCGCGATCGACCCGAACGGCGTGCTCAACGTCGCGATGCGCGATCTGCGCGCGGAACTCGGCGACGACACCGTGCTGATGGCCGACACCTGCCTCGACGAGTTCACCGACCACGGCCACTGCGGCGTGCTGACCCAGGACGGCCGGGTCGACAACGACAAAACCCTTGCGCTGTATGCGGAAATGGCGGTCGCACAGGTCGAGGCGGGCGCGCACTGGCTTGGGCCGAGCGGCATGATGGACGGCCAGATCGGCGTCATCCGCGAGGCGCTGGACGACGCGGGCCACACCGACGCGGGCATCCTGGCCTACTCGGCCAAGTACGCCGGCGCGTTCTATGGCCCGTTCCGCGACGCGGTCGAGTCCGCGTTGCAGGGCGACCGCAAGACCTACCAGCAGGACCCGGCGAACCTGACCGAGGCGCTGCGCGAGGTTGAGCTGGATATCGACGAGGGCGCGGACGCGGTCATGGTCAAGCCCGCGCTGCCGTTCCTGGACGTGGTGCGCGCGGTCGCCGAGATCAGCCCGGTTCCGGTGGCCGCCTACCAGGTCTCCGGCGAGTACTCGATGGTCGAGGCGGCCGCCGCCCGCGGCTGGCTCGACCGGCAGCGGACCATCGTGGAGTCGCTGACCTCGATCCGCAGGGCGGGCGCGGACATCGTGCTGACCTACTGGGCCGCCGAAGCGTCCGGCTGGCTCGCGGACGCCTGAGGCACATTTCGGGTTCGACGGCGGAATTCGCCTGCGGAGAATGGGTTCCGCTGGCTAGTTTTGTCTGACCATGACCGAAAGAACTGGTCCCTTCCCCGTGCGCCGGACGGCGGATGGCTCGGCGTCGAGCCGTCCCCGTTCGGTGCGGGTGGCGAGCGGGCTGTGGTTGCTGGCGATCGCCACCGGCGTGGTCGGCGAGAGCATCGGGTTGTGCCTGGCGCGCAAGATCATGCGCCAGGCGATCCGGATGGTCGATCCCGGTGATTCGCAGGACACCGTGCTGCCGCCCGCGTTCGCCGGGCCGAGCATGGCCAGTGCCCTGTTCGATCTGGTGTTGTTCGTGGTCACCTTGGCGGTGGTGTTCGCGTTCCGGGACGGCGCGCACTGGTCGCGGGCCACGTTGACGGCGCTGGGCGTGCTGACCGTGCTCGACCGGTTGTGCCTGACCGGGTTCTACGCCGCGCTGTACCTGGCGATCGGGCCCGGCGGCCGGGTGGATCTCGTGTTCGCGGCGGTCAACGTGGCTGCCGTGCTGGCCGCGATTCCGGTGATGTACGGCAGGGCGACGAGCCGCTACCTGCGCGGCGGCTGACCCTGGTGGACGCCGCGATCGACGGCGGCATACCGTCACGCATCGTGAGTGAGCAGGGGAAACCGGAGCACGGGAAACCGCCGGCCTCGATCGAGGTGGCGTTCTGGATCTGGATCGTCAGCGCCGTCGTGAGCCTGGTCTTCGCGGTGCTGGCCCCGCGCGCGAAGGGCAACATCCTCGACAGCCTGCGGCAGTCCAAGCCGCCGGGGCTGGCGCCGAGCCAGTACGACCACACCGCCAACGTGCTGATCACCGTGTTGGTCGTGCAGCTGGCCGTGTTCGCCCTGCTGTACGTGTTCCTGGCCTACAAGGTCCGGTCCGGGCGGAACTGGGCCCGGCTGACGTTGACCGTGCTGCTGATCATCGGTGTGGTGTACGGCCTGTTCAACGGCTCGCTGCTCTCCAGCGGCGTCGGCCTGCTGATCAGCGCGGTCGCGGTGGCCCTGGTGTACCTGCCCTCCGCGTCCGCGTTCTTCGCAGCGCACCGGCGCCAGTGATGACCGACCGGTACGCCGAGCCGGGCTCGTCCTGGTGGCCGGTGCTCTGGGGACCGGTCTTCGCGCTGGTTGGTGGCCTGGTCGAGGCGACGACCGGCCCGGTTCACCTGATCGAGTGGGTCGTGGTCGGTATCGCGCTGGCCGGTGCGGCCGCGGTGTGGGTGCAGGCGCGGCGCCGGGTGCATTCGGTCCGGCTCACCGGCGAGACGCTGCACCAGGGCCGGGAGGAACTGGCGGTGGCGCGGATCGCCGAGATCGAGGACGTCGGGCCGCCGTTGGGGGCGCGGGTGCTCGGCGGCGGGTGGACGGTGCCCAAGCGCTTCACCGAGGTACCACTGCGGTTGCGCGACGGTTCGGTGGTACTGGCCTGGGCGAGGAACCCGGATGGGCTGCGGGGCGCGCTGCGCCCGTTGGTGGAGCCGTGGGAGGCTGAGCAACCGTGACGACGACCGCAATCGCACCAGCTCCTGCTTTGAACCAGCCGTGGCGGGGGTGGCTCGCGCTCGGCGAGGTGGTGCTCGCCGCGGTCGCGGTGCTGGTCGGCATCTGGTGCTGGCATCGCGGGATCGTGCAGATCGTCACGCCGACCGACAACGGCACGCCGCCGCTGGTGTCGATCGTGTTCTACGGCAACTGGATGTCCGGCGCGATCGGCCTGTGCACGGTCGCGGCGCTGCTGGTGCTGGACGCGTTGCGCGAGATCGTGCTCGCGGTGCGGACGAGGCGCAGGCGGGCCGCGCTCCCCGCGACCAAGGACTACCCGCTGGTCGACGAAGACTAAAGGAGCAGGTCAGGCCTCCTTTAGGGTAATTTCCAGGAACCTCACAGGTAGTTGCCAGCCCATTCCCACACAATGGGGATTGTTCGGGTCCGCGCGTGCCCGGACGCGGAAGGAGCGGCAGATGGCGGATCGCACGCAGCTGCTTGTCGTCGAGGACGATCCGAGCATTCGTGAACTGCTCGCCACCAGCCTGCGCTTCGCCGGGTTCGACGTGGCGACGGCCGCGACCGGCACCGAGGCACTGCGCTCGGTCGAACGCAACTGCCCGGACCTGATGCTGCTCGACGTGATGCTGCCCGACCGCAACGGTTTCGACGTGCTGCGCTGGCTGCGCTCCGGCGGGCAGACCGTGCCGGTGCTGTTCCTGACCGCGCGGGACGCGGCGGAGGACAAGATCGTCGGGTTGACCATCGGCGGCGACGACTACGTGACCAAGCCGTTCAGCCTGGAGGAGGTCATCGCCAGGGTGAACGCGGTGCTGCGACGGACCAAGGGCATTGCCGAACCGGCCGAGGCACCGCTGCGCTACGCCGACCTCGAATTGCATGTGGACAGTCACGAGGTGCGGCGTGCGGACAAGCTGGTCCCGTTGTCCCCCACCGAGTTCAAGCTGTTGCACTACCTGATGCGCAACGCGGGCAGGGTGGTGTCCAAGGCGCAGATCCTGGATCAGGTGTGGCGCTACGACTTCAACGGCGAGGCCGGGGTCGTCGAGTCCTACATCTCCTACCTGCGGCGCAAGGTCGACGTGGTGCAGCCGAGGTTGATCCACACCGTGCGGGGCGTCGGTTACGTGCTCCGCGTCGCACCCAACTGACGTCGATGAGCCAGCAGAATCTGCCCGTGCACCCGGTAGGAGTGCCGGTGCCGCCGGGCGCCAGGCACGACCGGGGCTGGGCGTTGCGGGCCCCGTTGCGCGCGCTGCGCAGCGCGTTCGGCCGGCTGCCGCTGCGCGTGCATCTGGTCGTCGCGCTGGTGTTGTTGCTGGCGGCCGGTCTGTTCGGCACCTGGTACGCGGCGTCGGCGGAGTTGCAGTACTACCTGGTAGGGCAGGTCGACAAGCGGCTGGACCACGCCAGCCAGGTGTTCACGCACGTGCCGCTGAACCAGCTGCCGGACAACCGCAGGCTGCGTCAGATCGCGCCGGGCGGCGGTTACCTGGTCGAGGTGACCATCAACGGCCAGACCTCCACCTACAACGGATCCGGTATCCCGCAGGCGGATCTGCCGCAGACGCCGAGCGATCCGGTGTTCGGCAAGACGGTGAACGCGCCGTCGCGGAGCGGCGACGGGAGCCAGTGGCGGTTGCTGCCGTTGTCCTTCCCGCAGGAGAACGCGACGGTGGTGCTGGCCACGAACCTGGACGACGTGAACACCGCGATCGGCGACCTGACCGAACGCTTCCTGTGGATCGCGGTGGCAGGCGTGGTGCTGATCGGGCTGGTCGGCTATGCCCTGGTGCGCGGGAGTCTGCGGCCGTTGGAGGAGGTCGAGAGCACCGCCGAGGCGATCGCCGCCGGTGACCTGTCCCGCCGGGTGCCGGTACGCAGGCCCCGCAGCGAGGTGGGGCGCCTGGCCAACGCGTTCAACGTGATGGTCGGCCGGATCGAGAACGCGTTCCGGGCCAGCGAACGCTCGGAGGCGTCCGCGCGCGGTTCGGAGGAGCGGATGCGGCAGTTCGTCGCGGACGCCAGCCACGAGCTGCGCACCCCGTTGACCTCGATTCGCGGCTACGCCGAGCTGTACCGGCAGGGCGCGGTCGCCTCACCGGACGAGGTCGCGGGTGTGTTGCGCCGGATCGAGGACCAGGCGGCTCGGATGGGTCTGCTGGTCGACGACCTGCTGCTGCTCGCCAGGCTGGATCATGAGCGGCCCCTGGACCGCTCACCGGTGGATCTGGCGGTGCTCGCGGTGGACGCGGTGCACGACGCGCACGCGGTCGCGCCGGATCGCGCGGTGGGGCTGCGGCTGCCGCCGGCGCAGGCCGACGAGCCGGTGGCGATCCCGGTGCTGGGCGACGCGGCCCGGCTGCGGCAGGTGGTCGGCAACCTGGTGAACAACGCGATCACGCACACCCCGCCGGACACGCGGATCGAGGTGCGGCTGCGCACGGCCGAGGCCGAGGGCGTGCTGGAGGTCGCGGACGCGGGCCCCGGCCTGCCGCCGGAGCAGGCACAACGGGTGTTCGAGCGGTTCTACCGGGCCGATCCGTCCCGGGGTCGGGACAGCGGCGGGACCGGGCTGGGGCTGGCGATCGTGGCGGCGCTGGTCGCGGCGCACGGTGGCCGGGTCGAGGTGGACACCGCGGTCGGCGTTGGCACCACATTCCGGGTGATGCTCCCGCTCGCCAACTAACCGGACAAAAATATATGACCGGTCAATTTCCAACATGCGGACACTCCTTTCGGAGGGAGCGCAACGGCTCGACCGCCCGTTAGGGTGCGGCCACCGGGAGCCACGCGGAACGGCTCCGATGGAGAGGGGGGCCTGCCGGCCGTGATCAGGTTCCTGCTGCGCAGGCTGGTCAACTACGTGGTCCTGTGTTTCCTGGCGGTCTTTTTCACCTATGTGCTCGCCTCGCTCACGTTCGACCCGATCAGCCTGCTCAAAGCGCACAAGCCGCCGCCCCCGGCCGCGACCATCGCCGACAAGGTCCACCAGTTGCACCTGGACCAGCCGATCCCGCAGCGGTTCTTGACTTGGTTCACCTCGGTGCTGCACGGCAACTTCGGCGACACCGTGTACGGCAGCGCGATCGCCCCGGACGTGTGGGAGCGCGCGGGGGTCAGTTTCCGGCTGTTCCTGTTCGGCACGATCTTCGCGGTCGTACTCGGCGTGCTGGTCGGTGTGTCCGGCGCGGTCCGCCAGTACCGGTTCAGCGACTACGCGAGCACCTTCCTGTCCTACATCCTGATCGCGATGCCGGTGTTCGTGCTGGGCACGCTGCTCAAGTACGGCGCGACGGAACTCAACTACGCGACCGGATCGAGCTTCCTGCTGTTCACCGGCGAGACGACGCCCGGCTTCACCGGCAGCTTCGGCGCCGAAATCTGGGACCGGTTCCGGCACCTGATCCTGCCCACCATCGCGATCGGCCTCGGCCCGGCCGGCGCCGCCTACTACAGCCGCTACCAGCGCAACGCCATGCTCGACGTGCTCGGCGCGGACTTCCTGCGCACCGCGGCAGCGAAGGGCCTGCGCCGAGGGCGAGTGCTCTACCGGCACGGCCTGCGCGTCGCGCTGATCCCGATGGCGGCGCTGTTCACCTACGGTTTCGCCACGATGATCGTGGGCGGCCCGTTCACCGAGCGGATCTTCGGCTGGTACGGCATGGGCGACTGGCTGATCATCGGCATCCAGACCGAGGACACCAACCTCACCGCGACGGTCACCCTGTTCGTCGCGGTCTGCGTGCTGGTCTCCGGTCTGCTCGCCGACCTCGCCTATGCCGCGCTCGACCCGAGAATCCGGATCTGAGGGGGCGAGCGAGAAGTGGCGATGATCCTGGACGAGGACGCGGCGGCGCACCCGCCGACCGACGACCGGGGCCCCAGCGCTCCCAGCGCGTCCCGGGGCGCGCTGGTGTGGCGGCGGTTGCGGCGCAACAAGATGGCCATCGCGGGTGCGGTGATCATCGTGCTGCTGTTCGTGGCCGCGTTCACCTACACCTGGTACTGGCCGTGGAGCTACACCCAGCCGGACCTGACCGCGTTCCTGACCGCGCCCAGCGGAACGCACGTCTTCGGCACCGACAACGACGGCTTCGACCTGTTCGCAGAGACCATGCGCGGCCTGCAGAAGTCGCTGATCATCGGCCTGCTGGTGGCGGTGCTCTCGACCGGCGTTTCCGCGCTGGTCGGCTCGGTCGCGGGTTATTTCCGCGGCTGGGCGGACTGGCTGATCACCGCCATCGTCGACCTGCTGCTGACCCTGCCCGGCTTCCTCATTCTGGCCGTGCTCAGCCCGACCTTCAGGGGCAAGACCTGGCTGTTGTTCGTGCTGCTGATCGCCGCGTTCAACTGGATGATCACCGCGCGGATCGTGCGCGGCATGACGCTGGCGCTCAAGGAACAGGAGTTCGTGCGCGCCGCGCGGCTGATGGGCCTGCCGTCGTGGCGGGTGATCAGCAGGCACATCCTGCCGCAGATCACGTCGCTGCTGATCGTGGACGCGACCGTGAACGTGGGTGGCGCGATCCTCACCGAAACCTCGTTGAGCTACTTCGGGTTCGGCATCCAGCCGCCGGACATCTCGCTGGGCACGCTGATCGCCAACGGCACCTCCTCGGCACTGACCTTCCCCTGGCTGTTCTTCATCCCGGCCGGATTCCTGGTGGTCACGGTGCTCGCGGTGAACATGGTCGGCGACGGGGTGCGGGACGCGTTCGACCCGAGTTCGACGCGCGGCGCGCGGCGCGCCGACCGGCGAGAACTGCGCGCGGAACGTCGGGCGGCGCGGGCAGCGGGACGGGACTCATGAGCGAATCGGCACTCCTGACCGTCGACAACCTGGACGTCAGCTTCCCCAGCGAGGCGGGCCGGGTGCGCGCGGTGCGCGGCGTGAGCTGGCAGCTCAACCAGGGTGAGGTGCTCGGCATCGTCGGCGAGTCCGGCTCGGGCAAATCGGTGTCGTCGCTGGCGATCATGGGCCTGTTGCCGGAACGGGCCCGGGTGTCCGGGTCGATCCGGTTGCGTGACCGCGAGCTGATCGGCCTGTCCGACAAGGAGTTCTCCGCGATCCGGGGCAGCCGGATCGCGATGGTCTTCCAGGATCCGATGTCCGCGCTGACCCCGGTCTACCCAGTCGGTGAGCAGATCGCGGAGGCGCTGCGCGCGCACGACCGCACCCGGTCGCGGGAATCGGCGCGCAACCGCGCGGTCGAACTGCTGGACCTGGTCGGCATTCCGAACGCGGCGAACGCGGCCAAGGCGTTCCCGCACGAGTTCTCCGGCGGCATGCGGCAACGGGTGGTGATCGCCATCGCGATCGCCAACGATCCGGACCTGATCATCGCCGACGAGCCGACCACCGCGCTGGACGTGACGGTGCAGGCGCAGGTGCTCGACGTGCTGACGACAGCCAGGGAGGTGACCGGCGCCGGGATCATTCTGATCACGCACGACCTCGGTGTGGTCGCGGGTTTCGCGGACCGGTTGATGGTGATGTACGCGGGGCGAACAGTCGAGACCGGTTCGGTGCACGAGGTCTACGAAACGCCGAGGATGCCGTACACGCTCGGGCTGCTCGGTTCGGTGCCGCGCCTCGACGACGACGCGCACCGGCCGCTGGTGCCGATCGCCGGTCGCCCACCGTCGCTTGTGGACCTTCCGGCCGGCTGCCCGTTCGCGCCGCGCTGCCCGTTGGCGATCGATGCCTGTCTTACCGAGGAACCGCCGCTGATCGGTGCCGATCGGGCGGTGGCGTGCATCCGCACGGACGATGTCGCGACCGCGCAGCAGGAAACCGAGGACGTCGCGGAACTGGCCACCCGGATCTACGCGGACCAGACTCCATTGAGCGTGCGCAGCGAGCCCAAACCCCGCGACGAGCGGGAGCTGGTGCTGGACGTGCGTGGGCTCGCGAAGTACTTCCCGATCACCAAGGGCGTGTTCCGGCGCCAGATCGGCGAGGTGCGCGCTGTGGACGGGGTCGACCTGGACATCGCGGCGGGCGAGACGCTGGGCCTGGTCGGCGAGTCCGGTTGCGGCAAGACCACGACGTTGTTGCAGGTGCTGGAACTGGCCAAGCCGGAACGCGGGTCCATCTCGCTGTTCGGTGAGGACGTCGCCGAACTGGACCGTGCCGGTCGCAAACGCTTGCGGCGCAACGTTCAGGTGGTCTTCCAGGACCCGATCGCCTCGCTCGACCCACGGATGCCGATCAACGACATCATCGCCGAACCGCTGCGCCTCTACGACCTGCCCGCCGCCCAGGTGCGCGCCAGGGTCGCGGAACTGCTCGAACTCGTCGGCATGAGCCCCGAACACGCGGCCCGCTACCCGGCCGAGTTCTCCGGCGGACAACGGCAGCGGGTCAGCATCGCGCGGGCGCTCGCCCTGGAACCCAAACTCGTCGTGCTCGACGAACCGGTGTCCGCACTGGACGTGTCCGTGCAGGCGGGCGTGCTGAACCTGCTCGCCGAACTGCGCGAGCGGCTCGGCCTGTCCTACCTGTTCGTCTCGCACGACCTGGCCGTCATCCGGCACGTCGCCGACCGCATCGCCGTGATGTACCTGGGCCGCATCGTCGAGATCGGCGCCGCGAGCGAACTGCTCGACCGCGCCGCGCACCCGTACACGCAGGCACTGCTGTCCGCGGTGCCGATCCCGGACCCGTCGGCCGAACGGTCCAGGGACCGGATCGTGCTGGTCGGCGACCGGCCCGACCCGGCCCGGCCACCGTCAGGCTGCCGGTTCCGCACCCGCTGCTTCACCTACGCGGCGCTGCCCGAACCAGACCGGGCGCGATGTGCCGATGTCGTACCCGAATTGCGCGAACAGGGCACAGCTCACCAGGTGGCCTGCCACTATCCCAAGGTGCGTGGGGTGATCTGAGTGGTCTTTCTCAAGAGGGAGGAGCCCAACGTGGGCGGGAGAAAATTCGGCGGCGCCGCGATCGTGAGCGGTGCGCTCGCGGTCGCGCTGATCGTGGCCGGTTGCGGCAGCGGGAGCGGGTCCGCTCCGCTGCACAACAGCAACCAGTTGGCACACAAGCAGGAGGACATCAACCCCGCGTCCACGGCGGGACTGGTGGACGGCAACTTCGTCTGGCCCCTTGACCACTGGGAGCCGAACTGGAACGCCAACGAGGTGGACGGCACCAACGAGGACGAGCCCGATCTCTTCATGTCCTACCTGCCGACCTTCTTCACCATCCAGCCGGACACCAGCGCGACCGTCAACCACGACTACCTGGACTCGGCCGTGGTCACCTCGACCAACCCGCAGGTGATCACCTACAACATCAACCCGAAGGCCAAGTGGTCCAACGGTGATCCGCTGAGCTGGTCGGACGTCAAGGCCCAGGTGGATGCGCTCGACGGCAGCAACCCGGCCTTCCAGGTCCAGTCCAGCACCGGATACTCCGACATCGCCTCGGTCACCGAAGGCAGCAGCCCAACCCAGGCGGTCGTCACCTTCAGGCAGCCTTTCGCCGAGTGGCAGTACCTGTTCAGCCGGTACTCGCCGCTGTACCCGCCCTCGGTCAACGCGACCCCGGACGCGTTCAACAACTCGCTGCTCAACGGCCCGTCCACGATCAGCGCCGGTCCGTTCATCGTGAGCACGGTCGACAAGGACAAGGGCACTGTCGTGGTCACCCGCAACCCGGGCTGGTGGGGCGCGAAGCCGGTGCTGTCCAAGATCGTCTACCAGGTGGTGCCCCGGCAGAACCGGGCCGACGCGCTGGCCAACGGCGAGATCACCCAGACCCCGCTGTTCGCCGACCCCGACCTGTACAAGCGGGCGCAGACCATGCCGAACGTGGCGATCCGAGAGTCGATCGCGGCCAACTTCAACGACTACTGCCTCAACGGCCGGTCGGGTTCGGTGCTGTCGGACCAGAAGGTGCGCACCGCGGTCGTCACCGGCATCAACGGCGACGAGTTCACCAAGGCCGTCATCGGCACCATCGAGCCCAACCCGGTCCCGGTCGGCAACCACATCTACCTGCCGGGCACCAAGTACTACCAGGACCACGGCGCCGCGACCGCGTACAACCTGCCCAAGGCCAAGAGCGAACTCGACGCGGACGGCTGGACATTGGCGCAGGGCAAGCAGTACCGCACCAAGAACGGCCAGGAACTCGATGTGTCCCTTTTGGACACCTCGGACGACACCGACCCGACCGACGCCGAGAGCAACAAGCTGATGATCAGCCAGTTCGCCCAGATCGGTATCAAGGCCACGCTGAACACGATTCCCACCGCGCAGTACCAGACCCAGGTCGACCAGGGTCGCTGGGACATCAGCGGCTGCGGCTGGCTGTCCTCGGCGTTCCCGCTCAGCACCATGGAGCCGACCTACTACCTGGACCCGAACAGCATGAACCAGAACTTCGGCGGGATCGGTAGCCAGCAGATCAACAACCTGTTCAACCAGGCCAACCAGACGCTGGACCCGGACAAGCGGGCCGTCCTCGGCAACCAGATCGACCAGGACATCTGGAACCTCGGGCAGGACATCGTCACGTTCCAGTCGCCAGGTGTGCGGCTGGTGAACAAGAACGTCGCCAACTTCGGCGCGTTCGGCTTCGCCGACATCGACTACACCAAGATCGGCTTCATCAAAAAGTGAGCACTGAGGCGACTTCGGCCGGGCGGCGCACCTCGGTGACCGCCCGGCGGAGGTTGCCTCGCGCGTTCTGGCACGCGTTGTGGACCAGCGTCGCGGTGCTGGTGGTGTGCGCCGTCATCGGCACCTGGTCCGCACTGTCCTATGTGGATGCCAATCGGCAGTTGGCTCGGTTGACCGGAAGAACGGTCGGCTTCGTCACCGGCGGATCCGGCACCACCGCCGACATCACCTGGCAGACTTTTCACGCTTCCGTTGCCATGGCGGGTAACGCGCCACCCATCGGCACCCGCACCCAGATCGCCTACGACCCGCGCAACCCAGCCGACGCGATCATCCCCGGCGCGCACCTGCTCGCCGACGCCGACCAGGGTCGCAGCGGCCTGGCCTTCGCCGCGCTCGTCGCCCTGCTGGTGCTCGCCGTCGACGCGATCTGGCTGCTCCGCCGACTCCGCCTGCGATCCGGCCAACCCATGACCGTGCGCCGAATCCGCGTGCAGCGGCGGTTGATGTCCCGCAGCTGGCTGGAAACCGAGCCGGCGGCCGGCACCCGGCAACGCTGGATCCCGGTCTACTGGGACCCGATCCTCGCCCAACTGCCCTCACCCGTCGAGGTGACCCTGCACGGCGACCCGCGCATCGACCGCCTCGTCACCGTTGAAGCCAACGGCATCCTGCTCTACCCCGCCGGCCGCGTCACCGCCCGCGAACCCCTCGGCCGCCGCACCGACAGCCCCAGCCAGCCCGACCAGCACGCCCTCGCCAAAGCCCGGACAGCAGGCGCACTGCGCCAACTCCGGGTAGACGCCGCCCTGATCGTCCCCGCCCCGCTGCTCGGCCTGGTCTGGGCCTATCTCGACCAGGGCGGCGTGCCCAGCTGGTGCGGCGCCACCGCCCTCTGCGCCACACTCGCCATCTGGCTCGCGGCCATCCGTGGCTCCGACCCCACCTGACCAGTGACTTGTCTCGTTTTGTCAGTCCGGTCCGTTACGTTGCGCTCATGATGGACTACCCCGCTCAGTTCGGCGACCGAGGCAGGGATTTGACGTGGTCATTGCCAGTTTGAGCGCTGAGAATGTGGGTCGGGTCGGTTGCCGTGAACTCATGACCGCTGAACCGCTCGGTCCCAACGACCTGCCCGCGGTGCCGTCGTTTCCGCCGGGAACGACGACTGAAGCGATTCATGATGCTCTGATCGACGAGGAACGGACCGATTTCGAGCGGGCCTACCAGAAGGCGATGGGCGACGCCACTCGCACGATGGACCTGGCCCCGGTGTTGGACGTGTTGCGCACCTACCATCGAATTGCCGTGATGACGCAACACCAAGGTGTCACGGCACATCGTCGAATGCTGGATCAGATCGCGCGCGCAGTGGAGACCGGCGAAGCTCCGGCGGGGAGTGTCTCTGATGAGGAGATGATGGCCCGGATCAAGGCGAGGCTGGACCGGTAGGTGTACCGAATTGTCACGTATCCGGATGCTGTGGACCAAGTAGACGCACTGCCCGAGATGGCGTTGAACTTCTACGCGCACGCGCTCGACGTACTTCGGCTAGTCCCGGAGAACGGACGCCCATTCAATGTGGAGCGCCCGCACGGCATGCGTGAAGTTGTCTTCGGGCCTCCTGGTGAAGGCTCGGTGGTTTAAATCTTGCTTGTCGACCAGCGCGAAGCGCACATCACCCTCGTGCAGTGGATTGATCCGACGGCCTGAGCGCCGCGAGGTCAGGGCGTGTCGAATCGCACGGGCAGGGTCAGCGGTCCGCGCATCATTCCGCCCGGTGTCCAGGGGATCTCGGCGAGCGGTCCGGACGGGCGCAGCCCCGGCAACCGGCGCAGCAGCGTGCCGAGCGCGATGTTCGCCTCCAACCGCGCCAGGGGTGCGCCGAGGCAGTGGTGGATGCCGTGGCCGAAGGCGAGGTGCCGGACGCCGGTTCTGGTCACGTCGAGCACGTCGTCCGGGCTGCCGTCCGGGAGCGGCAGGTCGTGGCTGGCCGAGGGGAGGGCGACGACCACGATGTCGCCCTTGCCGATCCGTTGCCCGCCCAGGTCGAGGTCGGCGGCGGCGAAGCGCGGGGTGGTGAGTTCGACCGAGGAGTCGAACCGCAGGAACTCCTCGACGGCCTCGCCGATCAGGGACGGGTCCGCGCGCAGTGTCGCCAGCTGGCCGGGCGCGTCGAACAGCGCGTACAGGCTGTTGCCGAGCAGGTTGACGGTGGTTTCGTGCCCGGCGATGACCAGCAGCACGGCGGTGCCGACCAGTTCGGTTTTGGCGAGCCTGCCGTCGTCCTCGTCGCGCACCGCGACCAACGCGGACAGCAGATCGTCCTGCGGTGCACGGCGTTTGCCTGCGATCAGGGCGGCGAGCATGCCGTTGAGGTCACGGGACGCTGCGCGCTGCCGCGCCGAGGGGGCGCTGAGCGCATCCGTTGTCCAGGAACGGAAATCGGCGCGTTGTGCTTCGGGGACGCCGAGCAGTTCGGAGATCACCGCGACCGGCAGTGGCGCGGTGAAGGTCTCCACCAGATCGGTTTCGCCCAGCGGCAGGATCGCGTCGATCAGCCCGTCGGCGATCTGCTGGATGCGCGGGCCGAGTTGCTGGGTGCGGCGCGGACTGAACGCGCCTGCGACCAGGCGGCGCAGCCGGGTGTGTTCGGGTGGGTCGGCTTCCAGCATCTGGCCGCCGATGCCCACTCCTGGCTGGTTCGCGGTGAAGTTGGCGCGCGCCAGGGCTTCTCGGGCCGGTGTCGGGTCTTTGCGCAGGTCCGGGTGGGTGAGCGCGAGCCGGGCGTGTTCGTGGCTGACCACGAGCCAGCCTTCCAGCCCGCTGCTGAGCCGGGCGCGGTGCACGGGGCCGAGCGCTCGTAGCCGCGCGTACCGGTTGGGCGAGTCGGCCTTGAACTCCGGGGTGATCACGACCAGTTCGTCCGGTGACGCCGTCATCCGCGACTCCTCGGCAGGTGGGAACGGGCACTCGCAGTTTCCCGCTGATGTGGATCTCCGTCGAGCGGCAGGACCGGGTACTGACTGGTCCCCGAGGAACATCATCAGCGGGCGTGAGCGCGGCCACTCGTGGGCTACCTGCGAGACTGGGGGCCGTGACGGCCAACGAAGCAAATACCAGCCGGTCGCGAGAGCTGTTCGAGCGGGCCGCGACGGCCACGCCTGGTGGGGTGAACTCGCCGGTCAGGGCGTTTCACTCGGTCGGCGGAACGCCGAGGTTCATGGTCTCCGGCAGCGGACCGCTGCTGACCGACGTGGACGGCAACAGCTACGTGGACCTGGTCAGTTCGTGGGGTCCGATGATCCTGGGGCACGCGCATCCCGCGGTCGTCGAGGCGACGCGGCGGGCGGCGGAGCGGGGGTTGTCGTTCGGGACGCCGACCGAAGGCGAGGTCGAGCTCGCCGAGGAGATCATCGCGCGGGTACGGCCGGTGGAGCAGGTGCGGCTGGTCAACTCAGGTACCGAGGCGACGATGAGCGCGGTCCGGCTCGCCCGTGGGTTCACCGGGCGGAGCAGGATCATCAAGTTCGCTGGCTGCTACCACGGCCATGTTGACGCGCTGCTGGCCGACGCGGGCTCGGGCGTCGCGACGCTGGGCCTGCCGACGTCTCCCGGGGTGACCGGCGCGCAGGCGGCCGACACGATCGTGCTGCCCTACAACGACGTCGACGCGGTGCGCGCGGCCTTCGCGGCCGAGCCGGACGCGATCGCTGCGGTGATCACCGAGGCCGCCGCGGGCAACATGGGCGCGGTCGCGCCCCGGCCGGGATTCAACGCGGCGCTGCGCGAGATCGCGCACCAGTACGGCGCGCTGCTGATCATGGACGAGGTGATGACCGGGTTCCGGGTCTCCCTCGCCGGTTGGTACGGCCTTGAAGAGGTCGACGGCGACCTGTACACGTTCGGCAAGGTCATGTCGGGCGGTTTGCCCGCTGCCGCGTTCGGCGGCCGGGCCGAGGTGATGAGCAGGCTGGCGCCGGTCGGGCCGGTCTACCAGGCGGGCACGCTGTCCGGGAACCCGGTCGCGGTCGCCGCCGGCCTGACCACGCTGCGGCACGCGGACGCCGAGGTCTACCAGTTGCTGGACGCGAACGCGCGCAGGCTGGGCGAGCTGTTCGCGAAGGGGCTGAGCGAGGCGGGCGTGCCGCACCACGTGCAGTTCGCGGGCAACCTGGTGAGCGTGTTCTTCACCGAGAACGGACAGGTGTTCGACTACGCACAGGCCAGGGCCACCCAGACCTGGCGGTATCCGGCGTTCTTCCACGCGCTGCTCGATCACGGCGTGTACGGACCGCCGAGCGCCTACGAGGCGTGGTTCGTGAACGCGGCCATGGACGAGGCCGCGTTCGAGGTCATCGAGGCCGCCATGCCGCACGCGGCGGCGGCAGCGGCCAATGCTGAGCAGGTGGTGGGATGAGCGAGGGCTCGAACCGGACGATCGTGCACCTGGTCCGGCACGGTGAAGTGCACAACCCGAACGGCGTGCTCTACGGCCGCCTGCCCGGCTACCACCTGTCCACGCGCGGTGAGCAGCAGGCCATCGTCGTGGCCGAGTTCCTCGCCGACCGGGACATCGTGCACGTCGCGCATTCGCCGTTGCAGCGCGCGCAGCAGACCGCGGCGCCGACGGCCGCGTCGCACCGGCTCGATCCGGTGATCGACGACCGGCTGATCGAGGCGGGCAACCTGTTCGAGGGCCAGAAGGTCTCGGTCGGCGACGGCGCGCTGCGCGATCCGCGCAACTGGCCGAAGATGCGCGATCCGTTCACTCCGTCCTGGGGCGAGCCGTACCTGACCATCGCGCATCGCATGCTCGCCGCCGTGCACCGGGTGCGCGCGGTCGCGGTCGGGCACGAGGCGGTGTGCGTGTCGCACCAGCTGCCGATCTGGACGTTCCGGCTGTTCATGGAGGGCAAGCGGCTCTGGCACGACCCGCGCCGCAGGCAGTGCTCGCTGGCCTCGATCACCAGCTTCGAGTTCGACGAGGAGCGGCTGGTCGGCATCCAGTACCGCGACCCGGTCGCGTCGACGAACGCGCGGGTGACCGGGCGATGAAGCGGTTGGCGATCCTGCCGGTGCTGTTCTCGGTCGCCGTGCTGGTGCTGTCCGGGTGTGGGGCGGGGAAGAACGCGGTCAACACGGACGCGGACTACAACTTCGTATCGCCCGGCGGCCAGGTGCGGTTGTTCTACGCGTCGGCGCAGCGCAAGCCGCTGCCGGACCTGGCCGGGCAGAGCCTGCAACAACCGGACAAGCAGATCGCCATCTCCAGCTTTCCGAACGACGTGGTCGTGCTGAACATCTGGGGCGCGTGGTGCGCCAACTGCCGCGCCGAGGCACCCGAGCTCCAGCAGGTCTACAACCAGACCAAGAGCCAGGGCGTGCAGGTGCTCGGCATCGACTTCAAGGACCAGAGCCGCAACGCGGCGCTGGACTTCATGTCCGACTACCAGATGAGCTATCCGTCCATTTACGACTTCGCGGGCCGAACCTTGCTGGAGCTCAACAACTTCCCGCGCAGCTCGGTGCCCGCCACGATCGTGCTGGACCGGCAGCACCGGGTCGCCGCCGTGTACCTGACCCAGATCACCGCGGCCGATCTGCTGCCGGAGATCCAGAAGGTCGCAGCCGAGAAGGATTGAGACCGAGAAGGATTAAAGCCGCCGTGAAGTGCCGCAAGCAGGGCTGTGATCCAGAACGCCACCGGGGATACCGGTGGCGAGCCGCCGGATCGCACTACCTACTCTCGATCGCGTGAACCCCACCGAGCAGCTGGCCATCTCGGGTCCGCTGCTGCTCGCGGTGGTCGTCTCGGTGGCTGCCGGCGCGGTGTCCTTCGCTTCGCCGTGCGTGGTCCCGCTGGTGCCCGGCTACCTCGCCTACCTGGCCGGTCTGGTCGGCGCAGAATCGCCAGCGGTGAGCGCGGCCGAACCGGCCCGCAAGGGACGGTTCCGGGTGGCCGGTGCGTCCCTGCTGTTCGTGGCCGGGTTCACCGTCGTGTTCGGCGCCGCGTCCATCCTGGTCTTCGGGGTGTCCAACTCGCTGCTGGCCAACGAGCAGCTGCTGGAGCGCATCGGCGGCGTGGTCACCATCGTGATGGGACTGGTCTTCATCGGCCTGGTGCCCGCGCTGCAACGCGAGTTCCGGCTGCACGCGGTACCCAGGGCGGGCCTGTTCGGCGCGCCGCTGCTCGGCGCGGTGTTCGCGCTGGGCTGGACGCCCTGCCTTGGCCCGACCCTGACCGGCGTGCTGGCCGTCGCGGACGCGACAACGCCCGGCCTCGGCAACACCGTGCGCGCGATCCTGCTGGTCCTCGCCTACTGCCTCGGCCTCGGCCTGCCGTTCGTGGTGCTCGCGCTCGGCGCCCGCTGGGCAGTGCGCGCCACCGGCTGGCTGCGCACGCACGTGCGTGCCATGCAGATCACCGGCGGCGTGCTGCTGCTGTGCGTCGGCGTCGCGCTGGTCACCGGGCTCTGGGACGTGCTGATCTCCTGGCTGCGGGAAACCGTTGCCTCCAACGCGACATCGCCGATCTGAGGTGCCCCGGCTGTGACCAGGACCGTGACCGAGCCGGCCGAACCGACCGCGACCGAGCCGCCGCGCCGGTCCCCGCTGCGCAACGCGCTCGCCTTCGTGCGCAACACCTGGCGCGGCCTGGTGACCATGCGCACCGCGCTGATGCTGCTGTTCCTGCTCGCGCTCGGCGCCATGCCCGGCGCGCTGCTGCCGCAGCGCCCGCTGAACCCGCCGCTGGTCACCACCTATATCCAGAACCACGGCTGGTGGGGCGAACTGCTGGACAAGCTCCAGTTCTTCAACGTCTACGGCAGCGTCTGGTTCGCCGCGATCTACGTGCTGCTGTTCGTGTCGCTGGTCGGCTGCCTGCTGCCGCGCTCGGTCGACTACTTCCGCCAGTCCACCGCGAAACCGGTGCTGACCCCGCGCAACCTGGCCAGGATGCCGCACCACACCAGCAGCACCACCGCGACCGACGGCCAGGCGGCCCTGGACGCGGCGCGCAAGGAACTGCGCGGCTGGCGGCAGATCGAACGCACCGAAGAGGGCGGCGCGCGCAGCATCTCCGCCGAGCGCGGCTACCTGCGCGAGACCGGCAACCTGATCTTCCACTTCGCCATGCTCGGCCTGATCATCGCGTTCGCGGTCGGCAAGCTCTACGGCTACACCGGCCAGTCGATCGTGCTCGCCGAAGGCAACCAGCAGTCCCAGTGGTGCAACTCGGGCGTGCTCGCCTACGACTCGTTCAGCCCCGGCCTGCGGGTGGACGGCACCGACCTGGCGCCCTACTGCATCAGGGTGAACAGCTTCAGCTCGTCGTTCCTGCCCAACGAGGTAGCGCAGAGCTTCGACGCGAAACTGTCCTACCAGGCCGATCCGGTCGGCGACCCGAACACCTGGCAGAACTACAACCTCCAGGTCAACGAGCCGCTCAACGTCGACGGCGACAAGGTCTACCTGGCGGGCAACGGCTACGCGCCGGTCTTCACGGTGACCTACCCGAACGGGCAGAGCCGGACCAACGCGATCCAGTGGAAAGAGGACGACGGGCTGACCTACCTCTCCGAGGGGGCGACCAAGTTCGATCCGCCGGGCATCACCGACCCGGCCGAACTGCACCGCAAGCAGATCGCGGTCACCGGGTTGTTCGCGCCGACCGCCGCGATCAGCGGCGGCATCATGACCTCGGTGTTCCCCGCGCCGGACAACCCCGGCGTTGCGGCCATGATCTACGAGGGCAATCTCGGCTCCGACTCGGATGATCAGTCCATTTTCGACATCGACCAGACCATGGTCGACAGCGGCAAGCTGAAGATGGTCAAGCAGGCCAACCTGATGCTCGGCCAGTCGATGAAACTGCCGGACGGCACGACCGTGAAGTTCGACTCGGTGCAGCGCTGGGTATCGCTGCTGATCACGCACGACCCGACGCAGAGCTACGTGCTCGTGTTCGCGATCGCGCTGCTGGTCGGCCTGATCACGTCGCTGGTGATCAAGCGCCGCCGCATCTGGGTGCGGGTCACCCCGGCAGGCGATGACGAGCCGGAAGGTCGTACCGTGATCGAGGTCGGCGGTCTGGCTCGCACCGACCAGGCAGGGTACGGCGAGGAGTTCACCAAGCTGTCCGCGCGGATCATCGACGCGGCCGCTGGTGCTGATCGTTCGACGGCAGGAAAGGACGCCTGATGCCGGTCAACGAGACATTGGCCCACTACAGCAGTTGGTGCTACGGCAGCGCGGTCGGCATCTACGTGCTGGCGACGCTGTTCTGCCTCGCCGACGCCGCCTTCGCCAAGTCCCGGCGCGACGTGTCCGCGCAGGCCCGCGAACTCGTTGGCGCCGGTGGCCCGAGCGTCACCGAAGCAGGCAAGCCCGCGATGCACATCGGCCGCACCATCGAGACGCCGCGCAGGCCGCTGGCCGAGCGCCTCGGCCGGATGGGCATCTCGCTGGTCATCCTCGGTCTTGCCATGCACCTGGTCGCCATCGTGCTGCGCGGAGTCGCGACACACCGCGCGCCGTGGGGCAACATGTACGAGTACGTGTCCGTGATCGGCTTCGTCTCGCTGGCCGTGTGGACCGCGATGATGGCGAAGTACCCGATCCGGCGCGCCACCGGCTTCGTGCTGGTGCCGATCGTGATCCTGCTGTTCCTCGGCGGCACCGTGCTCTACACGCAGGCCGAACCGGTCGAGCCCGCGTTGCAGTCCTACTGGCTCGCCGTGCACGTGACCATCGTGTCCATCGCGACCGGCATCCTGATCATCCCCGGCGTGGCCAGCATCCTGTACCTGCTGCGTTCCGCGCACGAAAACAAGCCCGCGTTCCTGCCGAAGTTCGGGCCGAAGCTGCCCAGCGCGGACACCCTCGACCGGCTCGCCTACCGCACCACCGTGATCGGCCTGCCGCTGTTCACCCTCGGCGTCATCTGCGGCGCGATCTGGGCCGACTCGGCCTGGGGCCACTACTGGCAGTGGGACCCCAAGGAGACCACCGCGTTCGTCGCCTGGGTCGTCTACGCCGCGTACCTGCACTCGCGCGCGACCGCGGGCTGGCGCGGCAACAGGGCCGCCGTCATCAACGTGCTCGGCTTCGCGGTGATGATGTTCAACCTGTTCTTCATCAACCTGGTCGTCACCGGCCTGCACTCCTACGCTGGCGTCGGCTGAGCCGGAGATCCGCATAACGACCTGGGACGTTCGGCGGGCCCAGGTCGACCCTGGTGTGCTCGGCGACTACCGTCAACCACTGGTTGGTTCGCGATCTTTTCGCAAGGAGGACTCCAGCGGTGACTGGACGCTACGAGGAGCAGCCGCCGGGGTTCGGGGCGGGTTGGCAGACGCCCGGCGCGCAGGCGCCCGAGTCCGGTGGCGGCGCGCACCAGGCATCCGAACCGGCCGCGTCGGGTAACAACCACGACGCTCCACAGGCCGATGATGTGGCGCAGCACGCCGAGCCGGACTACAGCACGCCGCCGGAGGACACCACCAACCCGGCCATGCAGCCCGTGCCCGACCCGCACTCGGGTTCCTTCCCGGCACAGGCCGAGTCCACGCCCACCACCTACGTCGAACCGGTCGGCTCCGGCGCGTTCCCGGCGGCCCCGCCCGCCGGCGCGCACCACGCCCCGCAGGGCAGCCAGTCCGGGCCCTACCCGGTGCAGGGCAGTCAGTCCGGTCCGTTCGCGGTACCCGCGCCGACCAGCCAGGGCACCCCGTACCCGCAGCCCATCAGCCAGGGCCAGCCCTACCCCCAGCAGGCATATCCGCAGCAGGGTAACCACGCCTTCCCGTTCGAGCAGCAGTACCCGGCGGGCGGGCCCGCGCAGCCGCCCGCGCCGATGCCCGCCGGTCCGGTGCCGCCCGGCGCCCCGTCCGGCAACCTCTCCCGCCAGACCCAGGCCGCCGTGCACGAACTGTCCTCGACGCACCTGCTCAAGCAGGCCAAGCGGCCACCGCAGACCGGCTGGCGGCGCGCCGTCTTCAAGGTCAGCGGGCACCTGGTCAACATGGGTGAGAGCCCGGCTGACGTGCGCAGGCGCGAGCTGATCGCGCGGATCAACCAGCCGCTGCGCGGCTGCTACAAGATCGCCATGCTCAGCCTCAAGGGCGGTGTCGGCAAGACCACCACCACGACCACTCTCGGCTCGACGTTCTCGTCGCTGCGCGGCGACCGGGTCATCGCGGTGGACGCCAACCCGGACCGGGGCACGCTGAGCCAGAAGATCCCGCTGGAAACCACCGCGACCGTGCGGCACCTGCTGCGCGACGCGGGCCGGATCACCCGCTACAGCGACGTGCGCGCCTACACCTCGCAGGGCCCGAGCAGGCTGGAAGTGCTGGCCAGCGAGCAGGACCCGGCAGTGTCGGAGGCGTTCAGCGAGGACGACTACCGGCGCACCATCGACCTGCTTGAGCACTTCTACAACATCGTGCTCACCGACTGCGGCACCGGCCTGATGCACTCCGCCATGAAGGGCGTGCTGGACATCGCCGACTCGCTGGTCATCGTCTCCTCCGGTTCGGTGGACGGGGCGCGTAGCGCGTCCGCGACGCTGGACTGGCTGGACGCGCACGGCTACCACGACCTGGTGGCCCGGTCCGTCGCGGTGATCAACTCGGTGCGGCCCCGCTCCGGCGCGGTCAACCTGGACAAGCTCGCCGAGCACTTCGGCGCGCGCTGCCGCGCGGTCTGCCGCATCCCGTTCGACCCGCACCTGGAGGAAGGCGCCGAGATCGAACTGGAGCGGCTGCGCCCGGACACCCGCCTCGCCCTGCTCGAACTGGGTGCCACGGTCGCTGACGACTTCCCGAACGACAACTCGCGCCGGTAGCCTCCGCGCGTGTCCGATGGGGAGGACGGCCAGCAGGACGACCTTCGGGTCAGCACCCTGGAATGCTTCTTCGACCTGGTCTTCGTGTTCGCGGTCACCCAACTGACCTCGGTGCTGGGCCGCGAGCCGAACGGCGCAGGGCTGGCCAAGATGGCGTTGCTGCTGGCCGTGATCTGGTGGATGTACGGCGGCTACGCGTGGCTGACCAACGTGGTCGCGCCGGTCACCCCGGTCCGGCGCGTGCTGCTCGGGTTGGGCATGGCCGGTTTCCTGGTGGTCGCGCTGGCCGCGCCGACCGCGTTCGACGGTGTCGCGGGCGGCGGCCTCGCCTTCGGCATCGGGTACCTGATCGTCAACCTGGTGCACGCCGGCCTGTTCCTCACCTCACCGGCGGCCCGGCCGGGCATGACGCGCATCGCGTCGGCGAACATCGCCAACGCGGTCCTGCTGATCGTGGCCGCGCTCGTGCCAGTGCCGGTGCGGTGGGCGTTGTGGGTGCTCGTGCCGTTGCTCCAGTGGGGTGTGCCGTACCTGCGCGGGCATCGTCCGATCCCGTTGCGGTCAGCGCATTTCGTGGAACGGCACGGGCTGGTGCTGTTGATCGCGTTCGGCGAGTCGGTCGCCGCGATCGGGATCGGCTTCGTCGACGAGCACCTGAGCCTCGGCGCGATCCTGGCCGCCGTGCTCACCCTGGGCGTGCTGCTCGCGTTGTGGTGGAGCTACTTCGGCGGCGAGGACGAACTCGCCGAGAAACGCCTGCTCGACGCGGATATCGGCACCAGGTCGATGCTGGCGCTCGGCGCGTACGGCCGCGCGTTCTACCTGCTGCTGGCCGGGATCATCGTGCTCGCGGCCGGGGTCCGCAAGGCGATCGCCGCGCCGTGGAGCCCGGGCGGTTTCGTCGAGGCGCTGGCCATCGCGGGCGGGGTTGTGGTCTACCTGATCGGCGACCTGTTGCTGCGGCGCACCCTGCGCATCGGGCCGTGGCTGCCGCGCTGCGTCGCCGCGCTTGTCGTCGCGACGACAATCGGCGTTGGCATGGCGGTGTCGATGATCGTGCAGTTGGTGACGATCGCGGTCGTGCTCGCTGTCGCCTTCACCGCCGAAAGGTGGCTAGCCTCCCGGTATGCCCAGAGTCGAGGCGAGCGTGGTGGTGGACGTACCGTCGGCGGTGGCGTTCGCGGTGTCCCAGACAACGGGTGAGCTGCGGTTGCGCTGGGATCCGTTCATCCATCGCCAGTACCTGCTGGACGGCGCGGTCAAGCCGGGCAAAGGGGTGCGGACGTTCACCCGTTCCCGGCACGGACTGCGGATGGTCAGCGAGTACGTCTCCTACGTGCCGCCACGCAACGTCGGGATGACCATGCGGGAAGGCCCGTGGTTCTTCGCCACCTTCGGCGGTGGCTGGCGGTTCGAGGCGCTGGGCGAAAGCCGGACCAGAGCGGTCTGGAAGTACAGCTTCAGCTGCCGGCCGGAGTTTCTGCGCCGGTTCGCGGAACCGCTGGGCGCGTGGCTGCTCGGCCGGGACATCCGGCGGCGCATCGCGGCGTTCGCGCGTGCCTGCGCGGATCCGGAGATCGTCGCCGCGGTCAGTCCGACCGGGGATTCTCCCCGTCGTCCGGGCGCTTGATCTGCTCGCCGAGCCTGCGCAGGAAGTCCGGGTCGTCGTCCGGCGCGACCGGGCGGCGGCGCGCCCCGACCCCGACCCGGCTCGGGGAAAGAGCCCGCCAGATGAGCGCCGAGACGATGACCAACCCGACCATGGCGAGTACGTAGGTCATCTCGTGGTCACCTCTCGGATCGAGCGATCCCCTTTGCCGGCAAGACTAACTCGATCGGAGCGGGTCGGCAGAGCCCCGGAGGCGCGGCTCAGGTCGGGAGACGATGCATGCGGACCGAGGGGGTGGAACCGCCGGCATCTCCCCACCTGGGCCAAGGGGACGCCCCAGGGGCACTGCCAACCCGGCTGACGTCTTTGCCCTCGACTGACAGCCGTTATCGAATGTTGTCGTGCCGGTCGCCCGTCATGCGAATGGGTGGCCGTCGAACGGTCGAACCTGGCAAATCAGCCGCGTACCGGCTCGCTGGCCTCCGTGGTCAGCTCGGCGAGCAGGGTCTTCACTTCGGATTCGCGGAACCGGCGGTGGCCGCCGGGGGTGCGAATGGAGCCGATCCGGCCGGCCGTTGCCCAACGGGTCACGGTCTTGGGGTCGACGCGGAACAGGGTGGCCACTTCGCCAGGGGTGAGCAGGCGCTCGCTGACCTGTTGACGGTTGTGCTGAACTGCGGCAGTCACTCTCGTCCTCCTTCAGGTGGGATCACAGGGTGGGATCCGGCGTTCCGGTCGCATAGTGTCATCTCGCCCTACGGGTACTCGAACGCTAGTCCGATAGTAAAGAGGGAGTAAGGGACAAAACGGGACGTTCGGTATACCGAGCGCGTTTGCCCGACTGCGCTACGTACTCCGCGCTTGGTGCTGCTGCCGGTGGAAAACCCAGCGCGTAGCGTGGGCTCGTGCACCAAAACAGCAGCCCGGCGGGGGTGGACCCCCGCGAGGGGAGCCTAGGAGAAACCGCCATTTCCGACGAGCCGACAGACCGTAAAGACTCCATGGACTCCGCGCAAGGGTCAACCCCCCATAACCCGGACGGACGCCCCGCACTACCCGAGCCGCCCGCCGACCTGAACCGGCAACTGGCCCTGTACACGCTGGCCAGGGTCGGTTTGTTCGTGGTGATCGCGGTGATCCTGATCGTCGCGCACGTGCCGCTCGTGGTCGCCCCGGTGATCGCCATCGTGGTCGCGCTGCCGCTGTCGATGCTGTTGTTCCGCGACTGGAGCCAGCGTGTTTCCGCTGGCTTGGCCACGCGCGCCGCGCAACGCAGGGCGACCAGGGACGATCTGCGCGCCAAGCTGCGCGGCGAGTTCAGCGACGAGGACGCCGAGGCCACCGAGGGCGAGAGTAAAGACTGAGCTTGTCCGGGTCCGGCTTGCCAAGTCTTTACCCAACGAATCCGGGAGTGGCTGTGACCAGCGTCGATCGATGTAGCGATACGGCACGGGACTGGGTCTGCGAGGCGGTGCGGATCATCGAGGCCGATGCCAATCGCAGCGCCGATACGCATTTGTTGCCTTTTCCGCTGCCCGGCGACTGGGGCATCGACCTTTACCTGAAGGACGAGTCCACCCATCCGACCGGTTCGCTCAAGCACAGGCTGGCCCGCTCGCTGTTCCTCTACTCGATCTGCAACGGCTGGATCACCGAGGGCACCACGGTCATCGAGGCGTCCTCCGGATCGACCGCGGTGTCCGAGGCGTACTTCGCGCGCATGCTCGGGCTGCCGTTCATCGCGGTCATGCCCCGCTCGATCAGTAAGGAGAAGACCGCGCTGATCGAGCGGCAGGGTGGCCGCTGCCACTACGTGGACACGCCCGGCGCGATCTACTCCGAGTCGCGACGGCTGGCCGCCGAGGTCGGCGGGCACTTCATGGATCAGTTCACGCACGCGGAGCGCGCGACCGACTGGCGGGGCAACAACAACATCGCCGAGTCGATCTTCGAGCAGATGGCGCTGGAGCCGCACCCCGAGCCGGAGTGGGTCGTGGTCGGCGCGGGCACCGGCGGCACCGGCGCGACCATCGGCCGCTACCTGCGCTACCGGCGGCTGCACACCCGGCTCGCGGTCGTCGATCCCGAGAACTCGGTGTTCTTCGACGCCTGGCGCGACGCCGACCCGGACCGCACGCACACCTGCGGTTCGCGCATCGAGGGCATCGGCAGGCCGCGCGTTGAGCCATCATTCGTCGGCCAGGTCATCGACCGGATGATCAAAGTGCCGGACGCCGCGTCGATCGCGGTGATCCGGGTGGTCGAGGAGGTGCTCGGCAGGCGCGTCGGCGGGTCGACCGGCACCAACCTGTGGGGCGCCTTCCAGCTGGTCGCGCAGCTGCGCGCGGCGGGCCGGCCGGGCAGCGTGGTCACGCTGCTGTGCGACGGCGGCGAGCGCTACGCGCACACCTACTACGACGACGACTGGGTGCACGCCCAGGGCCTCGACCTGGCCCCGTACCGCGCCACGGTGGACCGCTTCCTGGCCACCGGCGACTGGGCCTAGCCGAACGCGAGCGCCAGCGCGGTCAGCGCGGACCACATCAGCATGGCAAGGCCGGTGTCCTTGAGCACCGGGATCAGCGCCATGCCCGTGTCCCCGCTGGTGATCACCCGGACCGGAGTCACCAGCAGCACGCCGGCCAGCACGCCGATCAGTGTCCACGGGTGCTGGAAGCCGAGCACGATGCTGACCAGCAGCGGAATCGCGACCAGTCCCAGGTAGAGCCTGCGGGTGCCGGCCTCGCCGAGCGCGACGGCCAGGGTGCGCTTGCCGGTTTCCTTGTCGGTCGGGATGTCGCGCAGGTTGTTCGCGACCAGCACGGCCGCCGAGAACGTGCCGACGCCGACCGCGCCACCGAGCCCGACCAGGGTGAACGCGCCGTACTGCACGTACAGCGTGCCCAGCACCGCGACCAGGCCGAAGAACACGAACACGGCCACCTCGCCGAAACCGAGATAGCCGTACGGGTGCTTGCCGCCGGTGTAGAACCAGGCGCCGAGCACGCAGGCGATGCCGACCAGCAGCAGCCACCAGTGCCCGGAGGTGACCACCAGCACGGCACCGGCGACGCCCGCCAGCCCGAAGCAGGCGAACGCGACCGCGCGCACCAGCTTGGCGGGCACGGTGCCCGAGCCGACCAGCCGCAGCGGCCCGACCCGGTGCTCGTCGGTGCCCCGGACGCCGTCGGAGTAGTCGTTGGCGAAGTTCACGCCGATGATCAGCGCCAGCGACACGATCAGCGCGAGCAGCGCCTGCCACCAGATGAAGTGATCGATCGCTGCCGCGGCGCCCGCGCCGACCAGTACCGGAGCGATCGCGTTCGGCAGGGTGCGGGGCCGGGCACCCTCCATCCACTGCGCCACTGTTGCCATGGCCCCATCTTGCCTGGCCGCGCATGCGTGCCTGCGCGAGCCCGGCGATCATCGGGCTTGGGGAGAACCCGGCGCTCTCCCGGTGGTCGTCCTCCGTGCTGGAGGGACTGATCAGCCGAACAGCGTGCGCAACGCCGCCTTGTCGACCTTGCCAGGACCGCGCAGCGGCACCGCGTCCAGATAGCGGATCTGCTTGGGCACGGCGGCCCGGCCGACCCCGGCGCGCACCGCGGCCAGCAGCGCGTCCCGGTCGGGCAGCGCCGCAGGGTCGCTCGGCACGATCGCGGCGACCACGGCCTGGCCCCAGTGCTCGTCGGGCAGGCCGAACACGCACGCCTCGGCGACCCCGGCCTGCGCCAGCAGGGCCCGTTCGACCAGCGCGGGCGCGATCTTCACGCCGCCGGTGTTGATCAGGTCGTCGGTGCGGCCGAGCACTTCGAGCCGACCCTGCTCGTCGAACCGGCCGCTGTCGCCGGTCGAGAACCACCCATCCGCGAACGCCGCCTCGGTCAGATCGGGCCTGCCCCGGTAACCGGTGGCCAGTACCCCTCCGGCGAACTCGATCCGGCCCGCCCCCGCCGCCGCCCCGGCAAGACGCAGCTCGACGCCGTCCAGGGGTCTGCCGTCGTAGACGCAGCCGCTCGCCGTCTCGGTCATCCCGTACGCGGGCACCACGTGCACGCCCGCCTCGACGGCCGCCGCGCGCAACTGCGCGGAGGTCGCGGCGGCGCCCAGGATCACCGCGTCGAACGCGGTCAGCGCGGCCAGCCCGGCACCACCCTCGGTGAGCAGCGTGCGCAACTGGGTCGGCACCATCGCGGTGTAGTGGCGACCCGCCGGACCAGCGAGCACCGCTTCGGCGGCGGTCGCGAAACCCGAGGAGCGGAACGGCACCGACAGGTCCACGATGCCCGGTTCCGTGCCCGCCAGCAGCGACCGGACCAGCACCTGCACGCCGCCGATGTACTGCGCGGGCGTGGCCAGCAGCCAGTGCCCGGCACCGCCGAGCCGGGCATGCGTCGCCTCGGCCGACGCGCGCAGCGCGGTGCGGGAGATCTCAACGCCCTTGGCCTCACCGGTCGACCCTGAGGTGCTGATCACCACCGCCGCGTCCGCGTCGAACGGCGCGTCCGGTGCCGCGCTCGCGCGCAGCGCGGCCAGGTTCGGCGCGTTCGCGTCCAACGGCAGCACGACCTCGCCGGTGCCGTTCAGCACGTCCGCGAGGGCCGCGCTCAACTCGGCGACCGACCCCGGCTTGCCGTCCAGCAGCACTTCCCGCATGACAGCCTCAGTAGTAGTAGGGGTAAGGACTCCAGTCCGGGTCGCGCTTCTCCAGGAACGCGTCCCGGCCCTCGACCGCCTCGTCGGTCATGTACGCCAACCGGGTCGTCTCGCCAGCGAACAGCTGCTGTCCGACCAGGCCGTCGTCGATCAGGTTGAACGCGTACTTGAGCATCCGCTGCGCGGTCGGCGACTTCCCGTTGATCTCCTTGGCCCACTGCAACGCGGTCGCCTCCAGTTCGGCGTGCGGCACGACCTCGTTGACCGCGCCCATGTCGAACATCTGCCGTGCGGTGTAGGTGCGGCCGAGGAAGAAGATCTCCCGCGCGAACTTCTGCCCGACCTGCCGCGCCAGGTACGCCGAGCCGTACCCGCCGTCGAACGAGCCGACGTCCGAGTCGGTCTGCTTGAACCGCGCGTGTTCCGCGCTGGCCAGGGTCAGGTCGCAGATCACGTGCAGGCTGTGGCCACCGCCCGCCGCCCAGCCCGGCACCACCGCGATGACCACCTTGGGCATGAACCGGATCAGCCGCTGGCACTCCAGGATGTGCAACCGGCCCGCCCGCGCCGGATCGACCGTCTCCGCGGTCTCGCCGCTCGCGTACTGGTACCCGGACCGGCCACGGATCCGCTGGTCACCGCCGGAACAGAAGGCCCAGCCACCGTCCTTGCCGGACGGCCCGTTGCCGGTGAGCAGCACGCAGCCGACATCCGAGCTCATCCGGGCGTGGTCCAGCGCGGTGTACAGCTCGTCGACGGTGTGCGGGCGGAACGCGTTGCGCACCTCGGGACGGTTGAACGCGATGCGCACCGTGCCCTGCTCGAGCGCGCGGTGATAGGTGATGTCGGTGAACTCGAACCCGGGCACCTCGCGCCAGGCGGTCGGGTCGAACAACTCGGAGACCGGGGAGTCATGCACACCTGGGAGAATAGGGGGATGCGCACGAAGGATCGCGGGTGAACCCGTCCACGGCCCAGGCCAGGGTCATGATGGACGAGTTGGCGCGCTGCGGCGTGCGCCAGTTCGTGGTCTGCCCCGGTTCGCGCAATGCGCCGCTGTCCATGGCTTTGGCGCGCGCAGCCACGGCCGGGCAGATCACCCTGCACGTGCGGATCGACGAGCGCTCCGCCGCCTTCTTCGCGCTCGGCCTCGCCCGCTCCGGGCAGTGCGTCGCGGTCGCGGTGACCTCGGGAACCGCCGTCGCCAACCTGCATCCGGCCGTGCTTGAGGCACATCACACCGGCAAACCTGTGCTGTTGCTCACCGCCGATCGTCCGGTCGAACTGCTCGGCACCGGCGCCAACCAGGTCATCGACCAGCGCGCGGTGTTCGGCGGCGCGGCGGCCTTCGTGGACTTCCCGATCGCGGAGACCCGCACGGGCCAGAACGCGGTCTGGCGCGCGCTGATCTGCCGCGCGGTCGCCGCCGCCGCGAGCGGTCCGGTGCAGGTCAACGTCCCGCTGCGCGACCCGCTGGTCCCCGACGGCGACGACGAATGGCTCGAATCCCTCGCGGGCCGCCCCGACGAGCGCCCCTGGACCGTTGCCTCCGCTGGTGTTCCACCGGTTGGTTCCGCGGTCCCGGATCTCGGCCCGCGCCCGCTGCTGGTGCTCGGCGACGGCGACCAGGCCCTGCTCACCGACGCCGCGCGCACCGCGGCGGCGGCCGGCTGGCCCGTCCTCGCCGAGCCGACCGCGACGGCGGCAGCACTGGCCGGTGGCGCCGAACTGATCACGCACGGCACCCTGATCGTCAACGCGGACCCGCTCGCGCTGCAACCGACCGGCGTGGTGATCGCGGGCCGGCCGACGCTGACCCGCTGGGTCGCCCGGCTGATGCGCACCGTCGGCGTCGTGCACGTGGTCGACGACAATCCGCAATGGACAGACGCGGCGCATACCGCGACGAGCGTGAGCCGGTGGCTCTCACCAACCGATCTCGTTGGCGCACAAGCGGACCCGGCCTGGCTGCCACGATGGCGCGACACCGACGACACCGTCACCGGCGCGGTCGCCAAATTCCTCGCCGACCAGCCCTGGCCGACCGGACTGCGCGTCGCGCGCGACATCATCGCCGCGCTGCCCCCGGACGCCGTGCTGTTCCTCGGATCGTCCAATCCGGTCCGGCTCGCCGACCTCGTCGCCGTGCCACGCGCGGATCTGCGCGTGTACGCCAACCGCGGCGTCGGCGGCATCGACGGCAGCGTGTCCACCGCCAGCGGGCTTGCCATCGGCCTCGGCGCGCAGAGCTACGCGTTGCTCGGTGACCTGACCTTCCTGCACGACACCAACGGTTTGCTGCTCGGCCCGGACGAACAACGCCCCGACCTGACCGTGCTCGTGCTCAACGACGTCGGCGGCGGCATCTTCAGCCTGCTCGAACAGGGCGCGCCGGCACACGTTGCCAGTTTCGAGCGCGTTTTCGGCACCCCGCACCAGGCCCACATCGACAAACTCTGCGCGGCGCACGGCGTTCCGTACCGGTTGGCGCAGACCGCGGATCAACTGCACGCGGCCATCGCCGAACAAGGCGGACTGCGCGTCGTCGAGATCCCGGTGCCTCGCGACGGCATCCGCGAGCTGCACGCCGCCCTCGCCGCAGCGGTTCGCGACGCTATTCGGTGAGCTGCTCCAAGGCATCCCGCATCGGGATCATCTTGGCGTTCGCCTCCAGCACCTCACTGTCCGGATCGGAATCCGGCATGATCCCGCCGCCCGCGTAGAGCCGCGCGGTGTTCCCGCTCACCTGCGCGCAGCGCAACGCGATGCCCAGCTCACCGTCACCCGACGCGTCGATCCAGCCGACCGGACCGGCATAGCGGCCCCGGTCCATCCCCTCCAACTCGGTGATCAACGCCACCGCCGCCTCGCGCGGCGTGCCACCCACGGCGGCGGGCGGATGCACCTCGCCGGTCAGCTCCAGCAGCGACGGGTTGCCCGCGAGCGTGCCCTGGATGTCCGTCGCCAGGTGCAACACGTTGCGCAGCCGCAAAATCGTCGCTTCGCCCGGCACCTCCAGCTGGTCGCAGAACGGCTTGATCTTGTCCGCCACCGACTCCACCGCGTACCGGTGCTCCTCCTGGTTCTTCGCCGAATCCAGCAGACTCGCCGCCAGCGCGTCCGCGTCGATCCCGTCCCTCGGCCAGACCGTGCCCGCCAGCACCCGCGCGGTCAGTTCGCTGCCGCGCCGCGCCAGCAACAACTCCGGCGTCGCGCCGACCAGACCGTCGACCGAGAAGATCCAGCAGTTCGGGTTGCGCCCCGCCAACGCGAGCAGCAACCCACGCGCGTCGATCGGGCCCTCCTCCGGCGGCGTGCTCGCCATCAGATCGTGCGCCAGCACCACCTTGCGCAACTCGCCAGCGCGCAACCTGCGTACCGCCTCCGCGACCGCGTTGCGATACCCGGTCACCGACAGCTCGCCCTCGGCGTAGCGGACCGTCGACGGCGTCCGGATCGGCTGCATCGCGACCGGCGACCGCGTCGCGTGCTCGTCGCCGACAGCGATTTCCGTGACCCATGTCACGCCATCCCGCCGACCGACCACCACCTCCGGCACGACCAGCGCCGAATAACCAGGCTGATCGGCAAAAGCCATGCTCACGAACGCGACCGGCCCGGTCCCCGCAAGTTCGACGTCGTCATCCACGTCGGCGTTCGCCGCGAAATCCCGCCACCAGCCCGCCGCCTGCCCGAACCGGCCAGGCCCGGACGGCTCGAACCGAGCCGCCTCACCCCAGCCCACCAGGCCGTCGCCGTGCCGAACCCAAGCCAGCGCGTCATCGCCGCGCGGCAGCAGTTCCAGCAGGTCAGCGGCTGATTCGACCACTCGGGTACGCGCTCGGAGCTGCTTACCCCTGGCCGCTGTGGGATGTTGCGAAGAGGCGGTCGTCACCCTTCGAGCGTACGAACCAACCGGACCGCCCGCGCTGAGAGATCGGCCGCTTTGTGAGTTCCGGGACAGTGGCCATCGCGGTCGGCCTAGACTTCCAGGCGAAATGGTGAGCGACGTGGCACTGGCAGAATCCGATGGACGCGGTGAACCGACCGCGCCGGAAGCCGCACCTCAACCCCCGAAGTTGAGCACCCGTCGCCGCATCGCCGCGACCACCCTGCTCGTCGTCGGCCTCGCCATCAGCGCGCTCGCCCTGCTCGTCCTCTACGCCTGCTGGCACGACGACCGCGACATCACCAACCACATCGGCCGCACCGACGCCGACGTCCTGTCCGTCGTCTTCAACCGCAGCGCCGTGCGCTTCGTCACCCCCGACGGCACCGTCTACATCCCGCCCGACGGTGTCCTCTATCCGGAGGGCCTCACCGCGGGCACCCGGGTCCGGGTCGAATACGACACCCTCGAACCCAACATGGTCCGCGTCGCGGGCCGCGACTTCACCCTCGCCTTCCTGCCGATCGGTACCACCATCGCAGGCACCTGGATCGTCGTGGCCCCCCTGCTCTGGTGGCTCCGCCGCGCCAAGCGCACCTGACCGAGGCGCCCACCCGAAAAGTGGATCTTGTCGGCCGCGAACACCGGGCCGAAGCTCCCATTTCGGCCGCTGAAACCGCAGCCGACCTCGATATCCGGCATTTTGCGTTTGCCGTTGCCCGACGCCCTCGATGGGGCTCATCGGTGCTGGCTTGCCCCATCCGCAACCCCCACGATCACCTGCGGCCAAGTCGCCCAGCCCCGACCGAGAGTGGAACACGATGCAGATCTGCTCTGACGAGCCGAATTGTAGGCACACTGTTGTACTATCACGTAGGTACAACGAGGAGGTGATGATCATGTCGAAGGTTTCGGTTCGAGAGTTCTCGTATAACCCCAGTGCGATGTTCGCTCGTGTAGAGCAGGGCGAGCGATTGGAGGTGACCAGGCACGGCGAGGTGATCGCCGTGTTGATTCCCCCGCCGCGTACACAAGATCGATACGAGGAGCTTGTCGCGCTCGGGGAAATCCGGCCTGCCACTGGGAATCTGACCGCTGGAGAC
Organism: Pseudonocardiaceae bacterium; assembly: GCA_036494465.1. GTDB lineage: Bacteria > Actinomycetota > Actinomycetes > Mycobacteriales > Pseudonocardiaceae > CAJCJE01. Next base: position 131,658 of record DASXOJ010000071.1, read on the forward strand.
TGGAGGCAGTTCACGCACTTCGACGTCCCCGATGATGTAGATCCGCTCGCGGTACTGCTTGAGATGCGTGAGGACGAGCGATGATCTATCTGGATGCTTCGGCGTTGGTGACCATGGTCCTGGGGCGGCGGAATTCGAAGACACTGGGCGAGTTCCTCGACGAGCACGGTGACGTTCGGACCTGTACCAGCACGATTGGTTTTGTTGAGACGGTTCGAGTTTGCGATCAGGTTGGCACTTTTCCGAATTTGATGACGGCTTTGGTGCGGGAACATGCCGAACTTGTCGTGACCGAGAAGATTCGAGACGCGGCGGCTGCGGTAGGCGGCAAGGTTCGTTCCCTCGACGCGATCCATGTCGCCAGTGCCGAGAGACTGGGCTCGAAATTGATGGCGTTGGTGACCTACGACCGCCGGATGGCGGATGTGGCGCGTGCCGCCGGCTTGCCAGTGGCCATGCCCGGCGCCGAGTAGTTCGGATGGATCAGCCAGCGGAGCCACGTCACCATTCGTGGACTACGCAGGAGCAGGCTTCCGGCTCGCAGCAGCCCGACCACGCTCCGCTTTCCATTGACGAGATCGCTGAGAAGCTCGCTGTCGAATACAGCGATGCGCTGGAGCTGCTCGGAAAGCTCTGACGGGTCAGCTTGCGCAGCCGCGCCACCATTCGAGGACTTCGGGGGCTACGCCGGGACCGGCGACCAGAAGGCCGTCGACGGGGAGGCCGGTGGTGCCGGTGGTTTCGGTGCCGTGGCGGTCCAGGACGACGGCGCCTGCTTCGAGTGCCAGCGCGACGCCCCCTGCGACGTCCCATTCGTGGAAGCTGTGCAGGACGGCTGCTGCCGCGTGACCCAACGCGACGCCGGCCACGGCCAGCGCCGCTGAGCCGAGGATGCGGACGCCGGTGTGGGATTTGGCGGCGCGGCTCATGAATTCGGCCATGCCGGGCCAGGGACCGCCGCCGACGAGCTCGGTGCAGACGATCGCGCCTGCCAGTTCGGTGCGGGCGGGGAGCTGGACGGGGCTGCCGTTGGCGCGGGCGCCCCGGCCGCGGGCCGCCGCGTAGATCTGGGCTCGGTAGGGGTCGGCGACGACGCCGACCACCGGGCCGTCGGCGTCCATGAGCGCGAGGCTGTACGCGCACCAGGGCATGCCCGCGACGTAGTTGGCGGTGCCGTCGACCGGGTCGACGACCCAGCGGTATTCGGCTTCGCTGGCGCCGACGTCGGCGCCGAACTCCTCACCGACGACCGGGATGCCGGGGAATTCGGCGGTGAGCACGCGGCGGGTGTGCCGTTCCAGGGTGCGGTCGGTGTCGGTGACCCAGTCGAACGGGGATTCCTTCGCGGTCGGGCGGGCGCCTCGGCCCGCTGTCGCGGTGATCACGTCGGTCGCGTCGTTGGCCAGCCTGCCCGCTACCTCAAGGGCGTGCGAGACGAGCGCGGGCGAGACCGGCCGGGCCGGGCGGCGGATCTGACTCACAGGGTTGGACTCCCGGCGCGGCAGTGGTGCGGGTTCGCGATAAGGGGTCGGTGAAGGAACAGCCGTCATACCGCTCAAGCGTGAACTTGCCTGGTGTCTGTGACACGACCAACAGATGACGACCTGACGATCACTGTGTGCAAGTCTCGTGCGGAGCGATAGGGCGTCTGGCCGTAGGCTCCTGCCATGTCACGCGCGAATCTGGACCGGGACCCGCACGAGGTCGCGCAGATGTTCGACGGGGTCGCCAAGCACTACGACCGGACCAATTCGCTGACCAGCCTCGGGTTCGACCGGCACTGGCGCAACGTGACGGCGCGCGAGTTGGGGCTCACGCCTGGCGAGAAGGTGCTGGACATCGCGGCCGGGACGGCAGTGTCGACGGTCGGGTTGGCGGCCTCGGGCGCCTGGGCGGTCGCTGCGGATTTTTCGTTCGGGATGCTGTCGCGCGGCACTGCCCGGCGGGTGCCCAAGGTGGCGGCGGACGCGTTGCACCTGCCGTTCGCGGACGACTCGTTCGACGCGGTCACGGTGTCCTTCGGGCTGCGCAACATGAAGGGCACGGTCGACGCGCTGGCGGAGATGCGGCGGGTGGTGCGGCCGGGCGGGCGGCTGGTGGTGTGCGAGTTCTCCACGCCGACGTTCCCGCCGTTCCGGATCGTGTACCTGAACTACCTGATGCGCGCGTTGCCCGCGATCGCGCGGAAGGTGGCGTCCAATCCGGATGCCTACGTCTACCTGGCCGAGTCGATCCGGTCGTGGCCCGCGCAGCGGCAGCTGGCGGAGCTGGTGGAGCAGGCGGGCTGGCGCGAGGTGGAGTGGACCAACCTGACCGGGGGGATCGTGGCCCTGCACCGGGCACGGAAGCCTGAGCCGTCGAGCACTTAGACTGGGGTCAATCCCCCTTCTCCACGAGGAGCGCACGCATATGCCCAGTCGACGCCGAGCCGACGAGGATGCCGAGGTCATCGTGGTTGGCGCCGGTCCTGCCGGTTCCACCGCGGCCACCTACCTTGCCCGGTCCGGGCTGGACGTGCTGCTGCTGGAGAAGAGCACCTTCCCGCGCGAGAAGGTGTGTGGCGACGGCCTCACCCCGCGTGGCGTGAAGCAGCTCATCGACCTGGGCGTCGACACCCGCGAGGAGGCCGGTTGGCTGCACAACCGCGGCCTGCGGGTGGTCACCTCGCACCACAACCTGGAGCTGGACTGGCCGAACCTGGCCAACTACCCGCCCTACGGCCTGGTGCGTCCGCGCAAGGACTTCGACGAGATGCTGGCGCACACCGCGCAGCGGGCCGGCGCGCGGCTGATGGAGGAGACCAACGTCGGCGGCGCCGTGACCGACGAGCGCACCGGCCGGGTGGTCGGCGTTACCGCGAAGGTCGGCAAGGACAAGGAGCCGGTCACCTACCGCGCGCCGCTGGTGCTGGCGTGTGACGGCGTTTCCGCGCGGCTGGCGTTGTCGGTCGGCATCGAGAAGCGCGACGACCGCCCGATGGGCGTTGCGGTGCGCCGCTACTACAACTCGCCGCGAAGCAAGGACGACTACCTGGAGTCGCACCTGCAGTTGTGGGACCGCTCGGATCCGGCGAAGCCGGTGTTGCTGCCGGGCTACGGGTGGATCTTCGGTATGGGCGACGGCACCGTCAACGTGGGGCTGGGCATCCTGTCGACGTCCAAGGCGTACGGCACGACGGACTACCGCGCGCTGATGCGCCAGTGGGTCGGTGGGCTGCCCGAGGAGTACGAGTTCAGCGAGGACACCGCGACCGGCAAGATCGGCGGCGCCGCGTTGCCGATGGGGTTCAACCGGACGCCGCACTACCGCGACGGTCTGCTGCTGGTCGGTGACGCGGGCGGCACGGTGAACCCGTTCAACGGTGAGGGCATCGGCTTCGCGATGGAGTCGGCGAAGTTGGCAGCGCAGTACGTGGTGCAGGCGCTGGCGCGGGCCGAGGGCCCGGCGCGGGAGCGGGCGCTGGCCGGCTATCCGGCGGCGATGAAGCAGGCGCTTGGCAGCTACTACACGTTGGGCAACACGTTCTCGAAGCTGATCGCGAACCCGACGATCATGCGGCTGTGCACCCGGCACGGCCTGCCCAAGGAGCGCCTGATGCGGCTGGTGCTGAAGCTGCTGGCCGGTCTCTACGACCCGCGCGACGGCGACTACATGGACCGGATCATCACGGTCGCGACGAAGCTGGCTCCGTCCGTCTAGCCAGAAACGCCGATATCGGCAACCGACCAAGCCCGGCCACGCGTGGCCGGGCTTGTGTTGTCTGGACCGGTGTTCCTGATCACAAGAAAAGCCGGTGCCCTTCCACAACCTTGTGACCTAGGTCCTAAACTACGCACCGCGGCTTGTGAAGGAGTTCACACACCACTGCGGTGGAGCTTGTGAACATTTTCACAAGCGTTCCTTGGCGCAAAGGGGCGATGGGACACAGGCACTCACCAGCTGGGGTTAGGTTCGCCTAACCAGCCTGAGTGTGACGCACACCCCGTAGGGTGCGGTCGGCGGTGACCGGTGGGTTGCCGACGGTGAGAAAGGCGGGCCACAAGGTGCACATGGCAGCGGTGCAAGTCGTCGAGGCCGCGGGAACGCCAACCGCCCTCGGACCGTATCTGCCGATCCTTCTGCTGTTCGTGCTCGCCGCGGGATTCGCGGGCGCCTCCGCGCTGCTCGCCGCCCCGAACATGGGCCCGAAACGGTACAACAAGGCCAAGTTCGAGGGTTACGAATGCGGTATCGAACCCTCGCCCCAGCCGATCATCGGCGGTGGCCGGGTGCCGGTCGCCTACTACCTGACCGCGATGCTGTTCATCCTGTTCGACATCGAAACGGTGTTCCTCTACCCGTTCGCGGTCACCGCGGACGCGCTCGGCATCTTCGGTGTTGTGGAGATCGTGTTGTTCATCGCGACAGTCGCCTTCGCCTACGTCTATGTGTGGCGGCGTGGCGGGCTGGACTGGAACTGAAACAACACACCGGACCGGGAGGCTTCTCATGGGGCTAGAGGAACAACTACCGAACGGCTTCCTGCTCACCAAGGTCGAGCAGCTGGTCAACTGGTCGCGCAAGAGTTCGGTGTGGCCCGCGCAGTTCGGGCTCGCCTGCTGTGCGTTCGAGATGATGGCGGTCGGCGGTCCCCGCTTCGACATCGCCCGCTTCGGCATGGAGCGCTTCTCGGCGACGCCGCGCCAGGCCGACCTGATGATCGTGGCCGGCCGGGTCAGCAACAAGATGGCCCCGGTGCTGCGCCAGATCTACGACCAGATGCCCGAGCCCAAGTGGGTGCTGTCGATGGGCGTGTGCGCGTCCTCGGGCGGCATGTTCAACAACTACGCGATCGTGCAGGGCGTCGACCACGTCGTCCCGGTGGACATCTACCTGCCGGGCTGCCCGCCCCGTCCGGAGATGCTGCTGGACGCGATCCTCAAGCTGCACGCCAAGATCCAGGCGGAGCCGATCAACTCGACCCGGGCGGCCATCAAGGCCGAGAACGGTGAGCACACCGAGTTGATCCCGAGCTCGATCCGCTTCGGCAAACCCGGCGACAAGAAGTTCCGCGGTCCGCAGGACCCGAACGGAGCGAGTGTCGCCATTCAGGCCGAACGCAGTCGCCAGATGCAGATCGAGGCGGGCCGGGTGCAGGACATCGAGATCGAGCCGATTCGCTCGCGGGAGCGGGAGCACAACTGATGAGTGAGCAAGGAGCGCCGGCGACCGGGGAACCGGGGTCGAGCGCGGAACGGGCCGAAGCCGGCCTGGAACCCGCCGCCGACGCCACCCGACCGGCTGCGCATGGCGAACCGGTGGTGGCGGGTAAGAGCCGCAAGGGCATGTTCAACATCGCGGGTTCGGGTGACACCTCGGGCTTCGGTGGTCTGCAACTGCCCAGCTACGTGCCGCCCGCCGCGGAACGGCCCTACGGCGGCTGGTTCGACGAGTTCGTCGACGACCTGCTGACCTCGATGGGCCACCGCGACATTCCGGCCGAGGCGATCCAGCAGATCACTGTGGACCGCGGCGAGATCACCCTGTACCTGCACCGCGATCACCTGGTGGCGATCGCGAGCACGCTGCGCGACGAGGCCGCGCTGCGCTTCGAGCTGCTCAGCTCGGTGTCCGGTGTGGACTATGGCGCGGACGTGCCGCAACGGCTGCACTCGGTCTACCACCTGCTCTCGATGACCTACCGCCGCCGGATCCGGCTGGAGGTCGCGGTGGACGTCGAGGACGCGCACGTGCCGAGCCTCGTCGGCCTCTACCCGACCGCCGACTGGCAGGAGCGGGAGACCTGGGACATGTTCGGGATCATCTACGACGGTCACCCGGCGCTGACCCGGATCCTCATGCCGGACGACTGGGACGGCCACCCGCAGCGCAAGGACTACCCGCTCGGCGGCATCCCGGTCGAGTACAAGGGCGCGGAGATACCTCCCCCTGACGAGAGGCGGGCGTACTCATGACCGACACGGAGCCTCAGTACGCGTCCTCGCGCGACACCACCGAGGGCAAGGTCTACCTCGTCACCGAGGACAACTGGGACGAGATCCTCGCCGACGTCGGCAAGGACGAGCGGTTCGTGATGAACCTCGGTCCGTCGCACCCGTCGACGCACGGCGTGCTGCGGATGGTCGTCGAGCTCGAAGGCGAGACCGTCTCGAACCTGCGACTGGTGACCGGGTACCTGCACACCGGTATCGAGAAGAACTGCGAGTACCGGACCTGGACGCAGGGCGTCACGTTCGTGACCCGCGCGGACTACGCCTCGCCCATCGGCAACGAGATGAACTACTGCCTCGCGGTGGAGAAGCTGCTCGGGCTGGAGATCCCGGAGCGGGCGCAGATCATCCGGGTGATGCTGCTGGAGATCAACCGGATCACCTCGCACTTCCTGTGCATCGCCACCGGTGGCATGGACCTCGGTTCGACCACCGCGATGACCTACGGTCTGCGCGAGCGCGAGGAGGGCCTGAAGGTCCTTGAGCTGATCACCGGCCTGCGGATGAACCACGCGTTCGTCCGGCCTGGTGGCGTCGCGCAGGATCTGCCGGCCGGCTACGAGACCGCCGTGAAGAACTTCGTGCAGGTGATGCGCAAGCGCCTGCCGCAGTACGACAAGCTGCTCACCGGTCAGCCGATGTTCCGCAACCGGCTCGCCGGGGTCGGCGTGCTGCCGCTGGACGCGTGCATCGCGCTCGGCGTCACCGGGCCGGTACTGCGTTCCGCCGGTCTGGCCTGGGACCTGCGCAAGGTCGAGCCGTACTCGGGTTACGAGAACTACGACTTCGACGTGCCGACCGAAACGGCGGCCGACTGCTACGCCCGGTTCCTGATCCGGCTGGAGGAGGTCCGCCAGTCGCTGCGGATCGTCGAGCAGTGCCTGCGCAAGCTCTCGCCCGGCCCTGTGATGGTGGAGGACGCCAAGATCGCCTGGCCCGCACAGCTTTCCGTCGGTGCGGACGGCCTCGGCAACTCCCTTGAGCACGTCCGCAAGATCATGGGCCAGTCGATGGAGTCGCTGATCCACCACTTCAAGCTGGTCACCGAGGGCTTCTCGGTGCCTGCCGGTCAGGTGTACTCGGCGATCGAATCGCCGCGCGGCGAGATCGCCTGCCACCTGGTGTCCGACGGCGGCACCCGGCCGATGCGGGTGCACCTGCGCGAACCAAGCTTCATCAACCTCCAGGCGGCGCCCGCCATGTGCGAGGGCGGGCTGTTCGCGGACGCGATCGCCACGCTCTCCTCGATCGACCCGGTGATTGGTGGTACCGACCGATGACGACGAGCACGCAAGTTTTCGGTCCCGATGTCGAGGCCGAGGTCAAGGAGATCATCGCGCGCTACCCGCAGCAGCGCTCCGCGTTGCTGCCGATGCTGCACCTGGTGCAGTCGATCGAGGGGCACGTCAGCGAACTCGGCATCGCCTTCTGCGCAAGGCAACTCGGCATCACCACCGCCGAAGTGGACGCGGTCGTCACCTTCTACACCATGTACAAGCGCAAGCCGTGCGGCGAGCACCTGGTCAGCGTGTGCACGAACACGCTGTGCGCGGCCATGGGCGGCGACGCGATCTACGCGAAGCTGACCAAGCAGCTTGGCACCGGCGACACGCCACTTGGCCACGAGGAGACCGTCGGCGAGCCGGGTGACACCGGCTCGATCACGTTGGAGCACGCGGAATGTCTCGCCGCCTGCGACCTCGCCCCGGTCATCCAGGTCAACTACGAGTTCTATGACAACCAGACCGTGGAATCGGCGACCGAGCTCGTGGACGCGTTGCGGCGCGGCGAGAAGCCCGCGCCGAACCGGGGTCCCGCGCTGAGCAGCTTCAAAGCGGTCTCCCGCGAGCTCGCCGGCTTCTTCGACGAGCTGGACACCACTGTGGACGGTCCGTCGCAGGCGGCGGAAACCCTGCGCGGGGCACACATCGCCAACGAGCGGGGCTGGACCGCGCCGGTCATGTCGGACGTGCCGCTGCCTGCCGTCGAGGAGAAGAAATGAGTGCTGATCCGCTTACTCCGGTACTCACCAAGCGCTGGCTGTCGCCGCGCTCGTGGCGGCTGTCCACCTATGAACAGCTGGAGGGTTACACCGCGCTGCGCAAGGCACTCGCGGGCACTCCCGAACAGCTGGTCAACCTGGTCAAGGACGCGGGTCTGCGCGGTCGTGGCGGGGCGGGTTTCCCGGCGGGCGTGAAGTGGAGCTTCATGCCGCCCAACGAGGACAAGCCGCACTACCTGGTGATCAACGCCGACGAGGGCGAACCGGGCACCTGCAAGGACATCCCGCTGATGATGGCGGACCCGCACTCGCTGATCGAGGGCTGCGTTATCGCGGCCTACGCGATGCGTTCCCACCACTGCTTCATCTACGTGCGCGGCGAGGCGCTGCACTGCGTGCGGCGGCTGAACATGGCGGTGCGCGAGGCCACGGAAGCCGGTTACCTCGGCAAGGACATCCTCGGCTCCGGGTACGACCTGGAGATCACCGTGCAC
>DASXOJ010000072.1:0-4264 GCA_036494465.1 Pseudonocardiaceae bacterium
CGGCTGGCCGAGGACGGCGCCAACGCGACCGAGATCATGACGCTGCTGGGCCACGCCACGCTGACCACGTCGCAGAACTACATCGAGGCGACCGGCAGAGAGCGGCGCGCGGCGGCGGCCAGCAACCGCACCTACCGCGCCTTGGACGGGCTGTCCGATCGGGACTGAACCGCCAGCGCGACGCCCACCCCGGACACGATCATGCCGAGGTAGAGCAGGCTGGTCGCCGCTCCGTCGGTGCGGGTGCGCAGCAACGTGAACAGCACCATGAACGCGCCGATCGAGTTGATGGTGCCCAGCCAGGCGAGGCTGCCGAGCGCGCCCGCGGTCAGCGGCAGGTACAGCCCGCCGTGCAGCGCGGCCAGCGGAAAACTGGTGATCGTCGCGCCCAGCAGTCGACGCCGACGCCCTGGCTTGGTGGCTCGACGTCGAGGGCCTGCTCCCCAGCACCGCCCCCACCGAGAAAGACCTACCGGCCGCCCGCGGCCTCCGCGGCGCGCTACGCGCCGTCGCCCTGGCCGTAGTCCGCGACCAGCCGATCCCCGCCGACCACACGGCCACGCTCAACGAGCACCTCGCCGCCGACCGCCCCCTCACCTGGCCACCCCACGCCCCGGCCAGCACCGCCGAAGCGCTGGGCCGGGTCGCCCGCGCCGCCGTCGACACGCGACCGCAGCGCCGACCTGCACCAGTGCGCCGACACCGAATGCGGCCTGCTGTTCCTGGACGCGGGCAGTCGCCGCCGCTGGTGCGCGGCCGACGTGTGCGGAGTGCGCAACCGGGTCCGCTCCCACCGGGAACGGACCCGCTCACCTCAGCAGTGACTCGTGTGTTCGCTGGTTACATAGCCGTGCGCGGCCGCGATGTAGTGGCTGTAGCAGCGCCCGGTGTCGTCATCGCCGACGAACCGCTGCCACCCGTCGCCGTCAGCGGCCACCGTCTGCCCGTTGGCGCGCTGGTCGTTGCCGTTCGCGGACACCTCGTCGCTGGACGCGGTCACGGACGGCAGGCCGAAGCTGCCGGTGGTGGTGTCCGACAGCACCCGCTTCATGTCCACGCTGCCCGCGAGAGTGAAGTTGTTGTCGTCGGTGACCTGCGCGTTCTCGGTGATCGTGATCGGATACGACCAGGTGTGCAGCTGCGTCGCGGGCAAGCCGCTGTGTTGATTCCCTGTGGCGCCGGTGCTCACCGAGCGGGTCCACCCCGCGTCGGTCTGCGCGATGTGCTGGCTGAACCCGCCATTGGTCACCGTGTCGGTGTTGCGGTAGCCGACGTGCTGGGTCACCGTCGTGCGGACCACCCCGGCCGACGTGCGCACCCACCCGCTGATCGACCAGTCGCGGTCGCTGGTCACCGTCGCCGTGGTGGCGTTGTCGGCGCCACTGCTCTCACTGGTGTTCGTGACCGGCGCCGGGTTGAGGTTGTCGCTGGTCAGGGCGCCGGACGTGGTCGCGGCGTGCGGGTCGGTGTAGATCAGCAGGTTCGCGCTGAGGTTCCACACGTCGCCCAGATCCGGCACGGACAGCGCGATGTCATGACTGCCACCGTCGACGAGCTTGCCCACGAACGGCGTCACGTCCAGCAGTTCGGGACTCATGTCGAACGTGCCGACCGCGGGAATCGGCCGCCACAGCGTCGGCACGATGCCGCCCGTGTAGATGTACGGAAAATACTGGGTCACCCCGGCCGGTGTGCCGTCGATCGCGGCGTCGACCTCGCGATACGGCCCACTCCCGCACATCTGCGCCGACGGGTACTTGGCGGCCACGTCGTTCGGCACATCGGTGAACCACTGCTCGTCGCACCCGTTGCCCTTGATGTACACCTCAAGGTAGGCGCGGTCGATGTTGCGCGGCAGCGCCGACGCGTTCAGGTGCGCGACCGGCGTCGACGGATCCAGGTTCGGGCTGCCCAAACCGACCACCGTGTTCGGCTCGGCGGGCGCCGGATGCGCGCGATCCGCCTGGTAGTAGGTGATCGTGACCGTCTGGTCGTAGTTGCCGGTGTAGACGCTGCTGGTGTAGTTCCCGATGCCGCCGGTGAACGGCTGGGCCGAGCGCAGCAGCGAGCTGTACTCGGTGATGTCCTTGGCGAAGTGGTAGGTGATCCCGGCGGGGTCGGGTTCGTAGGTCGTGCCGAACCAGACCTGGGTGGTGCCGATGTCCAGCAACCCGGACCGGTCGTACTGGCGCCCCTGAACGCTGGTCGTCCAGTCCAGCACCACCTTGTTCCACGGTCCCGCGCAGGCCGAAGGCGGGGCGAGCGTGCCGGAGAAATTCTGCGCGGCACCGCTCGCCGGGTCGTTCGACAGGAAGTGCGTCGCCAGCGTCTCCGTGCACGAATGTGTCGGTGGTCTGCTGACCGGTGGCTCCGCCGTGACCGGATTCTGCGAGTTGACTTCCAGCTGCGGCCCCGCCGCCGCACCCGGCACGGCCAGCGCGACCGAACCGGTGACGGCGAGCAGAGCGGCGGCTAACAGCCCGATGCGGGCACGGTTCACGAGAGTCTCCACCCCTGAGTGGCCGGGAGTTCGGGGTTACCCGGCGGGTCGGGTGAGCACTGTAATGGCCGCAAACGCGGTTCGGCACCGGCCGCCCGGCGGGACTTTCCGCCCATCACCCGACTCCGGCTGGCCCCGCCAGGTGCTGACTGACCCCCGCCGGTTCGCTAGGCCGGGCCGGGTTCCCGCTTTTCCCCGGGCTCTGCGTTCCCTGGGGCGTTGTGGTCACCGATCCCCGCGTTCTCACCGATCCCGGCGCGGGTCTGCGCATTCGCCGCCAGCAGCGCGTCGAGCTGAGCCTCGGCTCGTTCGGCCCTGGCGAGCATCTGCGTCTTCGCCTCCTGGACCGCCGTCAGCCGTTCGTCGGCGGTCTGCTGCGCGCGCTGAAGCAGCTCGGTCGCGTCAGCGCGCGCCGTGGCGATCTCACGCTTGGCCTCGTCGAGGCGTTCGTCGGTCTGCTGCCGGATACGGTTGGTTTCCGCGCGCGCCTGCATCAGTTCGTGGCGCAGCCGATCCGCCTCAGTGCGTGCGTCGGTCGCGGCCTGCTCGGCACGATCGATGCCGCGCTGCGAGGTCTGGGCCTGTTCGAGCGCGGTGTCCCTGTTGCGTTCCGCCTCGCTGACCCGTTCGGCCGCCGCGCGTTTCTCCACCGCGACCTGCTGCTGGAAGTCGGCCTCGGCGCGCGCGATCTGCTCGGTTGTGGCCTGCTTGATCGCGGCCACCTCGTCCACAGCCCGCTGCCGCGCCTGTTCGACCAGATCGGCGGCATCGCGACGCATGGCGGCCACCGTGTCCTCGGCTTCGACCCGGATATCCGCGATCTCGGTCTCGGCGCGGAGTTGGGCAGCGTTGGCCTCTGCCCGCGCCGCGTCCCGGTCTTCGCGTGCGCCGGTGGCCGCGGTCTCCGCTGCTTCGGCGGCGCCGATCGCGTCCTGGGTGGCTGCTTCGGCGGCGCGCAGCGCCCGGTCTGCCTCGCGACGCTGTTGTTCCGCGCGGGCGGCATCCGCGTTCGCCTTGGCGACCTGCCGGGCGGCGTCCGCCTTGGTCGCGCCGAGCTCGGCTTGGACCACGGCAGGGTCGGCCATGGTGTCCAGTTGGGACAGCGCGCTCGCGAGCGACGTGGTCAGTTCCGTGGCGAGTAGCCGCAGCCGGTCGGTCAGTTCCCCGGCCCGTTCGCCTGCCTGCGTCGCCGGCGCCACTGGATTCGTCACCGTGACGTTGTCGCCTGGGGTCCTGGATTCGTCGTCCTTGATCCGTTGACGTTCCCGCCAGGCTCGCCAGCGGGTGTGTTCGGGCAGGTCACAGTATTCGGCCGGTCGCCCCGGTCCACCAGTCCGCAGGATCGGTCGCGTGCACCCCGGATATCCGCAGGTCAACGGCGCCGTCTTCGCGCTCACGGCCGCACTGTTTTCCGTCACGTTAATATCGTAGCACATTACGTTATTAACGTTATGTGACGCTACTAAACAACGAAACTGTCCGAATGAGCGGCCGGTTCTGACCACCGATAAGTGAACGTTATCGGCGGTTAGGGTCACCCGAAGAGAACACTGGCACGAAACCCGCACGAGGCTGTCAGCAGGTTTCGTCAGGCGACGTCAGCGGACGCGCCAAGACCCGGGGAGGCAGGGTGGTTGTCAAATTCGCTGCGCTCCCCCGCCGGAAGACGGCATGAGGATCGCGCTCGCGAGCAGGGTGAGGCCGCAGCCGAGGAGACCCAGCCAGGACAAGTCGCTGTGCTGTGCGGTCGTCACGGCGACACCG
>DASXOJ010000073.1:0-39617 GCA_036494465.1 Pseudonocardiaceae bacterium
ATGGCGTTGGCGACGAGTTGGACGGCGATGGCGGCCAGCAGCAGGCCGGCGATCTTGGCCATCAGTTCGATGCCGCTCTCCTTGACGAGCCTGATCAGCAGACCCGAGTAGCGCAGGCACAGGAACAGGATCAGGTGCACGACCAGGATGGCCAGCGCCAGCGCGACGTACGAGCCGAGGTGCCCGTGGGCCTGGCGGACGTAGACGATGGTGGCGGCGATGGCGCCGGGGCCGGCCAGCAGCGGGGTGCCCAGCGGGACGAGGGCGATGTTGACGTCCTCGACGACCTCGGGTTCGGTGTTGCCCTTGCCGGTCAGCAGGTCCAGCGCGATCAGCAGCAACAGCAGGCCGCCAGCGCCCTGCAGGGCGGGGATGCCGATGCCGAGGTAGGTCAGGATCGCACCGCCCGCGACGGCGAACAGGGTGATCACGCCGAGCGAGACGAGCACGCCCTGGCGGGCGGCGCGGGCTCGAGCGGCTTGGGATTTTCGGCCGACGAGGCCGAGGAAGACCGGGATGGTGCCCGGCGGGTCCATGATCACGACCAGGGTGATGGTCGACGCGATGAACAACTGCGCGTCGAAGATTCCGTCCATTGCCTATCACTCCTGGTCACACCCGCCGATACCTGCGCGGGTCATCCCATCATGACGGGCACTCCGGTCGCGCGGTGGACCAGTGCGTCGAGCATGTCGGGGTCGGTGGTCTCCTGGCCGAGCCGGACGGTCTTGTTGCTGCCGTGGTAGTCGCTCGACCCGGTGACCAGCAGATTCAGGTCCTTGGCCAACCCGCGCAGCTCCGCTCGGGTGGGTTCGTCGTGGTCGGGGTGGTCGACCTCGACGCCGGACAGACCGGCTTCGGTCAGTTCGGCGACGACCTCGGCGGTGACGATCGGACCGCGCGAGCGGGCGAACGGGTGGGCGAGCACGGTGACGCCGCCCGCGTCGTCGATCATCTTGATCGCCCGGGTGACGGGGGTGTCGTGCTTCTGCACGTAGTAGGCGCCACGACCGGCGAGGTAGCGGCTGAACGCCTCGGTGACGCTGCCGACCACGCCGGCCCGGACGAGGGCCTGGGCGAGGTGTGGGCGGCCCGCTGAGGCGCCGGGCGGGATGCCCGCCATCAGCTCGTCCGGGTCGACCGGGAAGCCGTCGGCGGCCATCCGGGTGGCCATGTTGCGCAGGCGCTCTCGGCGTTCCGCGCGCAGCCGGGCCTGTTCGGCGGCGACCGGCGGGGATTCGGGGTCGTGCAGGTAGGCGAGCAGGTGCACGGTGATGTTCCCGCCGACGCCGTCCGGGCAGGCGCAGGACAGTTCCGCGCCGCGGATCAGGGTGAGGCCGCTGGGCAGCGCGGCCGCCGCTTCGGCCCAGCCTGCCGCGGTGTCGTGGTCGGTGATGCCGATCACGTCGAGGCCGGCCGCCGAGGCGGCGCTGACCAGTTCCGCGGGCGAGTCCGTGCCGTCCGATGCCTTGGAGTGGGTATGCAGGTCAATGCGCACGAGGTCCAGTGTGCTCTACCGGCCCGACCGCTCAGGGCACCAGCTTCTTGCCCCGCGCGGCGCGCTGCGCCTTGATCATCGAGAACCGCTCGGACTGCGACTGCTTGTCGCCGAACACCAGTTCGGAGATGGCGTCGTAGACCTCTTCCGGCTTGGGCAGGAATTCGATCCGGTTGAGCGCCTGGATCTGCCCTGCCGATTCGACGATCAGCGTGCCGTACCCGAGCGCGCGCCCCAGCGAGCTGCGCTCGTAGGTGAGGTCGGTGACCTTGGTGATCGGCATCATCGCCACCTTGGTCACGAACACGCCGGTGGTGAGCATGAACCGCTTGTCGGTGACCACGATCCGCTCGACCCACCAGTCCACGACCACATAGGCGAAGCGGAGCACCACCACCAGCGCCGCGTACCAGAGGATGTTCTGCACCAACCAGAAACCGGTCGGCAGCAGGTAGGAGATCATGAACGCCACGGCCAGCAGCGCGGCGGCCTCGAACACGTCCCAGGCGACGAAGGCCCAGTGTCGACGGACCCGGATCACCCGCCGTTCGCTCGGCAGCAGGTACTCGTCAGGATCCCGCGGCGTGAACATGTGCCTATTGTCCCGCAGCCCGCTCAGACAAGCGAGCGGACAAACGTGACCATTGCCTCCGCCGCGTTCTTGAGCAGGTCGAGGATGTTGGTGACCAGGCCGGAGGCTTGTGTCGGCGCGCTGATGAGAAAGAAGAGAGCCAGCGCTATGCCGCCCCAAACCAGGAGCTTCTTGAGGTTCACGACTACAGACCCCGTCCGCTAGTGGTGACATCAGCGGCAGCCGACTGTCGGCTGCTTCACCAAGTTTGTACCGCACTTGGCATAGGAACGGGAGATTTGTACCGTACTGGGGGAAGGTCAGCGTGTCGTGGGGGTAATCGCTACGCTGGGTGATCATGACCGGGAACCCGAACGGCCCCATCGGCCTTGGCCCGCAACGCATCGTGCGCTGCGTCGGCGCGTTGATCTACCACTCCGATGGCCGGTTGCTGCTGATCCGCCGCGCGAATCCGCCGGGGCGCGGCCGATGGTCGCTACCGGGTGGACGGGTCGAACCGGGCGAGCCCGACGACGTCGCCGTGATCCGGGAAGTGGCCGAGGAAACGGGCTTGATCGTGACCGCGCATGAACTCGTCGGTTCGGTCAACCGGCCTGGGCCCGGTGTGACATTCGACATCCACGACTACCGCTGCGCCGTCATCGGCGGCGATCCGGCGGCGGGCAGCGACGCGTCCGGGCTGCGGTGGGTGGACGCGGCCGAGTTCGCCGCGCTGGACGGCGCCGGGGCGCTCAGCGATCTGCTGGCGGACACGCTGCGTGAATGGGGCGCGGGACCCCGCTGACGAGCTCAGCGAGCCAGCCAATCCAGGCGTCCGCCGTGTGGTTCGGTCCGAGCCAACACGTTGACCTGCGGTTTTCCGTCCTCCCATCGGGTGACGGACAGGGTGCCGGTCAAGCGGTCGCCTGCGGCGAGGTCGGTGCGGTCCGGGAGCAGTTGGGCCAGGACGGCGTCGTACGCCTCCAGGCTCAGCCACCAGACCGGCCGGGACGCGGCCAGCGCGGCCACTGCCTCGACGAACGCGGTGCGCCGGTCGGGCTCCAGGTAGGGCAGCGTGTGCGAGTCGAAGATCACCAAGGGCTGGTCCGACGGGACGCGCGCGGCGGCTGAGGCGAGGTCGTCGACGGCATCACCGGCAACCAGGTCGGGCCGTCCGCCCGCCTGCACGCCCGCCGCCGTGTTGAGCAGCCGGATGCGGTCGACCTGGTCGGCCCAGACGCACGCCTCCAGCCAGGCCAGTTCCTCCTCGTCGGCGAGATCGACCGGGTGGATGTCCAGGCCGACCCGGGCGCCGATGGCGAGCTTGCGCGGCAGCGCGGGCTTCTTCATGCCATCGGCCAGGCCGAGCTGGCTGGTCAGCACGAGCGCGGCCTTGGCGGGGCCCGCGTTGACCTGCTCACCGCCGGGCAGCGCGTACCGGTAGCCGTAGCGGTCGACGCCGAGCAGCAGGCCCGCGCTGGTGCCCACCTCCAGCAGGCCGAGCGGCGCACCCGCCTGTTTGCCGATGGCGACCAGCGCCGGGTAGAGCAGCGCGGCCCTGCGCACCTCGTTGGTCTGGGTGACGCGGGAGGCGATCAGCGCTCGCATCTTCTCGGCGCGGGCCAGCACGAACTCGCGGAACGTGGGCCAGGTCGCCTCGTCGACGCCGCGATCGCCACCCACCGACGGGTAGTAGTACGCGAGCTGAGAGGTCGGCTCGGCGATGACCAGGCGGTGCGCGGCCGCGAAGAACAGCGTTGCGCGCGCGGCCTCCGGTGCCGCCGCGGTGAGCAGCGCGGCGACCTCGTCGTCGGTGCTCGCCGCCGTGGCGAGGTGTTCGTAGAGGGGCGATTCGCCCGCTGCCTCCTGCTTGGCGAAGACCGCCAGCCGGTCCCGGGTCAGTTCGACACCCGTCACGCTCACTCCTTCGGTTCGGGCCTGCCCGGCTGCTCTCCACCGCGGGTCTCACCGTAGGAGCGCTTGGGCACCATCACCTTGCGCCGGAAGACGCACACCACGGTGCCATCCTGCTTGTAGCCCTTGGTCTCCACGTAGACGACCCCCCGATCGTCCTTGGACTTCGACGGGGTCTTGTCCAGTACGACGGTCTCGCCGTAGATGGTGTCGCCGTGGAAGGTCGGCTTGACGTGCCGCAGCGACTCGACCTCCAGGTTGGCGATGGCCTTGCCGGAGACGTCCGCGACGGACATGCCGAGCAGCAGCGAGTAGATGTAGTTGCCGACCACGACATTCCTGCCGAAGTCGGTGGTTTCCTCCGCGTAGTGCGCATCCAGGTGCAGCGGATGGTGGTTCATGGTGATCAGGCAGAACAGGTGGTCGTCATACTCGGTGACCGTCTTGCCCGGCCAGTGCTTGTACACCGCGCCGACCTCGAACTCCTCGTAATAGCGACCGAACTGCACGCTGCCTCCTCGGACTCCGGTGAACTGCCGGTTGAATGACACAGTGTTGCCTGATCGCCCGTAATCTGTGCAACCGTTGTGTGAGTGACTACACGGTCGTGACTACCCCGGAGGTGCTGATGCCAGGTCTGCCTTCGCTCGGCGGCTTGTACGGCCGCCGCAACACCGGGTCTGGTGTGGACGGGCGCAAGATCCCGGTCCCGCTGTCGGCCTACGTGGTCAACTGCGGTGTCTACGTGGACGGGAAGCGCCTGTCCGGCCGCTGGACGCACAATGCGGCTATCGAGGAGGTGCGCAAACGCGGTTCGGGCTTCGTCTGGATCGGGTTGCACGAGCCGGACGCCGAGCAGATCCAGGGCATCGCGCAGGAGTTCGGGCTGCACGAGCTGGCGGTGGAGGACGCGCTGGAGGCGCATCAGCGGCCGAAGCTGGAGCAGTACGACGACACGCTGTTCATGGTGCTCAAGACCGTCCGCTACGTGCCGCACGACTCCCCGACGACCGCGAACGAGATCGTGGAGACCGGCGAGCTGATGGTCTTCCTCGGCAAGGACTTCGTGATCACCGTCCGGCACGGCAACCATTCCGGGCTGGCCGAGGTCCGCGAGCAGCTGGAGCACGAGCAGGAGCGGTTGACCGCGGGGCCGAGCGCGGTGCTGCACGGCATCGCCGACCGCGTTGTGGACTCCTACCTGGACGTGACCGCCAAGATCGAGCAGGACATCGACCAGTTGGAGACGAAGATCTTCGGTCCGCGCACCGCGGTCGACTCCGAGCCGATCTACCTGATGAAGCGCGAGGTGCTGGAGATGCGCCGCGCGGTCGAGCCGTTGGCCGCACCGCTGCGTTTACTGGTCACGACGGAGAAGCCGCAGGTCGCCAAGCAGGTGCGGTCCTACTTCCGGGACGTCGAGGACCACCTGACCACCGTGATCGAGCGGGTGACCGGTTTCGACTCGCTGCTGACCACGCTGATCGACGCGACCCTCGCCAAGATCAACCTGCGGCAGAACACCGACATGCGCAAGATCACCGCGTGGGCGGCGATCCTCGCCATTCCCACGATGATCGCGGGCATCTACGGCATGAACTTCCAGTACATGCCGGAGCTGCACTGGAAATTCGGTTATCCGTTGGCGATCGGCGTGATCCTGGTGATCTGCGTCAGCCTGTACGGGATCCTGCGCAAGAACAAGTGGTTGTAGCGCAACGACAACGGGGGTTCAGTCGTTGCCCTGGCTTTCCAGCGGGCGGACCCGGTCGAGCAGCCGGTCCGCGTAGTTGTCCAGCAGTCGGGTGCCGACCTGTTGCGAATAACCGAGCAGCACGGCCCAGAACAGGATCGCGTCCTGGCCGCGCAGCCACACCAGCCCTTCGGCGAGTCCGGCGCCGAGCGCGAGCACGCCGACGACCGCGAGCAACGCGCCGAGCAGCACCTTGATCAGCGCCTGGTAGCCGGCGAGCACGTACGGCGAGAGGCTGGGTCGCCTGCGCACCAACAGAACCACGGCCGCGATGCTCGCGCCGACCGCGCCCATCATGGCGACCAGCCACACCTCACCGCCGCCCGGATGCGCGCCGCCGCCCACGCAGATCAACTGCACTGCGGTCTGACTTTCGTTGGTGGCAACGCACATCGGCAGCGCGTTCGGCAGCAGCGTGGACACGATGCCGAGCAGCACGTTGACCAACAGCAGCGCGAGCGCTGCCACGAACAGCTTGTTGCGCAACGCCCGCGCGCTCGCGTGCGCCTCGTCGGACGCGTCGAAGGCCGCCCGCACCGCGTCGGTGACCACGACCCGGTCGGCGCGGCTGGGTGGATCCTCGGGCCGCAGGCGGGACAACGCGATCCGGCGCAGGTCGGTGTCCGGCAGGCACGGGTTGATCCGCTCGGCCAACGCGGGCAGGCGCGCGGGCAAGCCCGGATCGGCGGCGATCAGGTAGACCTCGGCTTCGTGCAACGCGCGCCAGGCGCGTTCGATCCGCCAGCCCGACCACCACATCGACGGCGCCTGCCACCACCGGGTCCTGGTGCGCAGCACCGCGTCCACGACCGCAAGCGACTCCAGCGCGGCCACCCGCGCGACTTCGGCATCGGGCGTGCTGTGCGGATCCGTGTCCAGCATGGCCAGATCCGTTCTGGCGCGACGCACCCGCGACTCGACGATCAGCCGCCAGTCGGTGACGTCGGCTGCGGCTTCCCAGCCGCCGACCGCCCTCGTTTCCGCCATATCGACTCCCGGTGATCACCACCCGTTGTCACCATGATCGCACTCGGCACCGACAGAAATCAGCGTCCGATCAGGCAAAACAGCGCGCGGTGCCGATCACCGAGGGTCAGCTCGGGTTGGACTGGGGGCGCATGGAGAACTTGGCGATCAGGTCGCGCGCCTTGTGCGCGGACCGCTGTTGGCAGAGCACGTCGTAGCGACCGGCGACCAGCTGGCTGGCGGACTGGAAATCGCGCCGACCGCGGCTGGAGGCGTAGCCGACCGACGCGAAGATCAGCCCGAACACGATGCCCGCGCCGATGCCGACCAGGATCGGGCCGAGGCTCCCGGCCTGACCATCGAACAGGCTCAGCAGGATCCCGACGAACAAGCCGAGCCACGCGCCGGTCCCGACGCCCGCGGACATCACCCTGCGCAGGCTGAGCTTGCCGGTGATCCGCTCGACCAGCATCAGGTCGACGCCGACGATGGTGATGTCCGGCAACGGGAAGTTGTTCTCGGCGAGGAAGTCGACGGCGCGCTGCGCCTGCTCGTAGCTCTCGTAGGAACCGACCGGCCAGCCGGACGGACGCGTGGGCAACCGGGGCACTCCGGGACGGGAGGCACCGCCGGAAAACGAGCTGGTCACCGTCATCACCCCGATGTAGACAAAAACTCCGGCATTCAATATTTCACACCATCCTGCCAAGCAGGGGCAACCAATGCGAACCGGCGCGGCCACATCCTGTTCACCGGACGTCGGGCGCGGGTCGTCGGTATCGTCCGTGGCGTGGACGCGGTATGGGCGCGGTAGGCCCCGGCCAGGGACAACGGCTCCCTGCCGGGCTGGTCGTCGCGCTGATCACGGTGCGCAGGATCGCGGTGGCGACGCTGCACGCGCTGCGCGAGGTGACTGTGAGCACGCCGACACCGATTCCGGGCAGGCGCGGCGAGGCGCGGTGGACCAGGCGGGTGGTGCTGGTCGGCGTCGCCGCCGTGGTGACCGCGGTGTGGTGCTGGTTCACCTCGCTGGCGAACGCGCCGCTGCTCACCACGTCCGGGGTGATGACCGTGGTCGTCACCGTGCTGACCATGATCGCGACGCTGTGCTGTTACCGGCAGCCGCTCTACGGGCTGCGGCTGATGGTGGTGCTGCTGTTCGCGTTCACCTACGCGCTGATCCACAGCTGGACGCTCAGCGAGTACGTCAGCGGTCCCGCCTGGCTGAACATGATTCCGTTCTGGATGCTGCTCGGCGCGCTGGTCACGGTGTTCGCGGTCGCCGAGTGGTATCCGCTGCCGGTGGCGATCGTGGCCGACGTGCTGGTGATCTTCGCGATCACCTGGGCGCGCTGGTACTTCGCGGACGGAGTGTTCGGCGGCGCGTCCTGGGTGGGGTCGACGGCGGGCCTGGTCGGCGCGGTGACGCTGGTCGGGTACGTGGTGCAGTTGGCGCGTGCGGGCAACGAGCAGCGCCTGCACCGGGCGACGGCGCTGGCGGACACCGCGATCCTGGCCGAGCGCGCACACATCGCCCGCGAACTGCACGACGTGGTCGCGCACCACATGTCCATGCTGGCGTTGCGCGCGGATTCCGCGCCCTACCGATATCCCGACCTGTCCGACGACGTGCGCGCCGAGTTCGCGGCGTTGTGCGCGACCGCTCGGGAGGGGCTGACCGAGATGCGCAGGCTGCTCGGCGTGTTGCGGGCGGACGGTCAACTGGCGGACACCGCGCCGCAGCCGTCGTTGCGCGAGATCAAGGACCTGGTCGACGGGTTGCGGGCGGCGGGCACCGACATCGGCCTCTCGCTCTACGTCGTCGCGGAGGAACTGCCGACCGCGCTCGGTCTTTCCGCCTACCGGATCGCTCAGGAGGCGCTGAGCAACGCGGTCCGGCACGCGCCGGGTGCCGCGATCCGAGTGGAGGTGTGGAGCACGGAAAGCGCACTGCACCTGGATATCCGCAATACGGCAGGCACCGAAACCGTTGCCGCGCAGGGCGACGAGCCGCGCGCAAGACACGGGTTGCTCGGCATGCGGGAGCGGGTCAACATGCTCGGCGGGCGGTTGACCACCGGCCCGACCGACGACGCCGGGTTCCACGTGCTCGCGGTGCTGCCGCTACGGGATGAGTTGGACGAGCAATGACGACGACCGTGTTGATCGTGGACGACCAGACCATGGTGCGGGAGAGCTTTCGGGCAGTCCTCTCCGCCCAACCGGACCTCACCGTGGTCGGCGAGGCGGGCGACGGCGCCCAGGCTGTCCTGGCCGTGCGCGAGTTGCGGCCCGACGTGGTGCTGATGGACGTGCGCATGCCGGTACTGGACGGCCTGGCGGCGACCGAGAAGATCGTGGCCGAGGCGCCGGGACCGGACGCGCCGCGCGTGCTCATGCTGACCACGTTCGACATCGACGACTACGTGTATCGGGCATTGCGTTGCGGGGCAAGCGGATTCCTGCTCAAGGACGCGCCGCTGGCGGATCTGGTGAACGCGGTGCGCGTGGTGTCATCGGGGAACGCGTTGTTCGCGCCGTCGGTGACGCGCAGGCTGGTCGCCGAGTTCTCCAGGCACAACCCGGACCGGCCCGCGCCTGCCGACCTGCGCGATCTGACCGCGCGCGAGCGCGAGGTGCTGCGCCTGGTCGCCAAGGGCCTGTCCAACGCGGAGATCGCGCAGGCGTTGCAGATCGTGGAACAGACCGCGAAGACGCACGTCAGCAGGGTGTTCGGCAAGCTGGGGCTGCGCGACCGCGCGCAGGCCGTGGTGCTGGCCTACGAGGCCGGTCTGGTCGTCCCCGGCGAGTAGTACCCCGGTAGTACGCGGGGCGCCGCTGCTACTCCGGTGCTGCTCGAAGACAGCTCTCCAGCCTGACGATCTTTGCCCGGAATGTTCCTACCGTCGTCTCCAGTGGGTCCGAGTGGGATTCGGTCCCGAGGGGACGGGGGCGCAGGGTGTTGTCCATCCACAGTGGAGCATGGCGGCGGCTGGCAGTCGCGCTCGCCGTGCTCGTCGCAGCCGGCGCGATCCTGTGCTGGTGGTTCGGCGGGCAGATCGGCGTGGACAGCGGGGTGTACCGAGGGGGTGCGCTCGCGCTGGTGCACGGCGATCCGCTCTACGGCATCCTGCGCTTCTCCCCCACGGCGTCGCTCGGCCTGCCGTTCACCTACCCACCCGTGGCCGGTCTGTTGTTCCTGCCGCTGGCCGCGCTGCCGCCGCAACTGGTGTGGGGCGTGTTCGCGGTGCTGACCGTGCTCGGCCTGGTGCTGGTGCTCCGCGCCAGTTTCACCGTGTCCGGCAAGGTCTGGCTGGTGCCGGTTCTCGGCCTCGGCGTGTTCTTCCTGGAGCCGGTCTGGCGCGGCCTCGGACTCGGCCAGATCAACGTCGTGCTGATGGCGTTGGTCGTGCTGGACGTGCTGGTGCTGCCGCGCAGCCGCTACGGCGGCGTGCTGGTCGGCCTGGCCGCCGCGATCAAGCTGACCCCGTTGATCTTCGTACTGCACCTGCTGGTCACCGGCCGCCGCGCGGACGCGGCGCGCGCCTTCGGCACGTTCCTCGGCCTGAACGCGGTCAGCCTGCTGCTCCTGCCGCAGGACACGCTCACCTTCTGGCGCACCCAGCTGCTCGGCGGCAACAACGCGACCGGCGCCTCCTACGGCCGCAACCAGTCGCTCAACGGCCTCGTGCAGCGGCTGACCGGCCACCCGGGCAGCGCGTTCACCATCGCCGTGCTGGCCGGCCTGGTGTGCCTGGCGATCGCGCTGCCGCTGGCGCGCAGGCTGCACCGGCGCGGCGAGACGCTCGGCGCGCTGCTGGTCACCGCGTTCTGCGGCCTGCTGGTCAGCCCGGTGTCCTGGACGCACCACTGGGTGTGGCTCGTGCCGCTGGCCGGTCTGCTGGTCACCCGCGCGGTCCGCGCGCCGAAGGTCGCGACCATTCTGCCGATCGTCGGGCTCGTGGCCCTGTGCACCGGCATCTGCACGATGCCTCCCGCCGGCGACAACGCCGAAGCGCACTGGAACATCGCGCAGCAGGTCCTCGGCAACGGCTACGTGCTCGCCGCGCTCGCCGTCGGCGCGACCGTCGCGGTGCGGGTGTTCTTCGGCCGTCCGTCCATTCCGGACGAACGCCCGAGCGTGGCGATCAGCCGCGCGAGCGGTATTCCCGCAACAGTCCCCGGCTGATGATGGTCTTCTGGATCTCGCTGGTGCCCTCGCCGATCAGCAGGAACGGCGCCTCGCGCATCAGCCGCTCGATCTCGTACTCCTTGGAGTAGCCGTAACCGCCGTGGATGCGGAAGGACTCCTGGGTCACCTCGGCGCAGTACTCGCTGGCGATCAGCTTCGCCATGCCCGCCTCGACGTCGTTGCGCTCACCGGAGTCCTTCAGCCGCGCGGCATTGACCATCATCAGGTGCGCCGCTTCGACCTTGGTCGCCATCTCGGCCAGTTTGAACGCGATCGCCTGGTGCTCCGCGATCGCCTTGCCGAACGTCTTGCGCTGCTGGGCATATTCGACGGCCAGCTCGAACGCGCGGATCGAAATGCCGCAGGCGCGCGCCGCCACGTTCACCCGGCCGACCTCGACACCGTCCATCATGAACGCGAAACCCTTGCCGGGCGCGCCACCCAGCACCCTGTCCGCGCCGATCCGGTAGCCGTCGAACACCGCTTCCGTGGTGTCGACGCCCTTGTAGCCCATCTTGTCGATCTTGCCGGGGATGGTCAGGCCCTTGGCCACCTCCCCGAAGCCGACGGGCTTCTCCACCAGGAACGCGGTCAGGTTCTGGTACGGCTTCTCCGCGCCCTCGTCGGTCTTCGCGAGCAGCGCGATCAACGTGGAGCTGCCGCCGTTGGTCAGCCACATCTTGGCGCCGTCGATGACGTAGTCGTCGCCGTCGCGCACCGCCTTGGTCTTGATCGCCGCGACGTCCGAGCCGAGGTCCGGTTCGGACATGGAGAAGGCGCCGCGAATCTCGCCGGTCGCCATCTTCGGCAGGAAGTACTCCTTCTGCTCCTTCGTGCCGTGCCGCGCGATCATGTGCGCCACGATGAAATGCGTGTTGATGACGCCGGACACGCTCATCCAGCCGCGCGCGATCTGTTCCACCACAAGGGCGTAGGTCAGCAGCGACTCGCCAAGACCGCCGTACTCCTCGGGAATCGTCAGGCCGAACAGGCCCATTTCCTTCATGCCCTCGACGATGTCCGCCGGGTACTCGTCGGCGTGTTCGAGAGCCTGGGCGTTCGGAATGATCTCCTTGTCCACGAAATCGCGGACGGTGGCGAGGATTTCCCGCTGGATGTCGGTCAGTCCGGCGGTCTGGGCGAGGCGGGCCATCACGGAATCCTTTCCGACCCCGGCACCGGGGTCGAGCCAGACGGGCAGGCGCGAAGTTACCGGTCAGTATGACAGCGCAACGCGCAGTTAACGACCGTTCGCCCTATGAGGGTGCTCACCCGAATGGTGAAAGAAATGGCCGGACCTGGGGAAGTTCCCGGTCAACTCGCCCTTAGCTCGACGGCCTGACCGCAGTTGCGGCAGTCGATGGCCAGCACGTAAACGTCTTCACCACAGCTCACGCAGGCACGGAAGCTGCGTTCGTACAGGTTGTCGCGGTCCCGCCGCCCGCCGAAGATCGACCGGGGTCTCCGGCCCTCCCGGCGCTGTCGTCGTTGTTCGCTCATGTCGACCAGCATCACCCGACCAGGGCGAGATCAAGCAAGTTCAGACCGTTATCTGTGCGTTATCTCATAGCAACCTTGGACGCTGGGTAGCCACCTACATTCGATCTGCTGTGCACCTTGTCAGTCCGTGTTCGACCGACAACGGGGGTGAGCATGACCGGTCAGCGCCGAGAAGCAGCACTGCTGGCAGCAAAGCAGCGCAACTCGTGGGACGACGGAGTCCGCGAAATCAACCCGAATTCGCGACATACCGTGCTAATCGCCGTCTTTCTCGGCATGATCGCCACCGGCCTCACCATGTGGCTGCTGTTCAACTCCATGCTCAACCTGGTTGGCGGCCTGCTCACGTGAGCTCCCGCTGTTGCCACTGTTGCCACTGTTGCCGTTGTTGCCGCCGTGCGCGGCCTCCAGGAAGCGCAGCAGCTCGACCGGGAACGGCAGCACCAGCGTGGAGTTCTTCTCGGCGGCCACCTCGACCACCGTCTCCAGCAACCGCAACTGCAACGCGGCAGGCGTGTCCGCCATCGTCGCCGCGGCCTGGGACAGCTTGTACGACGCCTGCAGCTCGCCGTCCGCGGAGATGACCCGCGCGCGCCGCTCGCGTTCCGCCTCGGCCTGCCGCGACATCGACCGCTTCATCGTCTCGGGCAGCGCGACATCCTTGATCTCCACCCGGTCGATGTGCACGCCCCACCCCAGTGCGGGCGAGTCGATCATCAGCTCAAGGCCCTGGTTGAGCCGCTCCCGGTTGGAGAGCAGATCATCCAGTTCGCTCTTGCCGATGATCGACCGCAACGAGGTCTGCGCGACCTGCAACACCGCGAACCTGTAGTCCTGCACGTGCACGATGGCCTGCACCGGGTCGATGACGTTGAAGTACACGACCGCGTCGACCTTCACGGTCACGTTGTCCCTGGTGATGCCGTCCTGCGCGGGCACCGGCAGGGTGATGATCTGCATGTTCACTTTGCGCATGCGGTCCACGATCGGCACGATCGAGACCAGCCCGGGCTCGCGCGGCGCGCTGACCACCTTGCCCAGCCGGAAAACCAGGCCGCGTTCGTACTGCTGGACCACGCGCATGCTCGACGCGAAATAGACAACACCGAACGACGCGATACCGATCAGCACATCGATGATCGCCGACATAGCCAGCTCACAATCCCGAGGCCGGCCCCCTGAATCCTCGATGCTACGCCCGGAATCGGTCAAGAAGATCAGGCCGATTCTGGTCCACTGTGGATAGTCATTCCGCTGGCGGCGTCCAGCGGTCCGAACGGCTCATCGCGGCGGCGCGGCCCTTGCCAGCGATGACCAGCGCCATCTTCCGCGACGCCTCGTCGATCATCTCGTCGCCGAGCATCGCCGAACCCTTCTTGCCGCCCGCCTCCGACGTGTAATAGCCGTACGCGTCCAGGATGTTCTCGGCGTGGTCGTAGTCCTCCTGACGCGGGCTGAACACCTCGTTGCACGCCTCCACCTGCCCCGGGTTCAGCACCCACTTGCCGTCGTAGCCCAGCGCCGCCGCGCGACCGGCCACCCGGCGGAACCCCTCCACATCGCGAATTTGCAGGTAGGGCCCGTCGATCGCCTGCTTGTCGTAGGCCCGCGCCGCCATCAGGATGCGCATCAGGATGTAGTGGTAGGCGTCGCCGACGTCGTAACCGGGCGGCTGCTCGCCGACCACCAGCGACCGCATATTGATGCTCGCCATGAAGTCCGCGGGCCCGAAGATGATCGTCTCGACCCGGGGCGATGCCTGCGCGATCGCGTCCACGTTGATCAGGCCGATCGCGTTCTCGATCTGCGCCTCGATGCCGATCCGGCCCACCTCGTAACCCATGGTCTTCTCGATCTGGGTGAGCAGCAGATCCAGCGCGTGCACCTGCTCGGCGGTCTGCACCTTCGGCAACATGATGCAGTCCAGGTTCGCGCCCGCACCCTCCACGACCTCGGTCACGTCGCGGTAGGTCCACTCGGTCGTCCAGTCGTTGACCCGGACCACCCTGATCTTCTCGCCCCACCCGCCCTCGTTCAGCGCGGCCACGATGTTCTTGCGCGCGCCCGGCTTGGCCAACGGCGCGCAGGCGTCCTCAAGATCGAGGAAGACCTGGTCGACCGGTTGGGTCTTGGCCTTCTCCAGGAACCGTGGGTTGCTGCCGGGCACGGCGAGACAGGAACGGCGCGGACGAAGGCGATCGACCATGGTGGCCTCCAGAACTGGGTTTACCGACGGGTAACCAATTTTTGGATCGTGACACGTACCCGGCTCCGCCGCCATTCGCTGAGTCCTCTTTCACATGTATCTGGCTCGGTTAAGGTCGATCGGGTGATCGACCTGTTCGAGCGGTACTGCCGCGAATGGGCCCTGACGGTCGACGGCGAGCCGATGCGCGGCTACCTGTCGCTCGCGATCCCGGTGCACACCGCGGACGGTCAACCCGCCGTGTTGAAGGTGCCGCAACAGTCCGAGTTGGACGATGACGAACGGGACGAAGTCCTGGCTTTGCGCACGTGGGCGGGCGACGGCGCGGTCCGGCTGCTCGACTGCTCTGCCGACGAACGCGTGCTGCTGCTGGAAAAACTCGAACCCGGCCACGGCCTGCACCACGAGCCGATCGACGCCGCCGTCGAGATCGCCGGTGCGCTGCTGCGCCGCCTCGCCGTACCCGCCCCGCCCGGGCTCAAGGTCGCCCTCCCCACCAGCGCGGTGGCTCTGGCGCAGCGACTCCCCGACCGCTGGCGGCGCCACGGCGAGCCCTTCCCGCGCGCGACCCTCGACCGTGCCATCGCCTACTGCGCGGAACTCGGCCCCGGCGCGGCGAACCTGCTGGTCAACTACGACCAGCACTTCGAGAACGTGCTCGCCGCGCACCGCGAACCGTGGCTGGTGATCGACCCGACCGTGCTCGCCGGTGACGTCGAGTTCGGCGTGCTCCCGTTGTTGTGGAACCGAACCGGCGAATTCGGCAACAGCCCGGCTGGCGCCCTGCGGCGCTTCGACGCGATCGTCGCCGCCGCCGACCTTGATCGAGACCGGGCCCTCGGCTGGACGTTCGTCCGCGCCGTCGACGAATGGCTCTGGTCGCTCGACGTCGACCCGGACCACGAACAGGCCAGGTGGTGCCCGCTGATCGTCGAGGCGCTCAGCGCCCGGTTTGCCCCCGGATGATGCGCAGCTGAACATCCGCCCACCAACCGGTACTCGCATCAGGCCGATTTCCGCCCAACCCGCCAGGCCACTAGCCTGAGCGGCATGGCCGCCGTGAACAGGGTATTTGCTGCCCAACTGAGCGGACTGCCGGTGTTCGGGCCAGATGGCGAATCGATCGGCAAAGTCCGGGACATCGTGGTCATGCTCCGCATCG
Organism: Pseudonocardiaceae bacterium; assembly: GCA_036494465.1. Taxonomy (GTDB): domain Bacteria; phylum Actinomycetota; class Actinomycetes; order Mycobacteriales; family Pseudonocardiaceae; genus CAJCJE01. Next base: position 15,763 of record DASXOJ010000073.1, read on the forward strand.
CCCGGCAGCCACCGCGCGTACTCGGCATCGTGGTCGAACTGGTCACCCGGCGTCGCATCTTCGTGCCGATGCTGCGGGTCAACAGCATCGAACCCAACGCGGTCACCCTCTCCACCGGCTCGGTCAGCCTGCGGCGATTCCTCCAGCGGACCAACGAGGTGCTGGTCGTCGGCCAGTTGCTCGACGCCAGGGTCACCCTGGTCGCCAGCGGCGAGAGCGCCACCGTGATCGACGCGGCGATGGAACGCGGCCGGACCAGGGACTGGCTGTTCACCAAGGTCGCGGTGCAGCAGCGCAACGGCAGACTGGCCCGGCGCGGCTCCGTGCAGGTGCTCGCCTGGGAGGACGTCAGCGGTCTCGGCCTGACCGAACTCGACGCCCAACCGCAGGGCGCTGAGCAACTGATCGCGCTCTACGACACCATGCGCGCCGCCGACGTGGCCGCCGCCATGCTCGATCTGCCGGTCAAACGGCGGTACGAGGTCGCCGACGCCCTCGACGACGAGCGCCTGGCCGACGTCATCGAAGAGCTGCCGGACGACGACCAGAAGGACATCCTGTCCCACCTCGACGAGGACCGGGCCGCGGACATCCTGGAGGCGATGAACCCGGACGACGCCGCCGACCTCCTCGCCGAACTGCCCGAACGGGAGAAGGACCGGCTGCTCGCGCTGATGGAGCCGGAGGAATCCGCGCCGGTCAAGCGGCTGTTGCAGTACTCGTTCGACACCGCAGGCGGTCTGATGAACCCCGAGGCGGTCGTGCTCACCCCGGACGCGACCATCGCCGAGGCGCTCGCGCGGGTGCGCAACGGCGACCTGACGCCCGCGCTGGCCAGCATGGTGTTCGTCTGCCGACCGCCATCGGCCACGCCGACCGGGCGCTACCTGGGCTGCGTGCACATCCAGCGGTTGCTCCGCGAACCCCCGTCCGACCTGGTCGCGGGTGCGTTGGACACGGACCTGGCCCGGCTGGCGCCGACCGATCCACTGACCGACGTCACCCGCTACTTCGCCGCGTACAACCTGGTCTGCGCGCCGGTCGTGGACGATCAGGAACACCTGCTCGGCGCGGTTACCGTGGACGACGTGCTGGACCACCTGCTGCCGGTGAACTGGCGGGAGACCGGTCTGCACGAGACGCACAACCAGCAGCCTGTCGCGGGCCACCCGGCGAAAAAGAACAACGCGACCAATAAGATCAACGGGACGAACGGGGTGGACCCGGCCGAGCGGCAGGAGTCGAGCCATGCCTGAACTGACCTCACGCCGCCGCCTCGACCAGCCGCGCAGACCACGCAGGCTGAGCCTGGACGTGGACCCGGAAGCGTTCGGCCGGTTCTCCGAACGGCTCGCCCGGTTCATGGGCACCGGCACGTTCCTGTTCTGGCAGACGCTGTTGGTGGTCGTCTGGATCACACTGAACCTCGCGGCCGCGTCGCTGCGCTGGGACCCGTACCCGTTCATCCTGCTCAACCTGACCTTCTCCACCCAGGCCGCGTATGCCGCACCGCTGATCCTGCTCGCGCAGAACCGCCAGGACGACCGGGACCGGGTTTCGCTGGAGGAGGACCGCTCCCGCGCCGCGCAGACCAAGGCGGACACCGAGTTCCTGGCCCGCGAGCTCGCCGCGCTGCGGCTGGCCGTCGGCGAGATCGCCACCCGCGACTACCTGCGCAGCGAACTCGACCGGCTGCGCCAGGAATTGGTCAGCGACAACAGCAAAACGAAAAAGCGAAAGGGCGCGCACCCGGACGCCGAGCAGGTCCGGAATTCGCCTCGCTGGGAAGACGAACCCGAACACAGTGAAACCAGCTAGTCGACCGGAACGGAATATCCGCGCGACTATTACCGACTAATCCCCGGGACTGCGACCGTCGACACGCTCGTCTTCACTGTCCATTCCGGACTCGACGGGTTCGCCGAGTACGGTGGCGCCACCAGTGGATTCGGTTGCGCCACCGAGCCGTTCGCAGGTACGTCCGAAGGACACCAGATCGCCGGGTTCGAGCACATCCGCGAAATGCGTGGCCACCCCGGCCAAATGCGTGCCCGACGCGGCCCGCAACCGGTCAAACCCGGTCTGGGTGAGCACCGCCTCGACCCCGCGCCCGTCGGAGTCGACCCGCGCCCGCGTGACAAGACCGCCCTTTTCCAGCCGATCGACCAGCCGGGTCACTCCCGAACGCGACAGCAGCACCGCGTCGGCGAGTTCGGTCATCCGCAGCCGCCGCTCGGGCGCTTCGGCGAGTTGGACGAGGACGTCGTAGGAAGCCAGCGATAGCTGCTGGTCAGCAAGCAATTCGCTTTCCAGCGCGCGAATAATGCGCGCGTGCGCGCGCAGAAAAGACCGCCAGACATCCAGTTCAGTTCGGCTGAGCCGGCGAGTTGTTCCCGGATGTTGCACAACCCTGCATGCTACGGAACGCGGTCGATCTTATCCGCTCCGCCCCCAAAATCGATTCTGAGGAGTGATCTGACCGGCCGGTAACCTCGGGGTTTCCCCACCGCCCGTAACATGAAGGACGACACGACGTGCATGGAAGGCCGGTGTGAGCAGCAGTGACCAGCAACCAGGCGACCGCGCCCAGCGTCGATGACGTGCGCAAGGCCCTCGCCACCGTGCAGGACCCGGAGATCCGGCGCCCGATCACCGATCTCGGCATGGTCAAGGACGTGACCATCGACACGGACGGCACCGTCACCGTCGCCATCTACCTCACCGTGGCGGGCTGTCCGTTGCGCGACAAGATCACCGCCGACGTGACCGCCGCAGTCGGCGTCCTCGACGGCGTCCGCGCGGTCAAGGTCGACCTCGACGTGATGACCGACGACCAGCGCACCGAACTGCGCCGTTCGCTGCGCGGCGACACCGCGGAGCCGGTCATCCCGTTCGCCCAGCCCGGTTCGCTGACCAGGGTCTACTGCGTCGCGTCCGGCAAAGGCGGGGTCGGCAAGTCCAGCGTCACCGTCAACCTCGCGGTCGCGATGGCCGCGCGCGGCCTGTCCGTCGGAGTGATCGACGCCGACATCTACGGCCACTCCGTGCCCAGGATGCTCGGCACCGAAGCACGGCCCACCAAGGTCGACACGATGATGATGCCGCCGCAGGCGCACGGCGTGAAACTCATCTCCATCGGCATGTTCAAGCCCGGCAACGAGCCCATCGTCTGGCGCGGGCCGATGCTGCACCGCGCCCTGCAGCAGTTTCTGGCCGACACCTTCTGGGGCGACCTCGACGTGCTGCTGCTCGACCTGCCGCCCGGCACCGGCGACATCGCGATCTCGGTCGCCCAGCTCGTCCCCAACGCCGAACTGCTGGTGGTGACCACCCCGCAGGTCGCCGCGGCCGAGGTCGCCGAACGCGCCGGCGCCATCGCCGTGCAAACCCGGCAGCGCCTGGCCGGCGTCGTGGAGAACATGTCCTGGCTGGAGATGGCCGACGGCACCCGCATGGAGGTCTTCGGCTCCGGCGGCGGCCAGCAGGTCGCCGAATCCCTCAGCCGCATCGTCGGCACCGAGGTCCCGCTGCTCGGCCAGGTCCCGCTCGACCCACGCCTGCGTGAATTCGGCGACGCGGGCGACCCCATCGTCGCCGCCGACCCCGAGGCACCCGCCGCCGTCGTGCTCCGCGACATCGCCGCCCGCCTCTCCACGCGTTCGCGCGGGTTGGCAGGACGCCTGCTGTCGGTGAGCCCCGCAGGCCGCTGACCTCTTGCTGCCGGGCGGCGCATCTGCTCTGCTCGGCAGCGTGGTTATGGACAAGGCAGTACCCCCGGCCCGCACCGTGTGCCACGGCTGCCGGGCGCTGACACATGAGCTCGTCGAGGAAACCGGGCCGCAGCGCTACCGCCCGGTGCTGTTGCCCGGCGACGGCACGGTCATGCGCGAAATCACGCCCGGCGTCATGGTCACCTCGCCCTGCCCGATGTGCGGCGACTCCGACGACCCCGGCTGGCTCCCCGGCTTCATCCCACCCACCTGACCACCAAAATTTTCAAGCGTCGGCACGGGCTGGCGGGGTGGCCGGGCTCAGGTTGCGTCGGGGTCGAACGGGGGGCGTTCGCCGGGCGAGAGCGGGCGCTGCTGCGGCTGGGCGGCGACCTCGCTGGTCACGCCGGTGTAGCCGTTCGGCTTGAGGCCGTTGGCGCCGTTGGTTCCGTTGCTGCCGTTCGTCCCGTTGATCCGGAGGTCGTCGCGCGGGTCGTAGCCGCCGGTCGCGTCGAGCAGGTGCTGGGTGACGACCCGCTTCGGGTCGAAGTTGCGCAGTTTGCTCAAGTCCTGCAACGGCTTCCGGAACTCTTCGAACTCCGGCCCCAATTCGGACTGGAGCTGGTCGCGGGCGCCGGTCGCGTACTCGCGAACCTGGCGGACGGTCTTGCCGAGCCAGCGGGCGGCGCCGGGCAGGCGCTCCGGCCCGAGAATGAACAGACCGGCCACGATCAGGACGAGAACTTCACCCCAGGAGATGTCCAGCATTTGGTCAGTTCCCTCCGGCTCACCACGGTATCCACCAGGGTAGCCGCTCAATCCGACGAGAGGGTGACCTGCACGGTGTGCTGTTGCCCCTGCCGCGCGAACTGCACGGTAACGGCCTGGCCGGGTGAGCCGTCCAGTACGGCGACCTGAAGCTCCACCGAGCTGCTGATGCTGCGCCCGTTGAACTTGGTGATCACGTCGCCCTCCGCGATGCCTGCCGACGCGGCCGGGCCGCCTTGCACGACGTTGTCGACCTGGGCGCCGAGCGACGCGTTCGCGGCGACGTCGCGGGTGCTGGCGCCGAGGTTGGCGTGCTTGACCGAGCCGGTGCGGATCAGCGACTGGGCGATCCTGGTGGCCTGGTCGATCGGGATGGCGAAGCCGAGACCGATGCTGCCGCCACCGCCGCTGGCGTCGGAGCTGTCGGTCTGGATGGACGAGTTGATGCCGACCAGCGCACCGGTCGCGTCGACGAGCGCACCGCCGGAGTTGCCGTGGTTGATGGCCGCGTCGGTCTGGATGGCGTCGTAGACGACGGACGGGCCGCCGTTCTCCGCCGGCAGGAGCACGGGCCGGTTCACCGCGCTGACGATGCCGGAGGTGACCGTGCCCGCGAGGCCGAGCGGGGAGCCGATGGCGATCACCGGGTCGCCGGGGTGCAGGCTGCTGGACGTGCCGAGCTTGATCACGGTCAGGTTGGTCGCGTTGACCTTGATGACCGCCAGGTCGGTGACGGGGTCGCGGCCGACGATGGTGGCGGGCACGCGCGCGCCGCTGCTGAAGACGGCGGTGATGCTGTCCGCGTTGCCGCCGGTCGGGGCGACCACGTGGTTGTTGGTGAGGATGTAGCCCTTGGGGTCGATCACCACACCGGAGCCGACGTAGCCGTTGTTGCCCGCCAGCACCTCCAGCGAGACGACCGCGGGCGTGACACGAGCTGTGATCCCGGCGACCGAATCGGGCGCGCGCTCGTTGGCGTTGTTGGTCTGGGTGAGCGTGTTGCCGACGTCGGTGAGCGCGCTGCCCCCGTTGCCCAACGCCCACCCGGTGACGCCGCCGACCGCGCCGACCAGCAGCGCGGCGACCAGCAGGACGACCAGGGCGCTTGGCTTGACCCGACGACCGAACAGCAGCTCAGGCACGCTGAGCAGCGGGCCGGTGGGTTTCGCTGGTGCGTGACCGGTGTCCTCGGGCGCGACACCGGTGTCGGCGGGCGCGCCGACCATGACCGGGGAGCCCGGGTCGCGCCATGGGTCGCGGCCGTCGCTGTTCCAGTAGGTCGCTTCCGGCTCGGTCTCGGACTGCGGTTCCTGGGCGCCTGGCGGGCGTTGCAGGATGACGTCATCGTTGCCGTGCGGGCGGCCGAACGCGGTGGCCAGCGCGGGCGACGGCGCAGCCGACGGCAGGGCGGCCGACATGGGTGGCGCGGCGGGCGCGCTCAGACCGTTGTGCTGATTCGGGCCGGTGCGTGGCGCGAACGCACTGGGCACGCCGACCGGGCGGCCGAAGGCCGAGGCGAGGTTGGGATCGACCGAGGGGACGTCGATCGGCCGGGGGCCGAGCCGGGGGGAATCGTCTCCGGGGCCGTCGGCCCGTTCCGGACCGGAACCTGGTTGTTCACTCATCGCCGCCCCCACTCCGCGTCGGGCCGCGACGAGCCACCGCACACTCCGTCACACACAATCCCCGCGTCGATGCTTTTTCGTTGCCACGCTCATTGTGAGCCAGCCACCAAGACTGCCCCAACCAGGGTGAAGTGGGCGTTGGTGGCAGCGCGCGTCAGTTGGCGTAACGGTGGCTGTTCACGACCGGCAGGACCGTGACGGGGGTCGAGGTGACCGTGGTGGTCGGCACCGCGCCAGCGCTGGCGAGATGGTCGTTGACGGTGTTGTTGACCTGCACGTTCCGCCGAGCACCGCCGACACCGATCTGCGGGTTCGCGTCGAAACCGGCGCCGTTGACCGGAGGTTCGGTCGGCGTCTCCGACGAACCGCCGAGCATGTGCGGACCGACCACGACCAGCGCGCCGAGCACCAGGCCACCGAGCACCACGCCCGCGCCCTGCACCGCACGTCGACCGCTCGCCGGGCGGTGCCCGAGCGGACGAGAGCCGAGCGGGCTCGACGAACCGATCATCGGCTTGCCTCCCAGAGCGGGCGACTCACCGAAACCGGCCGATGCGAGGCCGGGCACGCGCTCCGGCCGTTGGATGGCGAACAGTTGCCCGTCAGGGCCGACCGCCAGGTTTTCCGGCCCCCCGGGCTCTGGCTCGAAACGAAGGTCGGTGTCGATCGGGATCGCCCGCAGCGCGGCCAACAGGCCCGCGGGTGCGCCAGGGTCACCGGCGGAACGAACCGCGGACCGAGCCTGCCGCTGCGTCTTGGTCTCGCTCGCGCAGAACGGGCACTTGGCGATGTGCTCCGACGCGCGCTGCTGCGCCAGCGTGGACAGCTCACCGTCCACGAACGCGACGACCGCGTCGGGCATCAGGTGCTGTTCGGGCAGGTTCCAGGACCGTGGCTCGCTCATCAATGCCTCCCGGAGTGTGCCGCATGGCACCTCGGGTGCGACGAAACGGTCATACCGAGCCCTCCGCGGCCAACATTCGCCCCTGGCCGACGGCCGAGCGGCGCCGCTCCAGCGACGCGCGCAACGCCTGCCGACCACGGTGGATCCGGCTGCGCACTGTGCCGAGCTTCACGCCCAGCGTCGCGCCGATCTCCTCGTAGGACAGCCCTTCCACGTCACACAGTACGACGGCCGCGCGGAACTCGGGAGCGAGCTCGTCGAGGGCGTCCTGCAGGTCCGGGTCGAGGTGGGTCTGGGAGTAGACCTGCTCGGGCGAGGGTCCGTCGCCGGCGAGCCGGTCGGTGTCCTCTGGCAGGCCCTCCATGCGCAGCCGGGACCGCCGACGCGCCATGTCGAGAAAAAGATTGGTGGTGATCCGGTGCAGCCAGCCCTCGAACGTGCCGGGGGTGTAGGAGGACAGCGACCGGAAGACGCGGATGAAGGTCTCCTGGGTCAGATCCTCGGCGTCATGCTGGTTGCCGGAGAGCCGGTAGGCGAGGCGGTAGACCCGGTCGGCGTGTTCGCGGACGATCTCGTCCCACGATGGCGGGGTCCATCCTGCCGCGTCGTCACCGGGCGTCGCGGGCGCTGGCAGCACGGCTGAACCGGCCTCGACCTGGTCGGTCTCGCTCATACTCGCTGATGTAACCATCGGCGCGTCCGCACCTCCACTGGGCTCTGCCGCCCTTTGACCCGACCAACGTAAACCCGACGCCCGGTGTTCCCGTCATCTTTGAGACGCAGAAGACGGTGCTGCCTTACGCCGTGCCTCGATCATGTCCCGCGGTGGTGTGGCCATGGTGAGAGCGGCCTGAGACGAGCCTGAGAATCCCGCAGGTCCTGCCCGGGATGGCACGTTGTGATGGCACCGTTGCGCATGCAAGGGCCAGCTTCAGCGCTTTTCGCCGCTCGCACCGCTAATCTGCGTACCTGTGACGCCGGAAACGCGGAATGCGGCCGCCGCACCCGCGGCGTCGGCCGACTACGCCGACGGGTACCACGCCGAGAACGAGAGCATCTCGGCCGCCCGAGCGCGCGGTCACGACCTCGGCTGCCCTCCGGTGAGCACCGGCGCGGGCGCCGCGTTGCGCTTCCTCGCGGCGACCCTCCAGGCCAAGGCCGTGGTCGAGGTCGGCACCGGGGCTGGGGTGAGCGGGTTGTGCCTGCTCGCGGGCATGGCCTCGGACGGCGTGCTCACCTCGATCGACATCGAACCCGAGTACCAGCGCTCCGCCAAGCGCACCTTCATCGACGCGCAGGTCCCGCCAGGGCGGGTCCGGCTGATCATGGGCCAGGCCCTGGAGGTGCTGCCCCGGCTCACCGACGGCGGCTACGACCTGGTGTTCTTCGACGCGACCAAGACCGAGTACCCGCGCTACTACGACCAGGGCGTCCGCCTGCTCCGGCCGGGCGGCGTGATCGCGTTCGACAGCGTCCTGGCCAACGGCCGGGTCGACGACAAGACCAACCGCGACCAGGAGACCACCGCGCTGCGGGACCTGGCCCGGATGGTCCGCGAGGACGACCGCCTGGTCTCCGTGCTGCTCCCCCTCGGCGACGGCCTACTCGTCGCCGCTAAGCGCCTCGGCTGAGCGCACCGACTCAATCAGCGGCGCCCAGGCGGCTCGAATGACTCTGGGCAGCACCAACTCGTCCCACAGATCCACCAGCAAGGCGCCATCCAGGTAGCGCAGCAAGTCCTCTTCGCCGCCCTCGCGCAGCAGGATCTCGTAGACCCGGGCTCGGTCGTGGCGATCGGACAGCTGGTACACCTCTCCTGGATTCGACCAGTTCAGGTGCAACGGCAACTCGACGGTCGCCAACGCCTGTTCAACGGGAAGGCGCGGCAGCCGGTCCGGAACAGGCGCGGCCCGGGCCCGGACATGTTCTTCACTCACGGTGGCGACGCTAGGGGTTGCGGGTCGCGCAAGCGATCACTCGATCAGGGACCCTAGGCGATGCCGTCCCTGCCGATCCCGCTTGACGCCGACGGCATGCCCGTCGTCGCCAAGCGGCCGGACTGAGTGCACTGACTGGACCAACGGCGCGGACGCCACAAAGGTCAGGCGGAGCAGGCCGGAGTGAGCGCGATCGACAGCCGCATCTCCAGCGCTTCCGCGATCCGTTCGAGCACAGGGAGAGTAGGCGTCGTACCACCCGCTTCGAACCGCGCCATCGCCGACTGCGTCATCCTCGCCCGCTTCGCCAATTCGGTCTGCGACCAGCCGCGCTGCTCGCGCAATGCACGCACCTCCGCACCAATCTCGTAGGCAATGCGTGCCTCTCTGTAGGCTGGGTGCTCTTCGTCGACGCCGAGTTCGGCGCGCAACTGGCTCCAGGTTTTCCGGTTGGTCACCATTCCTCCTCATCGACGGTGTGCCGCAGCATTTGGCATTGCCGCATTGCTCGACGTGCCCGCTCCACCTCGGCTGTCTCGCGCATCCTTGCCTTGGTCCATCTGGTCAGCAGGATGATCCGCCTGCCAGGCGCGATCCAATAGCTGATTCGAGTCGGTCGGTCTGCCAACCAGAATCGGAGTTCGCGCAGCTTGCCGTCGAGTTGCCGGGTATACGGTTCGCCGTGGAGCGGCCCGTACCTGGCCAGCAAGTCGACATAGAACGAAACGCGGCTGAACGCCTTCTCATCAAGACCTGTGAGCCAGTCTTCGACCTCTGGCTCACACTCGACCATACCCCAATCCATAGCACTGACGCTATGGGTTGCGGCGTCTGAAATCTCCGATCAAGCCGATGGGCACACTGACGGGTGACAGAACTACTCGATCAGGGGCCGGTGGCTATGACGCCCTTGCCGAGGACGATGACGCCGCCCTTGCTGATCGTGTAGCGCTCGGCGTCGAGTTCGGGGTCGGCGCCGATGACGGCGCCGTCCGGGACGACGACGTTCTTGTCCAGGATGGCGCGGCGCACGATGGCGCCCTTGCCGATGCGGACGCCTGGTAACAGGACGCTGCCCTCGACGATCGAGCCGGTTTCGACGACCACGTCGGCGCTGACGATCGAGTCGCGGACGGAGGAGCCGGAGATGATCGAGCCGGAGCCGACCATGGAGCCGTCTGCGGTGCCGCCCGCGACGAACTTGGCGGGCGGGAGCGGCGGGACGGCGGTGCGGATGGGCCAGGACTTGTTGTAGAGGTTGAACACGGGCTGCACGGACACCAGGTCCATGTGCGCGTCGTAGTAGGCGTCCAGGGTGCCGACGTCGCGCCAGTAGCCTCGGTCGCGTTCGGTGGCGCCGGGGACGTCGTTCTCGTCGAAGTCGTAGACGGTGGCGTCGCCGCGTTCGACGAACATGGGGATGATGTCGCCGCCCATGTCGTGCGCGGAGTCGGGGTTGCCCGCATCTTCGCGCAGCGCTTCGACCAGGGCTTCGGTGCTGAACACGTAGTTACCCATGGACGCGAACGTGACGTCCGGGTCGTCGGGCACGTGCGGCGGGTTGGCGGGTTTCTCCAGGAAGCGGGTGATCTTGCCGCTGGCGTCGGAGTCGATGCAGCCGAAGCCGCTCGCTTCCGAGCGCGGCACGCGGATGCCAGCGACGGTGCAACCGGCGCCGGATGCGATGTGCCGGGCGACCATCTGCGCGGGGTCCATCCGGTAGACGTGGTCGGCGCCGAACACCACGATGTAGTCGGGATCTTCGTCGCGCACCAGGTTCAGCGACTGGTAGATCGCGTCGCCACTGCCGGTGTACCAGCGCGGGCCGAGGCGCTGCTGCGCGGGCACCGGGGTGATGTACTGCCCGAGCACGCTGGACAGCCGCCACGTGGTGGAGATGTGCCGGTCCAGCGAGTGCGACTTGTACTGGGTCAGCACGCAGAGCTGGTGGAATCCTGCGTTGACCAGGTTGGACAGCACGAAGTCGACGAGGCGGTAGTTGCCCCCGAACGGCACGGCAGGCTTCGCGCGGTCGGCGGTCAACGGCCAGAGCCGCTTTCCCTCACCACCGGCCAGGACCATGCCGAGCACGTGAGGCTGCTGTCCGATCACCCTTGTGACCTTATCCACGTCAGCGTCCAACGACCAGCAGCGACGTGTCACCGAATCCGATCGGCGGGCTGAGGTTCACCCCGCTGCCATATTGTTGCCACACTTCCGCCATCCCGGCGACTAGCCTGATCACTCGTGCGCATTGGCCTGTTGACCCGTGAATATCCGCCCGAGGTGTACGGGGGTGCCGGCGTCCACGTCGGCGCGCTGGTGCCGCAGTTGCGCGATCTCGCGGACGTGGACGTGCACTGTTTCGGCGCGCCGCGTACCGAGTTGGACGCGCACGCCTACGCGCACCAGCCCGCGCCCGGGTTCGAGCGGGCGAATCCGGCGTTGTCGACGTTGTCGGTCGATCTGGCGATCACCGCGGCGCTCGCGGACGAGAACGGCACGCCGCCGGACCTGGTCCACTCGCACACCTGGTACGCGAACATGGCCGGTCACCTGGCCAAACTGCTCTACGGCATCCCGCACGTGGTGACCGCGCACTCGCTGGAACCGCGCAGGCCGTGGAAGGCTGAGCAGCTCGGTGGCGGCTACCAGCTCTCGTCGTGGGTGGAGCGGACCGCGTATCACGCGGCGGACGGGGTCATCGCGGTCAGCGACGGGATGCGCCGCGATGTGCTGGAGGTCTATCCGGACCTGGATCCGGCGCGGGTGCACGTGGTGCGCAACGGCATCGACACCAACGCCTACCACCCGGTGACCGGCACGGACGTGCTGCGCAAGTACGGGGTCGACCCGGACAAGCCGAGCGTGGTGTTCGTCGGCCGGATCACCCGGCAGAAGGGCGTCGGACATCTGATCGCGGCCGGGCGGGACATCGATCCGGACGCGCAGCTGGTGTTGTGCGCCGGCGCGCCGGACACGCCGGAGATCGCGGCGGAGACCAAGGCTGCGGTCGCCGAGTTGACCGCGCAGCGCCCGGGTGTGTTCTGGATCCAGAAGATGTTGCAGCCCGCCGAGGTTCGCCAGTTGCTGAGCCGGGCGACGGTGTTCGTGTGTCCTTCGGTGTACGAGCCGCTGGGCATCGTGAACCTGGAGGCCATGGCCTGTGGCACCGCGGTTGTCGCCTCCGATGTCGGCGGTATACCTGAGGTTGTCGACCACGGCCGGACCGGCTTACTCGTGCACTACGACGAGCAGGACGTGTTCACCTATCGCAGCGCGCTGGCGGCCGCGATCAACGAGCTGGTCGGCGATCCGGAGCGAGCAAGGCAGATGGGCGCGGCCGGTCGGCAGCGGGCGATCGACGAGTTCTCCTGGCGGGAGATCGCCGAGCAGACGATCGCGGTGTACGAGTCACTGCTGAGCAAGGGCTGATGGCGCGGGCGCGAGTTTGCGGAGGGTGAGCGCGAGAACGATCACCGCCAGGAGGAACGCGCCGGTGTAGCCGGTCAGGCCGGGCCAGCCGCTGCCGGTGAACGCCAGGCCGCCGACTGTTCCGCCAATGCTGGAGCCGAGGTAGTAGCAGAACAGGTAGACGGCTGAGCCCTGCACACCGAGGCGCGCGGAGCGGGCGCCGACCCAGCCGCTGGCCACCGAGTGCGCTGCGAAGAAACCCGCGGTTGTCACGACGAGTCCTGCGATCACGAGGGTCACGTTGTTCGGCACCATCAACGCGAGCCCGGCGATGGTGATCACCGCCATCACCCAGAGCAGCTTGGGCCTGCCGAACCGGTCGACGAGCCGGCCTGCGAACGCGGATGCGAAGCAACCGGCCAGGTACACCACGAAGATCAGGCCGACGACGACCTCGGGCAGGTCGAATCCTGGGCCCAGCAAACGGAAACCGAGATAGTTGTAGACGGTGACGAAGCAGCCCATCAGCAGGAAGCCGGCCGCGAACAGGCGCAGTAGACCGGTGTCGGTGAAGGCGCGCAGGACCGAAGCCGCCAATGGCTTGACCTGCAACGGTTTTGGTTCGAAGTGGTGGGAGGGCAGGATCGCGATGCGGAAGATCACCGCGCAGATCAGGGCGACGCCGCCGATCACGCCGAGCGCCCAGCGCCAGCCCGCGAAGTCGTCGATGAGACCGGCGAGCAGGCGGCCGATCATGCCGCCGATGCCGTTGCCCGCGATGTAGAGGCCCATGCCGAAACCGAGCGAGCCGCGGTGTAGTTCCTCGGCGAGGTAGGACATCGCGACCGCCTGCAAACCGGCCAGCGCCAGGCCCTGCAGGCCGCGGATCACCAGCAGGATGGTGAAGTTCGGGCTGAACGCGGCCAGCAGGCCGAGTGCGCCGGCGCTGAACAGCGAGATGGTCATGACCGGGGTGCGGCCGAGCGCTTCGGACAGCGCGGTCAGCGGGATGACGCCGATGGCCAGGGCCGCGGTCGAGACCGAGACGACCAGGCTGGTTTCGGCGGGGCCGATGTGGAAGTCGGTGGCGAGCGCGGGCAGCAGCGCCTGCACGCAGTAGAGCACGGTGAACGTGGCGAGTCCGGCCGCGAACAGGGCGAGCGTGATGCGGCGGAAGCCGGGCGATGACCGCTCGTGCCGGTCGAGGTTGTCGACGGAACGGGTGGCGGGAGAGGTCGCTGCGGTCACTCAGTTCACGGTAGGTAGCGCGGATTGATGCGTCCAATACGATGAGCCGTGCTGATTGATTCACTGGTGGATCGATCGGGGTTGACCTGCGGTGGTTCGGCGGAGGGGTGGTCGGTGTGACGGATGAGACCGAGACGCTGGCGCCTCGCCTCGCCTTGCTGGTGGCGCTGGCAGAGGAGCGGAACGTGACCAGGGCGGCGTCGCGGGTGGGTGTTCCGCAGCCGACGGTGAGCCGGTGGCTGGCCGCGCTCGGCGCCGAACTGGGCACGCCGGTGGTGCGGCGCGACGGTCGCGGGATCCAGTTGACCAAGGCCGGTGAATACCTGGCGGAAGCGGCGGAGCAGGCGTTGGCGGTGCTTTCTCGCGGTTATCGGCGGGCGCTGGCGGAGGCCGATCCGGAGCAGGGCGAGGTGGTGCTCGCTTTTCTGCACACCATGGGCGAGTTGCGGATTCCGGCGTTGTTGCGCGCGTTTCGCGCCCACCATCCCCGGGTGCGGTTCACGTTGTTGCAGGGCGCCAAAGACGAGGTGCTGGAACACTTGCGCGCAGGCGCCGTGGACCTGGCGTTGACATCTCCACTGCCGCCCGCGCCGGAGTTCGATTCGGTCGAGGTGGATCAGCAGGAGTTGGTGGTGACGGTGCCTGCCGGGCACCGGCTGGCACGGCGCGGCGGGGTGCGGGCTGGCGAACTGGCGCAGGAGTTGTTCGTGGGCACCAAAGCCGGGTTCGGGTTGCGGCAGCTGACCGACGAACTGTGCGCGTCAGCGGGTTTCACGCCGACCTACGCGTTCGAGGGCGATGAGGTGGACACGCTGCGGGGGCTCGTCGCGGCGGATCTGGGGGTCGCGATCCTGCCTACCGCGGAGTGGGTGCTGCCGCCGAACGTGGTGGAGCTTTCGTTGCGGCCCAAGGCTTCCCGGTCGATCGGGCTGGCCTGGGTTGCGGACCGTCCACTGACGCCCGCCGTGCTCGCGTTCCGGGATTTCGTGGTGCGGCAGGCATGACCAGGCGCCCCGGTCGTGAAACCGGGGCGCCTCACGTGCTCTGCCGTTGAAAGAAGTCAGCTCACTCGTTGCGGAGCTTGCTCGACGTCTTGCGCCACTGCACGGTCGGGCGCATGGCGGCGAGGTCGACGCGGTCCGCGAACTGCTCCGCGATGCGGAACAGCGACGTGATCAGCGTGTCGGACAGCAGGTGCGGCTCAAGGCCGAGCGACGGAAGACCGGTGTGCACCACGTTGTAGTAGTGCGAGCCTTCCTCGACGCGCGGGTTGGTCACGTTCTCGACCTCGACCGGACGCGGGGACAGGTTCGAGACGGTCTTGGCGATCTCGGCCACCGACATCCACTCGGTGATCTGGTTGAACACCCGGAACTCGCCACGTTCGGCCGGGTTCTCCACCGCGAGGCGGATGCACTCGACGGTGTCGCGGATGTCGAGCATGCCCCGGGTCTGGCCGCCCGCGCCGTAGACGGTCAGCGGGTGACCGAGCACGGCCTGGATGACGAACCGGTTGAGCACGGTGCCGAAGATGGCGTCGTAGTCGAACCGGGTGGCCAGCCTCGGGTCACGAGCGGTCTGCGGGGTTTCCTGGCCGTACACGACGCCCTGGTTCAGGTCGGTCGCACGCAGGCCCCAGATCCGGCAGGTGAACTCGATGTTGTGCGAGTCGTGCACCTTGCTGAGGTGGTAGAAGGAGCCCGGCTTCTTCGGGTAGAGCATCCGGTCCTTGCGACCGTTGTGCTCGACCTCCAGCCAGCCCTCTTCGATGTCGATGTTGGGCGTGCCGTACTCGCCCATGGTGCCCAGCTTGACCAGGTGAATGTCGGGGTTGACCTCGGCGATCGCGAACAACAGGTTCAGGTTGCCGACGACATTGTTCTGCTGGGTGTAGACCGCGTGCTTGCGGTCGATCATGGAATACGGCGCGGAGCGCTGTTCAGCGAAATGCACGATCGAGTCGGGCTCGAATTCACGCAGTGTTGCGTTGACGAATTCGGCGTCGCACAGGTCACCGACATAAACCGGCAGTCGCTTGCCGGACACCTCGGCCCAGGCATCGACCCGGGCCTGCAAAGGTTCGATCGGAACCAGGCTCTGCACGCCCATTTCGTGGTCGTAGGAACGACGCGCGAAATTGTCCAGAACAGCCACTTCGTGGCCCGCGTCGGACAAGTGCAGTGCCGTCGGCCAGCCGAGATAGCCGTCGCCACCGAGAACGAGGACGCGCACGGGAAACCCCTTCCAAGATTTCGTACTTCACGCCGGAACGTACCGCTGGCGCTCTGTATCTACCTTATGGACGAACCTGTGAGTTGCTTAAAGACCTGGTCCCGGGCTCGCAAGCAGTGAGTGATCGGGGAGGATGACGATGTGGTGAGCACCGAGTCCTACCTGACCTCCGCCCAGCAGACGGCCCGTACCGGTGAGCCGGTCGACACCGGCGACGCGACCCCGGTCGTGGCACCGGCGCCCCGTCGCCGCCGGTGGCTACCCAGCCGGCGGCTCATTGCCAGGCTAGGACAGTTCGCGGTCGGCTCGGTAGTGTCAACCATTGTCAGTCAGGCCACTCTCACCGGCTTCTACTACTGGGGACATGCCACCGCGTTCGAGTCATCGGCTGCCGCGTTCGTCGCGGGCGCGATTCCGGCGTTCCTGATCAACTGGCGCTGGACCTGGTCCCGCAGCGGCAAACCCAGCGTGCTGACCGAACTGGTGCCGTACTTCGCGATCACGCTCACCGGCGGTCTCGCCGCGACCGGGCTCACCACCCTGGCCGACAAGCTGATCAACCCGCTGATCGACGGCCGGGGCGGGCGCAGCCTGGTTCTCGACTGCGCCTACCTCGGCAGTTACGGCGTCTTCGTGCTGGTGAAGTTCACGCTGCTTGATCGACTGATGACGCGGAAGCGCCGGGTACCGGCCGCCGCGTGACGCGCCGCAGCACGTATTCGCGGAACCAGGTCCTGGTCATCACCTTGCCGTAGCGCATGCCGTAGACGAAGTTGTTGCCCTTCTTCGTCGTGCCCGCCGAGCGAACCCGCATGGTCATCGGCAGTTCGAGCAGCCGCGCCCCGCTGGCCAGCACGCTGATCAGCAGCTCGGAGGCCTGGTACTGGGGCTGTTGCAGCTCCACCGAGCAGGCCAGCGACGTGCGCATGCCGCGGAAGCCGAACGAGGTGTCGGTGATCCGGCGTGCGCTCAGAATGCTCGCCAGGGTCGCGTAGACCCGTACCCCCAGCCAGCGCACCCGGTCGTCACCCGGCGCGACGCCGAGCCTGCGGGAGCCCGTGGTGAAGTCGGCCTCGTTGTCCAGGATCGGCCGCAGCAGCATGGGCATCTCGTCGTTCTCGTACTGCCCGTCCGCGTCGGTGGTGATCACGTAGTCGGCGCCGCCCATGGCAGCCATGTGATACCCGAGCCGCAACGCGGAGCCCTGGCCCCGGTTGGTCGGCGCGACGCAGGTGTAGGCACCGTGCTCGGCCGCTACGCGGGCGGTGTCGTCACTGCACCCGTCGACCACCACCAGCACGTCGACCGGCAGCCCGCAACACTCCTTGGGGAGGTTGTCGAGCACCCCGCCGATGCCGCCCTCCTCGTTGTAAGCGGCGATCACCACCAGTACCGGCTTGAAGTCCGGCGCACCGTGTCGATCAGTGAAGTCGTTCATCGCCGACCAGTCCACCTGGTCGGGGAATGCCGACAACATCGAACGGCGGGACTTCGTGGCCGGCCGCTTCAATGGTCCCATCAGGACAGTCATCCCGAGCACACCTCCTAGCGGCAGCAAGACTAGGCCAGGAAGCTGATATCTCCATGAGAACTCGAACATCGCCGACGCGAACAGCAGCACGAGGCCAAAACCCGTGGCCAGCAGGGTGATCGCGCGGACTCCGGCCTGGCGGCGGGTGAATCCGAACCCGCCAATCAGACCGAATACGGCGAAGATCGCCTCCAGCGGGCCCGGCGTGTAGCCACCGTGCAACTGATAATCACGTAAGAATGCGGCGACGCCGTTGTTGACCATGGGATCTTCGCCGCCATATCGGATGGCGGCGTGCCAGACCTGCGTCTCGTCAATCGACCAAAGTGGGTAAAACGTTTGAAACTGCCAGCGCTGCACGGGCACGTCGCTCGGCTGGCTGTCGCGCCCGGGTTCGAAGCCCTTGGCGAAGTCGTCGAGGATCCCACCCGCCACCGCGCCAGGTTGCTGTTCGATCACGGTGATCGCGAACCGGCGCTGGAGGTCCTGGAGGGTCGAACCGGCGGGCAGGAACGCCGGCCAGCCCGGTTCGCCGACCAGGTGCGCGTAGAAATCGACGCCCTTGCGCTGGCCCAACGGTTCCGGCGGACACAACTGGGCAAGGTCAGCGGACACCCGCAGTTCCGCGCAGTCGGCCACGTTCGCGGTGCGGCCGTAGACCACGTCGCCGGACGCGGCCCCTGCGAAGCCCCATTGGCCGGTCTCGCGGTGGAAGTAGCCCGCGTAGCAGAACAACACGACCCCGAAGCAGGTCAGCATCGCGGCGGCGCGGGTGGCGATCACCGCCCAACCGGAACGCGAGCGCCATGCGCCGCCCGCGATCACCAGATATCCCAGTAGCGGCAACGCCAACGGCACCGCGATGGTCCGCACGATCGCCGCGCTTCCCAGCAGCAGCCCCGCGATCGCGGCGCGGCCGGGCGTCGGTGTGCCGCGCGCGGCGACCACCCACAGCACCCCGATCAGCAGCACTTCCAGCCACACGTCGGACATCACGTTCTGCTCGATCTGCACCTGGTAGGCGTCCAGCAGGATCGGCGCCGCCGCGATCGCGGCCAGCCAGTGCCGCGCGCCGTTGCGCAACGCCAGCGCGTAGACGGCGACGCCGATGCCGAGTCCGGCAAGGTGCTGGACCCCGGTCACCCCACGCAGCCCGCCGAGATGCAGCAGCACGCGCAGGATCAGGTCGTAGCCGATCGGGTCCAGTTGGGTCGGATCGAGCGCGAACAGGTTGTCCAGGTACCGAAACGAGTCCACGTAGAGGATCGCGGGCTGGTAGGCGATGAACGCGCACATCCGCAACGCGGCGCCGAGCAGCAGCACCACGAGGAAAAGCCAGTGCGATCGGGCGAAGCCGCAGGGCCTCGCCCGATCCTCGGTCACCGGGAGGCGGTCAGCTCGGCCGCTGCGGTGAAGTCGTCCCACACGGTGCGCAGACCGTCCGCGAGCGAGTAGCTGGGCTCGTAGCCGAGTTCGCGGCGCGCCTTGCTGATGTCCACGATCACCGCGGGCATCTCGCCGGTCTTCGCCGGGATGTGCTCGACCGGGATGTCCGCGCCGGTCGCCTGCCGGGCCGCGTCGATCATGTCCAGCACGCTGACCGAGCGGCCGCTGCCGATGATCGCGGTGCCGGTGAACTCGCGCTGCCACGCCGCGGTGATGCCCGCGACGATGTCGTGCACGTGCACCAGGTCGCGGACCTGCTTGCCGTCACCGTAGATCTGCACGCCGGTGCCGTTGAGCGCGGCGCGCATCAGGCGCGGCACGAAGCTGTCCTTGGCCTCCATGCCGGGGCCGTAGATGTTGGTGAAGCGCAGCGCGGCCGTGGTCAGGCCGTAGGCGCCCGCGTAACCGGAGAGCAGCATCTCGCAGGCCGCCTTGGTCGCGCCGTAGGGCGTGAGCGGGCGCAGCGGGATGTCCTCGGTGATGGTCGCGCTGCCGACGTTGCCGACCACCGCGTTGGTCGACCCGAGCACGAACCGGTTGATGCCGCGCTGCCGCGCCAGTTCGAGCAGGCCCTGGGTGACCTCGACGTTCATGGTGAACGTCTCGGCGGGCGCTTCGGCCGAGCGCAGCACCGAGGTGATCGCAGCCAGGTGCACGACGCCGGTCACGTCCGGGGTCATCGCGGCCGAGCGCAGTTCGGGGTCGGTCAGGTCACCGATCACGGTGGTGACCCGCTCGTCCGGGAAGGCCCGCTGGTCGACAACGGTGATCTCGGCGCCGAGCGCCTGGAAGGCGGCGACGACGGAGCGGCCGACGAAGCCGCAGCCGCCGGTGACCAGCACCCGCTGACCGGCACAGGGCTGAGCCATTTCAGTTTCACTCACGGTCGGGGAACCTACCTGGCCTGCTCGACGAGGGATTCGGCGAGGGCGACCAGGGTGCGTGCGGCGAACCCGCTGGCACCCGGCGTGACCTCGGCATACGTGGATTCGGCGCGGGCCGGACCTGCGATGTCCAGGTGCGCCCAGGGCAGTCCGGCGGTGAATTCGCGCAGGAACAGCGCGGCGTGGATCGAGCCAGGGTGCGATTCGGTGCCCAGCTGGCGGACGTCGGCGATGTCGCTCTCGATGTCGGCAGCCGCCGATTCCAGCAACGGCAGCCGCCACCACGCCTCGCCGACCTCGGCGCCCGCGTCGAGCACGCGTTTCGCCAGGTCGTCGGTGCTCGCGAACAGGCCGCCGGTGCGCAGGCCCAGGGCGATCTTCATGGCGCCGGTCAGCGTGGCGACGTCCACCAGCAGATCGGCTTTGTGCTGCTTGATCGCGTAGCCGAGACCGTCGGCGAGGACCAGCCTGCCCTCGGCGTCGGTGTTCACCGCTTCGGTGGTCTTGCCGCTGTAGTGCCGGATCACGTCACCCGGCCGGAACGCCGACCCGGACAGGTGGTTCTCGGCGGCGGGCACCAGCCCGGTCACCCGGATCGGCAGCCGCAACTCGGCGATGGCGCGCATCGCCGCGATCACCGCGCCGCCACCGGCCATGTCGGTGCGCATCAGGTGCATGCCGGGCCCGCGCTTGAGGGAGATGCCGCCGGTGTCGAAGGTGATGCCCTTGCCGACCAGCACCAGGTGCGGGCCCTTGGCGCCGCGTGGCCGCCAGGCCAGTTCGATCAACCGCGGCGGCCTGGTCGACCCGGCACCGACCGCGAGCACGCCGCCGAAGGCGTTGTCGGCCAGCCACTGCTCGTCCCGGACCGTCACGGTCAGCCCGGCGACGTCCTCGGCGACCGTGGCCGCGGTGTCCGCCAGCCAGGCCGGGGTCTTCACGTCGGAGGGCATGTTCGCCAGGTCGCGGGTCAGCGCGGTGGCCGCCGCCAGCACCGACGCGCGCTGCACTGCCGCGCGCAGGCCCGCGCTCGCGTCCGGCAGCCGCAGCCGGATGGTGCGCAGCCGGATCTTGGGGGTCTGCTCGGTGACCTTGAACTGGTAGCCGCCCAGCAGCAGCCCGACGACCAGCGCCTCCAGCTCGGCGACGTCGATGTCAGCCGGGAGCGCCACCTCGATGGCTCGCTGCGCCGGTGTCGCGTTCGCCGCGTCCAGGGCGTCGTCCGCGGCCCTGGACAGCACCGCGCCCGAGGTCCGCCAGTCGGCGCCTCGGCGCGCACCCACTCCGACCAGCCACGACTTGGCGCCCGGTATCGCGTAGAGCTCGCCCGCCTTGCCGGTCAGGTCCTCGGGCCGGGCGCCGCCGAGCAGCTCGTCCGCCGCCGGCCCTAACCAGACCTCCGGCGACTCCCCGTCGGCCGGTCCGACCAGCGCGGCGCGCAACGCACCACGTCGAACGAGATCGCTCAGCTCGACTTGGGCCAGCGAGGTGGGCACAGCAGGGATGGTGGACGTGCGGGCGGGCACAGAGCGCCTCCTCGGCGGGTCGCAAGCCCTGATCACGGCGGCGTGGGCGGCGATGACCAGGAGAAAAAGGACAGCCCCGGCTCCGCAGGCGCTTCAAGCCGCGAAACCGGGGCGCGGACGTGGGGTGTCTAACTCCCTCGACCGGTTTGAACGGTCAGCCAGCGGCGCCTTTCAGCGCGTCGCCAAGGGCACTGGCTTCTTCGGCGGACATCTCAACGACGAGCCGACCCCCACCCTCGAGTGGGACGCGCATCACAATGCCGCGCCCCTCTTTGGTGACCTCGAGGGGACCGTCGCCGGTCCGGGGCTTCATGGCCGCCATAGCGTGCTCCCTCCGTATGAACTTCCCCGTCGACACACCCACGTAAGCCGCCGGTTTGCGCGGCCATTCTCCCCCATCGACACCTTGGACGGAAAACGAGCCGATCTTTTCGTGTCGCGTGACGTGCACCGACGTTCGGTCGACGACGTAGTTCCGGTGTCCGATAGGGATTTCGCGGGTGTGACGCCGGATGGCGCGCATCCACATCGGACGACGACACGCACGACACCATGATCGCGTGCTTGATCACTCCGGGCATCCGGTTGGTCACGATGGTTACCG
The DNA here is from genome assembly GCA_036494465.1 of Pseudonocardiaceae bacterium. GTDB lineage: Bacteria > Actinomycetota > Actinomycetes > Mycobacteriales > Pseudonocardiaceae > CAJCJE01. The sequence goes on from DASXOJ010000073.1 coordinate 37,592, forward strand.
ACCCGTTGGATATTCGTGGTCGAATGGTTGGACCCGTCCCCCGTTCGGAGAGGTAGTCCCGCCGTGACCGAGCCCGTTCTGCTGATCAGCGATGTCAACGGCGTGCGGACCCTGACCCTCAACCGCCCCGACGCGTTCAACTCGCTGACCAACGAGCTCAAGGACGCGCTGGTGGCGGCCCTGGCGGCGGCAGCGGCCGACGACACCGTCCGCGCGGTCGTGCTGACCGGCGCAGGCAAGGCGTTCTGCGCGGGCCAGGACCTGAAAGAGCACGTCGCCGCGCTGCACTCGGGCGAAGATCGACTCTGGGAGACCGTCGACAAGCACTACAACCCGATCGTGCGAGCCCTGGCCGAGATGCCCAAACCGGCCATCGCCGCGATCAACGGGATGGCAGCCGGTGCGGGCGCGTCCTTCGCCTACGCCTGCGACCTGCGCATCGCGGCCGAGTCGGCCAAGTTCCTGATGGCCTTCGCCAACGTCGGCCTCACCGCCGACTCGGGCGCGTCCTGGACGCTGCCCAGGCTGATCGGCTACGGCCGCGCCATGGAGATGATGCTGCTGGCCAAGCCGGTCGCCGCCCAGCGGGCGCTGGAGATCGGCATGGTCACCGAGGTCGTCGCCGACGACGAGGTGCAGCGGACCGCGCAGGAACTCGCGGAACGGATGGCGGCGGGACCGACGACGGCCTACGGCACGATCAAGGCCGCGCTGCGGATCGCGGCGGGCGCCGACCTGCCGACCGCGCTCGCCAACGAGGGCAAGGGCCAGGCCTTCGCCGGTGCGACCGCGGATCACCGCGAAGCGGTCGAGGCGTTCGTGACCAAGCGCCCCCCGGCTTTCACCGGCCGGTGATCACGTCGTGCCGGAGCGCCAGCAGTCGATCAGGTGGTCGTCGACCATGCCGGTGGCCTGCATCATCGCGTAGCAGGTTGTCGGCCCGACGAAACCGAAGCCGAGCTTCTTGAGCTGCTTGGACATCGCGGTCGACTCGGCGGTCGTGGCCGCCACCTCGCCGTTGCCGCGCGGTGGCCGGTGGCCGGTCGGCGCGTAGGACCAGAGCAGCTCGTCGAGGCCGCCGTCCAGCTCCAGCACGGCCTTGGCGTTCTTGATCGACGCGAGGATCTTGGCTCGGTTGCGCACGATTCCGGCATCGGCCATCAGGCGTTCGACATCGACCTCGGTGAACTCGGCGACCGCTGCCGGGTCGAAGTCCGCAAACGCTTGCCGGAACGAGTCGCGCTTGCGCAGGATGGTGATCCAGGACAGTCCCGACTGGAACCCTTCCAACGACAGCCGTTCGTAGAGCGCCTGCTCGCCGTGCAGCGGCACGCCCCACTCCTCGTCGTGGTACGCCAGGTAGTCCGGCGTCGACCCAGCCCAACCGCACCGGGCGCGGCCGTCCGCGCCGAGGACCGCGTCACTCACCGGCACTCGCCTGCTCGATCTCCTGCGCCTGCTCGATCGCCTGCGCCTGCTCGCCGTCGGCCAGCCGCGCGCGCAGCTCGTCGATCTCGGTGCTCAGCCGGGCCATCACCCAGTCCACTTCGGACATCTTGTAGCCGCGCAGCACCGGCTGGAACCGCACGCCGCGCACGTCGTCCCCGGCCAACTCGCCGGCGGGCAGCCTGGTCGGCGATCCGCCGGGCGGCAACGGCGGCAGTTCCTCGCCTCGACCGAACACGGCGGACGCGAGCAGGTAGATCACGGCGGCGACGAGAATCATCACGACGAGGTAGATCAGCGCGGTGCCCACAACGGCGATCGTGGCACGTCGAGTGTCAAGTAGCACGTAAGGGGCGGGTTAGCGTGCTAACCCAGGTTAGGGCCCTAACTCGCACTCATCGATCATGCGGCGTGCGTATCGGTGCCGCGGAGGATGTACAGGTCGTCGCCGAACACGGCGGAGACCAGGAGGTGTCCGCCGAGCGCCTGGACGTAGCGGGCGATGGCCTCGACAGTCGAGACCTCGCCTCGCTCGATCTGCGAGACCCGGCTCTTGGTCACACCCATGAGCTCGCCTACC
>DASXOJ010000074.1:0-32516 GCA_036494465.1 Pseudonocardiaceae bacterium
GATGCGGTGGATGAGTTCGTCGGTGGAGATGGGGGTGTTGGCGTTGATGAGTAGTGCGGTGAGGACGGTTTGCTGGCGGGCGTGGCCGATGGGGAGTGGGGTGCCGTGGAGTTCGGCGGCCACGCTGCCCAGCAGGCGGAACATGATCAGCGGCGCGGGTGCGGCGGGGTCAGGCACTGGCCGGAGTGGGTTGCCGTGGGCCGGGCGCGGGGTTGTTGTGGTCAAGGCTCGCCAACTGTCGCTGAACGCGAGCACTGTCCGTGTCGCGGTGATGTGCCTGGTAGCGGACGACTGCGGTCTGCCGGGCGGCTATCGCCTGCTGCCGGGACCGCAACTCGGCGCGCACGTTCTCCGGCCGTTGCAGGAAACTGGCTGCGTTGTTCGTGTTGGCCAGGATCTGGTGGTGCAGTTCGCGCAGCGCGGGCGCGGGCTCGGCGCCCGGTTCGGCGTCGAGTTGTTTGCCCAGCGTCGCCCGGACGCCGAGCAGCCAGGGAGTGTCCAGACCGGCGAACGGCTCACCGCGCCAGAGGCCGAGTGCTTCTTCCGATAAGACGACTGCCTCATTGTCCGGCGCGATTCGGGCCGCGTCGATCAGCTGCCGAAATCGATGCAGATCAATCTGGCTTTCGTCCACCGCGAGTTGATAGCTGTTGCCCCGCCGGACGATGTCCGCGTCGTCCCCGGCGAGGATTCCGCGCAATCGGGTCAGGCAGCTGCGCAGGTTCTCCCTGCTCCGCCGACGCGGATGAGCGGCCCGCACCCGGTCGATGAGTTCGGCGACGGAAACGGCGGCGTTGGCCTCGACGAGCAGCCCCGCGAGCACGCATTGCCGACGCGCATGCCCCACGCCGACCAGTTGGCCGCGGCGGTGCGCCTCAATGCCGCCGAGTAGCCGGAATTCCACCGCCGAGTCGCTCCCGTCACCTGTTCACAGCTGTTCGGTTTGGCCGGGTGAAACTGGTGCCCGGCCAACTACCGTAAACCGATTCCGGGAGCTTTGGAATGCGAATGGGTGAGCGGGGAAGTTACATTGGTTACGTCGTGAACCTGGGAAAATCCTGGGAGTGCTCCAACTGGTGGGGAAAAGTTTCCTGTTGTCGATTCAGTTCGTGGAAAGATCTCCGAGTTCGGGCAGCAAGGTGATGGCATTCGCCAGGTCGGTGTCGAGCGGACGGTCGGCGAGCCGCGCGTCCAACGCGGTCGTCGCCTTCTCGTAGGCCACCCGCAACGCGCCCGCCCTCGGCTCCCGCTCGCGCAACCGCAGTGCGCGGACGGCGGCGACCAGTTCGCACGCCAGCACTGTCTGGTACGACCCGATCAGGTCCGTGGTGCGATTGGCCGCTTGCGCGGAGAAGCTCGCGTGATCCTCCGCGCCCCGGGACAGCACCGCGTTGCCCAGCGTCGCCGGGGTGGCCGCGTGCCGCAGTTCGGCCAGCGCCGACTGGCTCACGTACTCCAGGATCATCACACCGGAACTGGCCGACGGACCGGCAGCCAGGAACGGGCGCAGCCCGGTGTAGGTCGGCTCGACCAGGTTGGCCAGCCGCGCCGCCACCAGCGCCGCCGTGGAGAACACGGCCGTGCGTGCGCCGTCCAGCGCGTGCGCCAGGTACGCGGTGTGGAAGTTGCCGTTGTGGAACGCATCCCGCTCGGTCGACGAGATCAGCGGATTCTCCGCCGCCGCGTTCATCTCCACGCCCAGCACCTCGGCGAGCCGGGCGACCGCGTCCACCGCCGGACCGTGCACCTGCGGCAGGGCGCGGAACCCGAACGGGTCCTGGATGCGCGTGGCGGGCTCGGTGCCAGCGTCGGCGAGCAGCGTGCGCAGGCGCGTGGCCACCGCCAGTTGGCCCGGGTACGGTCGGGCGGACTGGACGGCCTCCGCATATGCCTCGGTCGACCCATCCACCGCCAGGAATGACAACCCGGTGATGACAGTGCTGGCGCGCAGGAGCACGCCGAGGTCATGGCAGGCCAGCGCGGCCTCGCCGATGGTGGCCGCGTTGCTGCTGCAGAACGCGAGCACATCGGACGGTGCCAGGTGGAACACGGGCGCGAGTTCCCCGTCCCGCCAGGGCAACTCGCCGATCATGCACATCGCGGTCGAGGCCAGTGCCGTCAAATCGGCGGTGCCGATCGCGCCGAACCGGTAAACCGTCGGTAGACGGCCGCTGTTCACCAAGTCAACCAGGGCGGTGATCAACTCGGGTTGCACACCCGCGCCGCCGACCGCCAACTGGTTCGCGCGCACCGCGAGCATGGCGCGCACGATCGGCGCGTCCAGCAGCGGACCCGCGCCGCCCGCGTGGCTGCGCAACAGGTTCAGGCCGTGGTCGGGCGCTTCCACGTCGTCGATCTGGACCGAGCGGTTCGCGCCAACACCGGTGGTGCGGCCGTAAACCCCGCGTTTACCGACAAGCGCCTTGGCGACATCGTGCGACGCAGCCGCTCTGGTCAGGCCCTCGGGGGCGAGCGCGGCGCGGCTGCCGCCCCGGGCGATGGCGACGACCTCGGCGGCGGTCAGCGTGCCGCCGCCGAGCGTGATCACGCCTGTCATGTCAGGCCGCTGTCGGCGTCGGCGGCGTGACCGGGCGCAGTTCGTCGGCGTAGCTGACCGAGACGCGGCGCATCAGCCCATCATCGCCGATGTCGTACTGGCCGAGGCGCCACAGCGGCGGCGAATACGCGTGAATGGACACCGCGTCGTTGGTCGCGCCGGTCAACCGGTGGATGTGTTCCGGGCCGAAACAGAACGACAGTCCGTCGGTGACGATGCTGACCAGGTGATCGCCGCCGATGCGCGGGTTGTGTTCGGCCAGGGCGCCCTGCACGACCTGGACCGCGCCGGAGGAGAGGTCGTGGTCGTGCCAGCCGGTGTCGTTCTGCTTGGTCCAGCACAGCAGCCACACATCGACGTATTCGTCGCGGTAGAGCGAGACGTAATGCCGTTCCTCGTCGGAGAACGCCACGTGCGGTCGCCACAGTTCGGGTTGCTCGGCGAGCCGGGTCACGAATTCACGCAACTCTTGTTTGTCCAGTGACCGCGCGGGCAGCGTCTCCCAGGTCATCGGGGATCTCCTTTCGAATCGGTGCCGCGCAGCAGGCGGCGGGGATTGTTGGTCCGGATGGCGACCGTGGCGGCGGGCGCACCCAGATCGGGAATGGTCGGGGTCGCGTAAGGACGGTCGCTGCCGTGCACGATTCCGTCGATGCCCAGTACGCGCACGGTCGCGTCGACCGCGCGGGTGCCGTAGGACGAGGTGTCCAGGTAGATCTTCTGGTCGACGGTGCCCCGGCCGCCGCCCCGCGCGGCCAGCCGTTCGCCGTGCAGCGGGGCCAGCCCGGCCAGCATCGCGAAGCACACCCGCAGGTCCGGATGAGCGGGACGGCCGAAGGCGCGGAAGCCGTACCAGGAGGCGTGCATCTGTTGCACGTAGGGCACCAGCGCCGGCCACCAGCCGGGCACGTCGCCCGGGGTCGGACCGGCAGGACCGGGGTGGATGAACAGTGGCAGGTCGCGCGCCGCGAGCACGTCGAGCAGCGGTGCGCAGCGCGTCCAGCCCTGCGGGTCGAGCAGCGCGTCGGCGGGCAGTTGCAGGCCGACGCAGCCGCGCGCGAGTTCCTTGTCCAGCGCGGACGGATCGGGTTCGGACAGGCAGGCCGCCGCCCAGCAGCCGAACGGCTCGGGCAGCGCCAGCGCGCCGTCGTGGTAGGCGTCCAGCAGCGGTTGGGCCTGCCCTGGCGGCAGCCATTCGATGCCGAGCGGACTGGACAGCGAGATCAGCACGGTGTCCAACTCGTCGTCGACGGCCAGTTCGGCGCGCTTGGCGACGTCGTGATCGGCGGGGTTCACCTCGAACGGCGGCTCACCGTCCAGGTGGAGGGTGTTGCCGACCAGGTAGGGCGAGGTGCTGCGCTGGCGCAGTGCGTGCATGAGCGGTTCCGGCCACAGGTGCTGATGGACGTCCACGCTCATAGGAAACCTTTCTGACCAGCAGTGAAACGCTTAAGTGATGCGGTTCAGTGAAACGCTTAACCTGGCTCGCTGTCAAGCCCGTGACGTTCGGTTGACAGAGTCGCGGCTGTGCGTGATCGGCGCTACTGGAACAAGCCGGATTCGACGATCACCACGAGGCCGATCGCGATGAACACCAACGGAACCAGCCAGTGCCCACAGTGTTTGAGCGCCGCGATCACTCGACGCCTGGTGCCCAGCCACCAGGCGATCGCGCACCAGATCGCGACCATGACCAGGAAGACCAGCACGATCAGCACGTCGTCGCCGATGCTGTTGGTGCGCAGCAGGGGCGCGTACACGCTCAGGTCGTCGGATCCATTGGCGATGCTCAGCGCGGCGATCGCCCAGAGCCGTCGCGCCAGCACCGGTTGGTGTTCCGGGCCGTGTCGAATGGCGCCGAGCAGTCCCCCCAGGCCGAGGCCCAACGGGACGAAGCCGATCAGGCCGACCCAGCGCTGGGGCACGGCGGCGAGGCCGAGCGCGATGACGATGCTGCCCGCGACGAGCAGTCCGTAGCCGAGGTACTGGCCCGCGATGATCCGGGACGCGGGCAGTTTGCCGGAGCGGGCGGCCAGGAACAGCACGATCAGCACGATCAGGTCGTCGATGTTGCTGCCGATGAACACGCCGGCCGCGGTCGCGGCGATCGCCAGGGCGTGTGGCACGGGAGAAGGCTACGGCCTGCCATTCCACCTGGCCCAGGCATGTCGTCCGTTCAGTCGATCAGGGGTGAAGTGCTACACATACTTGACGCGCGAACGATCGACTGTCGAGACTGATTCGTACAGGTGAACGAATGGAACGGGTGAGACCAACTGATGCGGAGCACGGTGCGCCGGTCGGGCAAGGGCGTACTGCTCACCATTCGGGATGACGTCGAAGCGTTGCCGTCCCGCGACCATGAGCGCCGGGCCGCGCCGCGTATCCTCAGTGCGTTCGACGGGCCGACTCGTAGCCGCACTGACGCCATACCCACCGATCGGAACGACGCGATGCGCATCCGAATCCAGGTCGACAGATCGTGGTGGTCGCGAATCCCGCTGAAATGTGAAAAGAATTCTGATCGGCGGTCGTGCTGATGTCAGGAGGAGACGACGTGCCCAACCCGGTGCCGGATGCCGCCGAACTCTCGGCCTCCATCCTGCGCACGATCGGCGGGCACAACCCGGACACGTTCAACGCCACCGACTACCTCCTGGACCGCAACCTGCGCGCGGACCGCGGCGCGAACACCGCGGTCGTCGCCCCGCTCCGCTCGCTGACCTACGCCGAACTCGCCGTCGAGGTGCGCAAGGTCGCCGGTGGCCTGCGCGAACTCGGCGTGCGTCCGGAACAGCGCGTCCTGATGTGCATGGCCGACGACATCGAACTGTTCGTCGCCATCCTGGCCACCATGTACCTCGGCGCGGTCGCCGTACCGACCTCGACCATGCTGACCGGTCGCGAACTGCGCTCGCTGATCGTGGACTCGCGCACCGAGGTGGTGCTCGGCTCCGGCGAGTTCGCCAGGACCGTGCGCGAGGCCGTGCGCGAAGCACCCGAAGTTCGGCACCTGGTGTTGTCCGGGCACGAAACCGGCGGCAAGAACCCGTTGCCCGCGGCCGTGCGCTCGCTCAGCTGGCGCAAGCTGCGCGGCCTGGGCAGCAAGCCCGACGGCGCCCACCCGACCTGGCCCGATTCGCCTGCCCTGTGGCTCTACACGTCCGGCACCACCGGCGAACCCAAAGCCGCCATGCACCGCCACGTCGACATCAAGCTGGTGTCCGAGCTCTACGGCAAGGGCGTGCTCGGCATCGGCCCTGCCGACCGCTTCCTGTCCGTCGCCAAGCTGTTCTTCGCCTACGGCATCGGCAACTCGCTGTTCTTCCCGATGTCGGTCGGCGGCACCGCTTTGCTCGAACCCGGCAGGCCGAGCCCGCGCGCCTTCGCGGAACGAGCCAAGACCGACGGCGCCACGTTGTTGTTCGGCAGCCCCAGTTTCTGGGCGCCGCTGCTGGCCAGCGACGCGTCCGACGACTCGTTCGCGACCGTGCGCCACGGCGTTTCCGCGGGCGAGGCGTTGCCGGAGCGGATGTTGGCCGGGATGCGCGAGCGGTTCGGCGTCGAGGTACTCGACGGCATCGGGTCCACCGAGATGTTGCACATCTTCATCTCCAACCGGCCCGGCGAAGCGCGTCCCGGTTCGTCCGGTTTCCCGGTGCCTGGGTACGACGTGGAGATCCGCGACGTGCACGGCGCCGTCATCGACGAGGACGACAAAGCCGGTGAGCTGTACGTGCGCGGCGAATCCGCGGCGATCGGCTACTGGTGCCGGGCGGCCGTGTCGCGCCAGGTGTTCCTGGGGGAGTGGACCCGCACCGGCGACACCTACCAGCGCAACCCGGACGGCAGCTACACCTGCCTCGGCAGGCAGGGCGACCTGTTGAAGGCGGGCGGGATCTGGGTGTCACCCGGTGAGGTCGAGGCGCGGCTGCTGGAACACCCGGACGTGGCCGAGGTGGTCGTGGTCGGCGTGCCGGACGCGGACGACCTGGACAAGCCGATCGCCTGCGTGGTCGCCAAACCGGGACACACCGTCGACGCCGCCGAGCTGATCGACTGGTGCCGCGAGGGCCTCGCCGCCTACAAACGTCCGCGCGCGGTGGTCGTGCTCAACGAGTTGCCGCGCACCGCGACCGGCAAGATCCGCCGCAACGTGCTGCGCGGCCTGCTGCGCGAAGAGCCTTCCGGCGACGAGACTCCGGCACCGACCGCCTGATGATCGACGGCGAACTGGTTGTCGACGCGCACGTCCACGCGCCCCGGCTGAGCACCCTCAAACCCGCCTGGCTGAACTGGGCCGACGAGTTCCGCCGCGAACGCCCGTGGCGCGACGGCTACGCGGCCAACGGCGACCCGGACCCGGCGAAGCTGGACGCGCTGTTCGACGCCGAAGGCATCGACCGGATCCTGCTGTTCAGCGAGTACAGCCCGCGCGCCACCGGCATCCAGCCGATCGAGGACCTGCTGCCGATCGTCGCGCACAACCCGGCGCGGTACCGGCTGGTCGCCAACATCAACCCGCACCTGCACCATCCGATCCCGGACGAGCTGCTGCGCCAGTTGGATCTCGGCGCGGTCGCCTTGAAACTGCACCCGGTGCACGCCGGTTTCGACCCCGCCGACCGCGAGCTCTACCCGGCCTACGCGATCTGCGCCGAACGCGGCATCCCGATCATCCTGCACTCCGGCACGTCGATCTTTCCCGGCGCGCGCAGCAGTTTCGGCAATCCAGAGCTGCTGCTGGACGTGATCGAGGACTTCCCGAACCTGCCGTTCGTGTTCGCGCACGGCGGTCGCGGGTGGTGGTACGACCTGGCCGCGTTCCTCGCGCTGGCCAAGCCGAACGTGTGGCTGGACCTGGCCGGTCTGCCGCCCAGGAAACTGCCCGAGTACTACGCCCGGTTCGACCTGGACCGGCTCGCCGAGAAGTGGATCTTCGGCACCGACTGGCCCGGCACGCCCGGCACCGCGACCAATGTGCGCGCGCTGATGCGCTTGGGCCTTGCCGATGACGTACTGCGCGGCGTGCTGTCCGGCAACGCAGGAAAACTGTTCCCCGGCTTGAACATCTAGCCGAGGCCGAGCAGCTTGTCGGCGTTGCCGTGCGCGATCCTGGCTTTGTCCTCATCGGACAGATCGGAATCGGCAAGGAACGACACGGCACCCTCGTTGTCGAGCATCGGGAAATCCACCGCGTGGATGATCCGGTCCACGCCGACGACCTCGACGCAGTAGCGCAGCTGGGCCTGGCTGAACATGCCGCTGGGCGTGATGAACACGTTGTGCCGGAAGTACTCCCGGAAAGTCCGGTCCAATGTGGTCATCCGCATGGGCATCGCCTCGTCCAGCCGGTCGAGGTAGAACGGGATGAACTCGCCCCAGTGGCCGAGCACGAAGCGCAGCTCCGGATAGCGGTCGAGCACACCGGCCAGCGCCAGGTGCAGGAAGTGCACGGCCGTCTCCTGGTGCCAGCCCCACGCCGCCAGCCGGAACGCCGCCGCCACCGCGGGGGAGAGTGGGCCCGCGTAGTTGCTCTCGCTGACCGCCAGCGGGGGCGGCGCCGGGTGCAGGTAGATCGGCACGTTCAGTTCGCTGGCCGCGCGCAGGATCGGGTCGAACCGGGGCTGGTCGAGGAACTCGCCATCGGTACGACCCATGATCATCGTGCCGACGAAACCCAGTTCGTCGACGCAGCGGCGCAGTTCGTCGGCGGCCACCTTGGGGACCGCCGTGGGCAACGTGGCGAACGCGGCGAACCGGCCAGGGTGCGCTCGGACCGCCTCGGCCACGGTGTCGTTGGCCGCCCTGGTCAGCCCGGGTGCCACCTCGGCCGGCAGGAAGGTGTTGATGCAGGAGAGCACCTGGGTCGTGATGCCGTTGCGGTCCATGTCGGCGAGCCGCGCCGCGCCGATGTCCGGCAGCAGGTGCATCCGCTCGGTGTAGGGCATGCCCGCGCCGAACGCGGCCGCGTAGCCCGGGACGAGTTCGGTCATGGTCGGCGCACCAGCGGCGGACACCGCCGGGTCGGTCCAGTGTTCTTCGAGCGTGACGATTCGCATCCCTCCACGATGGTTCCGGCGAACGATAAGTTCAAACACTTGCTGATGATGAAACAATCAGTCGCCCTGATAGGAGGCGCGATGGAACTCCGGCACCTGAGGTACTTCGTCGCGGTCGCCGAGGAAGGCGGATTCAGCCGGGCCGCGCGCAGGCTGCACGTGGTTCAGCCCACGCTGAGCATGCAGATCCGCGACCTGGAGAGCGAACTCGGCGGCCCGCTGTTCGACCGGGGCGCCCGGCAGACCAAGCTCACCCGGGCAGGTGAGACGTTCCTGATCGAGGCCCGCCAGGTGCTGGCCCAGGCCGAACGGGCAAGATCCGCCGCCAGACTGGCGCTGCGCGGGGAGACCGGCAGCGTACGGATCGGCGTGGCGGGCGCTGCCGTGTTCGGTGGCCTGCCGATCGCCCGGATCCGGGCATGCCACCTGGCCAGGCCGTTGGTCCGGATCGAACTGCGGGAAGCAGGCCCGCAACGGCAGCGCGCCGCGATCCTGGCCGGTGAACTCGATGTCGGCTACAGCGCCCTCGCCGCCCCGCCCGGCGAGCCGCGGCTGACCTCCACCCCGGCCGGTTCGATGTCGTTCGTGGTCGCGCTGCCCGCCGGGCATCCGCTGACCGAGAACGCGAACCTGACCGCCGATCAGCTGGCCGGCCAGCAGTTGATCGAATACGCCGTCGGCGACAGCGGGGATGACCTGGCGCCGCATCCGGTGCGGCTCGCGCCCGCGCGTTACCGGGCGGACACCACGCTGAGCGTGCTCGCGCTGGTGGCCGCGGGCGTCGGCGTCGCCGTGGTGCCTGCCGGAGTGGACCAGGCCGGTGTGCCGGACGTGGTCTACCGGCCGCTCGCCGAGTCCGGCCGCAGCGTCGAATTCCACCTGCTGCACCGAGCCGAGGAGACCGATCCCGCAGTGGCCGCGTTCCTGTCGAACTGAGCGATCAGTGCCAGGACTGGGCGAAGGTGGGGATCAGGTCGGCCAGGTACTCGTCGGCCAGCTTGACCAGCGCCTCGATGCCGCCGTCGCCACCCCAGACCTGACCGGCCACGGTCATCAACGCGCAGAACACCGCGGCGATGATCCTGGGTCGCCGGTCGGTCAGCGGGTCGACGTGCTCCCGTTCGGCCACGATCTCGACCAGGTGATCGGTGAGCCGCTGGGCGATCAACAGGTGCGCCGACATCAACTGCGGCGTGGATTCGATGAGCTTGACCGCCTGGCGGTGCGTCTCCCAGTCGGTCTGGGTTTCCAGCAAACCGGGTTCGAGCAGACCGGCGGCGGCATGCAGGGCGTTGCGCAGCGCGTCAACCGGTCGTTCACTCGCCGGGCGCAGCCGTAGCTGTTCGGTGAACGCGTCCGACGCCGCCGTCAACGGCGCGAGGACCAGGTCTTCCTTGCTGGCGAAGTAGCGGAAGAAGGTGCGCTCGGAGACCTCGACCGCGTCGGTGATCTCACGGACGGTCGTGCGTTCGTAACCCCTGCCGTGGAACAGATCCCACGCGGCGCTGACGAGTGCGTCGCGGGTACGGCGCTTCTTGCGCTCGCGCAGGCCGCACGCCGGGGTCGCCGGGGTGGACCTCTTGACAACGGCTGAGGACACGTGATTCAGCGTACACGTCATTGACTGACACACAACTCTTATGGTCATCTGTCAGTGGGTGACACATTGAGGTTTCGCCCATCCAGCCTCTTGCAAAAGTACCGTGCACGCGTCCAGTTCCAGGGGGAACACAGTGACCCACAGCCAAACCCTGACCGCCGAGCGGCCGCCGGCCGCCGACGCGGCAAGAAAGCCACGCCGTTCCCTGCTGACCCTGATCGCGGTCTCCATCGGCGTGATGATGGTCGCCCTCGACGGCACGATCGTCGCGGTCGCCAACCCGGTCATCCAGACAGACCTGCACGCCTCGCTCGCCGACATCCAGTGGGTGACCAACGGTTACCTGCTCGCCCTCGCGGTCAGCCTGATCACCGTCGGCAAGATCGGCGACCGGTTCGGCCACAAGAAGGTCTTCCTGGTCGGCGTGGTCGGCTTCGCCGCCGCCTCCGCCGCCATCGGCCTGTCCGGCGCCATCGGCCCGATGATCGCCTTCCGCGTTCTGCAGGGCATCTTCGGCGCGATGCTGCAACCCACCGCGCTCGCGCTGCTGCGCAACACCTTCAACGGCAAGGCGCTCAACACCGCCATCGGCGTGTGGGGCGCGATCATCGGCGCGTCCACCGCCGCAGGTCCGATCGTCGGTGGCCTGCTCGTGCAGCACGTCAGCTGGGAGTCGGTCTTCTACGTCAACGTCCCGGTCGGCGTGATCGCGCTGGTCATGGGTTTCTTCGTACTCCGCGAGACGCCAAGGGAGCGCTCCGGCGCGTTCGACTTCGCCGGCGTCGTGCTCCTGTCCGGCAGCCTGTTCCTGCTGATCTGGGGCCTGATCAAGGCGCCGACCTACGGATGGGGCGACAGCAAGACCCTGCTGTTCCTCGGTGCCGCGGTCGTCGTCGGCGCGCTGTTCGTGTGGCGCGAAGCCAAGGCCGAACACCCGCTGCTGCCGCTGCGCCTGTTCCGCTCGGTGTCGGTCTCCTCGGGCACCGTGCTGGTGCTGCTGCTCATGTTCGCCATGCTGGGCGCGCTGTTCTTCGTCACCTTCTACCTGGAGAACGTGTTCGGCCTCGGCCCGGTCGCGGCCGGTCTGCGCATCCTGCCGATGACCGGCATGCTGATCGTCGGCTCGCCGCTGTCCAGCATCGTCAGCAACAAGATCGGCGCGCGCATCCCGATCGTGGCGGGCATGGTCTTCGCCGCCGTCGCGCTCTACGGCCTGTCCACCGTCGGCCCTGCCGACGGCAGCTGGGGCACGCTGTGGTGGTTCATGCTGCTGGGTCTGGGCCTGAGCCCGGTCATCGTCGGCGCCACCGACATCATCGTCGGCAACGCCCCGCGTGAACTCGCGGGTGTCGCCAGCGGTCTCCAGTCCACCTCGATGCAACTCGGCGGCACGCTCGGCACCGCGGTGCTCGGCGCGGTCATGTCCAGCCGGATCGCCGACCTGTTCCCGGGCCGCTGGGCCGCCGCGCACCTGCCGCCGCTGTCCGCAACCGCCTCCGCGCAGGCACAGGGCGCCGTTTCCGTTGGCGTCGCGCCGGTGCCGCCCGGCACGCCAGGGCCGGTGGCCCAGGTGATCACCGACATCGCGCACAACACCTTCCTGGACGGCATGCACAGCGCGTTCCTGATCAGTGCGATCGTCGCGCTGGCCGGAGCGTTCATCGGCCTGCTTGCCCGGCCGGGCAAGTCCGACGGCAGCGTCGCGGTGCACATCTGAAAACACGTTTCCTCGATCAACTCGCACCCGCCGGGACCAGCCCGGCGGGTGCGCTGTTCGTGCTAGCGTGGCGTTGCAGGGCAACCAGCACGAGGGAGAGTGACGGTCAAGTTGGGGATCATCGACGGTCTCGACGCGGCGATCATGCGGGCCGGTAATTCGTCCTTCAGCCGCTACCTCGCGGAGCAGGCGCCGGACATGCTGATGAGCCGATTCAAGATCGAACCGGGTTCGCCCGCGGCGAACAGCGTCATCGAGACGGCCAAGCACGGCACCACGATCCTGGCCACCACCTACGCGGACGGCGTGATCATCGCCGCCGACCGGCAGGTCACCTCCGGCTCGTCGGTCAGCAGCCGCTACGGCGAGAAGATCATCCCGGCCGACGAGTTCTGCTGCGTCGGTACGGCGGGCACGGCCGCGCTCGGCGTGGAGATCGCCAAGCTGTTCCAGGTCGAACTGGAGCACTACGAGAAGATCGAGGGCTCCTCGCTGAGCCTGGCGGGCAAGGCGAACCGCCTGTCCAAGATGATCTACGAGAACCTTGGCATGGCCATGCAGGGCCTGAGCGTGGTCCCGCTGTTCACCGGGTTCGACCCGGAGACCGGCGAGTCCAAGATCTTCTCCTACGACGCGCTCGGCGGGCGCACCGAGGAGTACAAGTACCACGCGATCGGCTCCGGCTCCCTCGTTGCCCTCGGCTCGCTGAAGAAGCTCTACGGCGACGAGATGAGCGAGGAAGAGGCGCTGCTGGTCTGCATCCAGGCCCTCTACGACGCCAGCGACGAGGACATCTACACGATGGGCGTCGACCTCACCCGGTCGATCTACCCGATCATCTACACCACCACCGCCTCCGGCAACGTGCAGGTGCCCGCCGAGCGAGTCGGCGAGCTGATGCGCAGCGTCATCGACGGCCGGATGCGCACTCCCGACGGTCCGCGCGCCCTGCCTCGGTAAACCCTGATTTCACAACGAAAGCGCGTCGGTCTCCGACGCGCTTTCGTTGTCTTTCGCGGGTGCGTGGTGGGGTAAACCCCACCATGCGAAGGGGAGCAGCCCTGCTGTCCGGTTCGGACAGGTCAGCGAAGACTCGGTCGTGTGCTCACCACTACCATTCGCGCCGACCAAGGCAGCGACTTCACGGGACTGCGCAAGCTGATCACCGAAGCCGGACTGCTCGACCGACGTCCGCTCTACTACACCGCGCGGATCGGCGGCGTGGCACTGGCTTTCGCGGCCGGTTGGGCAACCTTGTTGCTGGGCGGCGATTCCTGGTGGCAGTTGCTCACCGCCGCCGTGCTCGCCCTGGTCTCCGTGCAGATCGCGCTGGTCGCCCACGATCTCGCGCACCGCCAGGTGTTCCGCACGCGCAGGCCCAGCGAGATCGCCGGTCTGCTCGCGGGAAACCTGTGCATCGGGATGAGCTACGGCTGGTGGATGGACAAACACACCCGCCACCACGCCAACCCCAACCACGAGGACCTCGACCCGGACGTCATCCCGGACGTGCTGGTCTGGTCCAAGCAGCAAGCCGAATCCAGTCGCGGCATCGCGCGCCTCATCGGCCGGTGGCAGGCGTTCCTGTTCTTCCCGCTGCTCACCCTGGAAGGCGTGAACCTGCACGTGTCCGGCGTGCGCGCGCTGCGCAGGCCGACGCTGCGCCACCGCGGCATCGAGGCGCTCCTGCTCGCGGTGCACTTCGCCGCGTTCGTCACCGTGCCGTTCCTGGCCCTGTCACCCGGAAAGGCAGTGCTGTTCCTGGTGGTTCACCAAGTGATCTTCGGTGTGTACCTCGGGTCTACCTTCGCGCCCAACCACAAGGGCATGCCCACCCTGACCGGCGAACAGCGGCTGGACTTCCTGCGCCGCCAGGTGCTCACCTCGCGCGACGTGCACGGCAGCGTCCTCGTCGACGTCGCCATGGGCGGGCTGAACTATCAGGTCGAGCACCACCTGTTCCCGAACATGCCCAGCCCGAACCTGCGCCGCGCCCAGCCGATCATCATGGATTACTGCGCCCGCATCGGCGTTCCGTTCGAGCGCACCGGCCTGGTCGACTCCTACACCCGCGCGCTGCGTCATCTGCACCAGGTCGGTGCGCCGATCCGGGTCACCCAAACCGCGACACGTGATAGTGGCTGATCAGCCAGCCATCGCCGTCCTGCCGGACCAGGATGACCGTCAGGTGAAACCGCAACACAGCACCGTTCGGAAGTGTGAACTCCGGGTCCACATACGCGGACAGCACCCGGTCCGCCAACGGCCGGACCTCCCTGACCGCGTAGCGCACGGTCATCCCGACGGGTTGCGACGCGTAGTACTCGGCAACACCGGCCCGGCCGATCGTGTACTCCGGGTGCGAACCCTGGAACAGCGCGTCCTCGGTGAAGAACCCGGCCACGTCCTCGGGCCGGTGTTCATCGATACCCCGCTGCCAACCGTCGAGCACGCGGGTCACGACTTCAGTGTCCGGCACTTTGGCCACCGTCGACGTGCAGGATCTCGCCGGTCACGAACGGCGCGTTCTCCAGGTACAGCACGGCATCGACGATGTCGCTCACCTCGCCCATCCGCCCCAGCGGGTGCAGTCCGGCCCGCTCCGCGTGGGTCTCGGGCGGGTTGAGCGCGGTCTTGTGGATGCCCGGCGCCACCGCGTTGACCCGGATGCCCCGGCCCGCGTACTCGATCGCCAGCGACTTGGTCGCCGCCTGCAAACCGCCCTTGGTCAGCATGGCGACCGCCGCGGGCACATTGGCATTGGCGTGGTCCACCAGGCTCGTGGTGATCTGCACGATGTGGCCGCCGCCCTGCGCCAGCAGGTGCGGGATCGCCCGCTGCGTCATGTGGAAGAACCCGGCCACGTTGACGCCGAACAGCCACTGGAGTTCTTCGGCCGTGTGGTCGGTGAAGGGTTTCGCCGTGAACACGCCCGCGTTGTTGACCAGCGTGTCCACCCGGCCGAAGCGCTCGATCGCGGTGTCGATCACGCGTTGCGCGGTGGCGGGGTCGGCGATGTCGCCGGGCACGTTGACCACGTCCGTGTCCGGTGCGGCGCCGACGGATCGCGACGTCCCCACGACCGCGTAGCCGAGCTTGCGGTAACCCTCGACCAGGCCCGCGCCGAAGCCCTGCGAAGCGCCGGTGATGATGGCGACCTTCTGGTTGCTGCTCATGTTCCCGTCCTCGGTAGTAGACCGGTTGTCTACTGACAGGAATACCGGCTCGACCAGCGGATCTCCACGTCTTGTTTCTTCCCAGCTGATAAGCCGCGCTTAGTAGACGGTCGGTCGTATACTCGTCGCGTGGGACGTAAGTCGGACGCAGGCGAACGGCTGCTCGCGGCCGGAGCCGAGCTGTTCGGCAGGCGCGCGTACTCCTCCGTCGGCGTCGCGGAGATCTGTGCCGCCGCCGGGGTACCGAAGGGGAGCTTCTACTACTTCTTCCACTCGAAGCAGGACCTGGCGCTGTCAATCGTCGATACACACTGGGCGCGACAGCGTGAACAGTGGGTTGACATCCTTGGCCAGCCGGGCACGGCTGCCGACCGCATCCGCGAGCTGTTCGTGGCAACGGCTCAGGTTCAGCGGGACGCGCTGGCCGACGCGGGTGTGGTCGCCGGTTGCCTGTTCGGCAATCTCGCGCTGGAACTGAGCTCGACCGAACCGGGTGTCCGCGCCCGTCTGGAAGAGATCTTCGACAGTCAGGTGCAGATGATCGAGGACGCTCTGGGCGAGGGCTCGCACGATCTCGCGACCTCAGTGGTGGCCCAGCTTGAGGGCTTGGTGTTGATGGCGAAGCTGCGCCAGGACCCGTCCCAGGTCGATGCGTACTGGGCACCGATCGCGCGCATGCTCACGAGTAGCTGAGGCCGGATCATGGAACTACGGCAGCTCCGCTACTTCGTCGCGGTCGCGCGGGAACTCCACTTCGGCCGCGCCGCCGAACGCGTGCACATCTCCGGTCCCGCGCTGTCCCAGCAGATCATCGCGCTCGAACGCGAGCTCGGCGTGCGGTTGTTGACGCGTGACCGGCGCTCCGTCGCACTGACCGACGCGGGCCACACGCTGCTGGCGGACGCCGGGCAACTGCTCACCCTCGCCGACGACGCCGTGCGGCACGTCCGTGCGCCAGGAGTGGAAACGAAGCCACTGCGGTTCGGGTACGTCAGCTGGTTGCCGCACGACATCGACGCGCTCGTCGCGCCGTCGGTGTCGCTGCGCGTCGATGACTGGGTGCTGCCCTCGCACGCCCAGGCCGACCG
The DNA here is from genome assembly GCA_036494465.1 of Pseudonocardiaceae bacterium. GTDB lineage: Bacteria > Actinomycetota > Actinomycetes > Mycobacteriales > Pseudonocardiaceae > CAJCJE01. The sequence goes on from DASXOJ010000074.1 coordinate 16,201, forward strand.
CGTCGGCGAGGGCAGTCTCGATCTGGCCATGGCGTGGGTGAGCGCGCAAGGCACGGCCGAGCGCGGCCTGACCGCGCACCTGCTGCGCGCCGAACCCCTGAACGCGGTGCTGCCCGGCGCATCGTCGACGACCCCGGTGACCGCGTCCGGCCTGACGGTTCTGGTGGACAGCGACGAGTCGGCGTGGTCGTCGTGGAACCGGTTCGTCGAGGAATTCGCCGCGACGACCGGCGCGCGCATCGCCCGGATCGACGATGGTGGCGTCACCGGTGACGCGTTCTACGCGCAGGTAAACCGGCTCGACACACCCGTGCTCGCCTCGCCCAAACGCCACACCGCAACAGCTCCACCGGATCTCGGCCGCCGTCCGGTCGCCGACCCGAGTCCACTGTGGACGTGGTCACTGCTGCACCGCGCCGACGACGACCGGCCGAGCGTGCGGCAGGCGGTGGATTCCTTGCTCGCCCTGGCCTGCGACCGGCACTGGGCCGAGCCGCCCGCCGGTGCCTGGTGGCTCCCGGCGGACGACCCGCACCGTGCGACACTCATTCGAGCAGCCCAAGGACACGCAGGTCACTGACATACTTGTGGATCAACGGCGCAACGTGCGCGGCGTGCTCAACGGCATCGCCGCGGTACTGCCGGTCATGAAAGCGCAGGGTTCCGGCCATGTGGTGAACGTGTCCTCGACGCTGGGCATCGAGGACATCCCCACCTCGGCGGTCTACAGCGCGACCAAGGCGGCGGTGCGGGTGCTGTCCGAGGGACTGCGCCGCGAGCACCAGGAGATCCGGGTCAGCGTGGTCAGCCCGTCCCTCACCGAGTCGGAGCTGGTCACGAAGGGCGGCGACCCGGACACCATGGCCTACGTGCAGAACCTCGCGCAGAATCTGAACATGCCAACGTCCATTGTGGCCGATGCGATCGCCTGCGCGATCGACCAGCCGGGCCAGATCGACGTCAACGAGATCGTCATCCGGCCGTTGGCCACCGTTGGCTGAGGGCTACAGGGCCACCGCCGCGTCGGCCGCGAGCCAGAACAGCTTCTCGCGGGCGGTGTGCGCGGTGGTCCAGCCGCGGTGGTCCCAGGTCTCGCCCGCCAGCGAATCGCCCGCCAGCAGCAACTGGCCGAGCGTGACACCGCGGAAGCGGGCGACCGCGAACAACGCGGACGCTTCCATGTCCACCACGACGCACCCTTCCTCGACCCGTTGGCGCGCCTTGGTCCTGGTCTCCCGGTAGATCGCGTCGGTGGTCCAGGTTCGCCCTGCCACGTGCGGGATCTCCTGTGAAATCAGGGTTTTCAGCAACACGGCGGTCGCATGTGGATCGGCGTCGATCACGCGGGCAGGCGGCTGGTAGTGGAAGGAGGTGCCTTCGTCGCGGACCGCGCTGTCCACGATGATCGCGTGCCCCAGCGCCAGTTCGGGCACGAGCGCGCCCGCCGCGCCGCAGGCGATCACCTTGCGCACGCCGTGCGCGATGATCTCCTCAAGGAACGCGGCGGCGAGCGGCGCGCCGACGCCGGGTTGCAGTACCGCGAGGCGTTGTCCCCGGTGCGCGATCTCCCAGACCGGGTTGGGGCCGATCTCGCTGCGCATCGCGAAGACCTGCTTAGCGTCCGGGCGTTGCGCGATCTGTTGCACGGGTTCGGGGAAGAACGAGAGCACGGCGGCCTGCGGCACGTCGCGGGCCGGGTAGATCTCGGTGGGCTCAAGGATGCCGGTCGACTCGAAGTCGCCCTCCAGCAGCGGCAGGTCCATGGTCGTCATCCTACGATGCTTGACATCCGGAACCGTGGTTCCGTATCGTCACGTCATGAGAACACCGACCGAGGTCTTCCGCGAACAGCTCACCGGCATCACCGAAGGCCGCTTTGCCGACGTGCTTGACCTCTACGCCGAGGACGTCGTTGTCGAACAGCCCTTCATGCTGCCCGAACCGCTGCGGATCGCAGGCAAGGACGCGCTGCGCGCGCACTTCGCCGGAGCGCCCGCCGACATCAACCTGGTCGCCACCAACGTGGTCGTCCGGCAGACCGACGACCCCGAGGTCGTCGTCGGGGAATGGGACTACACCGTCAACGGCCGGGGTTCGCTGGCCAACGTCATCATCATGCGGGTGCGCGACGGCCTGATCGTGGCCAGCCGCGACTACCACAACCACGCCGCGATCGGCTCATGGGCGCGTGCGGCGGCCGACGCCGGATAGCCGCTGCAACACCAGCACCGCGATCGCGCCGAATCCGACCAGCCCCAACGCGGCCCGCGCGGTCAACACCGGAGTCGGCGCTGGGGGGATCACGACCGGGACCGGAGCGGGCCGGTGCTGAGGTTGGGCGGTCGCGGTCCAGGCGGCGGCCAGGATCAGCACCCTGGACACCAGGTAGACGAACACCAGCAAACCAATGATGGAGCCGAAGGTGGCCCCGATCGGCGAGGCGCCCAACGCGTTCAGGTACAGGTTGGCGCCCCGCTTGAGGATCTCGAACGCCACGGCGGCACCGGCCGCGCCACGCACCGCGAACCGCAGCGGAACGGGCTCCCTTGGCAGTTTCGTCAGCACCCAGCAGAAAACCAGCCAGTCAGCGACCAGCGCCAGCACCACCGACGCGATCTGCAACCCCACGTTCGCCCACCCGAACCCGGACCAGCCGAGCAGGCGCAGCAGCCAGCCGCCCAGCGCGGCGCCCGCCTCGGTGAGCCCGAACGAAATGGCGATCGCGACCGCGAGACTGCCCAGCGCCATCAGGTCGCGCACGATCGTGCGCAGCAGCGGAAGATCGGGTTTGCGCTGGTCCCACATGCCGGTGAGCGCGTCGCGCAACGCGTTCATCCAGTTCCAGCCCGAGTACAGCCCCACAACAAGACCGACGATGCCCAGCTTCACCCGATGGTCGATCACGTTGTCCACCAACGTGTTCACCAACGGGCCGAGCGCGCCCGGCACCACGCTGTGGATGGCGTTGCGCAGTTCGCCGAGCAGGGTGGGATGCCCGGTGAGCACGAAAGCCGCCGCCGCGAGTAGCACCATCAGCAGCGGAATCAGCGACAGCACGCTGAAATAGGTGATCGACGCGGCGAAGTGGTAGCCGTGGTTGTTCACGTACCGGTCGATCATCCTGGCGAGGTGATCGAACCAGCCGTACCGTTCGCGCAGGGCACGAACGCGGCCGGTGAGAGACCGGCTTGAGCTGCTGTTCACCGTTCAGGTTTACCCGTTGATCAACGCTTCGACACCCCGGGGCTGTCAAGATCCCCTTCCCGGGTGGTCAATCGTGCCAACCGATCGACCACCTCGGTGAGCGGCGCGCGGGTGTCGATCTCGACCGTCGCGCGAGCGCGCAGCAGCGGTTCGATCGCCGCGGTGTCCGCGATGATCCGGGCCCGTTCTGCCGCCGTCCGGCCGAACGAGTTGTTCGTGCGGGTCGCGATCCGGTCGAGCAGCACCGGCATCGGCGCGCTGAGCAGCACGATCTCGGCGAATCGCGGATAGAACCGGCCCTGGTTGGCGACCGTGCCCGCCACGAACAGCGGCCCATCCGATGATTCCGCCAGCAACGCGTCGATCCGGTCAACGCGCCACAACCGCTCGCCACCGCGCTCGTCGATCCACTCGCCGTAATCCGTATCCAGTGTGCGGAAACCTCGGGTTGTCAGCGCGGCGAGAACTGTGGACTTGCCGGACCCGGACATGCCGGTGATCAGAATCGCGGTCATCTCAGTTCCGGATCAGGATCAGCGGCACCTGTTGCTCCGCCGCGGTCAGCGAACCGTGCTGGCCGATCATGTTGGCCTCGTTGGTGCCCTGCGTCGTCTGCACCACGCCCGAGTTGCCCAGCATCGGTACGACCACGTCGCCGATCCGGGGCCGGACGTGCTCGGCGACGGATGCCCCGAACCACCCCGCCGCGATGGCCTCGTCCCTGCTGCGCGGCATCGCCCGCTCGCCGAGCACCGATCGCCAGCGCGCCAGCACGTCCTGCGCGGCACCGGGTTCGGTGTAGACGTGCCGCATCCGCGACTCGCCGCCGAGCAGCCGCACGCCCTCGGTCAGTTCCGGGTGGTCCTTGACGTCGACGCGGTCGGTCATGGCCACCATGCCGTGGTCGGCGGTGATCGCGAGCAGGCCGTCACGGGGGAGCGCGGCCGCGATCGACGCGGCGAGCCGGTCGATGAAGCCGAGTTGTTCGCGCCACGGCGCCGAACCGGGGCCATAGCGGTGCCCGAGCGAGTCCAGATCGCCGTGGTAGGCGTAGCAGAACCTGCGCCCGTCCGCCCGCAGCGCGTCGGCCGCGGTGGTGACCAGGTCGCCGAGTGCGGTGCAGGTCACGAACTTCGCGCCGCGCAGCACCGCCCTGGTAAGCCCGGAGCCACGGTGCTCGCGTGGCGCGGCCATGCTCACCGCGATGCCCTCGGCCGTGGCGCGCTCGAACAGTGTCGGTCCGGGCTGCGCCTGTTCCGGCACGAGTTCCTCGCGCAGGTCCCGCCGGGTGCCGAGCTGCGTCGTCCAGAGCAACGTGTTGACCAGCGGGTGACCCGGCACCTCGAAGGTGAACCCGACGATGCCGTGCCCGCCTGCTGGCAGGCCCGTGCCGATCGACGCGACGCTGACCGGGGTGGTGGACGGAAAGCCGGCGCGCAGCGGAGCGCTGTTGCCGAGCGCCTCGATGAGAAACGGCGCCCGGTCGGCGTGTTCGTGCAGCAGTTGCCAGCCGAGACCGTCGATCAGCAACAGGCAGATGGTGCGCGCGGGCGGTACCGAGAGCCGGTTGCGCAGGCCGGGGACGCCCTGCGCGGTGAGCAGCGACGGGGTCAGATCGGCGAGCGTTGGCTGACCGTGGCGCGGGAGTAGCACCGACTGCGCGTCGTCCATGGGGTCATGGTGCCGTGCCAGGTTCGACCAAGCATGAAATATCATTCACAGTTATTTCAGTGTTGAGTGAAATTAAGTGAGCGAACCTGTCCGGTCAATTCCCTTACCAGATGCTGGGAAATGAGAACACTGGTGTCCGCAGCCCCCCTTGCGAACACCAGTTCCCCGTTTCGCCGAATCAGTCTTCGTCGTCCTGCCTGGCGTGATCGGCAACCCCCGGCGTCGGGTCCCGCTTGAGGTCGATCAGCGGGTCGGGCCCCGTACCGTCCTTGCGCGCGTGGCGCCCGGTCGGCTGCGCGTCGACGTCCTTGTCTTCTTCCTGTGCCACGAGCGAGTCCCCTCTGGATGTGATGGGCCACAGTTTACGACGGTGCCGATCAGCGGGTTATGGCGGCAGTGACTGCCCCTTCGTCCGGGTCGTGAAAAAGGACGGTGCGATACCGGCGACGACGGAATCGCGGTACCAGCCAACGGAAGTGCGAGCGGATGCCGTAGCCGATCAGGATCGCGAAGTTCGCGCCGCCGAAACGGAGCGCCGCCAGCAACGTGCTGATGTTGTTGTCCGAGTTGGCAAACCGGTACCCGCCGATGATCATCAGTACGAACAGGACGATACAGCGCCGACGCACACTACGAGTAGCACCAGGTGCCCCGGGCGAACGGCGTGCGCAGGATCGTCCCGAGCCACAGCAGCCGGTGCTGTCCCCGTTCGGTCTGTTGCCGGCGTTGCGGTTCAACGGTTTTCCCTCGGATCACGAAAATCGGCACCGCGGCCAAACAACCCGCCGAAGAACGTGCCTTGCCAACCGAGGCATCGACCCGCCGCCGGATACACCAGCGCGGCGAACAACACACCGCGGCATACGCGGTCGAATGCCGGGATCCGCCGAACCGGTTCGGCGACTGGCGTGCCCGACGTCACCCATTCCCCGCCGAGGCCGACCGCGCACAAGAACCGGAACGCGTTCCATTCCCACCGATTGGTCGCGATGGCCCCTGAGCGCGGTGGAGATGCTGCCCATCATCACGGGCCTGCGGCCTAGCTGCCGCCGTGTAGCTCCCAGCTGCTGCCGTGCGGCGTGATCACCTCACTACTGGGCGTCAACGAACTACGTTTGACGCATGACCCTGTTGCCCTCGCTCACCGGCGCGTTCGGCGACCGGGCCGATCTGCTGCGCGTCGACGGCACCACCCTCTCCGCCGCGCAGCTGCTCGGCGCGGCCACCGCGGTCGCCGACCGGATCGCGGGTGCCGACGTGGTGGCGATCTCGGCGACCGCGAGCGCGGGCACGGTCGTCGGCGTGGTCGGCGCGCTGCTGGCCGGTGTGCCCGTGGTGCCGATGCCACCCGATTCCGGCCCCGCCGAACGACGTCATCTGCTCACCGACTCGGGCGCGCGCCTGATCCTGGACCCGGACGGCACCTTCCCCGGGGACGGTGGCATCGAGGTCGTCCCCGTCGATGTGGGCGCGTCCTCGTCCGCCTGGTATCCGGAACCGGATGCGGAGTCGGTCGCGCTGATCCTGTACACGAGCGGGACGACCGGTGCGCCCAAAGGCGTGCGGCTGACCCGCGCGGCGATCGCCGCCGATCTGGACGCGTTGGCCTCGGCCTGGTCGTGGACCCCGGAAGACGTGCTCGCGCACGGACTGCCGCTGTTCCACGTGCACGGCTTGGTGCTGGGTGTGCTGGGCGCACTGCGGGTCGGGTCGCGGCTGGTGCACACCCGGCGCCCGACTCCCGAGGGATACGCGGCGGCAGGCGGAACGCTGTACTTCGGCGTGCCCACGGTCTGGTCGCGGGTGGTCGCCGACCAGTCGGCGGCGCGCGCGTTGGCGGGCGCGCGGTTGCTGGTGTCCGGCAGCGCGGGGTTGCCGGTCCCGGTGTTCCAGCGGCTCACCGAGCTGACCGGGCAGCCACCGGTCGAGCGGTACGGCATGACCGAGACGTTGATCACGGTGAGCAGCCGGGCGGGCGGCGAACGCCGACCGGGCCAGGTCGGCCTGCCGCTGCACGGGATCCGCACCAGGCTGGTGGGGGAGGACGGCGCGATCCTGGACGATCCGGAGGCAGTCGGTGAACTCCAGGTTCACGGGCCGACGCTGTTTGTGGACTACCTCGGCCGCCCGGACGCGACGGCGGCCAGCCGCACCGAAGACGGCTGGTTCAAGACCGGCGATGTGGCCAGGATCGGCGCGGACGGGTGGCACCGGATCGTCGGCCGAGCCTCCACCGACCTGATCAAGAGCGGCGGTTACCGGATCGGCGCGGGCGAGGTGGAGGACGTGCTGCTCGGTCATCCTGCGGTGCGCGAGGCAGCGGTGATCGGTACACCGCACCCGGATCTCGGCCAGCAGGTGACCGCGTTCGTGGTCGCGGACGGGGTGAGCGGCGACGCGCTCATCGAATTCGTCGCCCGTGAACTGTCGGTTCACAAGCGTCCTCGCGTTGTGAACCTGGTGGACACACTGCCGCGCAACGCGATGGGCAAGGTCCAGAAAAAACTGCTGCCTGGTTCGTAGGCCCTGGCAGCAGCGCTCTCCCCGGAAACGAAGTGCCACCGGCGAGCCGCAGCCCCGGATCGGTCTCCACGATCCGGGGCCACGGCTTCTTTTCGGTGCGGGAGGCTCCGAAAGTCTCAGACGCCGCTGATCTCCTCGATCAGGCGGTCGACATCGAAGTAGGCGCTCTCGGTGCCGGCGGGCACCAGTTCCAGCGTGGTGCGCAGGAACTCCTCGGTGGCATCGCGGCCGAGCTCGAACACGGCATTGCCGCTGGGCGAGGAGATCTCCATGATCAGCAGGTCCTCCTCCTCGTGGTCGGGGCGGACCTGCACGTCGCCGAAGCCGGCGGGCGCATCCAAGCCATCGACCAGCAGGTCGCGGGCGAACACCCACTCGATCCACTGACCGCGCTCGGTGCAGAACGCGACGGTGACGGCGAACGGCTCGTCATCGCGGTATGACCAGCGGGTGTGGACCGGCTCAGTGGCACCCTGTAGGGCTGCGACCTGCTCGTGGTGAATGGTGTTGGTGGTCATTGCTCACCCCTCCTGTCATTCCTCGTCTGCGCTTGGTCCCGCACCGTGTTTGGTGTTTCGCTCGCGCTGTCGATGGTGAGACGCGGGGCGTTAGGCGGTTCTGACGCGAAAAGCGCTCAACTCGCCCGATCGTGCTAAGCGTTACCGGTTGGGTGTCATCCCTTCTGGCGACAAACCGAGCTGGTCACGGCCGATTTCGGTGAGGTCGGCCACAGTCGCGCGGTTCGCGTAGACCGTTTCGTAATCTTCCGGCGCGAAATCGGGCGGGCTGCCGCCGCGCAGGAACGCCGCCTGTTGCCGGGCCGCGTAAGCCGCGTTCTTGGCGCAGTGCGGGGCGGCGCCGATGTACATGACGTTGCCCCAGCGCTCCATGCCCGCGACGTCGCCGACCGAGTGGATCAGGTCGCAGTGCCACCAGACGCTGTCGCCCGGCCGCATGCTCGGGATCGGGGTGAGCGCGGGCAGCAGCGCCGGGTGCCATTTCTCGGTGATCGGCAGCGCCCTGCCGACCTGCGCCCCGCACAGTTCGTCGTCGGGCACATCGTCGAGCAGTGGGCGCAACATGAGGTACACAGCCGCGTTGGCGATGGGCACCAGGTGCAGCACGCCGTCGGTGGGGCGCATCTCGGACAGCGCGGTCCAGCCCTGGAAGGTGCGGAACACACTGCACATCTGGGTCGACTCGTACTCCTCGACTTCGGTGCGGTGCGCGGCGTCCCACGGGTCGTAGGCGCGCCAGTCGCCGTCGAGCACGTGCCGGAACACGTTCTGGTAGGCGGGCACCAGCCAGCGCTCGACCGAACCGGAGTCGATGTGCGGGGACAGGCCGAAGGACGAGTCGCCGGGTTCGCGGCGGCGGATCCGGTCGGCGTAGGCGGTGTCGCGGGCCGGGTCGAACCAGGTGGTTCCGTTGCTTTCGTTGCGCCACAACGAGTTCAGGAAGGCCCTGGTGTTCGCCATGCGCTCGTGCTGTCGAGCCTGGATCTGCGGTTTGGACCAGTAGACCGGGTAGATCTGTGGCCTGCCGGCGGACAGCGTGCCGAAGAACGAGTCGATCGGACCCTGGTAGTTCTCGGCGAAGTGGTTGTCGGCGAGGTAGTCGCCGATCTCGGTGTTCCAGTCCTCGGCCTGCTGTCGCGGGAACGTCTGCCGGACCACGGCGCAGCCGCGCCGCCGGATCGCCGCGCGGGTCCGGTCGGGCACGGTGCCCGCCGCGATGTCCGCGTACGCGACCACCGGAATCACGTCCTGGCCCGCCTCGCGCGCGGCGCGGACCTGCTCCGCTTCGGCGCGCATCGCCTGCTCGACGTCGGCGAAGACGGCGGCGACGTCACCGATCCGCGCCCGGAGCCGCTGCTTCACGTCCCGGATAGCGGCCCCGACATCGGCCGGTGCCTGCGCTGCCACCTGCGGAATCGTCATCGTTCCACCTTTCAACCGATCGGTTAGGAAGGAGCCTGGACTAACTCTGTGACGCTAAGGTAACCCGGACGGCTCGAAAGGGACAGTGTTTTTGGGGAGCGGGATGGTTTCGCCAGCACTGCCGAGCATGGGTCTGCTGCGCGAACTGACCGACCAGATCGTGCTGGACACCGTGTTCGCGGACGCGCCGATCACTCGCGCCGAAGTCGCGCAGCGCACCGGCATTTCCAAAACCACCGTGTCCGAGGCGGTGCGCAGGCTCGAACGCGTCGGACTGCTCGTCGAAGCGGGCGCGCAGCGCGGTCGGCCCGGCCGGGTCGGCACCTACTACCGGGTCGCTGCGGACGCCGGGTTCGTGCTCGCCGTCGAACTGAACCAGGCGGGCGTGAAGGTGTGCGCGGCCGACGTGCTCGGCACCCCGTTCCGCGAAGTCGCCCAGCCACCCGTCGAAGTGCGCGAACCCGAGCAGGTCGCGGCGCAATTGCGCGCGGTCGTCGCCGAGGCGATCGACGCTGGCCGGACCGATCACCAGCGCCTGCTCGCGGTCGGCGTGTCCGTGGCCAAACCGGTCGACCCGGTCAGCAAGCGCGTGATCGATCTGCTGGACACGCCTTACCCGGAGGGGCAGATCCAACCTGGCGAGGTGCTTGGGGACCTGCTTGGCGACGTGCCGCTGCTGGTCGACAACGACGTGAACCTGGCCGCGATCGCGGAACGCTGGCATGGCGCCGCGCGCGAGGTGAGCAGCTTCGCTTACGTCTACCTCGGCGCGGGCATGGGGCTCGGCCTGGTCATCGACGACAAGCTGATCCGCGGCGCACGCGGCGTCGCGGGCGAAATCGGCTACCTGAGCGTGGCCTCCACCAAAGCCGGTCCCGGCAGGCACACGTTCGCCCGGGCGGTCGCCGCGGGCGGGTTCGGCCCGGACGATCCGCGTGACGCGCTCCCGCAGGACATCGTGACCGGCGCGAAACTGGTGCTCGACCTGGCCGAGCGCGGCGACGCACGAGCGCGCGCGATCGTCGCGGACGAGGCCCGCACCATCGGCGAGGCGGTGGCCGCGGTGTGCGCGGTCGTCGACCCGGAACTCGTCATCCTGGGTGGCCCGATCGGCGCGCATCCCGCGCTGCTGGCACCGGTGCGCGCCACGGTCGCCGAACTCGCGCCGCTCCCGCCGCCGGTCAGCACCGGCGCGCTCGGCGACGGCGCGTCCCTCCAAGGCGCGCTCGTGCTTGCCCTGCAACGAGGTCGGGCCAACCTCAACGAGTAGAAACCGTTTCGGCGCCGGACCCTATCCGCGATACGGTCGCGGAATGGACGCCACCGCCCTGGTTCGTGTGCTGGCCGAACCCGCCCGGATGAAGGTGTTCGCCGCGCTCGTGCTCGGCGCCGACAACACCGCGCACGCCGCCGAGTACGCCGGGTTGACAGCACGCGAGGCAGCGGCCGCCGTGCATCGACTGGTGGAAGCCGGGCTCGTCGAGTCGGCGGGGGAGCGGATCGTCGCGCGCACCGAGGTTTTCACCGAGATCGCGCGGCACGCGGCGGCACCGAAGCCGGTCGACGATCACGGTTACACCGATCCGAAGGTTGCCGGTGTCGTCGGTACTTTTGTGCGGGACGGCCACCTGGTCGGCCTCCCCGCCCAGCGCGGACGCCGGGTCGTGGTGCTGGAACACCTGGCGCAGTCCTTCGAACCGGGCGTCGACTACCCCGAGAAGGACGTGAACGCGGTACTGGCCGAGTTCGCGGAGGGCGGCGCCGTGGATCACGTGACCCTGCGCCGGTATCTGGTGGACGAACAACTGCTGCGCCGCGAGCAGGGTGTGTACCGGCGCAGCGGTGGCCGCGTCGACGTGTGAACCCGTGGTTGTCACCTACCATTGAGAGATGCCGGAACTGGGACTGCGCGACACCAACGGCATCCTGCGCCAGCCGTGGATCCGGCCTGCGCGGACCAGCGCGGGTCTCGGTTGGCCTGGCCTGTATCTCTCGACCCAGCGCGAGGCGCCCTACCGCGCCAGTTTCGACGCGGCCAGCACGCACCTGTTGATCCTGCACCTCAACGGCCCTGTCACTGTCCGCAGAGGACACGGCGCGCTCACCTCCGCGCGGCAGATCCCGGCGGGCGGCATGTTCCTGCATCCGGCGGGCAGCGACCTCACCGTCGAACTCGGTGGCGCGCTGGACACCGTGCACGTCTACCTCTCCGACGACGAACTCCAGGCGGCCACCGGCCAGGACCATCCGGTGCGGCTGGCCGAGGAGTTCGGCGTCGCCGACCCGATGCTGGAGCAGCTCGCCCTCGCCCTGGACGGCACGGTGCGCGACTGGCAACCCAGCGCCCGCACCTACGTCGACCACGTGTCCGGTCTGCTCGCCGCGCATCTGGCGCACCGGCACGGCCTGCGCACGCCCGAACCGCCACGCGCCGGGCTGGGCACCCGGGAACTGGACACGGTGCGCTGCCTTATGCACGAGCGGCTGGCCGAGCCGTTGAGCCTGGCCGAACTGGCCGCCCCGACCGGGTTGAGCGTGAGTCAGTTCGCCCGCCGGTTCAAGGTCAGCACCGGCACGGCGCCACATCAGTACCTGCTGGGTTTACGGGTCGACGCCGCGACGCGGCTGTTGCGTGCGAGTTCCCGGCCGATCGCCGACATCGCCGCCAGTTGCGGCTTCTCGCACCAGGAACACCTCACCCGCGTGCTGCGCGCCCGCCTCGGCACCACCCCGGCCGCCCTGCGCCGCGCGGGCTGAGCACCCCGACGCGCGCGTTTCGTGCAGGCGGACGCCGCGCACGTGCAGGAGGATCGGAGGGTCGGCGGCCGACACTGGTCGGCCAGAGCGGTTCTACTGCACAGGGGTGCGACGAGATGGAGTCCTTCGAGTACTCGGCCGCGCAGGCCAGGGTGATCTTCGGCAGCGGAACAGCGGCGCGGCTGCGGGATGAGGTCGTGCGGCTGAACGCGAGCCGGGTGCTGCTGATCGCCGGCCCCGCCGTCGCCCGCGCCGCCGACGCGGCTCGCGAGGTGCTCGGTGACCTGCTCGTCGGACACTTCGACGCCCCTGCCATGCACACCCCGGTCGAGGTGACCGAGAAGGCGTTGCAACTGGTCAAGGAGGTCGACGCGGACTGCCTGGTCGCCATCGGCGGCGGGTCGACGATCGGCTTGGGCAAGGCGCTCGCGCTGCGCACCGATCTGCCGCAGATCGCGCTGCCCAGCACGTACGCGGGTTCCGAGGTGACCTCGGTGCTCGGCCAGACCGAGGCGGGCGTCAAGACCACCCTCACCTCACCGGCGGTGCTGCCCGAAACGGTCATCTACGACGTCGAGCTGAGCCGCTACCTGCCGCTGGAAACCACCGTGACCAGCGGCATCAACGCGCTGGCGCACGCGGTCGAGGCGCTGTACTCGGCGCAGGCCAACCCGGTCACCGATCTGCTCGCGCAGGACGCCATCCGGCGCATCGCCACCGCGCTTCCGGTCATCGCGCGCACCCCGGACGACCTCGAGGCCCGCGCGCGGCTGCTGCACGGCGCCTGGCTGGCGGGCACCTGCCTGGGCAGCGTCGGCATGGCGTTGCAGCACAAGCTCGCGCACACCGTCGGCGGCTCGCTGAACCTGCCGCACGCGGCAACGCACACCGTGCTGCTGCCCTACACGCTGGCCTACAACGCCCAGGCCGCGCCAGAAGCCATGCGCAAGATCGCGGACGCGCTCGGCGTGCCCGATGCCCCGGCGGGTGTGTTCGACCTGATCGCGACGCTGCCCGCACCCACCTCGCTGCGCACTCTGGGCCTCGCCCCCGCCGACATTCCGCGCGTCGCCGCGCTGGCCGCCGCCCGCCCGTACCCGAACCCGCGCGCGATCACCGAGGACGGCATCGCCGAACTGCTGCGGGCCGCGTGGGCGGGGGACCGGCCCGAGTCGAGCACGACCGGCGGGCCCGACCTGACCTGGTTGACCGACGAGGTGGTCGCCAGCTTCGACAACACGCCGGACCCACGCGTGCGGCAACTGTTGTCCAGCCTGGTCCGCACCCTGCACGGCTACGCGATCGACAACGACGTCACCGAGGACGAATGGGCCTACGCCATCGACTTCCTGACCAGGACCGGGCACATCACCACACCGGTCCGCCAGGAGTTCGTACTCCTCTCGGACACACTCGGGGTGTCGAGTGTGGTCGACGCGTTGACGAACTCGCGTACCCCGGACACCACGCCCTCCGCGGTACTCGGACCGTTCTATGTGGACGGTCCGCCGATTACGCCACTGGGCGCGGACATCTCCGGTGGTTTGCACGGCACGCCGATGTATGTGAACGTGCGGATCACCGACCCGGACGGCAATTCCGTGCCTGATGCGGTCGTCGACGTGTGGCAGGCCAACGAGGACGGCTTCTACGACATCCAGCTGCCCGATCTCGACGGGCCGGTGCTGCGCGCCCGGTTCACCACCGACGACAAGGGCGGGTTGCGGTTCTGGTCGATCCTGCCCTCCGCCTACCCGATCCCCGGCGACGGTCCGGTCGGGCAGATGCTCGACGCGGTCGGCCGCCACCACTACCGCGCCCCGCACGTGCACTTCATGATCATGGCGCCCGGCTACCAGAAGTTGATCACCCAGCTGTTCGTGGCGGGCGGCGACTACCTCGACTCGGACACCGTGTTCGGCGTCAAGTCCGGGCTGATCGTCGATTTCGTCGCGCACACCGGCCCAGCCCCGGACGGTCGCGCGGTCGACGGCGAGTGGCGGTCCCTCGAGTTCACCTTCCACATCGCGCGGGAGCAGCAATGAGTCCGGATTTCGACACCGACGTCCTCGTCGTCGGCAGCGGTCCCGCCGGTGGCGCCGCCGCGTTGATCCTGGCCACCTACGGCGTGTCCACCACCATGGTCACCAAGTACGGCTGGGTCGCGAACACGCCGCGGTCGCACATCACCAACCAGCGCACCCTGGAAGTCCTGCGCGATCTGGGCGTCGAGCAGGAGGCGCTGGCGGTCGGCACGCCACAGCACCTGATGGGCGACACCGTGCTGTGCACCGGACTGGTCGGCGAGGAGATCGGCCGGATCAGGACGTGGGGGACGGGACCGGCGTCGCTGTCCGAGTACGCGACGGCGAGCCCATGCGGCATGATCGACCTCCCGCAGACCTACCTCGAACCGATCCTGCTGTCCAACGCGGCCAAGCGCGGCTCCACAATCCGGCTGGACACCGAGTTCCTGTCGCTGACCCAGGATGCGGACGGAGTGACCGCGCGCGTGCTGGACCGGGTGCGCGGCGAGGAGTACTCGATCCGCGCCCGCTACCTGATCGGCGCGGACGGTGGCCGCAGCCTGGTCGCCGAGCAGATCGGTCTGCCGATCGGCGGGCGCAGCGGCAAAGCCGGGTCGATGAACATCGTGTTCGAGGCAGACCTGTCCCGCTACGTCGCGCACCGGCCGAGCGTCCTGTACTGGGTGATGCGCCCCGGCGCGGACATCGGCGGCATCGGCATGGGTCTGGTGCGCATGGTGCGTCCGTGGCACGAATGGCTGCTGACCTGGGGCTACGACATCGATCAACCGCCGCCGGACATCGACGACGCGGCCGCGACCGAGATCGTCCGGGACCTGCTCGGCGTGGCCGATATCCCGGTGCGGATCACCTCGACGTCGCTGTGGACGGTGAACCACAGCTATGCCACCGAATACTCGAAGGGGCGCGTGTTCTGCGCCGGTGACGCCGTGCACCGGCACCCGCCGACCAACGGACTCGGCTCCAACACGTCGATCCAGGACGCCTACAACCTGTGCTGGAAGCTCGCCATGGTGCTGCGTGGCGAGGCGGGTTCGGGGCTGCTGGACAGTTATTCGGCGGAACGCGCGCCGGTCGGCAAGCAGGTGGTGGACCGGGCAAACCTCTCCCGTGACCAGTTCGGGCCGATCTTCGAGGCGTTGGGCATCGCCGGCGGTGGCGACGACGAGGGGATCCTGACCGGTCTGGCCGCCTGCCGGGAACCGAGTGCGGCGGGCAAGAAACGGCGCGCTGCGCTGGAAACCGCAATCCAGTTGAAGAACTACGAATTCAACGCGCACGGTGTGGAACTCAACCAGCGTTATGTGTCCGGTGCCGTGCTCGACGATGGCAGCCCCGCCGAACAATGGCCGCGCGATCAGGAGCTTTTCCACCAGCCCAGTACCCGGCCCGGCGCGAAACTTCCGCATGCCTGGCTGGTCGGCGAAGCAGGACAACGAGTGTCCACATTGGATCTCGTCGGTCGTGGTTCGTGCACGCTGATCACCGGAATCGCCGGGCTGATCTGGGTGGCGGCGGCGGAGAAATGCGCCGTTGAGTTCGGTATCCCGCTCCCGGTAGTACGTATCGGCGGGGACGACGCGCGGGACGCGTACGGCGAATGGCGACGGGTCGGGGAACTCGACGAGGAAGGCGCGCTGCTGGTGCGTCCGGACGGATATGTCGCATTCCGCCATCCGTCCGCTCTCGATTCCGCCGCCGCGCAGGACAAACTCCGGTCCGCGCTGGCCAGCGTGCTGGGGCGCGCGGAGAAATAGCCGGACAAATCCTACTTGCGTCATCAACTATCCTGTTGTCGGGACGAGTTGAGGAGTGTGCGATGTCATTCTCGGTAACCCCGGCTCCCGCCGGCTTGACCACCGACACCGACCTGCGCAGGGCCGAGGACCGGATGCACACCAAGTGGTCCTGGCTCGATTCGCACCACTCCTTCTCCTTCGGACGGCATTTCGACCCGTCGAACACGCACTTCGGTTTGTTGCTGGTGTCCAACGACGACGTTGTAGATCCTGGAACCGGGTTCGAGACGCATCCGCACGAGGACATGGAAATCGTCACCTGGGTGTTGCAGGGACAACTCGTGCACCAGGATTCCGAAGGGAACGCCGACGTCATCTATCCCGGTCTCGCGCAACGAATGAGCGCCGGAACCGGAATTCTGCATTCCGAGAAG
>DASXOJ010000075.1:0-16627 GCA_036494465.1 Pseudonocardiaceae bacterium
CCGTCCGCGGTGCTCGCGCCGAATGGCACGGTGGCGCTGTTCGCCACGCATGCCGACGGCGACCTGTGGCTGGACGACCAGACGGCAGCCGGTGGCTCGTTCGCGGGCTGGGCCAAGATCGCCGCCTCGGGCGACATGACCGGGACGCATGCGTCGATCGTCGCACCCAACGGCACGATCGCGACGTTCACGCACACTATTTCCGGTGACGTCCAACTGGTCGGTCAGTCGGCGGCCGGTGGCGCGTTCAGCGCCAGCCACGATCTCGGCCACGGCGGCTCGCCGTTCGTGGCAGATCCGCTGGTCACCCTCGCACCGAACGGCACCGTCGTGTTGTTCGCGCGGGGCGCCGACAACAACCACTACGAGAGCAACCAAGCCACGCAGGGTGGCACCTTCACAGCGTGGCTCAAGCTCTAGTCCAAATGGCTCTGTCAGTCTAAATGAAAGGCTTCGTCGAGCAGTTCGAACGACTCGTCGGGCCGGGTGCCATCGGTGAAGCGGCTCATCTCGGCCTGCCAGCGCGCGTTGACCTCGGTCGCGGCCATCGCGCGCTGCGCAGCGTCGAGATCGTCCGCTTCGACGTAACCGACCAGCAGACCGTCCGGTCGCAGGAAGATCGAGTAGTTGCGCCAACCGCTCTCGCGCAACGCGTCGAGCATCTCCGGCCAGACCGTGCGGTGCCGCTCGCGGTATTCGTCGAGCAGGTCCGGGTTGACGTGCAACAGAAAGCAGTACCGGGCCATCTATCGGTCCACCGTGATCACGTGGCTGCCGGTCAGATTGGTGATCGCCGAGCGGACCGCACGACCGTCCACGCGCACCGGGCCCGGCAACGGCAGCGTCACGGTGCCGGAGGTGCCGCGCGGCGCGTCGATGGTGAGCCGGAACTGGTGTGGCGTCGCCGTCCAGCCGACCTGCAACGGGCCGTGCGGGGTCGGCAGCACGCCACGCGCCCAGGTCACGTCGCCCGGGTGCGGCGCCACCCGCCAGGTCGCGAATCCGGCCGAAGTCGGTGCGGCGCCGAGGAGTTCGTTGGTCAACGCGGGCAGCACACCGGTGGACCAGCCGTGCGCCATGCTGGTGTACGCGCCCTCGTACAGTGACCCGCCCGGCCCGATGCCCTCCCAGTTGGTGATGCCCGGATCGTGGGTGTCCATCCAGCCGTAGGTGCGCCGGATCTGGTCCAGCGCGGACGCGGCGTTGCCGGTCTGGAACCGCGCGACCAGCTCCGGGTACGAGGTGAACGCGTAGACGCGCTGCGACGCACCGTCCACACCGGATAGCGTGTCGTTGTCCATGAACGCGTTGCCGTAGGGCTGAGCGGTATGCGCGGCGAGGTAGCCCAGCGCTGCTGCGGCGCGAGTCGGATCGGCGACCCCCGAGGTGACCGCCATGGCGTTGCCGTCCTGGGCGTGCCGCACGGCTCCGGTGCCCGAATCGAGGTAGGCGCCCGCGCTCGCGTCCCACAACCGGGCGTTGATCGCGGTGCCGACCGTGCTCGCGCGGGCGGTCCAGCGGTTCGCATCGGCCGGTTTGCCGAGCAGCGTCGCGAGATTCGCTGCCGCGTCGAGCGCTTGCACGTAGGCGGCGTTGTAGTAGGTGATCTCGCCGGAGCGCGGCAGGAACGCGTAGTCGCCGTAGCCGTCGGTGCCGTTCAGGCCCTTTTCCAGCAGGCCGTTCGTGTTGGTGACGCTCGGGAACCAGGTGTCCAGCACGGTGAGCAGGTTCGGGTAGTAGGTGCTCGCGTAGGCGCGATCGCCGGTGTAGAGCACGTAGTCCCAGCTGGCCATCACCCACCACAGTGGATAGTCGAACAGCGGGAGGGTGTAGTCGTTGATGGACGCGGGCGGGAGCCAGCCGTCCGCGCGCTGGTGCACCGCGAGGTCGCCGAGCACGTTGCGCGCGGCGGAGGCCGCGTCCGGGTGGGTGAGGTAGAGGGTGCGGCCGGACACGCCGATGTCGCCGACGTACGGGTCGCGGTCGCGTTTGGCGCCATCCTGCAACACGAGCTTGCCCAGCAACGTCGAGCTGGCCGCGCCGCGCGGATCGCAGTCGCCGGCCAGGAACGGCGCGGTGACCATCTCGTTGGTGTAGGCGGCGCCGTACCAGTAGCGGTTGAGGTCGTCGTCGGAGCACAGGAACCAGCCCGCGTAGTTCTGCGGCGTGCCGAAGTACGCGCCCCAGTCCAGTGACACCGCGTCGATCGCGACCGTGCCGTAGGGCGTCGCGGCAGGCGCGTCGGTGGGCAGGGCGTCCAGGGTGATCTTGACGTAGCGGAACCCGTGCAGGCCCTCCGCGTACACCTGCTGACCGGACTGGTAACCCTCGCGGTCGGCCCATACGCCGCCCTTCGCGGGCACCGCGTACTGGTCGGTGCCCGGCCCACCGCCCGCGTTGTCCGAACGCGCGAAGTCCGACCGGTCGGACAGGTACTGGGTGGTCTCGGAGAACGCGAGCCGTACGCCTGGGTTGTTGTCCGAGGCGTAGGCGAACGCGATCCTCGGGTAGCCGACCACGTTGATGCCGAAATCGATGGTCACGCTCGGCGGCACCACCGGCTCGACGAGCCCGGGATACACCTCGTTGACCCTGGTGAACTCGCCCTGCGGCGTGTTCTGGTCCTGGGTGACGGTGATCCGCAGCTGCGTCGTGCTGACCGGCGCGGTGAACGGCACCACGACCTGAACCGCGCTGTTGCCGGTGATCGTCGCGGCGTTCACCCATTGCGCGCCGTCCCAGGTGTCGACGGTGAAATCGACCGGGACGCCGTCGGAGTTCGACAGCAGCGTGATGCCGGGCAACGCCGCCGCCTGCGGCACGGTGATGGTCAGGACGTCCGGGTAGGCGCCCTGGGTGTCGTCGTTCCAGAACGTGGTCGGGTCGCCGTCGATCGCGTTCGACGCGTCGTAGGTGGTCGTCGTGCCGTTGTCGCCGCCGTTGGGCGCGTGCGACGAGGACGCGCTCGCCGTTGTGCCGGTCGGCCAGGTCGGCGGCGGCACCGGCTTGGCGCGGGTCAGCACGGTGACTCCGCCGCCCGGTCGTAGCAGCGCGTCCGCGTTGTGCACGTCGCCGGTGGCGGCGAGCACCCGCGCGGGCCGCACCTCGCGACTCGCAGGACTACGTACGTAACGGCGCCAGTCGGCGGACACGGGCGTGGCGTCGGCCGGGGTGGCCAGGCCGGGCGGGAGGCCGACGGCGGCGAGCGTTGCCGTGCCGAGGCAGGTCTTCAGGAACGCTCGACGTCCCGGGGTGATCGCCATGCCGCTCATGTTCGCCAGCGGTGCCAGAAGGCGTCAACCAATGGCAGCGTGGTTGACCGGAACCGGCCAACTAGTCCACTGTGGACTAACTCGGCGCCCGGACGCCTGAGTAGTGCGTTTTGTTGCGTGCTGGGCCAAGAACGGCCGATGTGCGCCATGCCGGTAACGCGAATCAAAGCTGTCAACGCTTGGGCGAGCCACGCCGGGACGGCTGGGCGCGCGATCACTCCTGGTCCGAGGGGTGTCGCAGGGGGCTACGCCGTACTGCGCCGAAATGTTGCACCGGCCGCGCCGAAAAGACGATGAATCGCGTCACGTTGCTGGATATGTCGATCTTCGATGAATCTGGGGACATTCCAGCATTCGTTCCAGAGCGGGGGCATGTGTCGATGACGGGTTCGGTCTCGCCAGGGGTGACGCTCGCCGACCGGCCGGCATCCACGCACACCCTGCCCCGGTTGTTCGCCGCGCAGGTGGAGCGCGCGCCGGAGGACGTCGCGATCGTCGCCGACGACCATCAGGTCTCGTTTCGTGAGCTGGACCGGCGGTCCAGCCGGTTGGCGCGACTGCTGATCTCGCGCGGCATCGGTCCCGAGGTCACCGTGGTGCTGCTGCTGGACCGGTCGGTCGAGTTCGTGGTTGCCGCGCTGGCCGTTGCCAAGGCGGGCGGTGCGTACGTACCGGTCGACGTCGCCTATCCCACCGCGCGCGCCCAGTTCATGATGTCCGACTCGCAGGCTCGCGTCGTGGTGACCACGGCGGCCGGCCGCACGGTGCTACCGGCCGGTGCCGAAGCGGTTGTGCTGGACGACGCCGCCGTTGCCGCCGAACTCGCCGAACACGGCACCACCGACATCGTCGACATCGAACGGCACGCGCCGCTGCGCGCGGACAACGCCGCCTACGTGATCTACACGTCCGGCTCGACCGGGGCGCCCAAGGGCGTCGTGGTCGCGCATCGGAACGTGACGAATCTCGTTGCCGCGCAACGCGGTCGGCTGGGCCTCGGGCCCGGGAAGCGGCGGTTGCAGCAGGCGTCGGTGAGCTTCGACGCCGCGGTCTCCGAGGTCTGGTCGACCCTGCTCTCCGGCGCGGCGGTGGTCATCGCGGACTGGTCGCGCTCGGAGACCGGACTGCCCAGTGCCGCGCTGGTGCACAAGCTCGGTGTCACGCACGTGACTCTGCCGCCCTCGCTGCTCTCCGCAGTGGAGGCGGAAGGCGGTCTGCCGGACGGGGTCACCGTGATCGTCGCGGGCGAGGCGTGCCCGCCCGGGTTGGTGGCGCGCTGGTCGCGCAACCGGAACATGTTCAACGCCTACGGCCCCACCGAAGCCACCGTCGCCGCGACCATGAGCGAGCCGCTCTCCGGCGATGCGATCCCGCCGATCGGCAGGCCGCTGGACAACGTGCGCGCCTACGTGCTCGACGAGTTCCTGCGGCAGCAACCGTACGGTGAGTTGTATCTGGCCGGGGCAGGCTTGGCGCGCGGGTATCTGCACCGCGCCGGGCTCACCGCGCAGCGGTTCGTCGCCGATCCGTTCGGCGGGCCGGGAGAGCGGATGTACCGCACCGGGGACGTGGTGCGCAGGCGTGCCGACGGGCAACTGGAGTTCGTCGGGCGCGTCGACGACCAGGTCAAGGTGCGCGGGGTGCGGGTCGAGCTCGGCGAGGTCGAGGCCGCGCTGGTGCGGTTGACCGGCGTCGGTCACGCGGTCGCGGCCGTGCACGGCGCCGGGGTCGATCGTCGGCTGGTCGCGTACCTGGTGCCCGACGTTGGCGCGGCTGGCCTGGATCCCAGCGAGCTGCGCCGCGAACTGGCCGCTGCCGTGCCGGACTATCTGGTGCCGTCGGTGTTCGTGGTGCTGGAGAGCCTGCCGTTGACCCCGAACGGAAAAGTCGACCGGGCCGCTCTGCCCGACCCCGGCGACGCGGTCAACGGACGTGGCTACGAGGCGCCGGTCGGCGCGGTCGAGCAGACGCTGGCGCGGCTGTGGGAGGACATCCTCGGGGTGCCGAAGGTCGGCCGCAAGGACGAGTTCTACCACCTCGGCGGCCATTCGCTGCTGGCAACGCAGCTGGTCAACCGGGTGCGTTCGACGATGAACGTGGAGCTGCCGGTCCGCGACCTCTACGAAACGTCGACGCTCGCCGACCTGGCCAAACGCGTTGCCGTCCTGCGCCAGGGCACGCGTGCCGTACTGCGCCGTCGCGTGCGGCCCGCGTTGATCCCGCTGTCCTACCCGCAGCAACGGTTGTGGCTCACGGCCCAGCTGCGCACCGACGACCCCGGCTACCACATCCCGGTCGTGCAGTACCTGACCGGCGCGCTCAACGTCATCGCGCTGAACCAGGCGATCACTGACCTGGTCCGGCGGCACGAGCCGCTGCGCACCGTGTTCCCGCTGCTGGACGGCGCGCCCCGGCAGCGCGTGCTGCCGGTGACCGAGGTGGGCAAGGTGCTGCGCGAAGAACGCGTGGCCCGCGACGAACTGGACGACGCGATCCTGCGCATCGTCCGCACCCCGTTCGACCTGACCGCGGACATTCCGCTGCGCGCGCACGTGCTCGCGGTCGGCCCTGAGGAGAACGTGCTGGTCCTGGTGCTGCACCACATCGCGGCGGACGGCGCGTCCATGGCGCCGTTCATGCGCGAGTTCGGCCAGGCGTACCGGGCCCGCAGGGCGGGTGAAGCACCACAGTGGACAGAGCTGCCGGTGCAGTACGCGGACTTCGCGCTGTGGCAACGGGAATCGGCCGGACTCGGCAAGGCACACACCGACTACTGGGAACAGCTGCTCACCGGCCTGCCCGACCAACTGCCGCTGCCCACCGACCGGCCCCGCCCGAACCAGGCCAGTTTCCGGGGTGACTCGGCGCCGCTGCGCCTGCCCGCCGACCTGCATGCGGGCCTGACCGCGTTGGCGCGCAGGCACAATGCCAGCCTGTTCATGCTGTTGCAGTCGGCGGTCGCCGCGCTGCTGTTCCGGTTGGGCGCGGGCACCGACATCCCGATCGGCTGGCCGTCCGCCGGCCGGGTGGACGAGGCGTTGGACGATCTGGTCGGCTTCTTCGTCGACACGCTGGTCCTGCGCGCCGACCTCGCCGGCGACCCGACGTTCGACGATCTGCTGAGCCGGGTGCGCGAGCAGGACCTGTCCGCGTTCAGCCACCAGGAAGTGCCGTTCGAGCGTGTCGTCGAGGTGCTCAATCCGTCCCGGGCCAACGGCAGGCACCCGTTGTTCCAGGTCATGGTGGCCGTGCAGAGCGACCGCGGGACCGAGTTCAGCATGGACGATGTCGCGATCAAGCGGCTGCCGATGGGCTCCGGCTCCGCCAAGTTCGACCTGAGCTTCGCCTTCGCCGAACGCTTCGACGAGACCGGTCGACCGGCCGGGCTCGGCGGCGAGCTGACCTACGCCCTGGATCTGTTTGACCGCGAGACCGCGGAACGCATGGTCGGCATGCTGCGCCGGTTGCTGGTCGAGGCACTGGCCGATCCCGCGCGACCGGTGAGCAGGCTGCCGCTGCTCGGCGCCGAGGACCGCAGCGCGGTGATGACGGCCAGCACCGGACTGGTTCGCGACTGGGGTGACGAGAAGTGGGCGCACGAACTGGTCGCTGAACGGGCGCGCAACAACCCGAACGCGATCGCCGTCCGGTTCGCCGGTACGGACGTGACCTTCGGCGAGCTCGACCGCAGGGCGAACCAGTTGGCACACCGGCTGATCGGCCTTGGCGCGGGGCGCGATGTGCTGGTCGGCGTCTCGATGGAGCGGAGCGTCGAACTGGTCGTCGCGCTGCTGGCGGTGTGGAAGTCCGGCGGCGGCTTCGTACCACTGGACCCGGACCTGCCCGAAGTGCGGTATGCCGCCATGGTCGCGGACACCGGTGTCTCGGTCGTGCTCACGCGGGAGGCCGTCAACGAGGCCAGCGAGGAACCGACCCACGATCCGGCGGTCCCGGTCGGCGACGAGGACGCCGTCTACGCGATCTACACCTCCGGCTCGACCGGGATGCCCAAGGGCGTGGTCAACGTGCGCGCGGCCGTGCACAACCGGCTGCGCTGGATGACCGAACGCTTCGGCCTGCGGCCCGGCGATCACGTGTTGCAGAAGTCGCCGTTCACCTTCGACACCTCGGTCTGGGAGTTCTTCTGGCCGTTGATGACCGGCGCCACGCTGGTGCTTGCCGAGCCGGACGGGCACCGCGATCCGCGCTACCTGGTGGAGACCATCCAGCGCGAGCGGATCACCTTCGCCGACTTCGTGCCGTCCATGCTGGAAGCGTTCCTCCGCGAGCCGGGCGTTGCGGGCTGCACCAGCCTGCGGCACGTCATCGCCGGTGGTGAGGCACTTTCGCCGAGTCTGCGCGAGAAGTTCCTGGAGACGTTGCCCGGCACCCGGCTCTACAACCTCTACGGCCCGACCGAGGCCGCGATCGGCGTGACCTGGTGGGAGTGCCACCGGGACGACGCGGGCAGCGTGCCGATCGGTTTCCCGATTGCCAACGCCCGGATCTACGTGCTCGGTCCGGACGGGCAACATGCGGCACCAGGCGTGCCCGGTGAGCTGTGCATCGCGGGACGTCCGCTGGCGCGCGGTTATCTGAATCGGCCCGGCCTGACCGCGCAGCGGTTCATCGCCGACCCGTTCTACCCCGGCGAACGCATGTACCGCACCGGCGACCTCGGGCGCAGGCGCGCAGATGGCGCGATCGAGTTCCACGGCCGGGCCGACGACCAGGTCAAGGTGCGTGGGGTGCGGATCGAACTGGGCGAGGTCGAGGCAGCGCTGCGCGGTCTGCACGGCGTCGGTCAGGCGGTCGCGCTGGTCTACGGGTCCGGTTTGGACAGTCGGCTGGTCGCCTTCGTCGTGCCAGAAGCCGAGTTGGACCAGATCGGGTTGCGCAAGGCGATGTCCGCCGTTGTGCCCGATTACCTGGTGCCGTCGGTGTTCGTGCTGCTGGACAGCTTGCCGGTCACCCCGAACGGCAAGCTGGACCGTACCGCGCTGCCCGATCCCGGCGAGGTGATCGCCGCCCGCGAGCACGTGCCGCCTGCCGGTCCGGCTGAGGAACAACTGGCCGCGCTGTGGGAGGAAGTCCTCGTCATCGAACGCGTTGGTCGCGACGACAACTTCTTCGCGCTGGGCGGGCATTCGCTGCTCGCCATGCAGCTGGTGAGCCGGGTGCGCTCGGTGTTCGGCGTCGAGTTGCCGTTCCGGACCGTGTTCGCCAGCACCACGCTCGCTGACCTCGCCGAGCAGATCGGCGCGCTACCGGCCAACGCGCCCAGCGCCACGGACGACGACCCGGAACGCGTCGAGCGGATGCGCGAGCTCGTCGCGACCGCACTCGGCGTCGAACGGGTCGCGCCCGAGGACAACATCTTCGACGTCGGCGGCGGCCGCGACACCATCGAGGCACTGACCGAGGCGATCGAGCGGGAGTTCGGTGTGCCGATCAACCCGCTGGTGGTTGCCGCGCTGCCGACCGCGAAGGACCTCGCAGAGTGGGTCGACGCCAGTCGCGACGATTCCGCGCTGGACGTGGTGGTGCCGCTGCGACCGGGCACCGGCGAGACCTCGCTGTTCTGCATCCACCCGCTCGGCGGGCTGAGCTGGCTGTACTACCCACTCGCGCACGCGATCCCGGAATCCGTTGGTATCTACGGCATCCAGGCGCGCGGGCTGCGACCGGACGACGCGATGCCGCAGACGCTGACCGAGATGGCCGCCGACTACCTCAGCGAGATCCGCGCGATCCAACCGCATGGCCCCTACCACCTGCTCGGGTTGTGCGCGGGCGGCGAGATCGCGCACGAGGTCGGTGTCCAGTTGCAGCGGGCGGGCGAGGAGGTCGCGCTGCTGGCCATGCTCGACTCGCGCCCGACTCCGCCCGGCCGGGTCACCCAGGTGCAACGGCTCAACGCGGTCGCCCGCCACTTCGACCTGGACATCGCCGTCGAAGATCGCCCCAAGCTCACCGCCGACCTGCTCTATGACCAGCTCTGCCAGCGCCAGGGACCGTACTCGTTCCTGATGCGCCAGAAGGGCCGGTCGATCGTCGACTTCTACGAGAACATGATCAAACTCGTCGACAACCACGACTTCGGAAGGTACGACGGCGGAATTCTTTTTGTCGAAGCGATGGCCGCGCGCACTCCTGAGCAGTACTTCTCGCCGCTGTGGCGGCGCTTCGTCACCGGCCCGGTGGACGTGATGGCGCTGAAGTACCTGCACCGCCAGCTCGCCCGCGCCGAAGTGCTGCACATGATCGGTGAGCGCGTCGCCGAACTCATCCGGCTCTGAGCATCCACAAAGGACACAACGATGGACAACCCCTTCGAACGCGACGACATCAGCTACCGCGTTCTGACCAACGACGAGAACCAGCACTCCCTGTGGCCGGAGTTCCTCGACGTGCCGCCCGGCTGGCAGCCGGTCTTCGGTCCGGCGACGCGCGCGGAGTGCGTCGAGTACGTCGAACGCGAGTGGACCGACATCCGGCCAAAAAGCCTGAGCGCGGAGCGCGCCGGATGAGCGGGCAACTGTTGTTCCTGTGGAGCCCGCCGCGATCGCTCTCGACCGCCTTCCTGCGGATGATGATCGAGCGGGGTGACCACGAGGTCATCCACGAACCGTTCTCCAGCATCGTCGTCCAGGGACACGTGACGATCGGCGACGACACCGCGACCAAGCACGAGGAACTGCTCGAACTGCTGGTCGAGCACGCGCGGGAGCGGCGGGTGTTCGTCAAGGAGACGACCGAGTACGACTACCTGAACAACGGCGGCGCGCGGATTCCGGAGGTCGGGCGGCACACCTTCATCGTGCGCGACCCGCGCGCGTCGATCGCCTCGCACTACGCGATGAACCCGGCGATGACCTGCGCCGAGGTCGGCTACGAGCACCAGGCCGAGATCGCCAGGCAGGCGTACCCGGGAACGGAGGATCGACCGGTGGTGGTCGAGGCCGAGGACCTGATCGTGGATCCGGCCGGCGCGGTCGCGGACTACTGCGCCAAAGTGGACATTCCGTTCCTTGAGGAAGCGCTGTCCTGGGCGCCGACCGATCATCGAGCGTGGAGCCGGACCCGGCAGTGGCATCGCGACGCCGCCGCGAGTTCCGGTTTCCACCAGTCGCGGCACGGGTACGAACACACGGTGGACAACACCCCGCTGCTCGCCGAGTGCTACCGATACCAGCTGCCGCACTACGAGTTCCTCCGGTCCTGGGCCCGCGAACTCGTCAGCAAGAGCTGAGCGGGCCGATGGACCAACTCACGCACCTGCAACGGTTGGAAGCCGACAGCATCCAGATCTTCCGCGAGGCAGTGGCCGAGAGCGAGCGGCCGGTGCTGCTCTACTCGGTCGGCAAGGACAGCGCGGTACTGCTGCACCTGGCGACGAAGGCGTTCTACCCGGCGAAGCCGCCATTTCCACTGTTGCATGTGGACACAACGTGGAAGTTCCAGGCGATGTACGAATTCCGCGACAAACTCGTCGCCGAGCTCGGGGTCGACCTGATCGTGTACCAGAACCCGGAATGCGTGCAACGCGGCATCAACCCCTTCGACCACGGTTCCGCGCTGCACACCCAGTGGTGGAAGACCGAGGGCCTCAAGCAAGCCCTCGACCAGCACCGCTTCGATCTCGCCTTTGGCGGAGCCCGGCGCGACGAGGAGAAGTCGCGGGCCAAGGAGCGGGTGTTCTCCATCAGGACCGCCGGACACCGCTGGGACCCCAGGCAGCAGCGGCCCGAACTGTGGCATCTGTACAACGCGCGCAAGCGGCCGGGGGAGAGCGTGCGGGTGTTCCCGCTGTCCAACTGGACCGAACTGGACGTGTGGCAGTACATCGAGCGGGAGAACATCCCGATCGTGGATCTCTACTTCGCCGCCCCGCGTCCGGTCGTGCGCCGGGCGGGCACGTTGATCATGGTCGACGACGAACGCATGCGCCTCGCGCCGGACGAAACTCCCCGGCAGCGCTCGGTGCGCTTCCGCACGCTGGGCTGCTACCCGCTGTCCGGCGCGGTCGAGAGCGACGCGACCACGCTGCAGGAGATCATCGAGGAAATGCTGCTCAGCACCAGCTCCGAGCGGCAGGGCCGGGTGATCGACCACGACATGGGCGGATCCATGGAGAAGAAGAAGCAGGAAGGATACTTCTGATGTCGCACGCGGCCCTGGCCACCAAGTCGTTGCTGCGCTTCATCACCTGCGGCAGTGTCGATGACGGCAAGAGCACGCTGATCGGCAGGCTGCTCTACGATGCCAAGCTGATCTTTTCCGACCACCTCGCCGCGCTGGAACACGATTCGAAGATCCTCGGCACCCAGGGCGGCGGGCTGGACTTCGCGCTGCTGGTGGACGGCCTGGCCGCCGAGCGCGAGCAGGGCATCACCATCGACGTCGCCTACCGGTTCCTGGCCACCGAGCACCGCAGGTTCATCGTGGCCGACACCCCGGGACACGAGCAGTACACCCGCAACATGGTCACCGGCGCGTCCAACGCCGACCTCGCGGTGATCCTGCTCGACGCGCGCAAGGGCATGCTCACCCAGACCCGCAGGCACAGCTTCCTGGTCTCGCTGCTCGGCATCGACCACGTCGTCCTCGCTGTCAACAAGCTCGACCTGGTCGGCTACTCGGCCGAAACGTTCGCGGCCATCGAAACCCAGTACCGTGCGTTCGCCGCCGAGATCGGCCTGCGGCACGTCGCGTGCATTCCGGTGTCCGCGTTGCGCGGCGACAACATCACCCGGCGCAGCCCGAACATGCCCTGGTACGACGGTCCGTCGCTGATCGAATACCTGGAGACGGCCGACGTCACCGACGAGGCGCACGCCCGGCCGCTGCGCCTGCCGGTGCAGTGGGTGAACCGGCCGAACTCCGATTTCCGTGGCTTCGCCGGTCAACTGGTCGCCGGGCAGGTCCGGCCTGGTGATCGCGTCCGTATTGTGCCGTCCGGTAAGGAGAGCACGGTCGCGCGCATCGTCACTTCTGACGGCGATCTCGACCGCGCGGTCGCCGGTCAGTCCGTGACGATCACCCTCGCCGACGAACTGGACGTCAGCCGGGGCGACGTGATCGCCGCCGCTTCCGACGCGCCCGCCGTCGCCGACCGGTTCGACACGCACCTGGTCTGGATGGGCGAGGAGTCGCTGCAACCGGGACGGCCCTACCTGCTGAAGATCGGTACCCGCACGGTCGGCGCCCGGATCGCCGCGCCCGACCACACCATCGACGTGAACACCGGCGAGCACGCGCAAGCGCAAACGTTGGCGCTCAACGAGATCGGCGCCTGCGCGATCGAACTGGACGCGCCGATCGCGTTCGACGCCTATCGCGACAACCGGGACACCGGCGGCTTCATCCTGATCGACCGGATCAGCAACACCACCGTCGCCGCGGGCATGCTGAGCGCCGCGCGCCGCCGGGCCGCCAACATCCACTGGCAGGACGCGGCGGTCACCAAACAGACCAGGGCCGGGCACAAGGGGCAGCAGTCGGCGGTGGTCTGGTTCACCGGCCTTTCCGGCGCCGGAAAGTCCACAGTGGCCAATCTGGTCGAGCAACGCTTGCACGAGAAGGGCTTCCACACCTACCTGCTCGACGGCGACAACATCCGGCACGGCCTCAATGCCGACCTCGGTTTCACCGACGCCGACCGGGCCGAGAACATCCGCAGGGTCGCGCACGTCGCCGCGTTGATGGCGGACGCGGGTCTGATCGTGCTGGCCTCGTTCATCTCGCCGTTCCACACCGAACGCCAGCTCGCGCGCGAGCTGGTCGGTACGCGGGAGTTCGTCGAGGTGCACCTGGACCTGCCGCTCGCGGTCGCTGAAGCGCGCGATCGCAAGGGCCTCTACGCCAAGGCGCGCCGCGGCGAACTGCCCAACTTCACCGGCATCGACTCACCTTACGAACGCCCGGAATCGCCCGAGCTGCGGCTGGACGCGAGCGGCACGATCGACGCAGGGGAACTCGCGGACGCGGTCATCGAGCACCTGTCCGGGACCGGCGTGCTCGGCGCACGAATGCCAAGCACGCCGTAGCGTGGGCTGGCTGACACCGGTGACCGCGGTCTAACCAGCTGTTTCGGTGCGCGGTTTGACGTCGAAGACCATCAGCTGCGGATACGCCGACCAGCCAGGGCGACCGAACCGCACGAACGTCACCCAGGCCCTGTGCATCGCGCCCGCCAGGCCCGGCGGCGGCGCGTCGCCCTCCAGCGTGCAGTGGCCCAGGTTGTCGAAAACGAAACCGACGTCGAGCCCGTGCGCGGCACCGACGCCCGGCAACGGCGAACGCCAGGCGAACTCGTAGAGGTAGGTGCCGGCACGTTCGCGCGCGAACGCATAGGCGGGTTCGCGGAAGATCCGGTCGGTGAGTACGGCGGCCGACAACTCCGGGCCGGACGCGCCGGGTCGCGCGTCGGCGTAGCGCTGCTCGGTCGCTGAGTCGATGCCGAGCGCGCCAGGCTCGACGCCGTCCGGCAGCAGCCGCAACAGCTCGTCCGATGCGAATCCGATCAGCACGTCGACCTGGCGCCCTGCGCCGTCGAGCACCCGGCGCAGCGGTTGCGCGGTGATCAGCTCGCCGTCGATCACCGGCGCGAACACGAGCCCGGTACCCGGCATCGAAGGGTCGGCGCTCACCGCGAGTGCGATCTCGGCGAGCCGGCCAGGATCGACGTCGCGCAGCCCGGCAGCGGTCGGCTCGACTCCGGCCTGCCGCGCCACCTCGGCGGTGACCAGCGCCGCGTCCCCCGGAGTGTGCCCGAGCGCAAGCAGTCCACTTTGGATGATGGCGCCGCGGAACAGCCCGGTGTCCAACGACAACAGGGTCAGCACGGCGCCCGCACCAGCGGAAACACCGGCGATGGTGACCGCGTTCGGGTCACCGCCGAAGTTCGCGATGTTGTCCCGAATCCAGGTCAGCGCGGCGATCTGATCGAGCACTGCCCGGTTCGCCGGTGCGTCCGGCAGGTGCGCGAACCCTTCGACGCCGAGCCGGTGGTTGACCGACACCAGCACCACGCCGTTGCACGCGAACGTGGTCCCGTCGAAGATCGGCTGCGCCGCCGAGCCCAGCACGTTCGCCCCGCCCGCGAACCACACCAGCACCGGCAGCCGGTCGGCGACATCGGGCGTCCACACGTTGAGGTTGAGGCAGTCCTCGCCAAGGATGATCGGATCGGGATAGATCATCGTCGACTCGGCGCCGAGGCCCGCGCCGGGCGGGGTCGGACCGAACTCGGTCGCGTCGCGCTCACCCGCCCACGGCGTCACCGGGACCGGCGCGGCGAACCGGTTGGGCCCGAACGGCGCCGCCGCGTACGGGATGCCGAGGAACCGCGCGATGCGCTCTCCTGACCTGCGCACCAGACCCGCGTTCGCCGACGCCACAACGTCTGCCATACCGGGCTTTCTAACAGAACCCGGTATGGCAGACGCGGTTCAGTTGACCACGAGGTCGCTGGGCGCGGAATTCGCCGGGAGGGCGACCGGCGACGATTCGATTTCGGTCAGGTCGCCGCCGCGGTGTTCACCGCGAACAGGTAGCGGCCGTCGTGCGAGATCTCCACCCAGCACGGCGCGGTCTGCTCGTCCGGGTGGTGCCTGCCGCGCCGCGCGCCGGTAGCGAATCAGCCTCCTGTCACGGCTCCGTAAGGCGACGTTGTGCCCAGAACAGGTGCCGCCTCAGAACAGGTGCAGCCCGTTCGGGGTGCCCAACCCGGTCGGACCGTCCCAGCCCGGACCGGCCTGGCACAGCGCGGGTGCCCAGCCGAGGGTGCCGCACAGGCTCGCCGGAGCGCCGCCGCTGGTGATGTCGTGGAAGGTGGACGGCGGCGCCGCGTACAACTGGCTCGGTCCGTGCGCCAGCTTGGTCACCGCACCGCGCGCGTACCAGGCCGCCACGAACGGCGCGGACGCACTGGTACCACCGCTGACCATCCAGTCGGCGGGCGTGCCGGTGCTCGGCGCGTAACTGTCGTAGACGGCGGGTCCACTGCTCGGATCGGCGATCGCGGACACGTCCGAGCCGGTGCGGAAACCCTTGCAGCTCGCCGCGATGGAGGTGGGCTGCCCGTCGGTCTTCGGCAACGTCGACGCGCAACTGCCCGCCAGTCCCGGCCAGGCGGTTTCGGTGAACGAGGTGCGGCTCGCGTCGGTCGGCTTCAACAACGTGCCACCTACCGACACCACCCACGGCAGGTCCTGCGGCCAGCCCGCCTCTTCGTCGGCTGTCGCCGTCTTCTTGGTCTGGGCGGCACCGCCCGCCACATCGCCAAGCGACACGAACAGCGGCACGCCCTGGTGGTCGAACTTCCTGCCGGTCGGCCCGTCCAGGTTCGGGGTGTCGCCGAACATGTCGCTCAGGCTGACCGTGTTCGCGCCCTGCTTGACCGCGGTCTGGTAGGCGGTCGCGTACGCGCCGCCCTTCTGGTCGAACGTCGGATTGCCGCTGCCGATGAAATCGTCGCCGAGCAACACGGTGATGTGACAGTCCGGGCAGGCCGCCGAGGCCATGTCGACGTCGAGCGAGGTCTCGACCGCGTCGCCCTCCTCAACCTCCTGGTCGAACCCGTCGGTGCTCGCGGCGGGTGGCGGGCCGCCGTTGATGTCGGTGATCTTCAGGCAGCCGTTGTGCGTCGTGCACGGCGGCAGGTGGTACTGCGCGCGGTAGACGGCCAGGTCGGACTCCAGGCTCGGATACGCGCCCGCGTCGATGATCGCGACGGTGTTCGGCAGCCCGGCCTGCGCCGGTGGCAGGTGGTAGGCGCGCGCCAGGTCGTCCGCGCCGAGCCCCACCGGCGACGTGGTGGACAACGGCGTCGACGAACCGACCCCGCTGGTCACCACCTCCGCCTGGCAACCGCTGCCGGACACGCACATCTCCCGCACGCCGTGCGAGTCGAGCAGCGTGCCGTCGGCGAGTTCAGCGCGCAGCGTCGCGACGTCCGGTCCGGTCGCGGCGAGCGCGGGCACACCGAGTGCTGCCAACGCGGTCACCGTCGAACAGATCGCGAATATGAGCCGATTCCGGGATGCGGCCAAGGTCGGGTCCTCACTTTCCCTCAGGAGTGGCTGACACGACCAACACACGCGCGCCGCGCCGATCAGGTTGCCTTGGCGACCCGACAGAACTCGCTCGCCGTCACGTTGCGCGGCACGCCGAGTTCGGCGGCGACCGTGGCGATCCCGGCTTCGCCGACCGCCAGGTCGACCTGATCGTCGGTGGTGAAATACGGCGCGATGAACCGCTCGTAGTGGGCGCGCGCCCCGGCATCGGTCGCTCCGCTCAGGAACGTCCGCAGGTGGCGCACTGTCGTGCCGGGATCGTCGTGGATCACCCGC
>DASXOJ010000076.1:0-37744 GCA_036494465.1 Pseudonocardiaceae bacterium
AACCGGCGCTGGTCGCGGGTCGCGGTGCCGAAGGTCGGCTGGGTGCGGTTGCGGCGCAGCCGGGACCTGGCCGAGTGGAAGTCCTACCGGGTGACGCTGGATCCCTCGGGACGTTGGCATATCGCCTTCGCGGTGATCCCCGCACCACTGGAGGGGCCTGGCGACGGCAGCGTGGCGGGTATCGATCGTGGTGTCGCGGTCACGCTGGCCCTGTCCGACGGCGCCACCTACCAAGCTCCGCCGCCGCTGGGTGTCCGGAAGGCGGCGCGTGCACTGTCCCGCTGCCAGCGCGGCTCCCACCGACGGCAGCGGGCAAAGGCCAGGGTGGCGAGGGTGCATGCGCGCGCGGCGGATCGGCGCCGGGATTTCGTGGAGAAGACCTCCACGACTATCGCTCGCCGCTACGACCTGATTCGCATTGAGGATCTGCGGGTGGCGAATATGGTCCGCTCGGCCCGGGGCACCATCGATCAACCCGGACGCAACGTGGCGCAGAAGGCGGGTCTGAACCGGTCCATTGTGAATGCCGCGTGGACGGCGTTCGCCACTCGCTTGGAGGACAAGGCTGCCGGTCGGGTGGAACGAGTCGATCCCGCGTTCACGAGTCAGTGTTGTTCGGTGTGTGGGCATGTCGGGGCGGAGAGTCGCAAGAGCCAAGCTCTCTTCCGCTGCGTGGCCTGCGCGTATACCGGTAATGCTGATGTGAACGCGGCGAGGAATATCGCGGCAGGGCGTGTCGTGACTGCGCGGGGAGGCCCGGTGTTGGCTGGGCTGGTGAACCGTGAACCTCAACGCGTGACCTCCTCGGTCGCGTAGTTGGAATCCTTGTGCTTCAGCACAGGGAGGACGTCAAATTGGCAACTCCTTGTGTTTCAGGTGGCCGCCGAGCGCGTTCATGGCCTGCGCGGTCTGGCTGCGCACCGCGCCGTCGCCGCATCGCAGGACGGCGGCCGTTTCCGCTTCGCTCATCCCCTCCAGGTAGCGCAGGACCACCACGATGCGCTGCCGGGTGGGCAGGCGCAGCAGCGCGCGCAGCAGATCGGCGCGGTTCACCACGCCGTCCGGCACGTCCGCGACGATCGCCTCGTGCCCGTCGTCGGCGCGAACGGGCAGGTCGCGGTGGCGGTGCCAGTACCGTTTGAACTCGGCGACCATGATCCGGTGCACGAGCGAGCTCGGGTTCTCCGCCCAGCGCACCCGGCGCCACTGCCGGAACGCCTTCACCAGCGTCTGGGCGACCAGGTCGTTCGCCAGGTGCCAGTCGCCGCAGAGCAGGTAGGCGGTGCGGTGCAGCCGGG
This sequence comes from Pseudonocardiaceae bacterium, assembly GCA_036494465.1. Taxonomy (GTDB): domain Bacteria; phylum Actinomycetota; class Actinomycetes; order Mycobacteriales; family Pseudonocardiaceae; genus CAJCJE01. The sequence goes on from DASXOJ010000076.1 coordinate 1,299, forward strand.
CCGCGTTGGCGTCGACGAACTCGCGGTAGTCCTCCTCGCGGCGGCTCATCGCCGCCACCTTTCGGTCCTCACCTCATAAGGACTCGCCAGGTGGGCTCAAGGTTGTCAGCCGATGGGCGCAATTGAGGAATCATTGAGTGAGCGCAGGTTGTGGTGCGCGACGAGCACGGCCACGTCGTCGGCGAGCGACTGGGTGCCGACGAAACGAGACATCAGCCGGGCACAGGTGGTTTCCGCGCGATCGGGGGTGACGACGCCGAGCAACGCCCGCAGGCCGTCGTCGATGGGCTGGCCGCGGCGTTCGATGAGACCGTCGGTGTAACAGCAGACCAGCGCGCCCGGCGGCAGGTCGATGGTGTGGCAGCTGCGCGGTCTGGCGCGCAGATCAAAACCGATCGGCGGATCGGGGTGGATGTCGGCGAATCTGGCCTGCTCGCCGGGGACCGCGATCACGGGCGGCAGGTGGCCGGCGAGGCACAGGCGCAGGTGGTGCCGGGCCAGGTCGATGACGCCGTACGCGACCGTGGCCATGGTGCCCGCTTCGAAGTGGTTGGCTTTGCGGTCGAGTTTGTCCAGGACGACGGCGGGCGAGTCGTTGTCGAGCGCGTACGCGCGCAGGGCACTGCGCGCCGCCCCATGATCACCGCCGCGCTCAGCCCGTGCCCGGACACGTCGCCGATGACGATGCCGACGCGCCCCTCGGGCAGGGCGAACACGTCGTACCAGTCGCCGCCGACACCGAGTTCGGCGCTGGGCACGTAGCGCGCCGCGAAGTCGAATTCCGGCACCACGGGCAGGCGGGCGGGGAGCAGGCTGCGCTGCAACGCGGTCGCCGCCGCGCGTTCCGCGTGCGAGACCTGCGCCTGGGTGGCCAGCGCGAGCCGGTCGGCGGCGAGCTGGAGCAGGCCGATCTCGTGTTCGCCGAAGGAACGCGGCGCGAGCGAGCCGACGTGCACCACGCCCATCAGCCGGCCACCCGCGAGCATGGGCACGCCGAGCAGCGTGTGCAGGCCGGTTTCCCAGAGCAGCGGACTGAGCACGGTGGTCTCGTCGACGCTGTCGACGACCATGGGTTGCTGGCGGGCCGCGACGGTGCCCGCGAAGCCGAGCCCGAACGGCACCCGGACGCCTTGGCGCACTTCGGCTTCGAGTCCGCTGGCGGCGGTCGCGATGAGCTGGTCGGACAACGCGTCGTATTCGAGGACGGTCGCGGTGTCGACGTCGAGCAGTTCGCGCAGCCGGGCCAGCATCTCCTCGGTCATCGCCTCGGCGTCGAGCCGGGCCAGCGCTGGGTCGGTGATGGTTTCGATGCCGCGCAGCCGGTCTTGCGCGTCCTCGTCGTCCGCTTCGGCATCGCCGATCGGGGATTCGGCTGGTAGGGGCGGGACCGTCCAGCTCATCCGGACCGTGGTGCCCTTGCCGCTGCGGGTGACGGTGAGCTCGTCGACCATGCCTTCGATGAGCAGCAGGCCACGTCCACCGAACCCGCCCGCGGTTGGCTGGCGCCAGTGGCCGTGATCGGTGATGGCCGCGGTGAGCGTGCTGTCGGTGGCGGCGATGGTGATCGCGACCGGGCCGAGTTCCGCGTCGCGGTAGGCGTGTTCGGCGGCGTTCGCCATGGCTTCGTAGCCGGCGAGCATGACCGACGAGAGCAGTTCGGTGCCGAGACCGGCGTGCGTGCCCCAGATCTTGATGGCGCGGCGGACTTCGTTGAGGGTCTCGGGTCTGGCCAGGCCTTCCCAGTGGAAGGGGGACTGGTCGCCGGGTCTCATGCGGCCGGTGCCGCGACGGTCGGGTTGTTCACCGCGGTCATGATGCCGGGTGCCTGCTTGGTCTCCCAGCCGGGTGTCAGCCGCGGGACAGCGAGCTGCGCACCAGCGCGGCGGCGAGCCGGGCGAGGTCGTCGGCGGGAACGAGCGCGGCGAGTTTCGCCGGGTCGTCGGGCAGGCCGATGGTGGCGGCGGCGGTGAGCGCTCTGCGATCGAAGCTGGGGCGCAGCGTTGGCCAGACCGCCTGGGCTTCGCGGCAGAAGATCTCCGCGCCGACCGGCCCGATTCGGCGGAATTCGGTTATTCGTTCCCGAATTCCCGTTGGGTCGCCGTTGACTTCATCTCGTAGTCGGCGCAGATCACCGTGATAGCGGTCGATGAGCAATTGCGCGTCCTCGGCGAGATAGGTCGCGGTGCTCTCGTCGTAGCGTTTGTAGCCGCCCCTGCCGAGCGCGTCCACGCGTTGCTGCCAGGTGGAGTCGAGCAGCGCCTGCGGTGTGCGCCAGCCGGATTTCCAGAGTTCGCGCGCGGTGGACACCGCGATCTCGGCGCTGATCCGGCCGGAGAACAGCACGGTCAGCACGAGGAGCTGAGAGAGCGGTGCGGGTTTGTCCCGCAGGGTGATGCCCGCTTCGTGCGCGTACGTGGTGCCGTGTTCGTCGAGCAGTTTTCTGATCTGGTCCGCGTGGCTCATGCCGGAGGTATACCCGCAGTTGGCGCCTTGACCGGCAATGAGCGGTCGATTAACGTTCGGAGCGCGCAAAATGAAAGGTTTCAATTCTGGGCGGCTCCTAGCGAGGAAGCAGGTGCTCGACCATGGCCGACGGGCGGGTCCGGGTATCCACGCCGGACGTCGAGCTGGTGCTTGACGACGAGGAACGCGCGATAGTCCAGTTGTTCGCCAACGGGCTCGTGCTGGACGCGATCGCTCGACGGCTCTCGTTGAGCGAACGCACCGTGCGGCGCCGGATCCGGGCCCTGTGCGACCGGCTCGGCGTGCACACCCCGGTGCAGGTCGTCGTGCTCGCCGCCCGCCAGGGCGTGCTGTAACTCAGCGGACCGCTGTCGCGAACATCAGGTTCCCGTTCTTGGTGAGTGCGCCGTAGCAACCCTGGGTCGACGCGCTGGACAGCACGATCTCGTAGTGGTGGCCGGCAACCACCGGCACGTTCGGCGTCATGGTCAGCTCGTCCGGCGCCCAGCCGACGATGTTCGGGTCGAACACCTGGGTCGCCAGCGTGCCCTGGCCATCCAGCGAGACTAGCGACACCGACAGCGGCGCGTTCGGGCTCGGGCCCTCGTCCGCGGGCAGCTGGCCGGACCGCTTCGCGGGCGTGGTCTCCTGGTAGGCGGCGACCTGCACCTGCCGCAACGTGCCCGACCGGCCCGCGGTGAACGACTGCGTCGCCTGCGCGCCGCCGTTGATCAGGCAGCTGTCGGTGAATCCGGCGACCCCGCTGCTCTGATCCTGACCGGGCAGCGTGTTCTGGTGACCAGGGATGTCGTCGGCGAGCGCGACGGTCGCCGTTGCCGTGCAGGCGATCGGCTGGATCGCGCCGTTCGTGGCGAACTGGAGCGGCGCCCAGTAGAAGTTCGACTCGCCCTCGTTGCGGTGCGCGTTCCACAGGTCGCTGCCGTAGAGGTAGACGGTGCTGCCCTTGGCGCCCTGCAACGGTGCGACGAACGAGGGCTGACCGCCGCACGAGTCGGGGCTGATCAGGATCGCGGTGTTGCGGGTCGGCGGCTGCCAGCCGGTGAGCGTGCCGGAGCTGAAATCGTCGGCGAACAGGGATTGCCCGCTGGGTCCGGTCACGTCGACGTTGTCGACGGTCGTGGACTCGTTGTCGCCCTGGTTCTCCAGCAAACCCACCGCGCCAGCGCTGTAGCTGGCGTCGGTCACGGTGTCGGCGAGCGTGCCGTTCACGGTCGCGGTGAAGGTGTTGCCCTGCACGCCGATCGCGACGTGATACGTCTGGCCGCCGGTCACCGCGAACGGCAGCGCCGCCGAACTCACCAGCGCCGCGCTGCCGCCGGTGAGCTTGACGAACGCGAGGTATCCGCCCGCGTTCGCGGAGCTGTAGGCATAGTTAGAGAGCAGGAACGCGTAGCCGTCGCCGTTGCTGTCGACCCGGAAGGCGAGACCGGCCTGCGCGTAGCTGCCGCCGTTGAGCGAGCCGGTCTGCTGCGGGGCGACATCGCTGGCGAAGGTGTAGTCCGTCCACGACGCGCCCTGGGTCGTCGTGCCGAGACCGCCGCCGTCGACGTGCAGCTGGCCGTTGCTCACTGTCCAGGGCTGCGCGACGCCGGACGCACCGGTCCACGGGCCCAGCGGCGAGGACGCGGTCATGTATCCGGTGCCGGTTCCGGTGCAGTACGCGCAGTTCGGGTCGGACATGGTGATGTAGTAGGTGTTTCCGCGCCGGAACATCGCCGGAGCCTCCACAGCGGACAGTCCGAGCCGGGTGTAGCTGCCGTCCGTGGAGAGGTAGTCGCCGGTCAACTGCTCGACCACCATGTCCACGCCGTGGCACGCGTCGTTGTGCGCGATGTAGGCGGTGCCGTCGGTGTCCTCGAACAGCGTGAAGTCCACGCCGCAGGAGACCGCGAGGGCCGGGATGTTCTGTTCGGTGAACACGCCGGTCGGGGAGTCGTTGGTGTAGACGAGATAACCCTGTGGCGCCGCGCCGTCGTTGACCCACAGCACGTACTTGTGGGTCTGGTGGTTGTAGAGCACGTGCGGGCGGAAGCAGTACTGGCAGGAGCGGGGGAGTGCGACGTAGCCGCGATCGGTCCAGTGCGTCAGGTCGGTCGAGGAATACACCTTGAAGCCGCAGAAGTTCGCGTTGATCAGGTATTCGTAGCCGCAGGTGTAGCTGGTGCCGTAGAGGTAGTAGGTGTTGCCGAACTGGGCGATCTGGCCGTCGTGCGCGTCCAGGGCGTTGCCGTTCACGTCCACCCGCGCGACCTGGTCGCCGGTCGCGGTGAAGTTGGTGAGGGTGACGGTGCCGCTCGCGGGAGACGCCGAGCCGGGCAGTGCGAGGCACAGCATCGCGGCGAGCAGGACGGCGAGCCGGATTCCCAGGCGCATACCAGGGATTTTCGGGAGGTGCGGGAATCGCGGTCAATGAAAACGCCGACCGTTGACCGGTATCGGCCAGCTTCAGTCGACGGGTCCGCGCGCGGTCAGCACCACTCGCATCACGTGCTCGACGGCGGTCGGGAACACGGCGCCGCGCAGTTCACCCCGGGTGGCGAGGTTGCGCGAGGCGAAGTCGAGCATGGCGTTCGGACCGAGCCTGCGGACCACGATCGCGGCCACTTCCTCAAGATCGCGGTCCGGATGATCCACCCGGGTCAGCGCGAACTCGAACACGAGTTCCTCGTCCGTCACGGCCCCTCCTGTGTGCCCTGCTCCATTCTGCCGCTCGGAGAGATCGTTGACCAAGTCTGTTAGGTTAGCCTAACTAAACTGGATCGAGTGTGAGGAGTCGTGCCGGTGAGCGCACGCGCCCTGTCCGCCCCGTCGGGCGCGTTGTCCCGTCGCGGATTCCTCGCCGGTGCCGTCGGCGCAGGTCTGGTGCTCGCCGGTTGCGCCGGCACCGGCACCAGCACGCCGCCCGGCGCGACCGTGCAGGGCTTCCCGGCCAGCGTGTCCGGCACGCTCGGCACCGCAACTCTGAAGACGCCGCCGCGGCGGGTGGCCGCCGTCGGCTACCTGCGCGACACCGACATCGCCATCGCGCTCGGCGTCAACCAGGTGCTCTCCTCGCGAAACACGCTGTTCAATGGCGGCATGGCCGCCTGGGTGAAGCCGAAGCCGGGCACCAAGCTGATCGGCATCGCGCTCGGGCACGTCGACGGCCATGCCGAAGCGCGCGAAGAACAACCGCAGGTGCGGCAGGCGGACCGGATCGGCGAGGTGCCGCCAGGCGGCGACCAGCCGGTCCACCGGGCTGCCCGGCGACCGGAGCAGCTCGGCGAGCCGATCGAGCAGCTCCGTACCGCTGACGATGTCGTCGACCGCCGCGCCGAGCAACTCGTCCAGTGAACCGAAGTGGTAGAGCAGCATGCGGTTGTTGGAGCCGATGCTCCTGGCCAGCTCGCTGAGGGACAGGCCGATCACGTCCCGCCGGAGGATCAACTCACGCGTCAGCGCCAGCAGGCGCGCCCGCTCGCCAGGACCACTCGCCACCGGCCGATCGTAACCATGATCACTGCTCAGAACCCGATGGCTTCGCCGAGCAGCAGCACGGTGGCATGCTCGGGGTTCGGTTCCAGATTGAGGACCAGCAGCCGGCCGATGGCGCTGGGCGACCCGTACGCGAGCTGGGCGCGGGCGCTTTCCAGCGGGAGGCAGTGGTCTTCGACGCGGCGCAGCGCGGTGGCCAGGTCGGGTACCACCTTCTGCGCCCCGACCACCCAGATCGCGCGGGCGGCGCCGCCGGAATATGCGGGCAGTTGGCTACCGGTACCCGAGGCGACCACGATCGAGCCGGTCTCGGTGACCGCGTGCACGCTGCCCACCACCACGTCCGGCGTGGCGCGCAGCCGCCGGATCTCGTCGGCGGCGGTGCCGCGGTCCATGGCCAGCGTCATCGGCCGGATCGCCTGGTAGCGCCCGCTGGTGTTGAGATCGTCGTCGATGCCGGACACGCGAAGGGTCTCGCTGGCGGCGGTCAGCACGCTGGCGCCATCGGGGATCAGGCCGTCGACCCGGACCCGGGCAGCGGCGACGTCGTCGAGGATCTCGACGGTGAAGCCGTGCGAGCGCAGCGCGGTGGCTGCTCGTACCAGGACGTGCGCTGGCGCGGGTTCGGTGAATGGTGTGGTGGGCGTTGACATGGTCATGACTGGTTCGACAACGCAACGGGGTGGAATGTGAAGCCTCACATTCGGGCACGCTGTCTTGTCGAATGGGAGAGGACAGACCCGACCAAGGGAGCCGCAGGCGCCATGACCGATCCCAGCCTGACCGTGGTGATGAGCGAACGCCGTCGGCTGATCAATCTCGCCTACCGGCTGCTGGGCTCGCTGGTCGAGGCGGAGGACGCCGTGCAGGAGACCTACGTCCGCTGGTACGCCCTGTCCCCGGCGCAGCAGCAGGCCATCGGGAATCCGGCCGCCTGGCTGACCACGGTCGCCAGCCGCGTCTGCCTCAACCTGCTCGGCTCGGCCCGGGTCCGGCGCGAGCGCTACGTCGGCGACTGGCTCCCGGAGCCCTTGCCGGAAACGAATGGCAGCACCGCCGACCCCGCCGACCGGGTGACCCTCGACGAGTCGGTCGGCATGGCCTTCCTGGTCGTGCTGGAGTCGCTGACCCCCGGCGAGCGCGTCGCGTTCATCCTGCACGACGTCTTCGGCTACCCCTTCGCCGAGATCGCCGAGGTCACCGGCCGGACGCCGGGCACGTGCCGCCAACTGGCCTCCGCCGCCCGCCGCCGCGTCCGCACCGCCCAGGCTCCGGTCGGCCAGACCACCCAGCTGGCCTGCGTGGTCCGGGCCTTCAAACAGGCATGGGAGGCCAAGGACATCGCCGCCCTCGTCGGCCTGCTCAACCCCGACGCCACCGCATCCGCCGACAGCGGTGGCCGCGCCGTCTCCTTCCTGGACCCGATCGAAGGCAGCGAGCAGATCGCCCGTGCCTGGGTCGAAATCGCCAACCGCGCGACCAACGGCGTGACACTGCTGGAACGCGCGGTCAACGGCCAGCCCGGACTGGTAGCGCAGCAGGACGGCGTCACCGTCACGGTGTTCGCGTTCGACATCGCGGACGGCCGGATCAGGCACATCTGGGTGACCCGCAACCCGGAGAAGCTCCGGCCCTGGATGGATGCCTAGCTCTCCGCGATATCGCGGTAGCGGTCGCGGAGTTCGCGTTTGAGGATCTTGCCGCTCGGGTTCTTCGGCAGTGCGTCCGTGATCACCACGTACTTCGGGCGCTTGTAACCGGCGAGCACGGTGCGGGCGAACGCGGTGACGTCGCTGTCAAGAAGGGTCGCGCCCGCTTTGGGCACGACGACCGCGGTGACCGCCTCGATCCAGTGCGGGTGGGCCACCCCGAACACCGCGACCTCGGCGACCCCGTCCAGTTGGTAGAGCGCCTCTTCCACCTCGCGGCTCGCCACGTTCTCACCACCGGACTTGATCATGTCCTTCTTGCGGTCGACGACGGTCAGGTAGCCGTCCTTGTCGAAGACGCCGAGATCGCCGGAGTGGAACCAGCCGTTGCGAAACGCCCGCGCGGTGATGTCCGGCTTGCCGAAGTAACCGGCTGTCGCATGTGGACTCCGATGCACGATCTCGCCGACTTCGCCGACCGGAACCGGTTCGTCGAACTCGTCGACGACCCGGGTGTCCACATTGAGCGAGGGCCGACCGGCCGAGCCCGCGCGCGTTTCTTGTTCGTGCGGTTGCAGAATGGTCGCGAGTGGTGCGAGTTCGGTCTGGCCGTAGAAGTTCCACAGCCGGATGTCCGGCAGTCGGCCACTCAGCTCACGGAGCACCTCGACCGGCATCGGCGACGCGCCGTAGTAGCCCTTCACCAGGCTGCTCAGGTCGGTGCTGTCGAAATCCGGCGCGCGCAGCAGCGCGATCCAGACCGTCGGCGGGCTGAAGAACTTGGTGGCGCGGTGTTCCGCGATCGCGCGCAGGACCGCCGCCGGGTCGGGGCCGCGCAGAATGACACTGGTCGCGCCGAGATACAGGTCCACGGACAGGAAGCAGTCCAGTTGGGCGCAGTGGTAGAGCGGCAGCGCGTGCACCTCGACGTCGTCAGCGGACATGCCACCGTCGATCGCGCAGCTCACGTACTGCCACATCAGCGATCGGCTGGAGTGGATGGCGCCCTTCGGGCGGGATTCGGTGCCGCTGGTGTACATCAGCCGGATCGGGTCGTCGTCCGCGACCGGTACCGGCTCGGCGGCTGGGCCATCGTGATCGGTCCAGTCGCGGATGTCAGCCCAGCCCGCCGGGGGAGTGCCGGTGCCCAAGCCGATGGCCAGCCGCTGCCGCACCGTGCCGGTCGACGCGGTGATGGCGGCGTCCGCGGTGGCCGCGAGACCGTCCTCCGCGACGAACGCGACCGCACCCGAATCGTCGAGGAGATAGGCGATCTCGGTCGCACCGAGCATGAAGTTGATCGGCACCAGCACCACGCCGCGCCGCGCGGTCGCGAACGCCAGCACCGCGAACTGCCAGCAGTTGTGCGACAACAGTGCTACTCGTTCGCCCTTGCCGATGCCTGCCGCCGCGATCGCGCTCGCGGTCCGGTCGACGCACGCCTCGAACTCGGCGAAGGTGAACCGGGCGTCGCCGTCGATGATCGCGGCCCGGTCCTGGTGCCGCGCGGCGCTGCGGCGCGGGATGTCGCCGAGGCTGTGCTGGCGGGCGCGGTGGATGTCCTCGGCGGTCGATTCACTCGGTTGCTGCGCCATCCGCACAGCCTACGTTACGTATGTGTGAACACCGGGTACCTCACCAGCGGAGACGAAGGTGAGGCGATGGTGATGAGTACCGGGAGCAGAGCTGCCCATCGGGTCGTGATCTTAGGCAACGACGCCGAATGCCGCTGTGACAAGATCCGCTCGCCATGGGGCGGGCGCACCACTCATTTACGCAGTCAGTGTTCCCCGGAAACCGTGACCGAGCCGGCATTCGGTGAGGAGATCACGGAAGCCGCGTAGCTGTCGTTGCTGAAGCGGCTGAAGTGATTGTCAAAAACATGTCGTGTTTTCGACAGGGCAACGGTGTTGTCTGGACCGCCCTTGCGCGGGCTGGCTTACTGGCCGGGTGAGAACGCCGCGCAGACTTGCCGTGTTGATCCCGGCGATCATCGCATTCTTCGCCGTGCTGCCGTCGATCGCCGCCGCGTCGAGCGCGGCGACCAGTATCGCGATCAACGGCAGCCAGGGCGGCCGGACCTTCGACGGGATCGGCGCGATCAGCGGTGGTGGCGGTAACACCCGCCTGCTGACCGACTATCCGGCCGCGCAGCAGAGCCAGATCCTCGACTACCTGTTCAAACCGGGATATGGTGCGGATCTGCAGATCCTGAAGGTGGAGATCGGCGGCGACGCCAACTCCACCGACGGCGCGGAACCGTCGATCGAACACACCAAGGGCGCGATCGCGTGTAACACCGGCTACGAGTTCTGGTTGATGGAGCAAGCCAAGCAGCGCAACCCGAACATCAAGCTCTATGGCCTCGCCTGGGCCGCGCCGGGCTGGATCGGCGGCGGGAACTTCTGGTCCACCGATATGATCAACTACCTGGTGAGCTGGCTCGGCTGCGCGAAACAGGACGGCCTCACCATCAACTACCTCGGTGGCTGGAACGAGCGCGGTTACAACATCTCCTGGTACGAACAGCTTCGCTCGACGCTGAACGCGGATGGATACTCCGCCGTGCAGATCGTCGGCGCGGACTCCGACTGGAGCGTCGCCAACGACGTCGCAGGCAACTCCAGCTTCGCCAACGCGGTCAACATCATCGGCACGCACTACCCGTGCGGCGGCGACGGCGGTGACGCGACCAGCTGCCCCGGCAACGCAACCGCCGAGGGCACCGGGAAACCGTTGTGGGCCAGCGAGAACGGCTCGCAGGACATGAACACCGGCGCGCCCGCGCTGATCCGGTCGATCACCCGCGGCTACCTCGACGCGCAGATGACCGCCTACATCAACTGGCCGGTGATCGCCGCGGTCTACCCGAACCTGCCCTATGACACGGTCGGTCTGATCACGGCCAACCAACCATGGTCGGGCAACTACAGCGTCGGCGAGAGCCTCTGGGCGACCGCGCAGGTCACCCAGTTCACCCAACCCGGCTGGCAGTTCATCGATTCCGCGTCCGGCTATCTCGGCGGCAATCGCGCCAACGGCAGTTACGTCACCCTGAAATCGCCGAACGGCCACGATTATTCGTCGATCCTGGAAACGACGACCGCGAGCGCCGCGCAGACCGCGAACTTCACCGTGTCCGGCGGGCTCTCCACCGGCGCCGTGCACGTCTGGGCGACCGACGTGAACTCGCCAAACCCGGCGACGGACTTCGTGCACACCCAGGACATCACGCCGGCCAACGGCTCGTACTCGCTGACCATGCAGCCCGGCTACGTCTACACGGTCAGCACCACGACCGGCCAGGGCAAGGGCTCGGCGACCAGCCCGTCCGGCGCGAGCCTCGCCCTGCCCTACAGCGACAACTACGACGCGGACGCGACCGGCAGCGAAGCGAAGTACCTGGCCGACATGCAGGGCGCGTACCAGGTGCAGCCGTGCGCCGACGGCCGGTCCGGGCAGTGCGTGCAGCAGATGACACCGGCCAAGCCGATCGAATGGCAGGGCGACTCGGACGCCTACGGGCTGCTCGGCGACACCGGCTGGGCGAACTACACGGTCAGCTCGGACGTCGACCTGCGCCAGGCAGGCACGGCGGAACTGTTCGGCAGAGCCAACACCCAGGACCGGCCCCAGTCCGACCAGAACGCCTACCTGGTCCGGGTGTCGAACACCGGCGCCTGGTCCATCGACAAATCCGACACCAGCGGTGCGGTCACCGCGCTGACCAGCGGCACGACCACCGCGCTCGGCACCGCAACCTGGCACACCATCGCGCTGACCATGCAGGGCTCCACGATCAGCGCGGCGCTGGACGGCAAGCAGCTTGGCTCGGTCACCAACACCGCCTACCAAACCGGGCAGGCCGGACTCGGCGTGGTCGGCTACCAGACCGACCAGTTCGACAACCTGGTCATCACGCCCGGTACGGGCACTGGCACGGGGCCGACCGGCCCGGTCACGTCGGGCATGTCCGGCAAGTGCCTTGACGACTTCGGCGGTTCGGTCACCAACGGCACCGTGGTCGACATCTGGGACTGCGACAACACGATCGCGCAGAACTGGACGCTGGCCAACGGCACGCTGCAGATCCAGGGCGCGTGCCTGGACGTCATCGGCTCGGGTTCGACCGCGGACGGCACCCTCGTCGACGTGTGGAGCTGCAACGGTGGCAGCAACCAGCAGTGGAGCGCGCAGAACGGTGAACTGGTCAACCCGGCGTCCGGCAAGTGCCTGGACGACCCGAAACTGAGCACCACCAACGGAACCCAGCTGGAAATCTGGGACTGCAACGGTGGACCGAACCAGCTCTGGACCCTGCCGAGCTGAGAGCTTGTCCCTGGTCCAGGATATTCGGTGGCCATCCCGCCAGCCGGATGGGAATACTCGGGACGTGCGCATCACCTTCCACCACGATCCACGCGGTGAGTCCGCCGCGTGGATCCACCGCGGTGACGGTGTGGTCCTCATCCTGCCGTCGTATTCGCGGAAATGGCGAGTACCGCACGACATCGCGCACGCGGCGGTGGAACGAGAGCTGGGCCTGCGTGGTGGGGTGTTCGGTTGCATCGCGGCCGGTGTCGTGTTCGACAACATGCGGGTGACCGAAGGCAGGCCCCGCCACGATGCGAAGGCCCGTAGCGCCAAGATCCTGAGGGCGGCCAAACAGTCGATCGGGGTCGCCGAGGTGATGGCCGGGGCCATCCACGAAGCCGTCGAGCGGCGGCTTCCGGCTCCGTTCACGCTCGCCCGCGAGGGCTGGGGCACGCTGGCGCAGGACCCGTTTCCGTGGACCGGCGCCGACATCACCCGTGCCACCGACACACTGCGTGAACTCGACGGGCAATGGCAGGCGAGCCCGAACCCGCTGGAGTTCAGCTGGCCGGACTCCCTGCGCGCGAACCGCTGACCGGCGCCCTCATCGAAATCGGTGCCCCCGGGACGACTTTTAGGGGCGCAGCGTCGGTGCCGGTGCGAGGCCGAGGTGCTCGCGCAGTGTGGTGCCCTCGTATTCGGTGCGGTGCACGCCGCGCTCCTGCAACAGCGGCACGACCTTGTCGGCGAACTCGTCGAGTCCGCCCGGGGTGAGGTGCGGGACCAGGATGAATCCGTCGCTGGCGTCGGTCTGCACGAACTCGTTCATGGACGCGGCGACGTTCTCCGGCGTGCCGATGAAGGACTGGCGGCCGCTGGTCTCGATGATGACCTCGCGCAGCGAGAGGTGCTTCGCGTCGGCGAGCTCGCGCCACTGCTTGGCGGTGGCGATCGGGTCCTTGTGCATCCGCACGCTCGCCCGGCCCTTGGCGATGGTGTTCTCGCCGACCAGCGGATCCACCTCGGGCAGCGGGCCGTCCGGGTCGAGGTCGGAGAGGTCGCGGTTCCACAACTGCTCGGCCAGCTTGATGGCGGTGCGGCCGCTGACCTGCTGGCGCCGGATCACGTGCGCCTTCTCGCGGGCGTCCGCGTCGCTGTCGCCGAGTACGAACGTCACGCCGGGGAGGATCTTCAACGAGTCGTGGTCCCGGCCGTAGCCGGCGAGCCTGCCTTTCACATCGGCGTAGAACGCGCGTCCGGCTTCGAGTGTGCCGTGCCGGGTGAAGATCGCGTCGGCGGTGGCCGCCGCGAATTCGCGGCCTTCGTCGGAGTCGCCTGCCTGGAAGATCACCGGCCTGCCCTGCGGGCTGCGCGGCACGGTGAACTGGCCGGTGATGTCGAACTGCGGCACGTGGTGGTCGAACGAACCGGCGCGCGGGTCCTCGATGTACACGCCCGATTCCTTGTCCGCCACGATCTCGTCGCCGCGCCACGAGTCGAACAGCGCCCATGCCGCGCGCATGAACTGTTCCGCTCGCGCGTAACGCTGATCCTGCGGCAGGAATCCGCCGCGCCGGAAGTTCTCGCCGGTGAACGCGTCCCACGAGGTCACCACGTTCCACGCCGCGCGGCCCGAGGAGAGGTGGTCGAGCGTGGCGAACTGGCGGGCGACCTCGTAGGGCTCGTTGAACGTCGAGTTGATCGTGCCAGCCAAGCCGAGCCGGTCGGTGACCGCGGCCAGCGCGGCGAGCACGGTGAACGTGTCCGGCCTGCCGACCACGTCGAGGTCGTAGATCTCGCCGCCCTGCTCGCGCAGGCGCAGTCCCTCGGCCAGGAACAGGAAGTCGAACTTGGCCCGTTCGGCGGTCTGCGCCAGGTGCGCGAACGAGGAGAACTCGATCTGGCTGCCGGATTCCGGGTCGCTCCACACCGTCGTGTTGTTGACGCCCGGGAAGTGCGCGGCGAGATGGATCTGCTTGGGCATGATTCCCCTCAGGCGGTGGCGTAGCGGTTGGCGGGACGGGTGAGGCCGAGCAGGCCGCGCAGGGTGCTCGCCTCGTATTCGGTGCGGAACCGGCCTCGGGCGCGCAGTTCCGGCACCAGACCGTCGACGATCGCGGTGAGGTCGTGCGGGATCGCGCCCGGCCGCAGCCGGAAACCGGTCAGTCCGGCCGCATTCCAGTCGAGGAGCAGATCGGCGAGTTGGGCGGGCGTGCCCGCGAAGATGTGCGCGTCCGACTGGAATTCCGCGCCCGCGCGGTCGTTGAGGCGGGCCAGCCGGTCGCGGGCGGCCTGTTCGGTGTCGTCCAGGAAGACCACCACGTCGCCGAAGATGTGCGACGGGGGTGCGGTGCCGATCTCGGTGATGATCGCGCGGGCCCCGTCGGCGTCGCGCGGGGTCACGAAGACCAGGTCGGCGCCGCGCGCGGCGAGCCGGTAGGGCACGGGGCCGTGCGCGAGCAGCGTGACCAGGGGCTGGCCCTGCGGCGGGCGCGGCGTGATCGAGGGTCCTTTGACGTTGAACCACTTGCCGCTGAAGCCGATGTAGTGCAGCCGCTCGGTGTCCACGAACCGGCCGCTGGCCACGTCGCGGATGATCGCGTCGTCCTCCCACGAATCCCACAGCCTGCGCACCACCTCGACGACATCGGCGGCCTCGTCGAACAGGTCGTCGATGGACGGAGCCTGGCGGCGTCCGAACAGTTCCGCGTCCGGGCCGCGCGGGGACACCCGCACCTGCCAGCCCGCGCGACCGGTGCTCACGTAGTCCAGGCTGGCGATCGCCTTGGAGATGTGGAACGGCTCGGTGTGCGTCACGGTCACCGTCGGCACCAGACCGATGTTGCTGGTCAACGGCGCCACCCTGGCCGCGATCAGCTCCGCGTCCAACCGGCCGCGCACCTGGTCGGTGCGCTCGTCCGGGCCGTCGCGCCTGCTGGACTGGATGCCGAGTGAGTCGTCGATAGTCACGAAGTCGAGCAGGCCGCGTTGCGCCTGCCTGACCAGCGCAAGCCAGTACGGCGCGCCGAACAGGCCGGCCGGGTCCGCGTCGGGCTCGCGCCAGGCGGCCGGATGCCAGCCTGCGCCGTCCAGCGCGACGGCCAGATGCAGAGGTGCGGCGTTCTCGGGCATGTCATCGACGGTAATTCGAGCCCGGGCCCCGGACAACGCGAACCACCTGGCGGGAAGACCTCGCCGAACGGGAATAACTAGAGTTCGATGTTCGACCCCATGATGATGGTGCGGTCACGCGGCAGGTTGAACGCCTGGGCTGCGTCGGTGGTGATGTGCGTGGTCGCGATGAACAGCCGCTTGCGCCAGGTGGCCATCACGCGTTTCGGGCCGGCCTGGATGTCGATGGTGGACAGGAAGTAGGAGGCGTTGTCCAGGTCGAGCCGTCCTTCGGTCTGCTTCGGGTCGAGCTGTCGCAGCGCGGCGGGCACGTCCGGGGTCTCCATGTAGCCGAACTTGGCGCTGACGAAGGTGATGCCGTCGTCGCCGTAACCGAGATCGTTGACGGTGACCCGCTCGTTCGCGGGCACGCGCGGTACCGGCTCGGTGTCGATCGACATGATCACCACGTGCTGGTGTCGCACGTGGTTGTGCTCCGCGTTCGCGCGCAACGCCAGCGGCGCGGTCCGGTTGCCCCGGTTGAGGAACACGGCGGTGCCCGGCACCTTCTGCAGGACGGACCTCCTGTCCCGCAGCTCGTCGATGAACTGCTGCAACGACCCCTCGGCGTCGACCCGCTCCTTGGTGACGATCTGACGACCGCGTTGCCACGTCGTCATGATCGTGAACGCGGTGAGGCCGATCAGCAGCGGCAGCCACGCGCCGTGGATGAGCTTGGTGAGGTTGGCGGCGACGAACAGTAGGTCGACGATCAGCAGGATGGTCGCACCGATGCCGATCAGCCACCTCGGGGTGCCCCACTTGTTGCGGGCGATGAAGAAGAACAGGATCGTGGTGATGGTGATCGTGGCGGTCACCGCCATGCCGAACGCGAAGGCCAGTGCCTCCGAACTGCGGAACGCGAACACGAGCGTCAGCACGGAAACCAGCAGCAGCCAGTTGATCCACGGCACGTAGATCTGGCCGATGGTCGATTCGGAGGTGTGCTTGATCCGCAACCGGGGCAGGTAACCGAGCTGGGCGGCCTGGGCCGCGACCGAGTACGCGCCGGTGATCACCGCCTGGGACGCGATGACCGTCGCCGCGGTCGCCAGGATCACCATTGGCAGCTGGCCCCAGCCGGGTGCGAGCAGGAAGAACGGGCTGGCGATGTTGCCGGGGTTCTGGAGGATCAGCGCGCCCTGCCCGAAATAGCTGAGCACGCAGGCCGGGAAGACCAGGAACAGCCAGCCGCGGGTGATGGAGCGGCGGCCGAAGTGGCCCATGTCCGCGTAGAGCGCCTCGGCGCCGGTGACCGACAGCACGATCGCGGCGAGCGCGAAGAACGCGATGCCGAAGTGGCCGCCCAGGTAGGACAGCGCGTAGGTGGGCGAGAGTGCCCTGAGAATGCCCGGTTCGTGGGTGATGCCGCCGATGCCGCACGCGCCGATGACCAGGAACCACAGGATCATCACCGGTCCGAACAACCGGCCGACCGCTGCCGTGCCACGTCGCTGCACCAGGAACAGGATCACGATGATCGCCGCGGTGATCGGCACGATGAGACCGGCCAGGGACGGTTGGACGACCTTGAGGCCCTCGACCGCGGACAGCACCGAGATCGCGGGCGTGATCATGCTGTCGCCGAGGAACAGCGCGGCACCGAAGATGCCGACCCCGGCCAGGATGAGGGCTGTTCGCCGACCACCACCGCGCCACCGCCGCAGCAGGGTGATCAACGCCATGATGCCGCCCTCGCCGTCGTTGTCGGCGCGCATGGCGAGCAGCACGTAGGTGACCGTGACGATGATCATCACTGACCAGAACACGAGCGACACCACGCCGTAGACGCTCTCCGGGCTGACCGGGACCGGATGCGGGTCGGTCGGGCTGAACACGGTTTGCAGGGTGTAGATCGGGCTGGTGCCGATGTCACCGAACACCACGCCCAGGGCGCCGACTACCAGCCCGAGCCGGACCGAATCCACGGCGCCGGGACCGTGGCCAGTGGACGAGCCCTGTTCCGGCTCGTCCGACATGGTCGTTTCCGGTCCAGAACTCACGGCGCCGCCTTTGATCGGTGGAGGTGTCGCGCCGGACAATACCGGCAGTATGGATCACCTGTCGGATTTGGGCGGCGTGGTCGTCAGCGGACCAATCCGGTGAGCACGGCGCTGGTCAGGTCTTCGAGACGGGCGGCGAACTCGAGCACGCTGTGCCCGAGTTCCGGGTTCTCCCGGTAGACCTGGGCCAGTGTCTCCGGCGGGTGCGAGACCTGCCAGAACGCGGCCGCGAACGCGCTGACCTGGGGGAGGGCGTCGCGCAGCGCGTCGGCCCAGTCCTGCGCTGCCGGTGTTCGTCGAGCAGGGCTCGGGACGGTTCTTCCAGGTGACGTCGATCGGCGGCCGGGGCACCGCGCCTGCCACCTCCGCCTGCCAGAGCGCGAAGTTCGCCGCCGAGGGCTTCTCGGGGGTGCTCAACGACGAGGTGAAGTTCGCGCCGCTGTTCGACCACCTGCGGGAGCGCAGGGGCACTGAACCGATCGGCCCGGACAAGGTCGCGCGAGTGCTGCTGGACGTGGCCCAACTGGACGAACCGCCGTGCACCTGGTGCTCGGCACGGACGCGGTCGAGCGGGTGAAGGCCGGAATGGCGCGCCAGGTGGCGGAGGACGAGCGCTGGGCGGACGTGCGCCGCTCGGTCGACTTCGACTGAAATCCGTTGCGTGGACGGTGGTTTGCCGGGCGTCTTTTGGTGGCAGTCACAAGGTCGCACGATCAACATCGCCACAGCGGTAGGAGACAACGTTGCTGAACGACCCGGTCACCGACTTGTCCGCGCTGCGCGCCTACCTCGCGACCGTCGCCAGTGGACTGGGCATCGGCCTGGAGTCGTGCACGCTCGATGCCGACGCGCCGGTCTCCGCCTATCTCGCGGTGGATCACAAGGTGGCCGCCTACCCGGACCGGGACGTGGCGCTGCTGTGGGACGAGCGCGGCGGCTGGTCGCTCGCGGTGGAAACGCATTCCGGTGAGGACCTGATCGTGCTCGCCGACCTGGGCGCCGACGACGTCGCACCGCCCGCCGAACGCGTCGTTGCCTTCGTCGAGCTGCATTGTCCAGCGTTGCCCGGTGAAATCAGGTTTGACGCGCGCGCGACGCGGTATCCGGTAGGTGGCCGAGGCTTGTGTTCACCAGCGGTCGTCAACCCATGTGCCCGAGCCTCGGCCCCTGTGCGCTGACCCGGGGCGTGCGGACGGCGAGGTAGCAGCCGATGCCGAGCAGGATCGGCGCCGCCAACCCGCACAGCGCGATGGTGCCGCTGTTGAAGATCCCGCCGAGGATGGCGCAGATCACGAGCTCGGCGGCCGCGCTGAGCATCAGGAACTCGGGGCTGTGCGCCAGCTTGCGCAACCTCGGCAGCCTGCGGCGCCGGGCCGGGGCCTGTGGGCGTTCGGTCAGTTCGGTTCCGGTCACCGACTCCGGAAACAGACTGCTCAGCTTGGCCAGTACCGGATCCCGCGAGAGCCGTTGGTCCAACTCGGTCATGGCGGCGGTGTGGGCAGTCGGCATGATCACTCCTCTCCGGGGATGCGGTTGCTGACACTGCACGTCTTGCCCGCGACGGCCGTCGGCAAACGTGGCGGTAGGTTTTGTGTTCGTGGGCGAAACTCCGAGACTTCCCGGCCTGAGGCTGGCCGATGCCGACTGGCTGGTGCAGACGGCGCTGGCGGTCGGTGCCGAGCAGGGCTTTCCACCGGTCGCGGTGGCCGTGATCGACGTTATCGGCGAGCCGATCGTGCTGCGCCGCGCCGACGGTGGCATGCCGATGACCAGTCGCATCGCGGTCGCCAAGGCGCGCACCGCGTTGCTGGCGCTCAAGCCGTCCGGCCAGATCGACCTGCCCGGCGGCATCGTCGACGGCATCCAGCACCTCTACGGCGGCGACTTCGTGCCGTGGGCGGGCGGTGTGCTGATCACCGACGGTGAGCTGATCCTCGGTGCCGCGGGCGCCTCCGGCGCGCATGCGGTCGAGGACGAACTGGTCGTGGCGACGGCGGTACAACGCTGGCAGGACAGGAAGAACAGGTAAAATGCCGCCATGCACATGGGGGGACGGCTGACGCCGGAGCAGTTCTGGGCGCGGTTCGACGCGCGGGAGAACGAGATCCGCGCCGAAGCGGAACTACTGCCCTGTCACGGATTGGCAGACTGGCCTGGTTGGCTGATGCTGGGCGACTGGTCGCGCAGGGACGGCGAGCTGATCTCGGCCGGACTGGTCCACGGTCACGGCGAGCTGACCGATGACAACACCCCTCGGGTGCACGTCTTGGTCGGCAGCGAGGCGCCCCAGGACGCGATCGGCCAGCGCCTGTTCAACGCCGCGCTGCCGCGCGATCCCGGCGAAAAAGACGTGGTCGAAGCGATGCGCCACGCCAATGCGACCCCGACCGGCACGGTGTCCATCTCCGTCGATGGCGGGCCGGAAGTCTTCGACCACTGGGTGCACGAGCAGACCTGGTTCGCGGCGCGCCGCCACGACGGTCACACGCTGGCCGTCGAGGCTCGACATATCTCCCCGGACGAGCTGAACATCGTCCGCGTGCGCGACATCGAGCCCTACCTGGCAGGCAGGCGCGCTTCGCTTCGCCGGATACGCGGCGAGGACTAGCGGCGTCGCCGGGCGCGGCTGAAGGAGAGCCGGAAGACCTGGTCGTCGACCCAGTAGTCGAGCGTGTCGGCCAAGGCCGCGAGCACGCGCAGGCTCAGCGTGTCCACCATCGGCTCCGAGGTGAAAGTAGGCACCGAGGCGTCGATCCGAACGCGTTGCGCGTCCACCAGCAGGCGCATGGTCAGCACGTCGGTCTCGGTGCTGTTGGCCAGCATCAGCGCGCACACCTCGTCGACAACGAGCCGGACGTCATCGATGAAGTCGAGATCGTGATCGTCGCGCATGGCCCGTTCGGCGGCCAGCGCGCGCAGGCCCGGCGCATGCTCGCGGACCGCCAGCATGCGGAGTTCGAGCTCGTGCCGACCCAGGGTGCTGGGCGGTCTGGATTGGTCCGTCTGATTCATGGTGCTGTCCTCGCACGATCACGAGTCACCTTGGTCGCGGCGCGCCCGCGCCCACGAACTGCGGCGGTGTTCTTCGGCTCGGTGCGCCGCATCCTCGACGACCCGCGCTTCCTGGGTTGGTGTCGCTTCGCCTTCGGCCATGGCCTGTTCGGCGTCGGCCAGCTGCTCGATCTCGGCGATCCGCGCGCTGGCCTGTTCCGGTGTTGCGGGCCGGATGTGTTCGCGGGACCGTTGGCCGCGCGCCACCCCGAAGATCCCCATCGCGCCGATCACCAGCGCCAGCAACGCGGTCACCAGCAGCACACCCAGGCGCAGGTCGATGTCGGTGGCGGGGCCGCCGATGGCGACCGCGACCACGATCATCACCACGTCGACCACCGCGACCAGCACGAACAGGCCCGCCGCGAGCGACGTTGTCTGAGTCGACTGGTAGCCGCGGTTGCGCCGGGTCGCCAGGTGCAGCGCCCTGCCGATCGACGCCGCGACCACCGCGCTCACGCCGTAACCGATCAGACCGAGCACGCCCGGCGTGCGCAGCGCACCGACGAAACCACCGGCCAGTAACAGGATCGCGCCCGCGACGGCGGCACGCCGGTAGCTGTTGGGGAGTTGCCGTTGGGGCACGGTGCCTGCCGGCTCGCTCGGCGAATTCATCGTCGCGTCTCTCCCCGGCTTATCGCGCGAACGCGAGAACCACGGCCGCCATGTCCCGCCTGCCGTGTCCGCCGTCGCGCACGTTCGCGAACGTGTCCCGCAGCGCGCGCATCAACCGCTGGTCGACACCGGCATCGCGCATTCCGGCCAGGATCAGTTCGCTGTCCTTGGCCGCGCCGTCCAGCCCGAATGAGGGCGCGAAATCGCCCGCGATCATGGCGCGCCCCTTCACCTGCGCGTAGCCGCAATCCAGCGGACCGCCGGAGATCACGTCCAGGAACAGCTGTGGATCGATGCCCAGTCGCTGCGCGAAGCCGATCCCCTGCGCGGTCGCGCCGGTCACCGACAACACCCAGGAATTGGCCACCAGCTTGAGGCGGTGGCCGTCGCCCGGCTGCTCGCCGACCCAGATGGTGCGCGAGCCGATCGCGTCGAACACGGGTGCCACCCGGTCGCGCAACCGCTCGTCGCCCGCTGCCAGGACGATCAGTTTTCCCTCTTCCGCGGGCTGCCGGGTGCCGAGCACCGGTGCGTCCACGTAGGCAATGTCGTGTTCCTCGGCGAGCTTCGCCAACCGGGTCGCGCCCTCGATGCCGACCGTGCTGCTCTGCACCCAGACCGTGTGCTCTGGCGCGTTCGGCAACGCCTGGTGCATGACCTCCCAGACCGCGTCCGCGTCGAACAGCATGGTCACCACGAAATCCGCGCCGCCCAACGCCTCGGTCAGGTCCTCGATCGACTTGATGCCGTCCTCGCCGGCCAGCGGGCGCGCCTTCTCCGGCGTCCGGTTCCACACCGTGACCTGGTGTCCTGCCCTGGCCAGGCTGCGGGCCATCCCGGCGCCCATCAGGCCGGTACCGAGCACGGTGACCGAAGTTTTGTCCATGTCGCCCGCATACCCGGGCCACCGGAACCGCATACGTATAGGCGGCTCGCCTGCGCGGTATGCGAGGACAATGCAGCGATCAACGGACACCGATCGAGCCAGGGCACAGGGACCCGCGCAGGTGCGGAAAGGGCCGCTGGAGGTGGCCGCCGTCGTGGTGCTCGACCCGTCGGGCGAGGCGAGCCATGGCGGTCTGCCCGCGACCTGGCGGCCACTGACCGACGACGTCGGCGTGGTGTGGTGCCGGCTGCCTGCCGTGCACCGCCAAGGGCTCGCTGGCGAGAACCTGCTTCCGCAACTCGCCGGTGACCGGCAACGGATCCACCTGGTCGGCATCGGCAGCAGCGCGCTGCTCGCGGTCGCGCTGGCCATGTCGCACCGCGACCTGGTCCGGTCGCTGATCGTGGTCGATCCGCCATGGCGTGGCGCGGATCTGGCGGAGGTCCGCCGGTTCGGTGACGAGGGCAGCCTGATGATCCACCAGATCGAGACCACGAACGACACCACGTCCGCGACGCTGCCGATCGGCCATCCGGAGGTGGTGCGCGCGATCGTGCAGGTGCTGGTCTCCGCGGACGCCGAGCCCGACTCCGCCGGGACACCCGGCCTCGCCGGTCAGGCGCTGAACGCGGTGCGGGACAAGGTCGCCGAGGCGCTGGAGGCGTTCGCCGACGAACTCGGCGATCGCGGCATGCGCTGAAGGAGGGGAAATCATGGTGCGTTTCGGCTACACGCTGTTGACCGAACAGGCGGGCCCACGGGAACTGGTGCGGGACGCCGTGGCGGCCGAGTCCGCGGGCTTCGACTTCGAGGTGATGAGCGACCACTACTCGCCCTGGCTCGACGCGCAGGGGCACGCGCCGTACGCCTGGAGCGTGCTGGGCGCCGTGGCGCAGGCGACCGAGCAGGTCGAGCTGATGACCTACGTGACCTGTCCGACCATGCGCTACCACCCGGTGGTCGTCGCGCAGAAGGCCGCGACCGTGCAGGCGCTGTCCGGTGGCCGGTTCACGCTCGGGCTCGGCGCGGGGGAGAACCTCAACGAACACGTGGTCGGCAAGGGCTGGCCCGCCGCCAACGTGCGGCACGAGATGCTCGGCGAAGCCATCGGCATCATCGGCAGGTTGTTCACCGGCGGCTACGTCGACTTCGCAGGTGACCACTTCCGGGTCGACTCGGCGAAGCTCTGGGACCTGCCGGAACGCCGCGTGCCACTGGCCGTCGCGGTGTCCGGCAAGCAGTCGGTGAAGCTGTTCGCGCCGGTCGCGGACGCGATGATCGCGGTGCAGCCGGACGCGGAGCTGTGCGCGTCCTGGCAACGGCACGCGCCCGACGCCGAGCGGATCATCGGCCAGATCCCGATCTGTTTCGACGCGGACGAACAAGCCGCGATCGCCCGCGCGCACGAGCAGTTCCGCTGGTTCGGTGGCGGCTGGAAGGTCAACGCCGAACTGCCCGGCACCGCGGGGTTCGCCGGTGCGACCCAGTTCGTCCGCCCCGAGGACGTCGCCGCGTCCATCCCGTGTGGACCGGACGTCAAGCGGATCGTTTCGGCGGTGTCGGCGTTCTGGGAAGCCGGTTTCACCGATATCGCGCTGTGCCAGATCGGCGGTGAGCACCAGCGCGAGTTCTTCGACTTCGCGCAGACCGAACTGCTGCCCGCGTTGCGGTCCGCGTCGTCCTGAACCAGCACGAGAACGGAGGAAACACATGCGAACCGATCAGCTGCGCGAACTGCTGCACGCCGACGGACCGTTCGTGTCGGTCTACGTCGACGCGTCACACGACACCGAGGACGCGACCACCCGGAACGAACTGCGCTGGCGCGCCGCCGAAACCGAACTCGCCGAGCAGGGCGCGGACCAGGCCACGATCAGCGCGACGGGCGCGGCCGTGCTCGACCCGCCCGCGGTCGGTCGCGCCGGTCGCGCCGTCATCGCGGCCGGGGGCGAGGTGTTGCTGACCGAGGATCTCCCGGTGCCACCCGCGACCGACCTGACCCGCTGGTCCGAGCTGCCGTTCCTGTTGCCGCTGCTGGCGTCGGCGGCGCCACCGGTCGCGCACGTGGTCGTGCTCGCGGACAAGGTCGACGGCGAGTTGCGCGCGGTCGACGCGAACGGCGAGACGGTGCAGACGGAGAGCGCGCACGGCAGCACGGAAGACCGCACCACGGAGACCGTCCGGCGCAACGCCAAGGATGTCGCCGGCCAAGCTGTGCACCTGGTCGAACAGGTCGACGCCGAACTGCTGGTGCTGGCTGGCACTGTGCAGGCCCGCACCGCGATCCAGTCCGAACTGCCCGCGCACGTGCGCGAACTGGTGGTCGAACTGGACGTCAACGCCACGCACACCGGTCTGGACGACCCGCAGGTGCGCGGCGGGGTCGCCCGGTTGCTGGCGCAGATCCTCGCCGAACGGGACGAGTCGGCACTGGAACGGTTGCGCGTGGGGCGCGCGCACGGCAACGCGTGTGAGGGCCTGGCCGAGGTGACCGAGGCGCTGCGCAGTGGCGCGGTGGAGGCCGTGCTGGTGACCGACCCGACGCTCGGCGGGCGCAGCGTCTGGCGGGGCGCGGACCCGACGCAGCTGGCGACCCGGCCGGAGCAGTTCGGCGAGCAGCTCGTCGAGCGGCGCGCGGACGAGGCGGTGCCGGTAGCCGCGCTGGAGACCTCGGCCGACGTACTGGTGCTGACCGGCGCCGCCACGGTGAGCGACGGGGTCGGCGCCTTGCTCCGATTCTCTCCGCCCGCGCAGGTATGAACCAGGTCGTGGCGGGGAACCCAACAGCCGACCAGCGCACCAGGAGGCCCCGCCATGACCGAACCGCCGCAGCACGGCGGCGACATCATCACCTATCTGGATACCTCCGAGCTCGGGAACGGTGAGATTCGCCGGGCCCTGCTGACCAGCATCGGCGTCGTCGATCCGGAGACCGAGGTGAGCTGGGCGGCGATCGTCACCGCCGACCACGGGCTCACCCTGATCGACCCGGTGTCGATCGTCGATTCCGGCCGGCACCACGCCGAGGCGTCGCCTGCGGTGGTCGATGTGCTCACCGGAGCATTGGCGGTGCTGGCGGGCGACCTGATCGAGCTCGATGTGGAGGCACCCGCCACCCGGCGGGCCGCGCAGGAGCTGCTGGCCAGGTTCGTCGCCGTGCTCACCCCGATCGAACTGTCGCTGTCGGTACTCGCCGAGCAGGATCCGTTCGGGCCGTTGAGCACGGTGCTGCGCTGCGTCGGATGCGCTGCCGAGCACTTCGCCCATGGCCGGTTCGCGGAGGGGAAAGCGGGTATCCTCATCGCGCACGCCATCACGTCCGACTTGCTCGAGCCAGGCCCTTAGCAGGTCGCCCAGTTCGTTTTTGTAGAACGCGGTTGACGACACAGCCGTGACGGAGCGTTCAAAACGTAGCGCTGCACTTCCGAGGCGAGGTTCAGTTGTGCTGCGCAAAGACGCATTCGGCTGTCTTCCCGACATTGGGGTACCACATGCCAATAACGGAGCGTAAACGCGATACCGAATATGACCGTTTCCTGCCGTTGTTCCACAAGATGGTGGACCCGGCGACGACGGAAGCCGAGCGTGACCGGCTCAGAGAAGAGTTGCTCACCGGGCACCTTCCGCTGGCCGAGCACATCGCCATGCGCTACCGCGATCGCGGCCAGCCCATCGACGACCTGCGCCAGGTCGCGCGGCTCGGACTGATCTACGCGATCGACCGTTTCGACCCCGAACGTGGCGACTTCGTCGTGTACGCGGTGCCTACGATCATGGGCGAGGTGCGCCGGTATTTCCGCGACTACGCCTGGGGCGTCGCGGTGCCGCGCAGGCTCAAGGAGTTGAACCGCAAGATCGCCACCGCGGTCAACGAACTCGTGGCCAAGCACGGCGTCTCGCCCCGGCCCGCGCAGATCGCGGCTCATCTCGGTCTGCCGATCGAGGACGTCTACCAGGGACTCCAGGTGGGCATGGCCTACCAGCCGGACAGCCTGGACCTGCCAGCGCCCCGCGACGAAGGATCGGGGCAGAGCCAGCAACTGGCCGGCCCCGAAGGCGATTTCGATCGCGTGGACAATCGCGAGACCCTGCGCGATGCGTTGGCGCGCCTGCCCGAACGTGAGGCGCAGATCGTGCGGATGCGTTTCTTCGACGAGCTCACCCAGAGCCAGATCGCCAAACAGATCGGCATTTCCCAGGTGCACGTATCCCGGCTGCTCGCGCGCAGCCTCGCGGCACTGCGTTCCTCGTTCGTCGACGACCGGGAGATTCCGGTTGCCGCGGCAGGTATGCCCGACTAACGGATGTGGCAATCCGACGGGAAAGGCCTGTCAGCGAAGAGAAGCGAGGAAATCATGGCGATCATCCTGCTGGTCCTGTTACTGGCGATCGTGCTCGGCGGTGTCGGATTTCTGGTGCACGCCTTGTGGATCGTGGCGGGCGTCGTACTCGTGGTGTGGCTGCTGGGCTTCGTGATCCGCAGCGCGGAAGGCGTGGGAAGCGGGCGCGGTCGCTGGTACCGGTGGTAGTCGAGACCGCGCCGGCGTCACTCAACCAGAGTGGCGCCGGCGCCTGCGCCACACCAGCAACCGCAGGACGAGCAACGCGGGCACGCCGACCCGGATCGCGATCGGCACTCGCGCGAGCAGCGTGACCGCCTGCCGCGCGCTCTCGCTGAAACCCGGCGGAATCGCGGAGCCCGCCGCGTCGCCGACCGCGCGCACATCCTGCCGGACCCGTCGGCCATCCCAGGTCAGCGCCCGCACCGCACCGTGCACCCGCTGACGCGCCTGTTTGCCCACGGTGAACCGTTCCGCCAGCGCGCCCAGCGTGCGGGCGGCGTCGTGGCGGGCGTTGTCGATCTCCGCCCGCACCTCGCCGATGCTGGCGTCCGGTGCCAGTTCGCTCATCGGTGTACTCCCTTCGCGATCGTCCGAACGTCTTCCTTGGCGCTGGCCATTGCCCAGGTCGGTGCCGGTGGCAGCGCGCGGCGCAGCGCCAGGACGCCGACCAGCGCGGCCAAGCCCGCGCCCAACAGCACGGCGACGCCGACCAGCAGCGCGGACAGCCACAACGGCAGCACCAACGCGAGCGCGACGATCGCCGCCGCGACCAGTGCGCCCCCGCCCAGCAGCGCCACCGCGCCTGCCACGCCGAGCGCCGCGGCACCGAGACCCGCGCGCTTTCCCTTGCGCCGCAACTCGATCGCGGCCAGCCGTGTTTCCGCCTTGACCAGCCGGTGGACCTGTTCGGACAACTCGGTCAACAGTTCGCTGGTGGATCGGTCTTCGGTGATCGGGGCTTCCTCGGCGTACGTCATGACACCTCCGTAATCGCGCATACCCGGACCAGCGCCGACGCATACCGTATGAACGCCGAGGGGCCGGGTATCCCGATGACTCAGGGAGGAGACTCAGGGAGGAGATACCGATGCCACAGCAAGCGTGGAACAAGAAACGTGAACGCCAGTACGAACACGTCAAGGACAGCCAGCGCGACCGCGGTGCGAGTGAGAGCCGCGCCGAGGAGATCGCGGCGCGGACGGTGAACAAGAACCGGGCGCGCAGCGGCGAGTCCGACCAGGCCAGCGCAACGTCCACGAAGGACATCTCACCGCAGCGGCGCGGCGGACTGCGCTCGCACAGTGGACCGGGCGGTCCGACAAAGGCGCAGCTGTACAACGAGGCCAAGCAGAAGAACATCAAGGGCCGCTCGAAGATGTCCAAGAAGGAACTGGCGCGCGCGGTGGGCCGATGACCAATTCCGACGAACCCCTGGACACCACGGAACAACTCGACGAGGACGAGCTGGCCACCGATCCGCAGGAAGGTGGCGCGGACCGGCTCGACGAGGGCCGCCCTGCCGATCGGCACTGGGGCACGACCCCGTTCGAGGAGAGCCAGGGCGAACCGCTCGACCGCCGGTTGTCCAGAGAGGAACCGACCTGATCTCGAAGGAGGAGTCGTGATGTCGACACGTCTGCGGGAACTGGCCGATCACGGTCAGAGCCCATGGGTCGACTACCTGTCCCGAACCTTCGTCCACGACGGCGAACTGGACGCGTCGATCGATAACGGTGTGCTGGGGTTGACATCCAACCCCACGATCTTCCAGGGCGCGATCGCCGAGGGCAACGCCTACGACGACCAGTTGCGCGAGGTGCTGCGCACCGAGGATGACCTCAAGGAGGTCTTCCTGGCCTTGGCCGTCGATGACGTGCGCGCCGCCTGCGACCGGTTGCTCCCTGCCTATGAGAACAGTACGGCGCACCAGCACGGCTGGGTGTCGCTGGAAGTGGACCCGCGTCTAGCGAACGACACGGAGGCGACCGCCGCCGAGGCGACCCGCCTGTACCAACTGGTCGGCAGGCCGAACCTGATGGTCAAGATCCCCGGCACGGCGGCGGGTCTGCCCGCGATCGAGGAGACGGTCGCGCGGGGCATCCCGGTGAACGTGACGCTGCTGTTCTCGCTGGAACGACACCGCCAGGCCGCGCAGGCGTACCTGGTCGGCCTGCGCAGGCTGCTCGCCACCGGCGGCGACCTGCGCACGATGGCCTCGGTCGCGTCGTTCTTCGTGTCCCGAGTGGACACTGAGGCCGATCGGCGGCTCACCGGTCACGACGAGTTGCGCGGCACGCTCGCCGTCGCCAACGCGCGGTTGGCCTACCAGACCTACCTCGACGTGTTCTCCGGACCGGAATGGCTCGAACTCGCTGCCGCAGGGGCGAACCCGCAGCGGTGCCTGTGGGCGTCCACCTCGATGAAGGACGCGAACCGGCCGGACGTGTTCTACGTCGAAGAGTTGATCGGCAAGGACACCGTGACGACCATGCCCAGGCAGACCGCGGAGGCGTTCCTTGACCACGGCACGGTCGCCGACACGGTCACCCGCGACGTCAACGAAGCACGCCGCACCGTGGCGCGGTTCGAGGAGGCGGGCGTGAGCTACGCGGAGGTGGTCGAAGCGCTGGAGCGTGACGGCGTGCGCAAGTTCAGCGACTCGTTCCAGCAACTGCTCGACGGCATCGCCGACAAACGCAGCCAACTGCTCGGCGCCACCAGCTGACCGAGCTCCGCGCGGCCCAGTGGTCACCCGACCGCTGGGCCGTCGCCGTCACTGATCAGCGATCTTCGCCAGCGCGCGCCATTCCTGGTGGAACTCCGCTTCCCGCGACCGGGCCCGTTCGCTCGCCTGACCGTGCAACAGGCCGAAGGTGAAACCGTTGCTGCCGTCCAGGTGTGACCGGCTGCCCAGTTCGCGCAGAGTCGCCCGCACCTCGACGCTGTCATGGTGGTCGCCCAGCACGCGCTGGATCTTCTTGCTGCCGCGCCTGATCCGCTTGGCGGACTTGCCGAGTACCGGTTCCGCGACCTCGCAGGCGTACCGGAGGCGCTTGGCCTTCTTGCGCACCGAATGCAACTCCACGTCGTGCTCCGGTCCGCTCGCCCGCGACGCCTCCTCGACCGAGGCCCGCAGCTTCCGGAACGACTTCCGGATCCGCTTCCGGAGCGCCTTCTTCGCGCGCTTCTCGGCAGCAGGCCGGCAGGGGATGTCCTCCAGCAGGTCCAGCAGCGCGACGTAGCGCGCGTCGGTCATCGCGTCGTGCACCGCGCTGCCGGTCCGCGTCTCCCGCTTGGCCAGTAACCGGTCGAGCTCGGCGGCCACCGGGCCGAGCACCAGCTCGTCCGGCAGCGCGTGCAGCGCGCCGGTGATCCGCGCCCGCAACACCTCGACGTCGCGCGCGTCGCCGAGCACGCCGAACAACCACTCCAGTTCGGTGCGCAACCGAGCCAGCGGCTTGGGCCGGAAATACCGGGCGAACACCCGCAGGCAGGTGCGGATCCGGCGCACCGCCACCCGCAGGTCGTGCACGCCCTCCGGTTCGCCACGGCGCAGCGCGACATCCGCGACGCGCAGCGCGGCCACCTGAGCGCTGAGGTATTTGCCCAGCACCTGCCCAACCGACGGCTTCTTGCCCAGCTCGATCGTGGTGGGTCCGACGCCGGTGAACGTGGCCAGCGGGTTGCGCGGCCGGGTGGTCGGCCAGCCAGAGCGGGCCAGCCGCTTCGCGATCTGCTTGCGTGCCGCCGGGGTGCCGCCGCGCGGCTGCACCTCGGTCTCCTGCCAGGACCGCAGTCGCGCGGTGCGCTCGCCGAGCGGTCGCGCGGTCAGCTGGTCGCTCAGCACGTCGGCGAGGACCGTGCCGTCGTCCGCGAGGTGCCACCGGTCGCGCTCGATCGTGACGCGCGCGCACGGTTCCAGATCGCGCCCACCGGTGTACGCGACGAGCAGCGCGCGCAACTCGGCAGGCACGTCCGCCGCGCCCGGGAAGTGGACGTCGCCGGTCGGCAACGTCGCGACCCATTCGGCGGCGGATCGGCGGACCTCGACGCTGGCTCGGGTGAGCCGCAGGTTTCTGGTGTCGTAGTACGTCGCCTCGATGGTCTTCATAGCGGTCGGATACCCCGCGATGGCCCCGCCGCTACCTCGGCTAAGCTTGATCAGCCCGGTTAAATCATGAGCCGAGCTGGACCGCCCTTCCCATTTCGTCGGGACGTGTCCGGTTCAGCTGAGAGCCGTGCACGTCCCGTTGGTGCCTTCAGGAGCAGCATCACGTGGACGTGGCCGCAGAAGACAACGCGCTGCGCGGACTCGCCGGGCAACTGACCCGGTTGACCCGCGAACTGCTCGACGTGACCAGCGTCGCGGGCGCACTGCAACGGATCGTGGTCGTGACCGCCGAAGTCGTGACCGGCGCCGACCTGGTCAGCGTCACGTTGCGCGGGGCCAACGGCGAATTCCACACGGCTGCGCGGACCGACCCGATGGCGGGCGTGCTCGACCAGTTGCAGTACGACTTCGCCGAGGGACCGTGCGTCGAAGCCGCTCGACCCGGCGGCCCGTCCGTGGCGATCAGCGACGACCTGGGTGCCGAGTCCGCGTGGCCGCGCTTCGCATCGGCCGCTGCCGCGCGCGGGTACGCCTCGATCGTGTCCACCGCGTTGCTGCCGGATTCCCGGCACCCCCGGCTGTCGGGTGCGCTGAACATCTATTCGACGCGACGCGGCGGCCTCACCGCGACCGACCGGGACATCGCGCTGCTGCTCGCCGCGCACGCCTCCCTGGCGCTGGCCACCACCCAGGCGGTCACGGCGGCCGAGTTGCAGGCCGCGCACCTGCGCAAGGCGATCGAGAGCCGCGACGTGATCGGCCAGGCCAAAGGCATCCTGATGCAGCGACGCGGGGTCAGCGCGGACGAGGCGTTCGGCATCCTGCGCGCGGCGTCTCAGGGGCTCAACGTCAAGCTCGCCGATCTCGCGCAGACCCTCTCCGCCGGGCACGCCGAGCTGCCGCCGGACCTGTCCACCTGGCTCGACCAGTGAGGGTTGGGCCACCGGATTCGCGGCTATTCCGCTGCCATGACCGATGACCTGACGATCGGTGTCGAGCTCGAATACCTGGTGGTCGACGCCACCGGCTACCCGTCGCACGAAGGCGCCGATCTGGCGCGGCGCGACGACGGCGACGCCGCGGGGGAGTTGCAGCCGGAGCTGATCCGCTGCCAGGTGGAGACCACCACCTCGGTGTGCCGCGACGCCCAGGACGCGCACGATCAGCTCGTCGAGCTGCGCCGCCGCGCTGCCGAGGTGGCGGGCGAACGCGGGCTGCGCCTGGTGGGCAGCGGTACGCCGGTGCTGGCCGAACCGGACTGGCCCCGGTTGACCTCGGGTTCGCGTTACGACGAGATCGCCGACTGGTTCGGCGCGGTCGCACACACCGCGAACACCTGCGGCGCGCACGTGCACGTGGCCATCCCGGATCGCGCGGCGGGCGCCGAGGTCAGCAACCGGATCCGGCCCTGGCTGCCGGTGCTGCTCGCGCTGAGCGCCAACTCCCCGTTCAACGAGGGCACGGACACCTACTACGAGAGCTGGCGCTACATCCTGTGGCAGCGCTGGCCGACGGCCGGTCCACCGCCGCTGTTCGTCTCGCTCGACCACTACGAGAGCAGCCTCGCCGCGCTGCTGAAGGTCGGCGCGATCGTGGACCGGCGCAACGTCTACTGGGACATCCGGCTCTCCGAACACCAGCCGACCCTGGAGTTCCGGGTCTGCGACGTCACCCAGACCCCGGCCGAGGCCGCGCTGCTCGCGGCGTTGATCAGGGCGGCGGTCGGCACCGCGCTGGACGACCTGGACAGCGTGTCGCCGCACGTGTTGCCGCTGCCGCAGGAAGTGTTGCGCGCGAACCTGTGGCGGGCGGCGCGGGAAGGTCTGCGCGGCAGCTGCCTGCACCCGGTCTCCGGCGAACTGGTCAGCGTGTGGCAATTGGTCGAGGACCTGCTCGACTGGCTGCGGCCCGCGCTGCGCGCCGACGGCGACCTCGACTTCGTCGAGCGGGAACTGGCGCGGCTGCGCGAACACGGTGGGGGAGCGCAGCGGCAGCGCGCGGTCTACGAGAAGACCGGCGCGTTCACCTCCGTCGTGGACGCGTTGGCGAACGCCTGATCCCGGGGCGGGGGTGCGCCCGCCCCGGAAACCTCATCAGGAGTTGTCGACCAGCTTGCCGACCGAGTGCGCGTCCTGGGCAGCGCCTTCCAGGAAGTTCCAGGACAGGTTGGCGTAGCCGCTGTTGCCCCAGCCGGAGCCCCACGAGTTCTCGATCGTCACCCCTTGCGAGGTGTAGCCGACGATGGTGATCTCGTGGCCGCCCAACGCCTGCTCGCCGCTCGGGTCGGCGTAGCTGTAGTCCTGCGCGGTCTGCTGGTTCATGTCCTCGAAGGACTGGTAGACGTCGAAGGAGAAGATCACCGGCAGGCCGGTGGAAACCGCCGACTCCACCGCGTTGCGCAGCGACGAGCCGGTGGGCAGGCTGGTGTAGCCGGAGATCCGCCACTGCGCCGCGTTGTCCGTTTCGGACTGGGTCGGCGTGTCGGTGTAGTCGGTGTCGCCCTGGGTGTAGTCCGATGCGGAGTCGACGCCCTGCTGCTGGGCGATGTTCAGGTTGTCCTCCGGGTAGGTGCCGACGTTCTGCCCGTTCACCAGCTGGGAGTAGATGTACATCGGCGCGTTCGGACCGCCGCTGATGCCCTGTTCCTGCTCCAGCAGGCCCATCGACGTGTGCCCGACCGCCCAGGACACGCACGAGTTGACCGCACCCTGGTCGCCAGGACTGAGCGCGTAGTTGGTGAGCGAATAGCTGCTGGGCAGCGAGGCGGGCCGGGCGTGTTCGGCCAGTGCCGAGTGTTCGTGGCTGGTCGCGTGCGTGAGGCTCGCGCCGAGACCGTGGTGCTGGTGGACGGTGGGTGCCGCGCTTGCGCCGGTGGCGAGCGCGAGCGAGGTGACGGTGGCGAATCCGATGGCTAACGCACCCGCGGACGTGCTTTTCATGTGAGATCCTCATCGATCCGGTGGCAGGGATTGTGGTGCGGCCGCCAGATTAGGGATCAGGATCGATGAATCAGTAGATACCGAAGTATGTCCGTATCAACCGGACTTCGTGTTAATTTCCCGGCCCACATTGAAATTCAATTGCGGGCCCGGTAGATGTCACAAGTCGCCGGGCCGCGTTGCCGTGGCTGGCATGGACAGCATCGAGAGCCTGGATGATCTGCGCCGCCACCTCCAATGGGCCACCTCGCGCTGGCCGCCAACCTGCACAACGCCGCCGGTGGATCGCCCACATTGGACAGTTCGGAACTGTTGCCGCCCTGCCCGCACCCGCTCCCGCACGGCGACCGCTCCGTGCACGTCAACCTGGTTCCCTTCGGACCTGAGGCGCTGGAGATGTTCCTGCGATCGAGCAGCCCGCGTCTGCGAACGAGCCGCCACAGGCCGACGAATGCCGCTCCGGCCTGGAACGGTTCCTGGACATGGCGGCCTGGATCGACCTGCGCAAACCGACCCTGAACTGACCTGATCAGGACTGTGCGAGCAGTTCGAACGCGTCGTCACCGACCCAGATCCGCAGTCCCTCGGCGTCCTCGGTGATCGCGCCGTCCTCTTCCTCGCCCAGCTCGCGCGACGCGCCCAGCGCGCGTTCGCTCAAGCTGATCCGCCCGTCACCGAGGTCGATGGGCCGATACTCCGACGCCAGCCAATGGGTCCTGCTCTCGGTCGCCAACAGCCGCGCGTTCTCCTCGCCGACTTCCGCGACATAGCTGCGTTCGCCCATGCGGTCGATTGTCCCTCGTCAATTCGGCTGCGCAAAGAGCCGTGAGCGTAGATGATCGCTGGAACTCGTCCGGCAGTCCGGCTGGCGCGCGTCGGCCTGATCGAGGTCGAACACGAATTCCGGTGAGCCGTGCTCGCTCGCGCGCTGGTGCTGCCCTGATCCCGAGCCGCGCGTCCGGGATCAGGGCAACCGGTGCCCTCCTCAGCTGATGGTCAGTCCCGAGTAGCCGATCTGCGCGGGCGAACCCGCGCTCGCGGAGACCACGAACAAGCCGGCGTCCTGCGTGTCGGCCTGGCCGGGGACGGTCGCGGTGCCGACCGTGGTCCAGTTCTGGTTGTCGGTGGAGTAGTAGCCGGTGTAGCTGCTGCCCGAGCGCACCAGCTTCAGATAGGCAGGCACGGTCTCGGCGATGGTGCCGTTGGCTGGGGTCACCGAGTCGATGTTGGTGTTGCCGTCGCTGTTCCACTCCATCTGGATGCCGCCGGACGGTGACACGTAGAGGATCACGCCCTCGACGCCGGTGCCCGCCGAGGTCATCGCGTTGCGCACCAGGATGCCTGCCTTGGCGTAGCCGGAGAGGTTGGCGGTGGACGTCACCTCGGTCTGCACGGTGGACGTGGTGCCGACCGCGCCCGCCTGATAGACGGTGGAGTAGTTGTCGTTGCTGGTCCACAGGTCCGTGCCCGCGCCGGAGATGGCGAAGTTGCTGCCGACCTGACCGTATTTCGCCGGTGTGTCGGTCGCCGACGAGTAGGTCAGGTACGGCGACTGCACGGGCGAGACCAACTGCACTCCTTGGCCGCTCGACGCGCTGCCGTGCTGGTTGCTCCAGTTGTAGTTCGCGGTCGCGGTGATGGTGTCGGTTTCAATGGGTGTGCTGGGTGTTGGTGCGGTCAACGTGAACTTGGCGGTCGCGGTCGCGCCGGTGCCGAGGTTGCTGAACGTGGCCGGTCCGTTGTTGGCGACCTTCCAGCCGCTCGGCGCGGTCACCGACAGCGTGCCCTGCTTGAGCGCGGTGCGGCCGTTGTTGGTCAGCGTCGCGGTCATGGTCGCCGGTGTGCCGGGGGCCGCGTTGGCGATGTTGCTTGTGGACAGTGTGACGCTCGGCGCGACGTTGCCCGCCGAGGTGGACACCCGGTACATCACCACGCCGTGCGCGGGCACCTGCGCGGTGATCGCGCCCGCGGTTTCGGTGCTCGTGTGCGACCACAGGTCGTTGAGCTGGTAGTCGTGCGACTTGCCAAGCCCGACCTCGCTCGCGGTCGTGCTGATCTTCGCGGCGCTGCCGGTCGAGTTGAACAGCACGACGACTCGGTCCCCATTGGACAGTGGCTTGCTCAGTACCCACAGTCCGTTGTCGCCTGCGGGTTCGCCGCCTGCCGCGATCGGCACGGCCTGCTTGCCGAGCCGGTCCTGGTTGACCGCGATCACCTGCTGGTTGGTGTAGATCGCGAGATCGGCGGGGCTGATCTTGCGCAGGTCGGTGCCTGCGATCAGCGGCGCGTCCATCGCCGACCAGAGGCTGAACTCGGCCTGTTCCTCGGTCGCGCTCATGCCGCCGTTGCCGACCTCCAGCATGTCCGGGTCGTTCCAGGCGCCCGGTCCGGAGTACGGGTAGAGCCACACGTTCTGTTGGAAGATCCCCAGCATGCTGCTGTAGCTGTCGCTGATGTCACCGGTGGTGCGCCACGAGTTCCCGACCTGTGGCCCCCAGGTCCACGGTTGGTTGACGCCCCATTCGCACAGGCTGTACAGGATCGGCCGACCGGTTGCGGCGAGCGCGTCGCGCATGGCGGTGTAGCGGTCGATGTACTGCTGCGTCGTGGTGCTACCGGCGTTGTTGCAGTTGTCGTATTTGAGGTAGTCGACGCCCCAACTGGCGAAGCTGGCCGCGTCCTGCGTCTCGTGGCCGAGGCTGCCGGGGTAACCGGCGCAGGTCGCGGTGCCCGCGTCGTTGTAGATGCCCAGCTTCAGGCCCTTGCTGTGGATGTAGTCGGCGACGGCTTTGATGCCGTTCGGGAACTTGGCCGGGTCGGGGACGAGGTTGCCGTTGGCGTCGCGGGTCTTCTCCAGCCAGCAGTCGTCGATGTTGACGTACTTGTAGCCCGCCTTGGCCATGCCGTTGGCGATCATCGCGTCCGCGGTCTGTTCGACGAGGTCCGCGTTGACGTTGCAGCCGAACGCGTTCCAGTCGTTCCAGCCCATCTGCGGGGTCGCGGCCAGCCCGTTGGCCAGCGCGTTCGCCGCGGGCGCCGTGGCCAGCGGGATCGCGGTGGCGATGCCGAGCACCAGCAGGGTCGCGCCGAGCCAGGCCCGACCCCGGCGTAATGCACCCGATCTGTTCGTCATTGAACGGCCTTCCTGCGCGAAGTCGTTTTACTTTGTTGACTGAAAGCCACGAGAGTGAACAGGAGTCAACAATCGGCTCCATACCCTGCCTCGCGTCGCGCAGGCGCACAAGAGCCAACCGGGGGTGGCTCGAACTTGCTCGATTCGGACCCGGCCGGTCCTGGTCAGCCGGATGTCGGGCGCAACACCAGGCAGACGAACCCGAAGCACTCCCGGTAGCCGCGCAGCCATCCGTCGCGGTGCGCGGTCGCGGTCGTCAGGGCCTGCGCGCGG
>DASXOJ010000077.1:0-32300 GCA_036494465.1 Pseudonocardiaceae bacterium
AGGCAGGGTGGTTGTCAAATTCGCTGCGCTCCCCCGCCGGAAGACGGCATGAGGATCGCGCTCGCGAGCAGGGTGAGGCCGCAGCCGAGGAGACCCAGCCAGGACAAGTCGCTGTGCTGTGCGGTCGTCACGGCGACACCGGCCCACGCCACACCGATCGACATCCCCAGTTGCCTGCTGGTGGACACGACACCGCCGGCCGCACCCCGATTGGTGCCCATACCGGCGACCGCCGTGCTGGTGATCGGCGCGTTGACGGTGCCGAAACCGGCACCGAACAGTGCGGCCGCGACCAGGACCGGCGTTGTGCCGAGACCGGCCGCGATAAGCGTGATCGCAGCGGCAACGACGAACAGGCCACCCGCGGCGAGGATGGGCCGGGCGCCGAAACGGCCGGTCGCTCTGCCACTGAGGGCGGAGAAGACGAAGGTGGTGACCGCTATCGGTACCAGCCTCAGGCCGGTGTCGGTGACGCCGAGTCCCAGGTGGTCCTGGAGGTAGACCGACACGGTGAACACGAGGATTCCTTGGCCGCCGGACGCGACCATCCCGCTGAGATTGGCCAGCCGGAACGGCACCGCCGCGAAGTAGCGCGGCGGGATGAACGGATGGGTGGCCCGGCGCTCGCGCAGCACGGCGACTGCCGCGACGAGGGCGGTGGCGGCGATGAGGATCCAGGTCTGCCAGGCACCGGCACCGATCCTGGGCGCTTCGATGATCGTCAGGACGAGCAGGAACATCGCCCCGGCGACGAGGAGTTGGCCGACGATGTCGCGGCCGGCGGCGCGGACGCCGAAGGACTCCGGTACCCAACGGGACGCGGCAGCCAGCGCGGCCAGGCACACCGGGACGTTGATCCAGAAAATCGATCGCCACCCCACGGCTGCCGTGAGGACACCACCGGTGATCGGCCCCAGCGCCATCGCGATCCCCAGCACCGCACCCCAGGTTCCCAGCGCCCGTGCGCGGGACCGGCTGTCGGTGAACACCGATCCGATGATCGCCAGCGCGACCGGATTGAGCATCGAACCGCCCGCGCCCTGGATCACCCGGCCGATGAGAAGCACCGGCAGGTTCGGTGCCGCGCTGCACAGGATCGAACCCGCACCGAAAACAGCCATCCCGTACCGGAAACACCGTCGTCGACCGATCCGGTCGGCCAAGGATCCACTGGAGATCAGCAGAGCCGCCAGCGTCAGCGTGTACGCGTCGACGACCCAGGACAGCCCCGGGCCGGGCGCCCGCAGCTGCCGCCCGATCTGCGGCAGCGCGATGTTGACGATGCTCGAATCCAGCGACACCACGAACATGCTCAGACAGCAGATCGCCAGCACGACCCGCCGTCGAACACTGCCGTCATCGATCACCCCGGTGACGCCCCTCCCCCAGCGGGACCAACAGGTCAGTCCGCGAGCAACTCCACCGGCACGGTGACCGACACACCGGTGCCCGGATCGACCGCGACGTGCTTGCCCGCCAACGCGGGCAGCAGGTCGGCCAACCGCACCCGGCGCCAACCAGTCTCGTCCTGGGGCAACCGCGATTCGGAACTGAACACCGGGACCACCGAACGCCCCTCCTGGTCGGTGAACACCGCGACCGTCGCGTCCTCGGCCGACCGGGCCGGGGTGATCACCTCGGCCGAGCGCAGCGCGGCGCGCAACTCTGCCTCGCCGCGGTAGCCGGTCGCGACCAGTTGCAGGGTCGCCTCCAGTTCGCTG
Source organism: Pseudonocardiaceae bacterium (assembly GCA_036494465.1). GTDB lineage: Bacteria > Actinomycetota > Actinomycetes > Mycobacteriales > Pseudonocardiaceae > CAJCJE01. Next base: position 1,722 of record DASXOJ010000077.1, read on the forward strand.
GCCGGCGGGGTCAGGCCGAGCGCGGCCGGGGTGGGCCGGTAGCCGGGATTCGCCTGGAAGTCCGGGACCACGTCACCATCCGGGCCGACCGGGTAGCCGCCGATCACGGCCTGCGGCGGCACGTCCTGCTGGCCGTCGAACGCGGGATCGACCACGTACAGCCAGCCGCCTGGCTTGGTCTTGGCCTGGGTCCGCATTTCCGCCGTGATCGGCGGCTCGGGATGCTGCTCGGGGTTCACCGGCGGCTCCCCTGGCTTGACCCACTGGCATCCGAGTCGTACTCGCTGTCGCTGTCACCGCTGCTCTCGTCCAGCCCTGGCGGTTTCTGCGTGATGTTCGGGATCCCGCCGTGCCACTGACTGTTCGGATCCGTGGCCGGGTCGTACCCGGAGTGTCCGGGCACGTGATTGGGGTTGGGCAGGTACACCCCGGGCCCGTTGTCCGGATGCGGATTCTGCTTGCCGTCCAACGAGAAATACCCGCTGTTCCACTTGGCGCCGACCACGTTCTGCGGCGAGATCTGCTGCACAGCGGCCCATTCCTGCTGGTGGGCGAAGCTGTCCTGGAGGTTCCCGGTCATGTGCTGGTCCGGCAGGTAGACCATGTTCCCGGTTGGCTGGATGTGGTACTCCCAGCCTTCCTTGTAGCCGTAGGTGGTTCCGTTGTGCTGGATGAACGGCTTGCCCGGGATCGGTTTGAGGAACTGGTTGGTCGCGGAGGCATCCGAGGTGGTGGAGATGTACCCGGTGTGCTCAAGGAACTGCCCGCCGGTCTGGTGTTGCCAGAGGTTGTAGTCGTTGCCGTGCGCGCTGAAACCGTTCTGCATCATCACGTTCGGCGGCCGGTCGTCCACCCGGAAGACCGTGTTCGGCCGAGGCTGTCCGGTGTTGAGCTCGGGATGGTTGAGGCCGACCGGGGTGGTGTTCGCCTGCCCGGTCGGGCTGGGTTGCGGCCAGCCGATCCGCTGGTGCTTGCCGCCGGGCGTGACCTGGTAGTACGGCTGTCCGCCTGCGCCGGGCACGGTGCGCGGCGGGGCCGTGGGGTGGTTGCCGATCCCCCGCAGGTTGTCCCGGATGCCGGTCTCGGTGCCCTCGTAGTTGGCCGCCGTGCTCGACAGGTTGTCCGCCTGACTGTGCAGTCCCCGGGAGAAGGTGCCGATGTGGTCGCTGATCTGCCCGGTCAGGCGGTTCATGGAGCCGGCGGCGGACTCCCCGACCGCGCCGTAGGCACTACCCGACAGGCCGGACGGACGTGCCATCGAACCCATCTGGTCGGCCCGGTCGTGCGTGGCACTCGCCGACTGATGCAGAGTGCTGGGCTTCACGTGGAATTTGCCCTTGCCAGGCACCCGTCTTGCCCCTTCCGCCAGGCTCAGCCGACCCAGCCACTATGCCAGACGCGATTGGCGGCCCGTAGTGTGCCGATCATGGCAAGCCGCATTTCCGAGCTGGTGATCGATTGCCGGGATCCCCAGCGACTGGCGGAGTTCTGGTGCGCGGTGCTGGGCTTCACCGTGCTCGACATCGAGGACGGCGCGATCGAGATCGGGCCACCGGACGGGTTCGGCGGCCCGCAGCCGACACTGATCCTCAGCCCCTCCACCGACCCCAGGACCGGCAAGCTGCCGCTGCACATCGACGTCAACCCGACCGACCGCGATCAGGACGCCGAGCTCGAACGGCTCCTGGCGCTCGGTGCGCGCCCGGTCGACGTCGGCCAGACCGGCGAGGAGTCGTGGCACTGCCTCGCCGACCCGGAAGGCAACGAGTTCTGTCTGTTGAAGGCCCGCCTCAGCTGAGCACGTTCGGGAAACCGAACATCGCGACCAAACCCGGGTCGTGGAAGGAGACCACACCAGTGATACCGGTGGCGGTCACGGCCAGGACCACGATGCCGCTCGCGCGCAGCACGCCGTCCGCGTCCCGCTGATACTCGACGGCAGCGGGCTGACCGTTGGCGACGGTCGCGATCATCCGCCAGTCGCCTGGCGCGCCCATGACATACGTTTCGAGCAGACCGATGCAGTTGACCCGGCCGGCCTGCCATTCACGGAACGGGGTCGCTTCCAGCGTGGCGTCCGCGCGCAGCACCTGTTCGAGCAGCCGGGCGTCGGCGCGTTCGAAGGCGGCGATGTATCCCTCCAGCAGCGCGCGGGCTCGCGGATCGGTCGGTTCGAGCAACCGCTCCGGCGCGCGCTCGCCCAGCCGGGCCCGGGCGCGTTGCAGGCCGCTTTTGACCGCGGCGGTCGTCGTGCCGAGGATCTCCGCGGTTTCGGTGGCGGAGAACGTGAGCACGTCGCGCAGGATGAGGATCGCGCGCTGGCGGGCGGGCAGGTGTTGCAGGCTCGCGATGAGCGCCAGCCGCACCGATTCGCGCGCGACCACCGTCGCGGCCGGGTCGTCGGGCAACGGCTCCAGCCACGCGACCTCGCCCGGAGCGACCTGGCTCGGTGGGCGATCGGGCCGGTTGTCGGGGCCGGTCAGGCCGGACGGGAGCAGCCGGATCCGGCGCGGTGTCAATGCCGTCAGGCACACGTTGGTGGCGATCTTGTACAGCCAGGATCGATGTGACGACCTGCCTTCGAAACCGGCATAGGACCGCCACGCCCGGAGATAGGTTTCCTGCACCAGGTCCTCGGCGTCGTGCGCGGAGCCGACCATGCGGTAGCACAACGCCAGCAGCTCCGGCCGGAACCGCTCGGTCTCGGCGGCGAAGCGGCTCTGCTGTGCCGCCGCTTCCCGCACTCCTCCGGTCATCCGGCGAGCTTAAGGCCGCAGCGCCTGCTTGCCGACGGTCGCTCTGGCCGACAGTTCCGCCAGGACCTTGGGACCGTCGGCCAGGCCGTGCACGGTCGGGTCCACCGGGGCGAGCACGCCGGTGGCGACGAGGCTCGACAACTCGCTCAGCACCTCGCCGAAGATCCGGGGCGCGGCCTGGGCCAGCACGCCGATGTTGAGACCGATCAGCGCGACCTGGTGCCGGTACACCAACTCCCAGTTGGTGATCGCGGCCTCGCCGCCCGCCAACCCGTACACGACGACCCGGCCGGTCACCGGCGTGGTCACGGCCAGGCTGGCCTGGAACGTGGCCCCACCCGCCGACTCCAGCACCAGGTCGGCGCCGTCGGTGCACCGGAGGATCTCGGCGGCCAGGTCGGCGGCGCGGGAATCGACGACGTGATCGGCGCCCAGCGCGAGCACGGTCGCGTGTTTGCTCGGCGCCGCGGCGGCGATGACGGTCGCACCGTAATGCTTGGCCATGGTGACCGCCGCTTGACCGGTCGCGCCCGCGGCGGCGTGGACCAGCACGGTCTCGCCCGCGGTGACGCGGCCGAGGGGCTTGAGGGCGGCGAGCGCGGTCGGCCAGTTGACGGCGAGGCCCAGCGCCTGTTCGGGGGACCAGCCGGGCGGGACCGGCATGGCAGCGACGGCGGACAGCACCATGTACTCGGCGAAGGCCCCGTAGCCGACGCCGACGACATGGGTCCCGATTCGTCGCTGGTCGGTCGCGGCGACGACCTCACCGGCGGCTTCGAAACCCGCAAGGTACGGGGCCTGCGGACCGCCCCGGAACGTGCCCTGGGCGCGGGAGATGTCGGCGAAGTTGACGCCCGCGACGGCGACCCGGATGAGGACCTCGTCCGCGCCAGGGCTCGGTACCGGGGCGTCGTCGATCAACCGCAGGTCCCTCGGTCCGTTCAACGAGACTTGTTGCAGGGCGCGCATGGTGGCTCTTTTCTCGATGTGGCCGGTCTGGTCGGGGAGGTAGACCGCCGCCATCGCGAAAAGGAATCGGTCGGCGATCAGTTGCCTGGTCGCGCGATGAACTCGTCGATGGTGGTCGCCACCAGTTCGGCGGTGCCGAGCTCGTCCAGGTCGGGGCGGGCGCGCGCGAGTTCGTGGGCGACGGCGGCACCCGAGGAGTGCCCGACGACGTGGGCGCGAGTCACGCCGGAGGCGGTCAGCACGGCGGCCGCGTGCGCGGACACGTCGAGGTCGCCGGTCAGGTCGGTGCTGTGCCCGTAACCCGCGCGGTGCGGATGCAGGACGCGGTACTGGTGCTCGACCAGGAGCTTCGCGACCGGCGTGAAGCCCGCGTCGGTGTAGGCGATCCGCGCGTCGCCGGTGTTCACCACGGCGGCCTGCCAATCGGTGCTGGTGTCGTAGCGGCGCATCCAGTCCGGGGTGATCACGGCGACCGCGAACGCGGGATCGGCGACCCGCGAACCCGGGAACTGGTCGAGGTAGACCTGCTGGTAGGCGCGGCGTTCGTCGCCGCCGACCAGCCGGATCCGGCCCTCGACCTGCATGGAGACCTCGCCCCAGCCGATCACGAGCGCCACCTGATCGTTGCGTTCGATGTTGGCGAGTTTCCTGGCGTTGCCGAGGATGTCCACGACCAGCTCACCCGAGTGGGTGACCGCGACGCCGAGCAGCGCGGGCCTCGGGCCGGCCCGCAGGTGTGGCCGTCGCCAGGACCGCCATGGCTGCGGCACGGGTGAACTCGACGAACGCGGAAAGCGACAAAACACCTGACACCCGGCCGGTCCTGGCGAAGGTGCGGGTGCGGGGACCGCGCGCAGGCGGTGGTGCTCGCCTACGAGGCGGGGGTGGTGCGGCCGGGCGACCGGTGACCGGCCGCACCACCGTCGTCGTGGTTCAGACGCTGTTCGCGGCCTGCTGCGCCTCGGCCATGTACTGCTGGTAGGCGCCGTTCTGGTAGGTCGTCCACGGCGACCAGTCGTTGCCGGAGGAGGAGATCTGGTACGCGGCCTGCGCGGCCTCGGGTGGGTCGAACGCTTCGGCGTCGGTGACCTCGGAGTGCCAGTAGGAGTTGATCTGCCAGAGGCCCCGGTCGCGGCTGCAGTCCGAGTCGACCAGGACGGCCTGGGTCCAGCCGCTGCTCTCGGCCAGCGACACCGCGATCGAGATGACCAGGCCCTGCCCGGTGAACCCGCCGTTGTACTTGGCGACCTGGGCGATCTGCACGGCGCTGTAGTGGTCACCGGCGAGCGTGCTGGTGACCTGGCAGGTGTCGGCGGGGTGCGCGGCGCCCGTGGGAATGGTGCCCGCGGACGCGGTGGTGACGGCGAGTCCGGTGAGCAGGAGCGCGGCGGGAATAGCGGATAACAGTCTGCGGATCGACATGGTTTCTCCTCGATGGCAATAGCGTGAGAATGCGGGGAATGTGTGGACAGGCAATCTCAACGTGGACTAGACCATTGCCGTCGTCAAGTGCGGTGACCAGTGCGGTCAGGTTGTTGACCGTTGCTGGACAACGAAAATCCCGCGCGAACAGCGCGGAATGAGTTTCCGGTGGCAACATTTCACGATTGACGCGGCACCGGACAAACCTGGCACAGTGTCGGGTTATGGGGACGACCATCGAGCACCTGCCGCACTTCCGCCGCGAGATCCGCGACTTCGCCACGACCGCCAGATCGGTCGCAGGCAACGTGCCGCTGTTGCCGGCCTGCCCGGGCTGGTCCATCACCAACATCGTGATGCACCTTGGCTGGGTGCACCGCTACGTCACGGACCTCGTTTCCCACCGGCGCACCGAGGAGCGCGCCGACGGCGACCTGTCCTTCATGCATCTGCCGCCCGAGCACCTCGACTGGCCGACCGATCCCGAAGGCGGCCCGCACCTGGGGCCACTGCCGACCGGCATGCTCGACTGGTTCACCGACGGCGCGCAGCAGCTGGCCGACCTGTTCGAGTCCACCGACCCGAGCACACCCGTCGGCACCTGGTCGGCCGAGCAGAGCGTCGGGTTCTGGGTACGCATGCAGACCATCGAAGCCGCCGTGCACCGCTGGGACGCGCAAACCGGCACCGGCGACCCCGCACCGATCGACGCCGAACTCGCCGTCGACGCGATCGAGCAGAACTTCGCCGTGATGGTCCCCGCCCACCGCGGCTGGGCGAACGCGCCGCAGGGCCGGGGCGAGACATTCCTGTTCCACGCCACCGACGTCGACCGCGCCTGGACCGTCCGGTTCGACGGCGACGCCCTGACCACAGTGGACGGACCGGCCTCGCACGAATTCACCGGCAGCGCGTCGGATCTCGCGCTGTTCCTGTGGCACCGGATCAACACCGGCGCACCCGGCGCGGACACCTGGTTCACCCTGGCTCCGCCACGCTGACCATGATGAACGCCATGACCGATCTGCGTGGAGACTGCGCGCGATGCTTCGCGCTGTGTTGCGTGGTGCCCGCGTTCGCCCGCTCCGCCGACTTCGCCATCGACAAACCGGCGGGCACACCCTGCCCGAACGTGCGCGCCGATTTCGGTTGCGGCATCCACACCGGCCTGCGCCGCCACGGCTTCACCGGGTGCACCGTCTACGACTGCTTCGGCGCGGGCCAGCACGTCGCCCAGGTCAGCTTCGCCGGACAGGACTGGCGCACGCATCCGGAACTGCGCGAGCAGATGTTCGCGGTGTTTCCCGTCATGCGGCACCTGCACGAACTGCTCTGGTACCTCACCAGCGCCCGCGCCCTCCCGGCCACCCGCGAGATCCACCCGGACCTGGACCGGTCGATCGAACAGACCCGCGCACTCACCGACGACGACCCGGCCACCGTGCTAGCCCTGGACGTCGACGCGCACCGGCAGCAGGTCAACACCCTGCTGGTGCGGGCCAGCGACCTGGCCAGGGCGGGCGTGCCGCGAGGCAAGGACCGGCGCGGCGCCGACCTGATCGGCAAGGATCTGCGCAACGCGGACCTGCGCGGGGCGAGCCTGCGCGGCGCCTACCTCATCGGCGCCGACCTGAGGCACGCCCGGCTCGGCCTCGCCGACGTCACCGGCGCGGACCTGCGCGGCGCGAACCTGTCCGGTACCGACCTCACCGAGACGCTGTTCCTCACCCAGAGCCAGCTCGACGCCGCACAGGGCGACCCCGACACCCGGCTCCCGGCCGGTGTGGTGCGGCCGGCGCACTGGCGCTGACACCGGCCGCACCGGCCACTCAGTGCTTGACCAGGGTGGCGACCTGGATGTGCGGCCAGTCGATGTTCAGGAAGTTCAGGTTCACCGACTGGGTGTACTGCAACTGCAGGTAGTGCCCGTCGCCGTGCTCGCGCTGCACCTTCTCGATCCAGAAGATCGCGCTCATCCTGGTCGCGTTCGCGTTCTTCACGGTGAACGGCATGTTCTCGATTCCGCCGGTCGACCCGCCGATCGGCGTCGTCGTGTCGATGATCAACACTGTGGTCTCGACGATCTTCTGGTGCTTGATCGCGTCGGTCAGCACCACGTTCGGGTTGGCGATGGCGCCCTGCGGGATGCCGGGCGGCAGCGGTGTGTTCGTGAACGGCGCCAGATAGGCGGCGGGCAGCGGCGTGCCCGGATTCGTCGAACTGGTCGGCGTCGAACTGACCGGCTCGATGTCCGGCCCGCCGTGCACCAGCAGCGACTTGCCCTGTGCCAGTAGCGAATCCCCGTGTGGAATCGTGGCAAGGCGCACGACACTCGCGTCCGCCACCGGGTCGGTGGTGGCCGGCACGTTCAGCCAGATCCCCGGCTCCAGGTGCAGCGCGCCCTTGGTGACCGCGTCGCTGATCTGCTGGAGGTAGTGCACACCGAGGAAGAAGATGTCCGGCTGGCCCGACCCCCGGTTCGGGATCGGCGCCCCGATCTCGGTGAACGACAACGTCTCGTGCGTCGCGTTGACCTCAAGGAAGAACGGCAGCGTTCCCCCGAACTGCGGCCGCGAGATCAAACTGAACCCGGACCCGAACCAGGTCCCCGGCAGTTCCGCCAGCGGCCCCAGCAGCGGCTTGGTCTCCTCGACGGGCGAACTCGCCCGGAAAACAGTGGTCATGATGCTACTTCTCCCCTTGTTTTCGTCAGATATTCAGCGTTGTCCGGCACCCACGTCGTCCAGTTCCTACGCCGGACATCCGCAGCGACTACGAGCACCGCGGCAAGCAGGATGATGTCCTTGAACACGTACTGACCCAGCAATGTGGGAGCGTGGTACGGCCCGCTGAACAATTGCGCCGTCAACAGGACCAATGGCGAAAGAATCGCCACCACCCACACCGCGAGCGGATAGATGATCACCCGAAGTCCCCACCCGGTGATCAAGAACAACCCGATGACGGCCTCCACCGTCGCGAACAGCGGCAACGTGACCTGGTCGGGCAGCAACCCGAAGGTCAGGATCCGGTTCACCGCCAGCACCACACCCTGGGCCGGACTGACCCCGGGAAAGTACTTGAGCACCCCGAACCCGAAAATCACGATTCCCATGCAGACCCTCAGCACGGGAACGCTGTACCGGTTCAACCATTGATCGACCGCCGCCTGGGCAGCGGCCGATCTCCCCCCGTTGTTCATTGTGGTTAATCCCCCGATTAACAAGTAGCACTACTGGTTCAGGATGTCCGACCGAATCATCAGATACCAGAACTGTTCAACATCACTCGATCGAACGCTGAGCTCGTCTACCCCGATAACCTGATGACGTCCGGCGGTCGGAAAAGTTCCCGAACTCGCCAGAAAACAAATTCACGTGCCCGATCGGACGGCGCGGGCTACCCTCGGACCCATGCCATTCGGTTGACTCGACTGACACCAGCTTCCCCAGCCCGCCCGCCGGCTGGTTCGCCAGATCCTGATCTGCGCGTTCCTCACCGAGGCGGTGCCGCTGTTCTCGCTGTACTCGCTGCTGTTCGCGAGCAGCGGACTCTCCGGTGCGCAGATCTCGGCGTTGTTCGTGATCTGGTGCGTGACCGGGATCCTCGCCCAAGTGCCCACCGGCGCACTCGCCGACCGGTTCTCCCGCCGCTACTGCGTGGCCGCCGCCGGCCTGCTGCAAGCAGGCGGATACGCAGTCTGGACACTGTTCCCGCACTTCGCCGGATTCGCCGCCGGGTTCGTTGGCTGGGGCATCGGCGGCTCACTGTTCTCCGGTGCGCTGGAGGCGCTGCTCTACGACGGCCTCGCCGCGCACGGCGCACAGGAGCAGTACGCGCGCGTCTGGGGCTGGGAGATCGCCACCGGCCTGCTCGCCCAGGCACCCGCCGCGGGCGCGGCAACACTGCTCTACCACCTCGGCGGCTTCGTCCTCGTCGGCTGGGTCAGCACGATCGGCTGCCTGTTCGGCGGCCTGGCCGCCGTGCGCATCCCCGAGGCCCCGCACGGCACCGAACCTCCGGACGACCTGGGCTACCTCGCCACCGTGCGGCTCGGCGCACGCGAAGCCATGGGCACGCCCCAGGTCCGACTGGCGATCCTCGCCGTCGCGGCCCTGGTCGCGTTCGACGGCATCGAGGAGTACTTCCCGCTGCTCGCCGGCGACTGGGGCGTGCCGACCGGCTGGGTCCCGCTGGCCATCGTCGGCATTCCACTGCTCGCCGCCGGAGCCGCCGCGCTCAGCGGCGTCGCGAACCGGTTGCGGCCACGCTCGCTCGCCGCGCTGCTCGTCGTCGCGTTCGCCCTGTTCGCGGTGGCCGGGCTGGTGCGCGCGCCGGTCGGCCTGATCGCCGTCGCGCTCGGCTACGGGCTGTACCGGCTGGTCGAGGTCGTGGCCAGCGCCCGGTTGCAGGACCGCATCGACGGTGCCCAGCGGGCGACCATCACCTCCATCGCCGGGCTCGGCGGCGACCTCAGCGCCATCGCGCTCTACGCGGTGTGGCCACTCGGCCAGCTGGTGCTGGTCGCGGTGCTCGGCATCGCGGTCGCCATCGCACTGCCGCGCTGGCTGGGCGGGAGTTGACCACCGTGGAAAGATCTTGGCCATGTCCGGGATGGTCGTCGACGAACTGCCCGGCGAAGTACGCGCCGAACTGGCCCGCCGCGCTGATCGAGGCCTCATCGACGCCGCCCAGCTCGCGTCCGTGCGCGGCCGGTTCGACGACGACCAAGCCGAAGCGCTGGCCCGCTACCTGGGCACCTCCCAGTCCGCGAACACCGTGCGCGCCTACCGCTCGGACTGGCGCGGCTGGCTCGCCTGGTGCGCAGCCCAAGCCCGCACCGCACTGCCAGCCGACCCACTCGACCTCGCCGTCTACCTCGCCACCAGCGCCGACCTGCGCAAACCCGACGGCGTCGAATGGCTGCTCGCACCGGCCACCCTGGAACGCAAAGCCGCCGCGATCGCCGCCGTGCACGCGGCAGGCGGCCTGCCCTCGCCGACCCGCGCCGACGTGGTCCGGCTGACGTTGCGCGGCATCCGACGAGCCCGCGGCGCCCGGCCCAAACGCAAACGCCCCGTCCTGCTGCACACCCTCGCCGACATGCTCGCCCAACGCCCCGACGACGGCTGGCCCGGCGGCATCACCCGCCGCCGCGACACGCTGCTGCTGCTCGTCGGCTTCGCGGGCGCGCTACGCCGCAGCGAACTCGCCGGCATCAGCATCGACGACGTCCGCGTCGACACCGACCCGCGCAGCGGCGAACCCGTCCTCATCGTCGAACTCGCCACCACGAAAACCGACCAGACCGGCGTCGCGGGCCAACAGGTCGTGCTACCGCGCGGCCAACGCCCCGACACCTGCCCGGTATGCGCCTTCGCCGACTGGACCGCCCTGCTCGAAGCCGACGACCAGCGTGCCTGGCTCGCCGCCCAAACCGAGCACACCGTGCACCGCTGCCACGACTATCCCGGCACGCCCCTGGCCGACGGCACCCGCAGGCCACTGTTCCCGTCGATCAACCGGCACGGCGGCATCGGCCCCACCGCCATCACCGGCCGCGCAGTCGGCGACCTGGTCAAACGCTACGCCGAACGAGCAGGTCTCGACCCCGCCGCGTTCGGTGGCCACTCACTGCGCGCCGGCTTCGCCACCCAAGCCGCGCTCGGCGGCGCCAGCGATCGCGAGATCATGCGGCAGGGCCGCTGGTCCAACGCGGGCACCGTGCACCGCTACATCCGCACCGCCAACCCGCTCGACGACAACGCCGTCACCAAACTCGGCCTCTGACAAACCCCGACCACAACCAGACCCGCGCCAGACGACAAGCCCGCCTGCCCGACCCGTGCTCCGCGCTGGCCCCGCCCAACCGCCCGCGACTCATCCGCCCGCACACCGCTCTCCTTACAACCAACTAGTTGGTTGTTTGCTAACGCAACGTACCCGGCGATCGGGCGGCGGCTGGGCGACAGACGATCACTGGCCACATGACGCTCGCGACGACCGGTTGAACAGGCGATTACTGGCGATCCGCCCAGCGCGGAATCCGCTGCTGCGCCGCGAACACCGCCGCCGGGAACCGTGGATCCGGCCGCAGCACGTGCTCGCGCAGGCATGCCTCGGTGAACTTGATGACGTGTTCGTCGCCGTGCTCGACCGCGCGTTCGATCAGTTCGTCGAACGCGGGCACGTCGGTGTCCATCGCGCGCGCCAGCACGTCCGCCTCGGCCGCCGCGTCGCCGGTGAACATCAACAGCAGCGCGGTGTGCACCTGCCACAGCGCGGCCAGCGACGGCTCGACCAACTCGGCGGGCAGGTGCGGCAGCACCAACCGGACCGCCGCGGGCGCGGTCACGCCGTGCACCAGCGGCACCGGGTTGATCTCGGGGTGCGCCAGGGCGATCCCGGCGAAGGTCGTGGTCATGTCGCCGAGCAGGTCCGGCAGTTGGTCGGCACCGATCGACTCCAACGCCGCCGCGTAGCCCGGCAGTGAACCGACCCGCGCAAATCGCGCCCCCGGCGGCAGGTCCGACGATGGCCTCGGCAGTGCTGCGACCGCCTCGGTCAGCGCGCGCTGACCGACAAATCGCGCCTGGCCAGGCAGGCCGGTGTACCGCGCCGCCCAATACGCCAGCCCTCGCGCCAACTCGGTCAGCTGCCGCTGGCTCGGTTGATCGGTCGACGCGACGCTGCGCACCGCGTGCGCGGTTCGGATCACGCCGTGTGTCAGCCGGGAGAACAGGCCCGGCAGCAACCGGGGCCACCACCGTGCGAGCACTTCCCGCCACGGCTGTTCGGCCAGTTCACGCTGGAACAGCGCCTCCCAGTCGCCGACTCGGTCGAACGCGCCCAGTGCGTCGCGCCAGGAGGACTCGCCGATGGCGAATCGTGCGCTCGGTGGCTCGTGGTGGTCCATCGCGGCCCGGTAGCCGCGCACCCAGTCCGGCACTTGGTCGCCGTGCCCGAGCACGGCGAGCGCTTCGGCCGCCATCGGGCCGTGGTTGGCCAGGTCGGCGTCGCCGCCGCGTTCGTAGCCGAGGTCATCGAGCCGGTCCAGGGCGTCTTCGATCGCGTCGCCGTATCGCGTGGACGTCATGCTCCACCCCCATGGTTTGGAAATCCGAAGTGTCTACGCTGTCACTGTGCCACCAGAACCGGACACCGGCAACCAACCCGCGCTGACCGAACTCGAACACCAGGTGCTGGGCCACGTTCCCCAACTGGCCGCCTACTTCCAGCGCGCCCGCGCCGAGATGCCGCCCGCCTTGCGCGACGTGTTCACCACCCACGGTCTGACCGCGCGCCACGGCGCCGTGCTGACCCAACTGGTGCCGGACCGGCCGAGCGGCGTCACCGACCTCGCAGGTCGCCTCGGGGTCTCGTTGTCCACGGTCAGCGAACTCGTCGCCAACCTGGCCGACGCCGGTCTGGTCGAACGGCGCGACGACCCGGCCAATCGCAGGCGCACCCTGGTCACCCTCGCCGAGCGCTACCGCCCGGTGTTCGAGGAGTACGTCGCGGTCCGCTCGACCCCGCTGCTCGCCGCGCTGCGCGGCCTGTCCACCGAGGAACAGGCCGGGTTCCTGGCCGGCCTCACCGCCTGGGCCCGCGAAGTCCAGACCTAACCGGCGAGGCGCACCGCGGTCAGCCCCCAGGTCGTGTACGGCATCGTGACGACTCCGCCGACCTCGTCGACCGCCGCCCCCACCTCGGCCAACACCTCCGTGACCTGCTCGGCGGGCAACGTGGTCATCCCGCCGGAGGTCGGCACCAGGTCGAGCAGTTCGTCACGGGTGTAGTCGCGCTCCCAGTCGTGGCGCCAGATCTCCGGCTCGGCGAAGCCGCCCACCGCGCGGACCGCGTCCGCGGCGCGGTCGTAGAGCCGCCGGTAACCCTCCCGGATGGACCCGGACCCAGTCGGGCCGACCGGCGAATCGGGCGCCACCCGCCGAAACGCCGTCGCGATCGCCGTGGCGACCGGAGCCGGAGGCTCGTAGACGTGCCCGAACGGCGCCAGCACCCCGCCTGGACGCAGAATCCGCCCTGCCTTGGCGGCGCCCGCGAGCGGATCGACCCAGTGCCACGCCGTTCCGCACACGACCGCGTCGAACATGCGCCCGGCAGGCTCCCACTTCTCGAAGGTCGCGACCTCGACGTCGATCCCGGTGGCCCGCGCGAAATCAGCCATCCGCGCGTCGGGTTCGACGCCCAGCACGGTGCGACCGGCAGACTGGAACTGACGAGCCTCGATGCCCGTACCGGAGCCCACGTTGAGGAAGTCGGGGCCGGACGCGGCACTGACGATTCGCTCGATCATGGCCTGCGGGTACGGGGCCCGGGTGCGGTCGTAACGCTGCGGGTCGATCCCGAACGACTGGGCGATTCCACGCGCCTGGTGCGGCAACGGCGAAGTGGTCATGCGCCCACCCTAGTGGGCAAGCGCCCGCTCAAGCCACCCCGGTCGACCCGCCCACCGTCGCGTCAGACGACGACTTGGCGGTTTTCCTGCCCTTTTTCGGCGGCGGCTGGCTCACGATCCCTTTCAGGTCCCCGCCGTTGTCGTTGGTCCGGAGCACGAACGGGCGGGTGTCGGTGTAGCGGATGACCGACACCGAGCACGGGTCGACCACGATCCGCTGGAACGAGTCCAGGTGCACGCCAAGGGCGTCGGCCAGCACCGACTTGATCACGTCACCGTGACTGCACGCCAGCCACACCGCGTCCGGCCCGTGCTCGGCGACGATGCGCTGCTCATGCGCGCGGATCGCCGCGACGGCCCGCGACTGGACCTGTGCCAGCCCCTCCCCACCGGGGAAGACGGCCGCCGACGGGTGCTGCTGCACGACCTTCCACAGCGGCTCCTTGAACAGGCCCTTCAGCTCACGGCCGGTCCACTCGCCATAGTCCACCTCGGACAACGCGGAATCCGTCGACACGGTCAGCCCACGCGCGGCCAGCAACGGCGCCACGGTCTGCCTGCACCGCTGCAGCGGTGAGGCCACGACGGCGGCCAACGGCACGTCGGCCAGTCGCGCCACCAGCTTCTCGGCCTGGCCGAGACCGGTCTCGTCGAGTCCGACCTTGGGGGAACGGCCAGCGAGCACGCCGGCCCCGTTCGCGCTGGAGCGGGCATGCCGCAGCAGAATCACAGTCGCCACAACGAAAGCCTACGTAAACCCCGCCCGAAGTCGACGCCCAGGCCCACTCAGGCCAGGCCCGCGAGCTCCATCGCATCCACCGCGGTACGCAACGCGGCCACCCCTGACTCGGTATCGCCGGTCATCGGGCTGACCGTCAGCGTGGTCACGCCGACCTGCGCCAACGCCTGCATCCGGTCCGCGATCCGCTCCTTCGGGCCGAGCAGCGCGACCCCGTCCAGGAACTCCACCGGCAACGCGGCCATGGCGCCCGCGTAGTCCTTGGCCAGGTAGCGGTCCTGCACCTCGGCGGCGGCGTCCGCGTAACCCATGCGCACCGCGAGCGCGTTGTAGAAGTTCTTCTCCCGGCTACCCATGCCGCCCACGTACAGCGCGGTGTAGCCGCGAACCGCGTCCGCGCAGGTGCGCCAGTCATCGCCCACCACAAGTGGGATGGTCGGCACCACGTCGAACCCGTCCATCGTCTTCCCGACCTTTTCCCGGCCCGCGACGATGTGCTTCAGCGACTCGTTCGCGTGCTCCGGCGAGAAGAAGATCGCCAGCCACCCGTCCGCGATCTCGCCGGTCAACTCCAGGTTCTTCGGCCCGACCGAGGCCAGGTAGACCGGGATCTGCTCGCGCACCGGGTGCACGGTCAACTTCAACGCCTTGCCCGGCCCGTCCGGCAGCGGCAGCCGATAGGTCTCACCCTCGTAGGCGACCCGTTCCCGGCGCAGCGCCATCCGGACGATGTCGACGTATTCGCGGGTGCGCGCCAGCGGCTTGTTGAACCGGACCCCGTGCCAGCCCTCCGACACCTGCGGCCCAGAAACGCCAAGCCCCAGCCGGAACCGGCCACCGGACAGTGTGTCCAAAGTGGCCGCCGTCATGGCGGTCATCGCCGGTGTCCGCGCCGGGATCTGCAGGATCGCGCTGCCGACGTCGACCCGCTCGGTCTGCGCCGCCACCCAGGCCAGCACCGTTGGGACATCCGAGCCGTATGCCTCGGCGGCCCAGACGACCGCGTAGCCCAGCTTGTCGGCTTCCTTGGCCAGCGCAAGGTTGGCGGCGTCGTTGCCCGCGCCCCAGTATCCGAGATTCACACCCAGTCGCACCCGGGTGACCCTACCTGGCACATCGCGCGGGTGATCGTGTGATCTTCTCCGCTCGTCGCGCCACGTCCCGACCGGGCGAGCCCGTAGGCTCTGCGGCCGTGGAGCATCGACACCTCGGCCGCACTGGTCTGCGGGTTTCCCGAATGGCACTGGGCACGATGACGTGGGGCGACGCCACCGACGCGGAAGAGGCGTCCAGCCAGCTCGTCGCGTTCATCGACGCCGGGGGCACCCTGGTGGACACCGCCGACGTCTACAACGACGGAGAGGCCGAACGCATCCTCGGCGGACTGCTCGGTGACCTCGTCCCGCGCCAGGATGTGGTGTTGGCCACCAGCGCCGTCGCGCGCCGCACCGACGGCCCGTTCGGCGGCGGCGCCTCCAGGGGTGCCCTGCTCGCCGCGCTCGACGGCTCGCTGGCCCGGCTCGGCGTCGACCACATCGATCTCTGGCAACTGCACGCCTGGGACGCCGACGTTCCCTTCGAAGAGACCCTCGCCGCCGTGGACGCCGCCGTGACCAGCGGAAAAGTCCGCTACTTCGGCACGTCCAACTACTGCGGCTGGCAACTCGCCACCGCCGCCACCTGGCAGAAGGCCATCCCCGGCCGCACCGCCGTCGCGTCCGTCCAGGTCGAATACTCCCTGCTCGAACGCGGCATCGAACGCGAGGTCGCGCGCGCCGCGCTGACCCACGACGTCGGCCTGCTGCCCTGGGCGCCACTCGGCCGAGGCGTGCTCACCGGCAAATACCGCAACGGCACCACCCCCGCCGACTCCCGCGGCGCGTCCCAGACCTACGCCCCCTACGTCGAACAACACCGCACCGAACGCGCAGCGCGCATCGTCGAAGCCGTGGTCACCGCCGCCGACGGCCTCGGCACGTCGCCGCTGGCCGTCGCCCTGGCCTGGGTCCGCGATCGTCCCGGCGTGGTCGCCCCGGTCGTCGGCGCACGCGACACCGCCCAGCTCACCGGGTCACTCGCGGCCGAGGAGCTGACCCTGCCGTCGGCCATCCGGGCGGCACTGGATGATGTCAGTGGCATCGAACTCGGTTACCCCGAGCAACGCCTGGGCTGACCAGGTAGCGCGAGGGCAAACATCCGGGTACTCGGGCGTGACGTCAGGGTCACACCCGAGGATGCTGGACGTAGTCGGCTGCGGAGGTTCAAGCGTTGCGACAGATCGCCGGAATGATGGCCGTGGTGGTAACCGGCACCGCCCTGCTCGCCGGATGCTCGTCATCCAGCAGTTCATCAGCCGATGACGACCTCCAGGTCACCGCGAACCTGGTAGCCGCGGCCCCGGCGGCGTCACCCGCGCTCTCCGACGCCACCCTCCCCGGGACCGTCCTGGCCGCGCCAGCGGCAGGCTCGGTGGTGGTCGACCAGCAAACCCGCACCCTCGCGGTGGCGATAGCCCAACCCCCAGAACTCCAGCTCTACAACCTGGCCGACCTCACCGGGACGCCCAGAACCATCCCCCTCCCCGGCCCCGTCAACGACCTCAGCGACGCCAACGCAGGCGGCCCCCTCCTGGCCCCCGTGACCAGCGCCAACCAGGTCATCGAGGTCGCGATCCCGGCAGGCACCACAACCGTGGTACCCGTGCCGGACGGCCCCACCAGCGCCACCATGATCGGCAACCAGCTCCTGGTCGCCCAGTCCGCGCACAAGTCGCTGACCCTGTTCAACGGCACCAAACCGGCCAAAACGATCACCGGCGACGTCAGCCCCCAGCAGGTCGTGACCATCGGCAACAAGGCCGTCCTGCTCGACCGCTACCGCTCCGCAGTCTTCGACGTCGACCCCCAGGGCGGCACCGTCGGTGCGGGCCTGCGCGCGGGCGACGGCGCGACCAACGAGGTCACCGACAAGTACGGCGACGTGCTCGTCACCGACACCCGCGCCGGCGAACTGCTGCTGTTCTCCGCCGACCCGGTGCTGATGCGCCAGCGCTTCCCCGTGCCCGGCTCCCCGTACGGCATCGCCTACGACCCGAAGCGCAACCTCGCGTGGGTGACCTGCACCAAGTTGAACGAAGTCGTCGGCTACGACGTCACCGGCGGCGAGCCGGTGGAGAAGTACCGAATCTCGACCGTGCGCCAGCCCAACTCGGTGGCGGTCGATCCGGAAACCGGGCGCGTCATCGTCGCGTCCGCGGACGGAGGAGGTATTCAGGTGATCCAGCCATGATCGACGGGGTGATCGACGAAGACTGGGAGTACACACCGCTGCGGCTGCCCGCAGCGGTGTCACCGCGCACGGCGGCAACCCAGTTGGCCATCCACGCCGAATTCGCCGGATGGGAACTGTCCAGAGTGCTCAGGTTCGCCGACGGCACCCGAAAAGTCTGGCTACGCCGCCGCCGAACCGCGGCCAACGCCAACCTGCCCGGCCTGGCCGTCTAGCTCGACCCGAGGCCAGCACCCCGCCGACGACACCCGGTCGCCGGCTCACACAGTCGCGAACCGGCGCACCCCGTCGACGACCTCGACCCGCAGCCGCCCCTGCAACACCAGCACATCCAGATGGCTCAAGGTCTCCAGCACCGCGAGCATCTCATTGAACATCCCCAGCTCATCCAGCTTGCGCTCGCGCCGCGTCCAGGTGATCATCCCCGCCACCTCGGCAGCAGAGCTCCCACCGCGCTCGACCGCATCCCGGATCACGTCCAACCGCCGATCGTGGTGCTCGAGCAACTCGTCGATCCGCGCGTGCGTGCTCCCACCGGTCGTGCCATGCGCCGGCAACAAGATCGTGTCCGGCAGCCCGCGCACCAACCGCAACGACTCCAGGTAATCCCGCAGCGGAAAGTCCACCGGCGCGCCCTCGAACCCGATCGACGGCGTGATGTGCGGCAATACATGATCGCCAGCGAACAACAACGTGGTGGCCTCCTCCCGAAACACCACATGCCCCCGAGTGTGCCCAGGAGTAGCGATCGCTTCGAGTCGCCGCTCGCCGACCTCCACCACATCCCGATCCGACAACCAGGTGTCCGGGTACTCCCACACCGACGGATCAGGCGTCCGCCGCCCAAAAGCCCGCAGCCGCTCCAACAACCCAGTCGCGCCGGCGGCCGACAACCGCCCCTGGAACGCGGGCTCGGCATCGGCAGGCGGATCGTTGATCAGATCCAGCTGCGGCTGCTCCCCCTTGCCCACCGCGATCGCAGAACCGAACTCCCGCCGCAGCGGCACCGCCTGCGTGTAATGGTCCTGGTGGGCGTGCGTGATCAAAAACCGGCCGATGTCCCCGAACCCGACCCCGAGCGCGCCGAGCGCGATGCGCAACTGCTCACGGGCCTCGTCGATCGCCCACCCCGCGTCGACCATCACCAGCTCGTCGCCGGTCGTGATCGCGTAGACATTGACCGCGCGCAGCCCGTCCTGGGGAAGCGGCAGCGGGATCCGGTAGACGTTCGGAGCCACCTGGTAGACACCGGGCGTCGTCCAGTCCGCACTCGGATCGTCCACGGTCACAACCACCACGACGGCACCTCCCACCTCAAGGTCCAACCCGGACCCCATGATCCCGGCACCATAACCCGACCAGCGGATTCACCGGTTCACTGAGTGATGAATCACTCGGTGGGGATCGAGCGGTCAGCAGTTGCGCAGGAACCGGTCCAGCACCCGCACCCCAAACTCCAGAGCCTCCACCGGCACCCGCTCATCGACCCCGTGGAACAGGGCGGAGAAGTCCAGATCGGCAGGCAACTTCAACGGCGCGAACCCGAAGCAGCGCATCCCGAGACGTTGGAACGACTTGGCGTCAGTTCCCCCCGAAAGCATGTACGGCAGCAACTTCGCGCCCGGATCCTCGGCAATGATCGACGCCGCCATGTTGTCCACCAGGGCGCCGGAGAACGCCGTTTCCACCGGCGGCAAGCTGACCCACTCCCGCTCCACATCCGGCCCCAGCAGCTCGTCGAGCTCCCGCTCGAAGATCTCCTCGCGCCCAGGCAACACCCGGCAGTCCACGGTCGCCTCCGCGAACGAAGGGATCACGTTCGCCTTGTAACCCGCGGTCAACATGGTCGGATTCGCGGTGTCCCGCAGGGTCGCGCCGATCATCCGCGCCATGTTCCCCAACTTCCCGATCGACCCGTCCAGGTCATCCTCGGGAAACTCCAACCCGGTCAGCTCCGTGACCCCGTCCAGAAACTCCCGCACCGAATCCGTCAGCACGATCGGCCACCGATGCGAGCCCAGCCGGGCGACAGCGCCGGACAGCTTCGTCACCGCGTTGTCCCGATGCACCATCGACCCGTGCCCGGCGGTCCCGCGCACCTTCAACTTCAGCCAGCGAATCCCCTTCTCCGCGGTCTGAATCAGGTACGCGCGCACGTCGTCACCCATCGTGACCGAGAACCCGCCCACCTCGCTGATCGCCTCGGTAGCCCCCTCGAACAACTCCGGCCGATGCTCGACGAGCCACTGCGCCCCCAGCAGCCCGCCAGCCTCCTCGTCCGCGAGAAACGCGAAAATGATGTCCCGAGGCGGCACGATGTTCTCCCGCCGGAACTGCCGCGCGATCGCGAGCATCATCGCGACCATGTCCTTCATGTCGACCGCGCCGCGCCCCCACACGTAGCCGTCCTGAACCACCCCAGAGAACGGATGCACCGACCACTCCGCCGGGTCGGCAGGTACAACGTCCAGGTGCCCATGCACCAGCAACGCCCCCCGACTCGGATCCGCGCCAGGCAACCGCGCAATCACGTTGCCCCGCCCCTTCGCCCCCGACTCGACATAGGTGGTCTCGTAGCCAACCTCGGCCAGCTTCTCCGCGACATACTCAGCGGCCTTCCGCTCACCCACCAGCGTGTCCGGATCGCCGGTATTCGTAGTGTCGATCCGAATCAGCTCGCTGGCCAGCGTCACCACCTCAGCCTCAGCGCTGCTCCGTCGCGGGTTCTCGGCCATCCGTCGCTCCTCGCTCATCGATCAACAGCTACCCGCCACTCTGCCCGACAAGCCAACTCCCCGGCCCAGCGACGCCTCCCGACCACTCGAAGTTGATCTAAGAGGCCCCGATTATGACCCTCCGCAGGCATCAGATAAGCTCTTCACCACTGGCGGAACACATAGCCGGGTCCGAGTGGCGGAATGGCAGACGCGCTAGCTTGAGGTGCTAGTCCCCTAACGGGGGTGGGGGTTCAAGTCCCCCCTCGGACACACTCGCTAACCACACGTGGCGAAATCACCACTGTTACCTCTTGTCCGTCCGGCTGGTAGATCATCTCCAGCCGGACACTTTCATATAGACGCCCCAACGCAACCGGCTTCGCTTCGGTCAGCGCCGCGCCAACGTCACCCAATGAGTCGATCATTGCGTAAAGATCGGCATCGGTGAGCGTGCCGGGCGCCGGAGCGTTGTCGAGTTCAGCCTGTGCCGCCACCCGTTGCGCGTGCGCCTCATTCGTCGCCTCGACCAACGCAGCCGGATCAATCCCAGCCTCGATCGCCGCCCGGAATCTCCGCAACTTGGCCTCAGCATCCGCCAACCGGCGCTTTGCCGTCTCCCCGTTTCCGTCGGGCTTCGGCTGCGCATCCAGCAACCCAGCCACTAGCTGGTCACGGTTCTCCCGCGCGAACAACTCCGCGAGCCAGTCGTTGAGCGGACCGAGCACAACGGACTCCCGCAAGTTCACCGTGCGCGGATGCTCAGCCAGCGCAGCCGATCCCGGCGCCAACGTCCGCGCTAGACAGCGGTAGTAGGAATCGTGTCGAATCGTCCCGCCCTGCATCTTCCGTGTGCAGATCGCGCACCGAATACGCCCACGAAACAGGTACGGTCGCGTCCAGCTTTGCCGCGTCCGCTCCAACTGAGCGCGCCCGTGCATCCCGCCCGCCGCGCGAGAGCGACGCAGCAACTGAGCCTGAGTGAACGTCTCCACCGACACAATCGCCGGATGCGCGGGCCGTCGAGACCGCACAACCCGCTCCGGACTCGACTTCCGGAACCGCGTCACATGTCCAGCCGCCACGTCATCCGGGTCAAGCAACACCTCGTGCTTGCTCCAGCGCCCGAACACCGCATAGCCCGTGTAGCGCGGATTCTCCAGAATCGCCCGCACGGTGCTGCCCTGCCAGCCATCGGCCAGCCGATGCGGATTCTGATCCGGCCAGCGCGCGGACGGGCACGGAATCCCGTCCAAGTTCAGGCCGTGAGCGATTGCCCGGTCGCCCTTCTCGTCCAGGTACTCGGCGAAGATCCGCCGGACCACTTCGGCCGTCTCCTCCTCGATCACCAGAATCCGCAGCCGATACCCCTCGGCCGCCTTGCGCGGGTTCGGGTGCGGCCCACCGTCCACCACCAGATAGCCGTATGGCGTCCGCCCGCCCTGATGCCGACCCTCGTTGACCACCTGCGCATCCATCGCCGCCCGCACCCGCGCCTGAACATGCTGCCGCTCGGACTCGCTCATCCCGCCGAGCACGCTCATCAACATCTTGTGCGACGGGTTCAGCGCGTCGTACTTCCCGCCCAACTCCGGCACCCACAGGTCAACGCCGTACGCGGCGAACCGAGGCGCGATCAACGAGAACTGGTTACCGAACCAGCACCGCGTTCCCTCGCCGACCACCACCGCATCCCAGCCACGATTCCGATCCTTCAGTGCAGCGAGCAGGCGACTCCCCTGATCCCGCCGATCCCACGGCACCGACCGCGACTGACCGATGTCGAAATACTCAGCCACCAACCGGCCGCCCAGCGGCTCGACGAACTTCCGGGCGTTGCCGACCTGCCAGCCGCGCGAGGTCGCCGGGTCCTGGTTGTCCTCGGTCGAGCATCGGCCGTACACAGCCAGCGCGCCGATCCCATCCTCGATGTCGTCCGAGACCTCGACGCCCAACAACTCGTCCAACGTCGCCCACGGGTCAGGGCTGATATCAGTAGTCATCTCGACCCCCTTCCGCAGGCCCATCCAGGACCTTGACCTCGGTCAGCTCGATCAATATGTCCAACAGTATGCGATAGGAAGACCTGTTCAGTACAGGCAACTCATCGGGAAGATGAACCGTGACGCCCTGGCTGTCCTGGTCGTCCACACTCATGGCGACAGGCCTTCGTCATCGCTATGCACGCTGATTTCATCCGCTGGCGCACGGCTGATCGCCGCTCGGACATCCGCCGTGAGGTATCCGCGTACTCGGTGCGTGCTGCCGTCATCCAACGGCATCCGGTACCGCGTCGGCTGGCATCCCAGCGCGCCCATCTGCTGGCCAAACACCGTCTTGTCGATACTCAGCGCCTCGGTCAGCTCCGCAGTAGGCACGAACTCGCGGCCATCCGCGTCCAAATCGCCACCGAGGTAGCTCACCACCGAGGCCAGCGGCTCCGGCAACTCTTCCGCCGACCACGCCGCACGCTGCTCCTGCTTGCCAGCTCCGAGCGCCTTCGCAGCAGCCGCGTGATCCAGCACGGGCGCCGAGTCCTGCCCGGCAGCGTGACCGGTCAGCGTTCCAGTGACCTCCCGCAGCTCCCGGCCCCGCTGACAGATCGCCTGCCAATCCTCGTTCGGCATGTAGTAGGTCCGCACCGTCAACGCGAGCACATCGGCGCCAACCTGCGTGTCCCCATCTGGCCGCAGGATGCCGACGCCCTTGTGCGACGCGAGCAGCCGACTGCTGTCATATCCTCGGGTGTTCATCTGCTCGCCGAGCACGATGTTGCTGTCCCGCCAGTCCATCACCCGCAGTGCAAACCGCGACCCGAGCACCGCGCGCAGCCCAGACGGAATCGTCTTCGAGTCCGGCCGCTGCGTCGCCAGCACGAGCACGATCCCCGCGGCAGGTCCCTTCTTCGCCAACCAGGTCAGCAGCTCGCCCACGTACTCGCCAGCCGTTAGCTTCTTCCCCTCGACCTTGACCGGCGTCCGGTCCTCCAACGGCACCTGGACCTCGTCAACGAAGATCGCCGTAATCGGCATGTTCAGCGACTGATCCCGCGACATCGCAGGCGTCACCTTGGACTCGGGACAGATCAGGTTGTCCAGCGACCGCATCCGCCGATACCGCCCCTGAACCTCGCCAACCAGCTCCACGAGCCAACCGACCAGCAGCAACACGTGCTCGGACTCGTCGCCCGACATGAACCGGTGAGCGACCGCAGCGGCCGAGTCCCAGTCCTTGCCAGCCTTGAAGTCCGCGACGTACAGCCTGGTGAACGGGTCCAAGATCAAGCCCGCGGCCGCCAGCCGAGCAGCGAATGTCTTGCCCTGCCTAGGAATCGCACCGACCAAAAGCGACGTCCACACGAGCGGCAGATCAACCTTCCGGTCACGCGCATCTCGCCCGAACGGCACCGGCCGCCACGCGTCCCACTGCTTCGCCCCGAGCAGTGGCGTCGCAATGGGCGGCGACGCATAAGGGTCCTGGTCGGCAACCCACATCGCCACCCGACCGGCATGCCCACCGTTGCCGCGCACCCGCTCGACGCTCAGCTGAACCTCGTCGACCGCGAGGGCCGACGCCAGCGCCTCCCGGTTCTTGACCACGTCGGTCGCCTTGCGCGTTGCTGGCAGGTCCACCGTGATCGCCCAACCGTCACCAACCCGCATCGCCCGCTCGACCAGCCGCAGCGTCTCATCCTTGCCGATCAGCTTTGCGTCCCTGAACGCATCCACGAGCACCTGCGGGTCCATCGTCCAAGTCAACGTGCGCGGCCCAGCCAGCACCGCCTTCCGCCCCGGACTGCCCTCCTTCCGGCGCCCAATCACTGCCAGCCCAACAGACGCCGCAGCGCCCGCGCCCCACAATCCCCTCGATCCGTAGACCAGGCCAACGACCATCAGCACGACCGCAGCCACCACGACGACCGACCCGGTGACCTTCCATCGAAACAGGGTCAGCGCCCTGATCTCAACGAACTTGTCCGCCAGCTTCTCCGCCTGCTCGGCAGCCTCCCGGTAGTCGCTGATCGTCACCCACCGCCGCCACCACCGAGCAGCAGCAACGGCGCCGCGAACCACCGCGCCGAGATACCGAAGCGGCGACCGCAGCACTGCCACCAAGACGTCCTTCGCAGCCTGCACCGCATGCTGCCGACTCTTCAACCAGACCGGAACTCGCCGCGACCGCGCCCACCACGACCAAACCCGAGTCCGCCACGGCCGCGCGGACCGAGCCTCGGTCTCGTCCACCAACTCGCCATCAAAGACCGGATCGGCAGGCTCAACCTCATGCGAAGGCGCGCGCACCGGAAGCGGGATTACGTTGTCCACGATCGGCTGCTGATCGTTCATCGCCGACCACCACCGTCGCCCAACTCCTCGGCAAGCGTCTTGGCCAGCCGAGACGACAACCCGCGCGAGCAACCAGTGACCTCGCGAACCCAAGCAGCCGACACCGCAGTACCCGGCGACCACGCCGCACGTGCGTCTCTCAAGTAGTCGCCGAACAGCTTCCGCGTACCGACCAGCGCCACCTCGTGAACGGCCGACCGTTCATGAACACTCGCGTCGACGCCGAGCCGTTCACGCGCATCCCGGTAGCCAGCCAACATGGCCTCGGTCAGCTTGTCGCGCAGGTCGGTGATCGCCTCGGCCGCGCAGAAGACGACCAGCGGAGGCACCGAGTGCAGCACGATTCCGGCCGGTGATCCCGCCGCGAACGACGCCCACGTGTTCATGACGTACGTCGCCACCAGCGTGAACCACTTCGCCCGGCGCACCCAAGGCCCGGTCCTGACCTGGTACCGAGCGGTCACCTGCTCGGCGCGCAGGATCGCCAGCAGCACCAACGACACCGTCGGATCCAGCAGCCAGGCCGACAACCACGCCAAGGACCACGTAGCCGTACCAACCGAGGCGAATCCCTGAACGTTCGTCATGGTGAACGCCAGGCCGAGCACGACCCCTGACCAGCACATCCGGTCAACCTGGGACCGAACGCGCTCGATCCGCAGGGCGACCACGTCAGGATCGGTCTGGTACGCCCTGACCTCCGCCGCCTCGGCCGCGTCCGAGACCAGCCGTTGCGCCCGGTTCATCGCCGACCACCTCGCCTGCGGCGAGGGAGATCATTGGTGGTCACGGTCAACGCCCTAGTCAGCGCGAACGCCGCCAGCAGATCGGGCAACCCGAGCACCGCGAGAAGCAGCCCCTGACTGTGCGAATGCGTCACCACGACCCACTGCACGCCCACGAGGAACGCCGCGTTGAACAGAACCCGCCCGGCCAGCGAGACCAGCCGGGCCCCGCTTCGTGCTGCCTCAGCCGCCGCACGTGCCCTCCGTGCGCCCGCCCGCCAAAGCACGAGCAACCCGATCAACACTCCGATCCCGCCACCGATCTCGACCGGCGTCAAGCTCAGCGTCGTCATGGCCGCACCTCGCCATCCGGCCCGTCGACCTGGTCCGTCGCACGTTCGCCGCGTCGCAACCAGTGCGGATACAGCGCCCTGCGGTCGTCCTCGTTCAGCGCGCCCCAGACACCGACCGTGCTCTCACCAGCGGTCCGCATCTCCAGTTCCAGGCACTCGTCCTGTACCGGACACCGGCGGCACAGTTGCGCCGCCAGCTGGCGGTCCGTCAGGTCGCGGCCTGTCCAAGGCGGTATCTCCTGAGCTTGATACGCCTGGACACACGCACCGTCCCGCATGGCGACCTCGGTCAACAGCTCGGTCGGTGTCCAGCGTTGCCGGTCCAACCTCCAGGCGATCTCGATCAACCACTGTTCGTCGTCGACACTCGTCACGGCGTATCACCACGCTCTGACCTGCACCGACCGCTCGGACGGCGACCATCCACCGGCCCGGCCAGCAAGCTCGCGACCTGGCCAGCCGGAACCACCAGGCGAGACCGCTGACGAACCGGCCGCAGCCTGCCGAGCCGAATCGCCCGGTGCACCCGCGCCTCGGTCACGCCGAGAATCCAGGCAACTTCGCGAATCGTGTAGAAAGCCGGTCGCCCGGCAGAAGACAGCTTCGTACTCATGGCAAAAGTCCTTTGACTTGGCGCAGAAATACTGATTTCAGCGCATGAATGATGATTTCAGCTCATCAGAAGACAGGTTTGTCCCGAGACCTCGAAACGCGCGTGGCGTCAGGCCGGAAATCGCAAGAAAACCGCTAATCTCAGCGCTGAGGGCGGAGCGCGGAGGAATACGTGACGGAGGATTGGGCGGCAGTCGCCAAGGCGATCAACCAGCGGGTGAACGAGCTCGGCTGGCGCCAACGCGAACTCGCCGAGCGCTCGCACGTGTCGCAGGCGATCGTGCGGGAGATCCAGCATCACACCGTCGAACGCCGCCGCAGCGCGCGCACTCTGGAGGCGCTGTCCACCACGCTCGGCTTGCATCCCGATCACCTGGACGCCGTGCTCAACGGCCGTAAACCACCTCGTCCCGACGAGCCGGCCGAGAACTGCGGGGACACCCTCCACGGTCGGCTGGACGCGCTCGAAGTGCGCCTGGCTGAGATCAACGAGCGGCTCGACTCCATGCAAACCGATCTCGCGACGGTCATCGAATATGTGCGCCCGGATGCGTGAGAACCGGTTTGCGCTTGGGGCTTTTCGCGTTGTTTCCATACCCAGAATTCAAGCCGGAATCGGTGGAATAACCGACGATCCAGCGATGCACAACCAGTGCAGAACCGATGCATTTCGGCTGCCAGAAGGTCGTGAACGCGGATGTTGAACGCATGGACCGGCCGTAGCTCCTGTGCGTTGCAAAGCGCATTTCGGTTCTCAAACCAGGGCTTCGCGCAAAAGCTCGGTATCAGTCTGCGCACGGTCGGAACGTGGCACGAAAAGCCCGATCTGCAACCGCAGTCGGGCGTGCAACAACTGCTTGACGCTCTCCTGGAGAGCGCCGCACTAGCGGTCAAGGAACGATTCGCCCAGCTCAACGGCACAGCAGAAGTCGCCACCGCGCCGGAACCCCAGCTCAGCCCAGCGATCAGGCACCGACTGGACGATGACCCGCACATCCGCGCCGCCCTGGAATGGCTCGACCACGGCAGCGGCCAGCCCTCCGGCGCCAGCCGCCGAGCAGTCGTCGAACATGTAGCCAGCTTCGATCTCCACGAGGTCCAAGCGAAGGCGAGGCAGCGTGCCCGCGTCGACCAACACGCCATCGCGGCGGCACTCAACGCCTACTACACCGACCGGCCGCCCAACCTTGGCCTCTACCAGGCCCAATACGGTCCGCAGGTCCGGGCGACCACGAGTATCCTGACTCGGCCCGACTGGCTGGACCTGGACTGCTCGCTCGGCACGCGAAGCGACGCACTCGACTTCTCCGCCACCGCAGCACCAGAGCCAGTGCTTACCCCCGAGCAGGCGGAACACGCCGTCCAGCGGCTGGCCACCGTCCTGGCGACTAACGGGCGGCTGACGAACCTCCCGCTCTACCGGCTGACCAGTGCAGAAATGCGAAAGGGCGCCCTCGCCGGAACACTCGGCGTGGTGCCCTTCGTCGAATACGCGTTGACCATGGACCTGCTCGAAACGGAGCTGACCAGCGCCATCGCTGCTGGTCAGAGGCCAGAACGCGGCACGCTCCCCCTCCGCGACTCATATCTTCCGAACGCCGCGTCCGTCGTCGACCTCTCCAGTCGACTCTGCGCAGGTGGCGCGCTCGCCCTCTGCGCAATCGCCAGGCCAGCTCGCCCATTCCACACAGAAGCCGACTACCTCCTATTGGTCCAGGAACGCTCAAGCCAGGTGCTCAACGCGGCGCACCGCCTGGCCGTGATCCCGAAGGGTTTCCACCAGCCGATGGCGGACTGCCGGGCGGACTCGCGCATCGGCGCCACGCTGCTTCGGGAGATGGAAGAGGAACTGTTCGGCCGCGAAGACATCGACAACACGCTGGTCGAACAGCGCAGCGTCGACCCGATGCACCCGAGCAGGCTGTCCGAGCCGATGCGTTGGCTGCTGGCCGAGCCCGGCCGTCTCCGCATGGAGTGCACGGCATTCGGCCTGAACCTGGTCAGCGGAAACTACGAATTTCCAGGCTTGATAGTCATCGACGACGAAGATTTCTGGACCAGATTCGGCGGTCAAATTGAAGCTAACTGGGAATCGCAAGGATTGCGCCAATATTCAAGCCTGGACCGGTCGTTGATCACCGAACTAATCGGTGATGTAGGGTGGAGCAACGAAGGCTTGTTCGCGCTACTCCAGGGACTTCGGCGACTGGGGCAAATTGGCGGCAGCCGGGTGGATTTGCCAGCCGTTGAGTGGGAGATCGTGTGAGCGGGAATTGGCACTTCGGGAACGCTGCCGAGGACGGCGCGAAGACCCGAGGCTGGCTACTCGGACACTTCATCGACCCGGCCGAGGGCGTCCGCTCAACCAGCGACGTAGAGGTCAAGTGGGGCGTCCACCCCGCAGGTGACAAGCGACCCGAGTGGACCGCCGACGATCAGCGCACGACCCTGCTCCTGCTGGTCGAGGGCACATTCAAGCTCGACCTGACCGAGGGCAGCATGACCCTGGCTCGCCAAGGTGACTACGCGATGTGGGGCCCTGGGATCGATCACACGTGGGAAGCGCTCACCGACGCGGTAGTGATCACAGTCCGCTGGCCATCGGCATCATGACTCTGCGGAGCTAAGCCACTCAACGTCCGGCAGATCACAGCGCGATCCGCCGACTTCTCGCAGTCGCCTCATCCCTAGCAGAAATGCGAATAGGCCCTCGTTACTCCACCCCTCATCGACAATCAGTCGATTGAGCAAATCCCGATCCAAACTGGAGTACTGGCGCAGTCCAGAGGTCTCCCAGTTTGCCTCGATCTGACCGCCGAACTTCACCCAGAACTCGTCATCGTCAATGGCAACAAGCCCGGCGAACTCATAGTTCCCGGTCATCAGGTTAAGCCCAAACCCGGTGCACTCGATCCGCATCCGACTCGGGTCGGCCAGCAACCAGGCCATCGGCTCGGACAGCCTGCTCGGGTGCATCGGATCGGCCGCCCGCTGTGGCCCGGCCGTGTTGTCGACGTCGACCCGGCCGAACAACTCCTCCTCTAGTTCGCGGAGCAGCGTCGCCTCGATCCGCGTGTCTGCCCGGTAGTCGGTCATCGGCTGGTGAAACCCCTTCGGGATCACCGACAGCCGCCCGATCCCGTTGATCACGTGGCTAGACCGCTGCTGCACCAGCAGCGCGTAGTCCCCAGCTCCGCGCACGTGGTCCGCAGGCCGAGCAATCGCGCACAACGCCAGCGCGCCGCCCGCGCAGAGCCGACCGCGGAAATCAAGCAAAGATGCCAGGTCAGGCAGGTACTCATCCCGCAACGGCAGCCGTCCGGCCCCGATGGGCGCGCCGCTGGCGAGCGCTTCGACCAACTCGGTCTCCAGCAGATCCAGGGTCAACGCGTACTCGACGAACGGCGCGAGCGAAACGACCCCCGAGAGCAGGCCGGCCGAGACGTCGATGTCCAGCAGCCTATAGACCAACGAGTCTGCAATGCGAACACCCGACCGAGCTGAAGTGGCGAGCCGATCTACGGCAGCCTCTGCACCCTTCCTACTCACCGACCGGGGTATTTCCGCCGGACCAGCCTCCAGACGCAACCGGCAGGAGCCGAGCGCCGGGGCGATCCATCCGGTCTGACCAACGACGCTCGTTCGCAAGATGTCGCCGTCCCATCGGAAGCGTGCAAGGTGGCTCGCGCCGACTGATCGCCCGTAGTAGGCAGCCAACGCCTCGGCGATTTGACTCCGGGGTGGCCCAGCCTCGCTGCTCGCGCCCGAGACGGAGATAGCCATCAGTGCAGCCATCTTCTGGCCGGTTCTCCCCGGCTGCCAGCCTGCGCTGCGCTCAAGCCAGGTGAAAGCCGCAAGCAAGTCATCTTGCTGAACCCGCACACCCGGCAGAGGGGTCGATGGGTCACTCTCGCCGATCAGTACGGCGAGCTGATCGGGAGTCCGGCCCAGCAGCCGCGCTAGCTTGGGCCGCAGATACGGCGCAGGCCTGCGCTCACCCGCTTCCCAGCGGATCACGGTCGACCGGTCGATGCTCAACGCAGCGGCCAGGCTCTCCTGGGTGTGGCCAGCCGCCTTCCGTGCGGCAGCCAGTCCCGCGCGTGGTGCATTCGCCGCCATCGAGGCCGTCTCCCGTCAGGTGATTTCAGCTCTCGATACTGATCGTAGTTCCATCACCGCAGGTAGACGCCAGCGATGCCACTTTCCGGCGACGCAATTTCAACATCTTGGCGCTGG
>DASXOJ010000078.1:0-29392 GCA_036494465.1 Pseudonocardiaceae bacterium
TGCCACAGGTTGTCCCACGCCTGCGGGCACATCACCGACCCCTGGTAGGCCTGGCACAACGCGCGGTCCAGCGGCGTGAACCCGATGCCGCTGTACGCGGTCGTGCTCGCCACACCCGCCACGCCGTACATCGAGCCGAACAGCTCGTCCCGGTACTCGCCCGCGGGGAACCGGTAGGACAGGTCGTGCGTGATGTTCGCCAGTTGCACGGTCGTGCCGTTGTCGCCGTCGGAGTACTTGGCGAACCGGGCCTGCAGGTCCCGCACGCTCGTCGGGAACTGGTAGTTCAGCACGGTGTCGTTCGCCGGGAACCACACCAGCTGCAACCCGAGCACCACGATCGAACCGGCCACCAGCGCCGCGCCACCGGCCCGGGTGGACAGTCCGAACCGGACCGCGAGAGCGACGAGCCCGAGCACCACCACCGCGCCGAGCACGTCGCGGTGCCACCGCTCGGGCACCTCGCCCCACGCCAGGTACGCCCCGACGGCGACCGCCACGACCGACAGCGCGGCCCGTCGCCGCCAGTGGTCGCGGCGGATGCCCTGGTCGGCGAGCACCGCCCACAGCAGCAGCACCGGGAACCAGAAGAAGTCGATCAGCCGCAACGGCCAGCGGAACATCCAGACCTGCGACGGCCCGAGCATCAGCAGCCCGAACACGACTCCGGCCACGTACAGGTCCAGGTGGTCGCGCCACCGGTCGCGCAGCAGCCGCCACCCCAGCCACGGCAGCGTGGGCAGCACGAACCAGGCGAGGTAGACGACCGGGATGGTGAGGTACGGGTGGCCGGAGTCGGTGCCGAAGTTGACCAGGTAGGGCTGCGCGCCGGGGGTGGACAGTTCCAGCAGGTTGGTCAGGCTCGGTTTGAGGAATCCGTCGTTGCCGGTCTGGCTGGCGGCGCGGAACCCGACCGACGACGTCAGCAGCAGCGGCAGGTAGACCGGTACCGAGAGCAGCGCGACGGCGACACCGGACAGCAGCAGCACCACGACCCGCCGCCGCTGCACGGCCACCGCGACGATCACGATCGCGCACACCAGCAGCCCGTACGGGTTGCCGATGGACACCACGAGGTAGCCGGTGAGCACCAGCCACAGCGGTGACCGGCCGCGCGCGACGAGCCGGGCCGTCCACCACAGCCACGGCGTGAACGCGGTCAGCATCAGCGCGTTCACCCACGCCGTGCCGTCCATGAAGAACGAGTAGCCGGCCAGCGGGGCCGCGGCGCCGATCGCGGCGGCCACCGGCGGCCGGACGCCCCGCTCGCGCGCCAGCAGGTAGGTGCCACCGGCCATCAGCAGCAGGAACACGGTCTTGCCCAGCGCGATCCCGGCAGCCAGGTTGTCGATCGGGTAGACGGCGATCGCGACCACGACGACGACCGGGTTCCACATGCCGGTGGCGGCCTCCGCGGCGAAGTTGCCGCCGCGCCACAGGTCCAGGTTCAGCAGCGGGAAGTGGCCGTGCAGCACCGACTGTGCGATGTGGTGCCACACCGGCACGCCCGCGCCCGCCGAGTCGTCCCAGAAGTAGAAGATGTGGTTGCGCACCAGCGGCAGCGCGGCGGCCGCGGCGACGGCGACCAGCATCAGCAGCGGCGCGACGGGCGGCCTGCGCCGCACCCTGGGTTCGGTGGCGTCGCCGACGGCGACCGGAGCGGTACTGGCTGTGACACTCACCCGCGAGAGACTAGCGGCACCGCTGGTCCGAACAGCGCAGTGCTACTCCGGCAAAGGAATCAGTCCCGTTCGTGACGAAGACGTCAGAACCAGCGCTCCAGCACCTGCGCCACGCCGTCCTCGGAGTTCGCGGCGGTCACCTCGTCCGCGACGGCCAGCACGCCGGGGTGCGCGTTGGCCATCGCCACGCCGTGTCCCGCCCAGCGGAGCATCGGCACGTCGTTGGGCATGTCCCCGAACGCCACCACGTCCTGCGCCGGCACCCCAAGCAGGTCGGCCACCTCGGCCAGCCCGGAGCCCTTGGTGATGCCCGCCGGCGACAGCTCGACCATGCCGATGCTGCTGGAGTACGTGACGTCCACCACGTCGCCAACGATCGCGACGGTGGCCTCGGCGAGCTCGTCGCTGGTCATCCCGGTGTGTCTGACCAGCAGTTTCACCGCGGGGTGGCCGAGCACCTCGGCCCGCGACGAGGTGAAGATCGTGTCGCCGGGCCACGGGTGCCGGTAGCCGGCCTCGGTCGCGAACTCGCGCCCGGCCAGCCCCAGCGCGGTGTCGCCGACGCGTTCGGTGGCCACCCGGCAGTCCGGCAGGGCCGCGTACAGCGCGTGCGCCAGCTCGACCAGGGTGTCGGGCGCCAGCGTGTGCCTCGCCAGCACCCGGTCGGCCGTGATGTCGTAGAGCACGGCGCCGTTCGCGCCGATCGCGTACCCGGACACGCCCGCCGCCTCCGCGACTCTCGGGATCCAGCGCGGTGGTCGGCCGCTGACCAGCACGAACGGCGTGCCCACGGCAAGCGTCCTGGCGATCGCGGCGGCCGTGCGCGGCGTGACGGCTTCTGCCGGGTCCAGGAGCGTGCCGTCCACGTCGGAGGCGACGAGCTTCGGGGTCTGCACGCCTCCATCCTGCCTGGGCCCTGGCGCACCAGGGGTCCAGGTAGGAGCGAAGCGACTCCGGGCCGTGGGTGCTTTCCGTCCGTCGCGATCTCCGGTTACGGTCGCTCCCATGCGTGTCGGGATGGTGATTCTGCCCGAGTACCGGTGGTGGGCGGCGGAGGACAAGTGGCGGGCCGTGGAACGCTACGGCTTCGACCACGCCTGGACCTACGACCACATCGGCTGGCGCGACCTGGTCGACGGCCCGTGGTTCGGTGCCGTGCCGACCCTCACGGCGGCGGCCACGGTGACCGAACGCATCCGGCTCGGGACGTTCGTGGCGTCGCCGCACTTCCGGCACCCCGTGCAGTTCGCCCGTGAGATCACCGCGCTGGACGACATCTCCGACGGCCGCTTCCTGCTCGGTGTGGGCACGGGCGCCCGGCAGGGCTTCGACACCGAGGTGCTCGGCTCGCCGCCGCTGTCCGACCGGGAGCTGGTGGACCGGTTCGGCGAGTTCCTCGAACTGCTGGACGCGGTGCTGACCCACGACCGCACGAACTGGCAGGGCACCTACTACACGGCTGTCGATGCCCGTAGCGCGCCCGGCTCGGTGCACCGGCCGAGGGTGCCGTTCGTGGTCGCGGGCAACGGGCCGCGGTCGATCCGGCTGGCCGCCCGGTTCGGTCAGGGCTGGGCCACCACCGGGCCGCGCACCGAGGACGAGGGGGAGTGGTGGGCAGGTGTCGCGGAGCGGGCCGACCGGCTGGCCACGGCCATGGCCGACGCGGACCGGGCCGCGCACACGGTCCGCCGCTACCTGAGCCTGGACTCCTCGCCCCGCTACTCGATGTCCAGCGTGTCGTGTTTCGCCGACATGGTGGGCAAGGCCGCTGACCTCGGCTTCACCGACGTCGTCGCGCACTGGCCCAGGACCGACGGCTACTTCGCCGGCCGCGAGTCGGTGGTCGAGGACGTGGCCGCCGACGTGCTGCCGACCCTGCCCGGACACACCCACGCTCGTTGACATCGGTACGCTCGACTGCCGTGAGCTTCACGGGCTATGACCTGATTATCGTGGGATCCGGATTCTTCGGTCTCACCGTGGCCGAGTGCACCGCGAGCCAGCTGGACAAGCGTGTCCTCGTGCTCGAACGCCGCTCGCATCTCGGTGGCAACGCCTACTCGGAGGCGGAGCCGGAGACGGGCATCGAAGTGCACCGGTACGGCGCGCACCTGTTCCACACGTCCAACAAGCGGGTGTGGGACTACGTCAACCAGTTCACCGACTTCACCGACTACCAGCACCGCGTGTTCACCATCTTCGACGGCAAGGTCTACCCGATGCCGGTGAACATGGCGACGATCTGCGAGTACACCGGCAAGTACATGACGCCGGACGAGGCTCGCGCGTGGGTGGCCGAGCAGGCGGGCGAGATCGACTCGAAGGACGCGAAGAACTTCGAGGAGAAGGGTATTTCGCTGATCGGGCGCCCGTTGTACGAGGCGTTCTTCCGGGGTTACACCGCGAAGCAGTGGGAGACCGACCCGAAGAACCTGCCCGGCGCGAACCTGACCCGGCTGCCGGTGCGCTACACCTTCAACAACCGGTACTTCAACGACACCTACGAGGGTCTGCCGGTCAACGGGTACACGGCGTGGCTGGAGAAGATGGCCGACCACCCGAACATCGAGGTGCGGCTGGACACGGACTACTTCGACATCCGGCACGACATCCCGGCGGGCACGCCGACCATCTACACGGGCCCGTTGGACCGCTACTTCGACTACGCCGAGGGCTGGCTGGGCTGGCGGACGCTGGACTTCGAGCGGGAGGTCCTGCACGACACCGGTGACTTCCAGGGCACCCCGGTGATGAACTACGCGAACGAGGACGTTCCGTACACCCGGATTCACGAATTCCGGCATTTCCACCCGGAGCGGACGAACTACCCGACCGACAAGACGGTCATCGTGCGCGAGTTCTCCCGGGCGGCGAACAAGGAAGACGAGCCGTACTACCCGATCAACACCCCCGAGGACCGCGCCAAGCTGGAGAGCTACCGCGAGCTCGCCAAGGCTGAGGCGCACAGCAACAACATTCTCTTCGGCGGGCGTCTTGGCACCTACAAGTACCTCGACATGCACATGGCGATCGGTTCTGCGTTGTCGATGTTCGACAACAAGATCGCGCCGTACTTCACCGAGGGCAAGGCGCTCGACGGGTCGATCGACGACTGAGTTGTCGCTGCTCGCGTTGGGCTAGGTCACGAAGTTCACCAGGGGCCGCTCCGGCATGTGCCGGGGCGGCCCTTGTCGTGGGTGCGGGCGTCGGCATACCATCCTCTAAAACGTTTCAATCGAGGAGGCGATCCATGACAGACGTCGCGGCCGTGCAGGCGCGATTGCGCCAACAGCAGATCGAGACGCCGTCATGGGCCTATGGCAACTCCGGCACCAGATTCAAGGTGTTCGCGCAGGCAGGCGTGCCGCGCACGGTGCGGGAGAAGATCGACGACGCCGCCCAGGTGCACGCGTTCACCGGCGTCGCGCCGAGTGTCGCGCTGCACATCCCGTGGGACCGGGTCGACGACTACGCGGCACTCACCGAATACGCTGCTGACAAGGGCGTTCGCCTCGGCACGATCAACGCCAACGTCTTCCAGGACGACGACTACAAGCTCGGCAGCGTCGCCAACCCGGATCCGGCGATCCGCAAGAAGGCATTGGCGCACCTGGTGCAGTGCGTCGACATCATGGATCAGACGGGGTCCAAGGATCTCAAGCTGTGGTTCGCCGAC
The DNA here is from genome assembly GCA_036494465.1 of Pseudonocardiaceae bacterium. GTDB lineage: Bacteria > Actinomycetota > Actinomycetes > Mycobacteriales > Pseudonocardiaceae > CAJCJE01. The sequence continues at coordinate 5,359 of DASXOJ010000078.1, forward strand.
GGCACCAACTATCCCGGTCAGGACGACATCCGCGACCGCCAGGACCGGCTGGCCGAGGCGCTGGCCGCGACCTACGAACGGCTTGGCGAACACCAGCGGATGTTGTTGGAGTACAAGCTGTTCGAGCCGTCCTTCTACACCACCGACGTGCCCGACTGGGGCACCGCCTTCGCGCACTGCCTGCAACTCGGCGAACGCGCGGTCGTGTGTGTGGACACCGGGCACCACGCGCCGGGCACGAACATCGAGTTCATCGTCGCGGCCCTGTTGCGGGCGGGCAAACTCGGCGCGTTCGACTTCAACTCGCGCTTCTACGCCGACGACGACCTGATGGTCGGCGCGGCCGATCCGTTCCAGCTGTTCCGGATCATGTACGAGGTGGTGCGCGGCGACGGACTCGAACCCGAGACCGGGATCGCGTTCATGCTCGACCAGTGCCACAACATCGAGCTGAAGATCCCGGCGCAGATCCGCTCGGTGTGCAACGTGCAGGAGGCGACCGCCAAGGCGCTGCTGGTCGACCCGGAGGAACTGCTGAAAGCCCAGCTCAGCGGCGATGTGCTGGCCGCGAACGACGTGTTCATGGACGCCTACCACACCGATGTGCGCCCGATGCTCGCCGAACTGCGCGTCCAGCAAGGACTCGATCCGGATCCGGTCGGTGCCTATCGACGATCCGGTTACCAGGAACGGATCGCGGCCGAGCGGGTCGGCGGTACGCAGGCTGGGTGGGGTGCGTGATGGGCGCTGCCGAGGAACTGTTGGCGCGATCGAACCGGCTGGGATCCGATCCGGCGAACACGAACTACGCGGGTGGGAACACCTCCGCCAAGGGGCCCGGGGTTGATCCGGTCACCGGGCAGCCAGTGGAACTGACGTGGGTCAAGGGATCCGGCGGTGACCTTGGCACGTTGACCGAGGCCGGGCTGGCGGTGCTGCGGCTGGATCGGTTGCGCGCCATGGTCGACGTCTACCCGGGCGTCGAGCGCGAGGACGAGATGGTCGCCGCGTTCGACTTCTGCCTGCACGGCAAGGGCGGCGCCGCACCATCGATCGACACCGCCATGCACGGCCTGGTCGACGCCGCGCACGTGGACCACCTGCACCCGGATTCCGGCATCGCGCTGGCGACCGCCGCCGATGGCGAGAAGCTGACCGAGCAGTGCTTCGGCAACCGGGTGGTGTGGGTGCCGTGGCGGCGGCCCGGTTTCCAGTTGGGGCTGGACATCGCGAAGATCAAGGCCGAACACCCGGACGCCATCGGCTGTGTTCTGGGCGGGCACGGGATCACCGCCTGGGGCGCGGATTCCGCCGAGTGCGAAGCACATTCGCTGGAGATCATCCAGACTGCCGCCCGGTTCCTCGCCGAGCATGGGCGGGCCGAGCCGTTCGGGCCCGCGATCCCCGAGTATCAGCCATTGTCTGCTGCGGAGCGGACGGTTCGGGCGGCGGCCTTGGCGCCGTTGTTGCGTGGGCTGGCGAGTACGGACCGGCGGCAGATCGGGCGGTTCACCGATGCCCCCGCGGTGCTGGAGTTCCTGGCTGGCGCCGAACATCCGCGACTGGCCGCGCTGGGCACCTCGTGCCCGGATCACTTCCTGCGTACCAAGGTCCGGCCGATGGTGCTGGACCTGCCGCCGACCGCGCCGTTGGACGAGGTCAAGACGCGACTGCGCGAACTGCACGAGCAGTACCGCGCGGACTACCGCGCCTACTACGAACGGCACGCCGAACCCGACTCGCCCGCGATGCGCGGCGCGGACCCGGCGATCGTGCTGGTCCCTGGCGTGGGCATGTTCTCCTTCGGCGCCGACTCGCAGACCGCGCGCGTGGCCGGGGAGTTCTACCTCAACGCGATCAACGTGATGCGCGGCGCCGAATCCGTATCGACCTATGCGCCCATCGACGAGCGGGAGAAGTTCCGCATCGAGTACTGGGCGCTGGAGGAGGCGAAGCTGGCGCGTCGGCCGAAGCCGAAGCCGCTCGCGGGCCGGGTCGCGCTGGTGACCGGGGCCGGGTCGGGGATCGGCAAGGCGATCGCCGGTCGGCTGGCTGCCGAGGGGGCGTGTGTCGTTGTCGCGGATCGGGACGCGGAATCGGCTGAGGCGGTCGCCGGGGAGTTGGGCGGGCCTGACGTCGCGGTCGCGGTGACTGCCGATGTGACCGACGAGGCGGCGACGCGGGCCGCGGTTGACGCTGCCGCGCTGGCGTTCGGCGGGGTGGATCTGCTGGTCAACAACGCGGGACTGTCGATATCCAAGCCGCTGGTGGACACCACGCTCGCGGACTGGGATCTCCAGCACGACGTGATGGCGCGCGGCTCCTTCCTGATGTCGCGCGAGCTGGCGAAGCTCATGATCGAGCAGGGGATCGGCGGCGACATCGTCTACATCGTCAGCAAGAACGCGTTCTTCGCCGGACCGAACAACGTCGCCTACGGCGCGACCAAGGCCGATCAGGCGCACCAGGTGCGGTTGCTGGCGGCGGAGCTCGGCGAGTACGGGATTCGGGTGAACGGTGTCAATCCGGACGGCGTGGTGCGCGGTTCGGGCATCTTCGCTGGTGGCTGGGGAGCGCAGCGCGCGGCCGTTTACGGCGTGCCGGAGGACGAACTTGGCGCGTTCTACGCGAAACGGACGTTGCTCAAGCGGGAGGTGCTCCCGGAGCACGTGGCGAACGCGGTGTTCGTGTTGACCGCGGGCGAGCTCAGCCACACCACCGGCCTGCACATTCCGGTCGACGCGGGCGTTGCCGCGGCTTTCCTCCGCTGATCATGTCCGGGTTGTTCGCCGCCGTCGATCTCGGCGCGTCCAGTGGGCGCGTGATCCTTGCCGAGGTCGGCCCGAACCGGGTCGACCTGACCGAGGTGCATCGGTTCGCCAACCGGCCGGTGCGCGTCGGCGGCACGTTGTACTGGGACATCCTCGGCCTCTACCAGGGCGTCTTGGATGGGTTGCGAGCCGCGAGCGCGCTGGGGGGTCGGCTGGACGGGATCGGGATCGACTCGTGGGCGGTCGACTATGGACTGCTCGACGGGGACGGGCGGCTGCTCGGCAATCCCGTGCACTACCGCGACGCACGCACGGAGAAAGCAGTCGAGCGAGCGTCGGGGCTGGTCCCGGCGGAGCGGTTGTATGCGACGACCGGGATCGCGTTTCAGCAGTTCAACACGATGTTCCAGCTGGTCGCGGAGGGGGAGCGGCGGGCGGAGACCGCGTTGCTGATTCCGGATCTGATCGCGTTCTGGTTGACCGGTGTCGCGGGGACCGAGATCACCAACGCCTCCACGACCGGTTTGCTGGATGCGCGTAGCGGCGATTGGGCGACGGGCATCGCGGCGGCGGTGGGCATCGATCCGGGGCTCTTCGCGCCGTTGCGCCAGTCCGGTGAACTGATTGGCGAAGTCAGCGCTGAGGTTGGTGTCGCGGTTGGCGTGCCGGTGTATGCGGTGGGGTCGCATGACACGGCTTCGGCGGTGGTCGGGGTGCCTGCGGAGGGGGAGCGGTTCGCGTACATCTCGTCCGGGACGTGGTCGTTGGTGGGGGTGGAGCTTCCCGGGCCGGTGTTGACTGAGGCGAGCCGGGCGAAGAACTTCACCAATGAGCGGGGAGTGGACGGCACGATTCGCTTTCTGCGCAACGTGATGGGCTTGTGGCTGTTGCAGGAGTGCCAGCGCGACCTCGGGATCGACGACCTGGCGCCATTGCTGGCGGCGGCGCGTGAGGTGCCAGCGAGGCGCAGCCTGATCGACGCGACCGATCCGCGCTTTCTGGCACCCGGCGGGATGCCGGCCAGGATCTCGGCTGCGTGCCGGGAGGCTGGGCAACCGGAGCCGACGAACCCGGCTGAGTTCGCGCGTTGTGTGCTGGACAGCTTGGCCGTCGCCTACCGCGACGCGGTCGCGGACGCGCAGGAACTGTCCGGGCACCCGGTCGACGTGGTGCACGTGGTCGGCGGCGGATCGCGCAACGAGCTGTTGTGCCAGCTCACGGCCGACGCGTGCGAGTTGCCGGTCGTTGCGGGGCCCGCCGAGGCGACGGCGGTGGGCAACGTGCTGGTGCAGGCGCGGGCGGCGGGCGTGCTCAGTGGCAGCCTCGGCGAGCTGCGGTCGTTGCTGCGCGCGACGCACTCGTTGCGGACGTATCAGCCTCACGGCGTTCCCGACCCGGGTGTGCGGTCGAGTTCGTCTGGTTGAAACGCGCCGCCATTCCTTGGCAACAGCGCGCACCTAGCGTTCGCGGCGTGGCTTCTGCTCCGACGACGTCGCTGGTGGCGACGCACTGTCCGTACTGCGCGTTGCAGTGCGGCATGTCGCTGTCCGGTTCGACAGTCGCGCCGCGCGAATTTCCCACCAACCGGGGCGGCCTCTGTCAGAAGGGATGGACGGCCGGTTCGTTGCTGAACATGGCCGGTCGGCTGACCTCGCCGTTGGTGCGCCGGGACGGTCAGTTGGTGCCGGTGAGCTGGGACGACGCACTCGATCTGGTCGCAGGGCGGATCGCCGACCTCCAGGCGCGGCACGGGCGCGACGGGATCGCCGTGTTCGGCGGCGGCGGGCTGACCAACGAAAAGGCTTACCTGCTTGGCAAGTTCGCCCGGGTCGCGCTGCGTACCTCGCAGGTCGACTACAACGGACGGTTCTGCATGTCCTCGGCGGCGGCTGCCGGGATGCGCGCGTTCGGGGTCGATCGCGGGTTGCCGTTTCCGGTGACCGACCTGGACGGCGCCGATGTGGTGCTGCTCGCGGGCGCGAACCCGGCGGAGACGATGCCGCCGTTCGTCGGGCACCTGAGCGGCGCCGATCTGATCGTCGTCGATCCGAGGCGGACCGCGACCGCGGAGCGGGCCGCGTTGCACCTGGCGCCGCGTCCGGGCACGGATTTGGCGCTGGCGCTGGGGATTCTGCATGCGGTGGTCGCGGACGGACTGCTGCGCGGCGACTACGTTGCCGAGCGGACCAGCGGATTCGATGCCGCCTGGCGGATCGCGGCAGCGTGGTGGCCGGAGCAGGTGGAGCGCGTCACCGGGGTTGCGGCGAGCGATCAGCGTCGCGCGGCATCGATGCTGGCCGGGGCTGGTAATGCGTATGTGTTGACCGCGCGGGGGAGCGAGCAGCACGCGCGCGGGACCGACACGGTGAATGCCTGGATCAATCTGGCGTTGGCGCTGGGACTGCCGGGGCGGCTTGGCTCGGGATTCGGTTGCCTTACCGGCCAGGGCAACGGCCAGGGTGGACGCGAGCACGGGCAGAAGGCCGACCAGTTACCCGGTTATCGCAAGATCACTGATCCGGCGGCGCGAGCGCACGTCGCGGGCGTGTGGGGCGTGCCCGCGGATTCGCTGCCGGGGCCGGGGCGGTCGGCTTACGAGCTGCTGGACGCGTTGGGCACGGCGGGCGGGCCGCACGGGTTGTTGGTGTTCGGCAGCAATCTGCGGGTGTCGGCGCCCAGGGTTGCCGAGCGACTGTCCGATGTGGAGCTTCTGGTGGTCGCGGACTTCGTGCTGTCGGAGACCGCCGCTCGCGCCGATGTGGTCTTTCCGGTTACACAGTGGGCCGAGGAGGGCGGCACCATGACGAACCTGGAGGGCCGAATCCTGCTGCGGCAGCAGGCAGTCGATCCACCGGAGGGGGTGCGTAGCGACCTGGAGTTGTTGCGCGGGCTTGCGGTTCGACTCGGTCAACCCGAAGACCGGTTTCCGGTTGAGCCGGAGGTGGCGTTCGAGGAGTTGCGTCGTGCGTCGGCTGGTGGGATCGCGGACTATTCGGGGGTCAGCTATGCGCGGTTGAGCGCAGGGGAAGCGTTGCACTGGCCGGTGCCGGGCGTCGACCATCCTGGCACGCCGCGATTGTTCCTGGACGGGTTCGGGCATCCGGATGGGCGGGCGCGGTTCGTGCCGGTCGAGCACGGGGGGCCTGCCGAGCCGGTCGACGCGGAGTATCCGCTGTATGCGACGACCGGGCGAGTGTTGCAGCACTACCAGTCCGGTGCGCAGACCCGGCGCGTGCCGGAACTGCTGGAGGCGGTGCCGGAAGCGTTCGTCGAGGTTCATCCAGACACTGCGATCGAGGCCGGACTCGCCGATGACGACTGGTGCCTGGTCGAATCGCGGCGCGGCGCGGTCCGCGCGCGGGTGCGGATCGTGGCGTCGATGCGCACCGACACGGTGTTCCTGCCCTTCCACTTTCCCGGCGACCAGCGCGCGAACCTCATCACCAACCCGGCGCTCGACCCGATCAGCCGCATGCCCGAGTTCAAGGTGTGTGCGGTGCGGCTGGTACGCGGATGAAGGCCGTGGTGGTCGGCTACGGCATGGCGGGGGCGCGGTTCGCGGAGCAGGTTCGCGCGTACGATTCGGATGTCGAGCTGACCGTGCTGGGCGCGGAGCCGCACTATGCCTACAACCGGGTCTTGTTGTCGACCGTGTTGGCTGGCGGGTTGACCGTCGATTCTGTTGGGCTGCACGACGAGTACTGGGCAGAGAAGAACCAGGTCGAGCAGCGCATCGACACCGCGGTCGTCGGTATCGATCGGGCGGCGAAGGTGGTCCGGCTCGCCGATGAGTCCGTTGTGGACTATGACGTGCTGGTGCTGGCTACCGGCAGCCGGGCCCGGATGCCACTGATCGGTGACGACGTGACCGCGTTCCGGAGCTTGGACGACTGTGCGCGGATCGTGGCGCGAGTGCGGGCTGGGACGCCGGTCGTGGTGCTGGGCGGCGGTGTGCTCGGGCTGGAGGCGGCGCGCGGGCTGGCCGGGCGCGGTTGCCGGGTGACCGTGGTGCATCCGAAGGCGCGCTTGATGGAACGCCAGCTCGATGCTGGCTCGGGGGAGGTACTGCGGCGGAGTATGCAGCGCTTGGGGGTGGAGATCCGGCTTGGCGTCTCCGTTGAGAAGCACGTGCCGGGGCGCGGAGTGGAGCTGAGCGACGGGAGCGCGGTGCCCGCTGAGTTGGTGGTGGTATCGGCGGGCGTGCGCGCGGAGGACCGGCTGGCGGCAGCGGCGGGTTTGGCGACGGACAACGGGATTCTGGTCGACGACCGGCTGCGCACCGATGATCCGGATATCTATGCGATCGGCGACTGCGTAAAAGGCAGCGGTGGACTGGTGCAGCCCGCGTGGGAGCAGGCGGCAGTGGTTGCCGCGCTGGTGACCGGCGCCGATCCGCGTGCGCGCTACACCGGGACACCGATGGTGCTGCGGTTGAAGGCGCGCGACGTCGACCTGGCCGCGCTCGGTGAAGTACACACCACAGTGGACGATGACGATGCCGAGGTCGTCCAGGTGCACGACCCGACCAGGGGCCGCTACGCCAAACTCGTGCTGCGCGCGGACCGGGTCGTTGGCGCGATCCTGCTCGGCGTGCCCGATGCTGCCGCGAGCATCATCCAGCTCTACGACTCGGGCGCGTTGGCGCCGAGCGACCGGTTGGCGCTACTCCTCGGTCGCGCGCTGCCCGGCGCGCCAACTGCCGCTTCGCCGGGAGACCTGCCCGCGTCGGCAATCCTGTGCCGGTGCAACACGGTCAGCAAGGGCACGCTGGTCGCGGCCTGGCGGGACGGCGCGACCGACCTGACCGGGCTGGTCAACGCGACCAGGGCGACGACCGGGTGCGGCGGGTGCAAGGGCGCGGTCGCGGATATCGTCGCCTGGCTGGACGCGGCCGAACCGGCCTCACCGCCGGCAGCAGCGCGGTGTGCGTAACTGTTGTCATCGGCGTCATCAACGGCGCTTCGACGGCAATATGCGCTGCATAGGGTGCCTGAGCATGTGGATCGAGAAATGGGAGCCGGAAGACCCGGAGTTCTGGGCGAGCACCGGTCGCAAGACCGCCAACCGGAACCTGGTGTTCTCCATTCTCACCGAGCACATCGGCTTCTCCATCTGGAGCCTGTGGGCCGTGATGGTGTTGTTCATGGGGCCGAAATACGGGCTCTCCGTCGCCGACAAGTTCCTGCTTACCTCGACGCCGACCCTGGTCGGTGCGATCATGCGGATTCCCTACAATCTCGCCGTCGCGCGGTTCGGCGGTCGCAACTGGACAGTCGCCAGCGCGGTGCTGTTGCTGATCCCCACCGTGTTGTGCGGCGTGGTCATGCATCCGGGCACGTCGCTGGGCATGTTCGTGTTCGTCGCGGCGGTCGCTGGGCTCGGCGGCGGCAACTTCGCGTCGTCGATGACCAACATCAACACGTTCTTCCCTGAGGCGCGCAAGGGTTGGGCACTCGGGTTGAACGCGGGCGGTGGCAACCTCGGCGTCGCGGTCATCCAGATCGTCGCGCTGCTCGTGCTCGGCACCGCCGGCGCGTTGCAGCCCAGGATCGTGTTGTGGGTGTACCTGCCGCTGATCGTCATCGCGGGCACCTGCGCAGCGCTGTTCATGGACAACCTGCGCACCGTGCGCAACGACACCAAAGCAATGCGAGCTGTTGTCAAAGACGCGCAGTGCTGGGTGGTCTCCGTGCTCTACATCGGCACGTTCGGCTCGTTCATCGGCTTCTCCTTCGCCTTCGGCCTGGTGCTACAGAACCAGTTCCACCGCACGCCCGTGCAGGCCGCCGCCGTCACCTTCCTCGGACCACTGCTCGGGTCGCTGTCCCGGCCGGTCGGCGGCTGGCTGGCGGACCGGTTCGGCGGCGCGCGGGTCACCTTCGTCAACTTCGTGCTGATGGCGTTGTGCGCGGCCGTGCTGATCCTCGCCGCGGACGCGACGTCGCTGCCGCTGTACACCATCGGTTTCATCGCGCTGTTCATCTTCTCCGGTGTCGGCAACGGCTCCGTGTACAAGATGATTCCGGGCATCTACCACCGCAAGGCACTCGTCGAGGTCGAAGCGGGCGCGGACAGGACCGAGGCGATGGCGACCGCGCGGCGCATGTCCGGCGCGCTGATCGGTATCGCGGGCGCCGTCGGCGCGCTGGGCGGGGTTGGCATCAACCTCGCGTTCCGCGCCTCGTTCGCGGCCGTCGCCAGCGGCACCCCGGCCGTGGTCGCGTTCGTCGTGTTCTACGCGGTGTGTTTCGCCATCACCGGCCTGGTCTACCTGCGCGCACCGCAGCCAGAGCTGGCGGTTAACCGGCCGGCAACCTCAGCGACCCAGCTGTGACACGGCCGCACCACACGATGGAACAGATCGAGGGAGGGCAGGAATGACCCGGACGCTGGTGATCGCCGGCTACGGCATGGTCGGACATCGGGTCGCCGCCGCTCTGCGCGCGCGGGACGCGGCAGGGGAGTTCCGGATCGTGGTGTTCGCCGAGGAGTCGCGCGCCGCCTACGACCGCGTCGCCCTTACCTCCTATGTGGACGGTTGGAACGCCGGGGCGCTGACCCTGCCGGACGTCGGATTCCGCGACGACGACGAGGTGCACCTCGGCGATCCGGTGGTGGCCATCGAGCGGGAAGCGCGGGTCGTGCGCACCGCTTCCGGGTACCGGCAGCCGTATGACGCGTTGGTGCTGGCGACCGGCTCGAAGCCGTTCGTGCCACCGATTCCGGGCCACGATCTGCCTGGTTGTTTCGTCTACCGCACCATCGACGACCTGGACGCCATCCGCGACGCGGTACACGGCACGGAGTCGACGCCGGGTCGCGCGGCGGCGATGGTGGTCGGTGGCGGACTGCTCGGGTTGGAGGCCGCGAACGCGTTGCGCGGCATGGGCGTGTCGCCGCACATCGTCGAACTGGGGTCGCGACTGATGCCGGTCCAGGTCGACGACGGCGGGGGCAGCCTGCTGCGCCGACTGGTCGAACAGCTGGATCTCACCGTGCACACCGGGGTGTCCACCCAGGCCATCGAACCGTCCGATCAGCGGCTGCTGGCAAAACTGTCCAACGGCACCGAACTCGACCTGGACCTGGTCGTGTTCGCGGCGGGCGTCCGACCGCGTGACGAGCTTGCCAGGGAGTCCGGGCTGGCCGTTGGCGAACGCGGTGGGATCGTGGTCGACGAGGGCTGCCGGACCAGCGATCCGGAGGTGTACGCGGTCGGTGAATGCGCGCTGATCGACGGGCGGGTGTACGGGTTGATCGCGCCCGGCAACGCCATGGCCGAACTGCTCGTCGACCGGTTGCTGGGCGGTGCGGCCACGTTTCCCGGCGCGGACACCGCGACCAAGCTCAAACTGCTCGGGGTCGACGTGGCCAGCTTCGGCGACGCGCACGCGGCAACGCAAGGCGCGCTGGAAGTCGTCGTCAACGACGCGGTTTCCGGCTCGTACAAGAAACTTGTCGTCTCCGATGACGCGAAAACCCTGCTCGGCGGCATCCTGGTCGGCGACGCATCCGACTATGCGACCTTGCGGCCGATGGTCGGTCGCGACCTGCCCGCGTCGCCCGCAGCGTTGCTCGCCCCAGCGGGCGGCGGCAGCGCCATCGGGGTGGATGCGCTGCCCGACGATGCGTTGATCTGCTCGTGCAACACGGTCAGCAAGGGCGCGATCACCGAGGCCGTCGTGCTCGGCGGCTGTGACACGGTCGGCAAACTCAAGGACTGCACCAAAGCTGGTACCACCTGCGGCTCGTGCGTGCCCATGCTCAAGCAGTTGCTCGCCGGTTGCGGCGTCGAACAGTCCAACGCGCTGTGCGAGCACTTCGGCCAGTCGCGCACCGAACTGTTCGAGATCGTCGGCGCGACCGGGATTCGCACGTTCAGCGCGTTGATCGAGCGGTATGGCACCGGACGCGGCTGCGACATCTGCAAGCCTGCCGTTGCCTCGATCCTCGCTTCGCTGCCCGGTGGGCACATCCTGGATGGCGAGCAGGCCAGCCTCCAGGACACCAACGACCACTTCCTGGCCAACCTGCAACGCAACGGCACCTATTCGGTCGTGCCGCGCATCCCCGGCGGCGAGATCAGCGCGGACAAGCTGCTGGTGATCGCCGAGGTCGCCCGCGACTTCAGGCTGTACACCAAGATCACCGGCGGACAGCGCATCGACCTGTTCGGTGCCACCGTCGACCAGTTGCCGATGATCTGGCGCAGGCTCGTCGACGCCGGGTTCGAATCCGGGCACGCGTACGGAAAGGCGCTGCGCACGGTGAAATCCTGCGTCGGCACGACCTGGTGCCGCTTCGGTGTGCAGGACGCGGTCGGCATGGCTATCGAGTTGGAGTTGCGCTATCGCGGACTGCGTTCACCGCACAAGATCAAGGCCGCGGTGTCCGGCTGCGCGCGGGAATGCGCTGAGGCGCGCGGTAAGGATTTCGGTGTCATCGCCACCGAAGCCGGCTGGAACCTCTACGTCGGCGGCAACGGTGGCTTCACGCCACGCCACGCCGATCTGCTCGTCTCCGATGTGGACAGTGCGACGCTGATCAAACTGATCGACCGGTTCCTGATGTTCTACGTCCGCACGGCAGATCGGTTGCAGCGGACGGCAGCCTGGATCGAAGCCATGGACGGCGGGCTCGACCACCTGCGCGCGGTCATCGTGGACGACAGCCTCGGCATCTGTGCCGACCTGGAGGCCGCCATGTCCGAGCACGTCCACAACTACGCGGACGAATGGCGCGGCGTGCTGGAAGACCCGGTGAAGCTCGCCAGGTTCACCTCGTTCGTGAACGCGCCCGGCACCCCCGACCCGACGATCTCCTTCCGCACCGAGCGCGGCCAACGCGTACCGGAGGTGGCTGCCCGATGACGACCCTCGACGATCACCAGACCTTGGTTGCGGTCTGTCCGTACGCCGACCTGCAACCCGATCGCGGCGTCGCGGCCATCCTGCCGAGCGGCGCGCAGGTCGCGGTGTTCCTGCTCTCCGACGGCAGCCTGCGTGCCATTGGCAACATCGACCCGTTCAGCGCGGCGGGCGTACTGTCGCGAGGGATCGTCGGCGACCGCGCCGGAACCCCGGTCGTGGTGTCGCCGGTCTACAAGCAGGCGTTCGACCTGCGCACCGGCGCCTGCCTCGACGATCCGAGCGTCACCCTGCCGGTGTACCGGGTCGTACATGACGAAAACATGATCTGGGTTGGACACTAGAACCGTGGACGTTCCGCCGCTGGCCGGCTACACCGTAGGCGTCACCGCAGCTCGACGCGCCGAGGAACTCGGGGTGCTGCTGCAACGGCGCGGCGCGAACGTGCTGCACGCCCCCGCGATCCGCATCGTGCCGCTGCCCGACGACGCCGAGTTGCTGGCTGCCACCCGCGCGGTCATCGCCGCACCGGTCGACGCGGTGGTGGCGACGACCGGCATCGGTTTCCGAGGCTGGGTCGAGGCGGCCGAGGGCTGGAACCTCGGCGGCGAACTGCTCGCCCGGCTCGGCGCGAGCATGCTGCTGGCCAGGGGCCCGAAAGCCAAGGGCGCGATCCGTGCGGCCGGACTCGTCGAGCGCTGGTCGCCCGAGTCCGAAGCCAGTCCGGAGCTGCTCAGCTACCTGCTCGACTCGGGCGTATCCGGCAAACGGGTCGCGCTCCAGCTGCATGGCGAGCCGCTGACCTGGTTCATCGACGCGCTGCGCGACGCGGGCGCCGAGGTCGTCCCGGTCCCCGTCTACCGGTGGACCGAACCAGCCGACATCGCGCCGGTCGAACGGCTGCTCGACGCGACCATCGCGGGCCAGGTCGACGCGCTCACCTTCACCAGTGCACCCGCCGCCGCCAGCCTGCTCGCCATCGCCGAACGTGGCGGTCGCTTCGCCGAACTCGTGGCCGCGTTGCGCGGGCCCACGCTGGCGGTGTGCGTCGGCGCGATCTCCGCGACCCCGCTCGCCGACCTGGGCATCACCGCGATCCAACCCGACCGCGCCCGGCTCGGCTCGATGGTCCGCACCCTCACCGAGGCACTGCCCGCGCGGGCGCGGCGACTGCACGTCGGCACCCGCGACTTGCAGGTGCGCGGCCAAGCCGTGCTGCTCGACGGCGAGCTGCGCCCCGTTCCACCTGCTCCGATGGCGGTGCTGCGTGCGCTGGTGGAGTCGCAGGGGCGGGTGGTGTCGCGGCGGGCGCTGCTCGCGGTGCTGCCCGGCGGAGGAGAGGAACACGCGGTGGAGACGGCCGTCGCGCGGCTGCGCACCGCGTTGGGCGAACCGCGCCTGGTACAGACCGTGGTCAAGCGCGGCTACCGCCTCGCGGTGGAACCAACGGAGGTCTCATCCGTGCCGGAGCCGGGTGCGGGATGAGTCTGGTGATCGTCGCGCATGGCACCCGCGACCCAGCCGGTGCCGTGGTCGCCAGGCAACTCGCGGCTGCGGTTCGGGCGAAGCTGCGCGGGGTCCGGGTGGAGCTCGCGTTCGCGGACGTGCGCGGTCCCACCGTGGCCGACGTCCTCGCCGGCCTGCCCGGTCCGGCCGTCGTCCTGCCCGCCTTCCTCGCCGCCGGCTACCACGTGCGCGTCGATCTGCCCGCGCAGCTCGCAGACTTCCCTGATGCCGTCCTGACCGCCCCGCTCGGCCCGGCCCGCGCGATGGTCGCCGCCGTGCGCGACCGGTTGCTCGAAGCCGGATACCGCGCTGGCGACCGGGTCGTGCTCGCCGCCGCCGGTTCGTCGGATCCGCTCGCGCTCGCCGATGTGCGCAGGGCCGCGCTGCGCCTCTCCGCGCGACTCGATGCCGAAGTCCACATCGGATACTGCGCCACCGCGCAACCCACGCTGCCGCAAGCGATTGCGCAGCTGGGCGGACGGGTTTCGGTCGCGTCCTGGTTGCTGGCTCCGGGCCTTTTCCACCGCGCGGCAACCCGAGCGGGCGCCGATGTCGTCAGCGCGCCGATCGGGGTTCACCCGCTGGTCATCGACCTGATCATTGCTCGCTACCGCGCGACAGGTGCAGCACCTCGTATCGCGTCCCAGCCCCGGTCGGCGGATTTTCCGTCCACAGGGTGAAATGCACCAGCTCCCACCGCTCCGGATCGACCGCCAGCGCCGTCGAATACACGCCTGGCTGTGCCGCCCGCTCGCGCAAGCGTTCGCGCGCGGCATCCACCGGTCCGGTCGGATCGACCAGCGCCGGGATCGGCTCGATGTGCTTGGTCGCCGCGACCGGTTCCGTTGTGTGGTCGGGGCCGGGCAGGTGGTCGACGCCGGTCCAGTGGCGCACCGGCGGTCTGCCCAAGTCCGACACGATGCCGCCGAAACCGCCACCGCCCCAGAGGAACTGGTTCATGCCCTCGGTGTCGCGCCACAGGTAGAACGGCGCGTACTGGTTGATCGGCGACTCGTCGGTGCCGCGCTCGCGAATCAGGTACGCCTTGATATCCAGGCCAGGGAAGCCATCCGTGCGGTCGCCGCGATCACGCACCCGCTTGCGGATGATCTCCATGTCGTAGTCGGCAGGCAGAGTCAGTTCATACTGCATCGCGTACATCGGTGATCCCCCTCAGCTCGGTGATGCCGGGCGCGGACAGGTGCATGACCTCGAACCGCTCGCCCTGCTCGTCGGCCGGAACCTCGTTGGCCCACAACACGAAACGCAGCAGTCGCCAGTTCTTCGGGTCGGCAACGAGTGCTGCGGTGTGCACGTCCGGTCGGCTGCCGAGTTCGGTCAACGCGGCGAGTTCCGGTTCGAGGTCGTGCGGCAGTGCGGTGATTCGACGGGCCGCCGCGCGTGGTTGGTCGTCGCGCGCTCCGCCTGGAGTGACGGCGACGCCGAGCCAGTGTTCAACGGTCGGCCTGCCGGAATTGCGGACCAGGTCGGCGAAGCCGCTCTCGCCGAAGAAGAAGGCGGCCATCGCGACCGGGTCGTGCCACAGGTAGAACGAGGAGACCTGGTTGTCCCGGATCAGGTACGCCTTGAACCCGAGGCCGCGATGCTCGTCCATGCTCGGCCCGACCTCGACGACCCGATCGCGGACGAGGTCCATGTCGTGGTCGGCAGGGAAGGTCCGGTCGTAGTAGGTCGCGTACATCGTGTTGTTCCCCCTAGCGCAACAGGCTGAGCGCGCCGTCGATGGCTTTCTGGTATGGCTCGATCGAGTTGGCTGCCCTGGCCAGGACGTAGCCGCCCTGCAACGCTGCCAGCAGCGTCGCCGCGACCGCTTCCGGGTCGAGGTCGTCGGCGAACTCGCCGTTCGTCCTGCCCTCGGCGAGCAGTTCGGCGAGTCGGGTACGGACCCAGGTCAGCGTCTCGTCGACCGGCGCGCGGAGCTGCGGGTCGGCGATGATCTCCGGGTCCTGGGTGAGCCTGCCAATCGGGCAGCCCTTCAGCACCTCGCGTTCCCGGCGCAGGTAGGCGGTGATCCGTTCACATGCGGAACCGCCTTTGTTCAGCAGCTCCGCCACCGAGCCGCGCATCTCCGCCGCCGACTGTCCGATCGCGGCGAGCGCCAGCTCCGATTTGCCCTGGAAGTGGTGGTACATGCTGCCCTGGCCGACGCCCGAGCGCTGTTGGATCGCCTTCGGGCTGGTGCCCACATAACCGCGTTCCCACAACAGCTCGCGCGTGCTCGCCAGCAATCGATCGACCGTGTCCACGCCAGCGACTGTACATACTAGTAGGTACAATCGCAACGGCGCGATGGTCAGCGAGAGCGCAGGAACTCGCGGTTCAGGTTCGCGATGCTCGCGAGCGGGATGCCCTTCGGGCACACCGCGGTGCACTCGCCGCTGTTCGTGCAGCCGCCGAAGTCGAGCTCGTCCATGGTCTTGACCATGTCGCGCACGCGATCACCGCGCTCCGGCGCGCCCTGCGGCAGTGCATTCAGATGGGTGACCTTGGCCGATGTGAACAGCATCGCCGAGCCGTTCGGGCAGGCCGCGACGCAGGCACCGCAGCCGATGCAGGTCGCGTTGTCGAACGCCAGGTCGGCGTCGGCCTTGGGCACCGGGGTCGCGTGCGCGTCCGGCGCGCTGCCGGTCGGCGCGGTCACGTAACCGCCCGACTGCACGATGCGGTCGAACGCCGACCGGTCCACCACCAGGTCCTTGATGACCGGGAACGCCTTGGCTCGCCACGGTTCCACGTCGATCACGTCGCCGTCGCGGAACGCGCGCATGTGCAACTGACAGGTCGTGGTCTGCTCCGGTCCGTGCGCGCGGCCGTTGATCACCACGCCGCACGAGCCGCAGATGCCCTCGCGGCAGTCGTGGTCGAACGCGATCGGCTGCTCGCCCTCGCGGATCAACCGCTCGTTGAGCACGTCCAGCATCTCCAGGAACGACATGTCCTCGGTGATGTCGTCGACGGGGTATTCGACCATCCGGCCGTTCGTTTCGGGTCCGGCCTGCCGCCAGATCCGCAAGGACAACTTCACGTGTAGCTCCGGTGGGTCGGGTGGACGTAGTCGAAATCGAGGGTTTCCCGGTGCAGCACCGGTTGGTCGCCGGTGTACTCCCAAGCGGCGACGTGGCTGAAGTGCGCGTCGTCGCGTTGGGCCTCGCCGTCCTCGGACTGGTGTTCCTCGCGGAAGTGACCGCCGCACGACTCCTCGCGCTCCAGCGCGTCCAGCAGCATCAGTTCGGCGAATTCGAGGAAGTCCGCGACCCGGTTCGCTTTCTCCAGTTCCTGGTTGAGTTCCGCGCCGCTGCCCGGTACCAGCACCCGTCGCCAGAATTCCGCACGCAGTTCGGGAATCCGGCCCAGTGCCTTGCGGAGCCCGGTCTCGTTGCGCGCCATGCCGCAGTTGTCCCACAACAACATGCCCAGCTCGCGGTGGAACGAGTCGACGGTGCGATCACCGTGCACGTTGAGCAGCGCGGTCAACCGCTCGGCGACCTCGGCTTCGGTCTGGGCCACCGCTGGATGGTCGGGGGCGATTTCCGGGAAGCCGCCGCGCGCGATGTAGTCGTTGATCGTGGTGGGCAGTACGAAGTAGCCATCGGCCAGGCCCTGCATGAGCGCGGACGCGCCGAGCCGGTTGGCGCCGTGGTCGGAGAAGTTGGCTTCGCCGATGACGAACAGGCCAGGAATCGTGCTCTGCAGGTCGTAGTCGACCCACAGGCCGCCCATCGTGTAGTGGATCGCGGGGTAGATGCGCATCGGGGCCTGGTACGGATCCTCGGCGGTGATCCGCTGGTACATGTCGAACAGGTTGCCGTAGTGGGCGTCGATCGCCGGTCGGCCAAGGCGCGCGATCGCGTCCGCGAAATCCAGGTAGACGCCGAGCCCGCCCGGCCCGACCCCGAATCCGGCATCGCACATGTTCTTCGCGGCGCGCGAGGCGATGTCCCTGGGCACCAGGTTGCCGAAGCTCGGGTACATCCGCTCCAGGTAGTAGTCGCGCTCGTCCTGCGGGATGTCGGCCGGTGGACGCGGGTCGCCTGCCTGTTTCGGTACCCAGATCCGGCCGTCGTTGCGCAGCGACTCGCTCATCAGCGTCAACTTCGACTGGTGCTCGCCGGAGCGCGGAATGCAGGTCGGGTGGATCTGGGTGAAGCACGGATTCGCCAGGTAGGCGCCGCGCCGGTGCGCTCGCCAGATCGCGCTCGCGTTGGAGCCCTTGGCGTTGGTGGAGAGGTAGAAGACGTTGCCGTAGCCGCCGGTGGCGAGCACGACCGCGTCCGCGAGGTGCGTGCTGACCTCGCCGGTGATCAGGTCGCGTGCCACGATGCCGCGTGCCTTGCCGTCGATGACGATCAGGTCGAGCATCTCGGTCCGCGGGTGCAGTTCGACGTTGCCAAGGTCGATCTGGCGGGACAGCGCCTGGTACGCGCCGAGCAGCAACTGCTGCCCGGTCTGGCCGCGCGCGTAGAAGGTGCGCTGCACCTGGACGCCGCCGAAGGACCGGGTGTCGAGTAGCCCGCCGTACTCCCGGGCGAACGGCACGCCCTGTGCGACCGCCTGGTCGATGATCTGACCGGACACCTCGGCCAGTCTGTACACATTGGACTCGCGGGACCGGAAGTCGCCGCCCTTCACCGTGTCGTAGAACAGCCGGTACACCGAGTCGCCGTCGTTGCGGTAGTTCTTGGCAGCGTTGATACCACCCTGCGCGGCGACCGAGTGCGCGCGTCGCGGCGAGTCCTGGAAGCAGAACTGCACCACCTGGTAACCCTGTTCGGCCAGCGTCGCGCCCGCCGAGCCACCGGCGAGCCCGGTGCCGACCACGATGATCCGGTGCTTGCGCCGGTTGGCCGGGTTGACCAGCTTGGCCTCGAACTTGCGCCGGTTCCAGCGGTCCTCGATCGGTCCGTCCGGCGCCCTGGTGTCGGCGATCGGTGCGCCGACGGTGTACTCGAGCATCAGTTCACCAATCCTGTCATCACCGCGACCGGCACCATGACGAAGCCCGCCGTGATCACGAACGCCAGCGTCGAGCCGACCGCCTTGATCGCGCGGTCCCGAGCGGGTTTGTTGATGCCCAGCGTCTGCGCGGCGCTCCAGAAGCCGTGGTTGATGTGCAGGCCGAGGGCGAGCACCGCGGCGATGTAGATCAGGTTGACCCACCAGAGCTGGAAGTCGACGACCACGTTGTGATACGGCTTGCCCGCCTCGAAATCGGGGTTGACCACGCCGATGCTCAGGTCGAGCAGGTGCCAGATCACGAACAGCGCCAGGATCCCCCCGCCCCAGCGCATCGTGCTGGTCGCGAACGTCGCCTTGGCGCGCTGCCCGTGCACGTAGCGGATCGGCCGGGCCCGACGATCCCGAATGGACAGTTGGACGGCGGCGGTGACGTGCGCGATCACCGCGACGATCAGCACCGCGCGCAGGATCCACAGGAACCAGGCGTAGTGCAGTGCGGGTTCGCCGATGGTGCGCAACCATCCGGCGTAGCTGTCGAAGTCGGTGACGCCGAAGAAGATCTTCAGGTTGCCGAGCATGTGCGCCAGCAGGAACCCCACCAGGATCAGCCCGCTGACGGCCATCACCGTCTTCTTGCCGATCGTCGTGGACCAGAACACCCGTTTTCGGGTCATCGAGTCAACCGCCACGTGCTCGACGCTAGGCACGCAAAGGCGAGAGGTCAAAAACATGCTGACTCTGGTTTTGATAGCTGATGGCTATGATGAGGTGTGCAGTTCCAACAGCTCGCCTACTTCGTCGCGGTCGCCGAGACGCGGCACTTCACCCATGCCGCAACACAAATGCGGGTCGCGCAGCCCTCGCTGTCGCAACAGGTGCGCGCGCTCGAACGGGATGTCGGCGCGCCGCTGTTCCACCGGATCAGGGGCAACGTCACACTGACAGAGGCTGGCGAAACCCTGCTGCCGATCGCCCGCCGCATCCTCGCCGAGACCGAGACCGCCTACCGGGCGATCCGCGAACTCGACGAGTTGGGCCGGGGGCGGGTGCGACTGGGCGCGACGCCGAGCCTGTGCACCGGTCTGCTGCCCACCATGCTGGCGACGTTCCGCAGGGACTATCCCGGGATCGAGTTGACGATCAGGGAAAGCGGCTCGCGCGACCTCCAGGCGGAACTCTCCGAAGGCACCCTGGACCTCGCGATCATCGTCGACTCGCGGTTGCACGACGACCCGCGCCTGTCCACCGCGCCGCTGCTCGCCGAGGAACTGGTGGTCATCTCGGCGAAGGACAAGCCGTCGACCGGTGCCCGGATGCCGATCCGTGCGCTCAAGGACCGCCCACTGGTGATGTTCCGGCGCGGCTACGACCTCCGCGACGCGACCGTGGCGGCGTGCCGAGCCGAAGGTTTCGAGCCGACGTTCGCCATCGAAGGCGGCGAGATGGACGCGGTGCTCGAATTCGTGCGGGCGGGCATCGGGCTGGCGGTGGTGCCCAGCACCGTCGTCGGCGATCGCTTCCACCTCACCCGGTTCTCCGCTCCCGGCCTGACCCGCACCGTCCAGCTCGCCTACCGGCGCGATGTCGAGCCGACGCGCGCGGTGCGAGCGTTGCGCGACGCGATCATGGCCTCGCTCGGGGAAGCCGCGCGGGCCGGTCGACTCCCACTCGGCACCAAGCCGCTGATGGCGGTCACTGCCAAGTAGTTTTCGACGCTCCACCGTCAACAATGGTTCAACCAGTGGCCATCATCCGGCTCTACCGTTCGCCCGTGTCCGCATATGGAATGACGCCCGAGCAGGCAGGCGAACTGAGCCTCGCCGAACAGCACGAATGGTACGCAGCCAAGCATTCCCGGCGCAGGATCCTGCGCGGCGGGCTGGTTGGCGCCGGCGCGATCGCCGGCACCGCACTGATCGGCAACGGGATCGCGTCCGCCGCCCCGACAGCCACCAACGTGATCACCTCGGGCGAGCGGGTACACGGCTCAGCAGTCGCACCCTACGGCCGGCACATCAACTTCGGCTCGGACCCGACCAGTCAGATGATCGTCTCCTGGCAGGTCCGCACGCCGGTCACCGCGCCGTTCATCCGGTTGGGCAGCTGCCCCGGCGAGTACGGTGGCCGCGTCCAAGCCGAGCTGCGCACGTTGACCAGCCAGCTGTCCTGGATGCACCCGATCGACTCGGAACCGCTGATCAAGCCGACCACAGTCACCCAGTACTACCTGCACGTCGAACTGTCGCACCTGATGCCGGACACCACGTACTACTACGTCGTCGGCCACGACGGTCACGACCCGGCAGGCGACCCGAGTCTCGGCGGCATGTACAGCTTCCGCACCGCGCCGCGCAGGCCGGGCACGTTCACCTTCACCGCGTTCGGCGACGAGAGCGTCAGCTACGACGCGGTCGCCAACGGCCAGCTCATCGCGGGCCTCAACCCCGCGTTTCACCTGCACATGGGCGACCTGTGCTACGCGGACACCAGCGGCCAGGGCCTGATCACCGACTCCTACGACGCGCGCGTCTGGGACGCGTTCTTCGTCCAGAACGAGCCGGTCGCCGCGCGCGTGCCGTGGATGGTCGCGGTCGGCAACCACGACATGGAAGCCTGGTACTCGCCCAACGGCTACGGCGGCCAGGAAGCCCGGTTCACCTTCCCGGACAACGGCCCCGCCCAGTGTCCCGGCACATACGCGTGGCGCTACGGCAATGTCGGCCTGATCTCGTTGGACGCCAACGACGTCTCCTACGCCATCCCGGCGAACTACAACTACTCCGGTGGCGCGCAGACCGCGTGGCTCAAGCACACCCTCGCCGCCATGCGCGCCGACCGCGCCACCGATTTCATCGTCGTTTATTTCCACCACTCGACCTACACGACGTGCAACGCCGACGGCGCCGAAGGCGGCGCGCAGGACCAGTGGTCGCCGCTGTTCGACTCCTACCAGGTCGACCTCGTGCTCAACGGCCACAATCACGTCTACGAGCGCACCGACCCGATCCGCGCGGGCGAGGCCACCGGCGTTGCCGACATCGGCGCGACCATCGACCCGGCCAAGCAGGGCACCACCTATG
Source organism: Pseudonocardiaceae bacterium (assembly GCA_036494465.1). Lineage (GTDB taxonomy): Bacteria > Actinomycetota > Actinomycetes > Mycobacteriales > Pseudonocardiaceae > CAJCJE01. The sequence continues at coordinate 26,560 of DASXOJ010000078.1, forward strand.
TGGTGGCGGGCGGCGGTGGCGACAGCGTCTACTCGTTCACGGTCGCCGACAACTACGAAGGCAACCGCACTCCGAACGACGCACCCGTACCGATGATCCTCAACCGGCGCGGCAAAACCACGGAGACGGTCGAGGTCAACTGGTCGCGCGTGCGCTACACCGGGTACGGCCTCATCGCCGTCGACGTCGCCCCGGCCTCGGCCGGTCGGCAGAGCACGCTGACCCTGCGCGCGCTCACCGAATCCGGCACCGAGGTCGACCGGTTCACCTTGGTGCGCAAGGCAAAGTAGTCCTGCGGATGGCGGCTGATCACGGTCGACCGACGATGTCGGGGAGCGCGGTGATCAGCCGCCGGAAGCGCTGCACCGCCTCGGGGCGCCCGGCGATGTCGAGATCCGGTTCGGGCCCGCCGAACAGCAGTTGGACGAACGCGTCGATCGTGGCCGTGATGGTCACGTCCGCGGTGACGGCCGGACTCGTTGTGGTCAACTGCCAACGGTCCCTGTCGCATTCGATCAGGTAGTCCTCGTCCGGAAACCGGAAGTGCCAGCGCGCCGGTTCGTGATCACCCTCGGTCCGGTCGACGGCCTGGGCGACGGCGCGCAGCAGGTGTTCGGCGTGCAGTGGTTCGTCGGGGTGCGGCCACCGCCAGGCGTGCCGCAACCCCCACCAGTTCAGCGCGTCCGTGATGGTTTCCAATTCGCGGCCGGCATCGGTCAGCTGGTACCAGACCTCGCGACGGCCCGGTTCCCGATCCTCGGCGACGAGTCCGGCGTCGGCGAGTGCGCGCAGGCGCTGGGTCAGCGTCTTGGGCGTGATGCCCGCGAGGCGCTTCATCAGGTCGGTGAACCGCTTGGGGCCGCTGAGCAGGTCGCGGATCACCAGCAGGCTCCAGCGCTCGCCGACCTGCTCCAGGGTGCGGGCGATCAGGCAGAAGTGGTCGTAGGTGCGGACGTTCCGGGTCACCCTTGTGATAATACTATCCCGTAGTTAGTATCTCGTAGATAGTAAATGTTGCCGTGAAGGGGATGCCACGATGTACGACCCGCCTGTGTACTTTTCCGTGGTGACGCTCATCGGAGCGATCGGAATCCCGGCCCTGACCTGCGTGGTGCTCTACCGCGGCGCGCTGGCCGCCGACCTCGGGCGCGGCCGGGCCACCCTGCTCGCGGGCGTCGCCGCCGTCGTGCTCGGCGGCTGGCTCGCCACCAGCATCGTGCTCGCGAACGCGGGCACTTACCACACCCAACTCGGCGTGCAGCCGCCGTGGCTGGTCATCGCGTTCGCGACCGCCCTCGTCGTCATCGTGGCGGCCAGCAGGCTGCCGATCGTCCGCAGCGCACTGTCCGCAGTGGGCACGCCGAGCAGAATGCTGCTGCCGCACACACTCCGCGTGGCCGGACTGGCGTTCGTGATCGCGATGGCACTCGGCCAGCTACCCGCGCTGTTCGCGCTCCCGGCCGGTCTCGGTGACATCGCGGTCGGCATCTCCGCGCCATTCGTCGCGCGCAAGCTCGCCCGAGGCGACGGACGTCGCCGCGCGGTGTGGTTCAACGCGCTGGGCATCGTCGATCTCGTGGTGGCGCTGAGTTTGGGCGCCCTCACCGGATTCCAACTCATCCACGTGGCACCGCTGGCCGACGCGATCACCGAATTTCCGCTGGCGCTCATCCCGACCACCACCGTGCCGCTGCTGCTCGCCCTGCACATCACGTCCCTGCGCCAACTCGCCCGCGCACGTTCGACCTCGCCTGTCGCCCGGGTCGCGACTGCCTGACCCTGGCGGTTACCGCCCCGGCTCGGGATTCGGCCCGGACAACGCCTGTCGCAACGCGAACCGGACTGGCGGTGCGGGCAGGCGCGAATGGAGGTGTTCAGGAACCGGCGCACCAGCCGCAACAGCCTCGACGTACTCCTTCGCACCTCCCGGTCCGAGTTCGGGAGCCGCCGCCCGCATCACCCTGACCGCTTCGAGACGATGCCCGTGCTCAAGCAGATCGGCAACCCGGGATCGCAGTGGATCGACTCTCGCGATTCGGCGCACCTGTTCCAGATACTCCTCGATCCATTCCCCGGCTTCGAGATCGGCGGTCGCGTGCACCGTGTGCAAGCTGCCGTCCACCTCGTCGACCAGGAAGTAGCCGTGCCCGACCAGCAAGTCGGAAGTGTCGTGCGTGTGCGCGTAGCGCTCCGGCTGGCTGGTGATCACCCAGCCCAACTGGTGTGGCCAGACCTCCATGACCACCATCACGGGCCCGCTGGGCTCCGCCGCCCACTCAGCGAGATACCTCTCCGCGACTTCGATTGCCCACTGCTTCGACACCACCGGAGCAGGTTAGGAGATAAGGCCTGCCAGTCGCATCAGGTATTGGCATGCTTGCCTGGACCGCGTGGAGTCAGCCGAGGCCCAACGCGGCCGCGCTGGCCGCGAGACCTTCGCGGGCGCTGGGATAGCTGGGCGTCCAGCCGGTCGCCGTGCGGAGTTTTCCGTTACTGACGCGCAGGGATCGGGTCAGCGAAGTGAGGCGGTCGCCGAGTAGGAGGGCGGCGCGGCCGGGTGGGTGAAGCCAGGGTTTGGTGTGCACGGCGGAGGCCAGGGCGTCGGCGAATTCGCGTTTGGTCAGTGGTTTGTCGTCGACCACGTTGTAGATGCCCGCGTCGACGGTCAGCACGGAGGCGATGGCTTCGGCGGCGTCGATGACGTGGATCGAGGACTGGTAGACGTTGGCGGGGCCGAGCATCATCGCGATGTGCCGTGTGGCGTGGGCGAGCATTTCTTCGGAGTGTGCGGCGCCCTGGCCGTAGAACAGGCCGAAGCGCAGGATGATGCCGG
>DASXOJ010000079.1:0-28927 GCA_036494465.1 Pseudonocardiaceae bacterium
GTCCGACCCGATTCCACTTCGGACGCAGGCGCGCATCATCGACGCGGCGATCCGCGCGCCCAACGGCGGCAACACGCAGCGCTGGCACTGGCTCGCCGTCGACGATCAGGACACCAAGAACGAGCTCGCGACCATCTACCGGCGTTGCCGGGAACGCGAATACGCCGACATCGCGGCGGGCGCGCTCGCCAAGCCGGTGCACGATCCGGTGGCGCACGCGGAAACCATGCGCCGGATCAAGTCCTCCGGTGACCACTTCACCGAGCACTTCGCCGAGCTTCCGTTGCTGCTGTTCGTGTTCGCGATCGACGACCACGGCGGCGCCAACATCTACCCGGCGATCTGGAGCGCGCTGCTCGCCGCGCGCGCGGAAGGCATCGGCGGGACGATCACGACCGTGCTGCGCTACGAGGCCGACACGGTACTGGAGCTGCTCGGCGTACCGCGCGACGAAGGGTGGGCGATGACCACCATGCTCGCCCTGGGCTATCCCCTCGGGCGCTGGGGTGTCGCGGCGAACCGCCGGCCGGTGCACGAGGTGGCCAGCCGCAACCGGTGGCAGCAGGACTTCGGTATGACCGTGCCAGAACCCTTGTGGCCCAACGAGAAGGAAGACGATCAGTGACAGACGTGACGGTGGTGGCGCCCGGCGAGGGCGAGCAGGTCGCGATTCCCGGTTTCGGCGCGACCTTCAAGATCTCCAGCACCACCAACGGTGGCGAGGTCGCGATCCTGGAACACCCGTTCTCGGTCGGTCTGATCACCGCACCGCACCGGCACACCCGCGAGGACGAGCACTCGATCGTGATCGAGGGCCAGATCGGTTTCCGGTCCGACGACAGCGAAGTCGTGCTCGGGCCGGGTGGGTTCATCACCAAGCCGCGCGGGCAGATGCACGCCATGTGGAACGCGGGCGACACGCCAGGGCGGATCGTGGAGATCATCACGCCGGGCGGGTTCGAGACCTACGTCCGCGAACTCGGCGAACTGCTCGTCGAGCACTCGGCCGACACCGCGACGAGCAACCTGCACGTGTTGCCCGAATTCCAGGAACTCGCGGACAGGTACGGTCTGACCTACGGCACCCCGGACTGGCTGGCGGACATCGTCACCCGCTACGGACTCCGCTCACCGACCCACTAACGCACGCCGGTCCAGCTGGCTCGCTCCACCGGACGCGGGTCGACGCGCAGTTCGGACTCGGTGTCGAAGTACATCTCCGCGCGCTTGTCCTGCTCGTACGCGGGCCAGCCGGGATCGCCGGTGGTGGCGAACTGCACCCAGGTCTGCTGGACGCGCTCGGCCAGCACAGTCGGCGCTTGCGCGCCGATCAGCGGTGCGACAGCGGGATCGTCGAGCGTGCCGAACACGAACGGCAGCTCGATGGCATGGCAGGCGCCCAGCGCGCCGTCGAGCGCTGGTGATCCCCAGCCGAACTCGTAGACGTAGGTGCGCGGGCGGGCTTCGGCGATGCGCAGCAACGGAATCCGGTAGTACCAGTCGGTCGCGATGCCGCACAGCAACTCGCCCGGCTTCGCGGTCGGCCGCGCGGCGCGGTACGCGCGCAGCACCGAGCCCGCGCCGAACCGGCCGCGCACCAGGTAGCCGAGCAGGAAGCGGTTGATCCGTTTGGTGACGCCGCTGGGCACGAAGAACAGGTTGGTCTCGTCGGAGTTGCTGCCGATCAGCAGGTCGACGGTGGGGTTCACGCCCGCGACGAGCGCGTCGACCAGCCGGGTGGGCAGAACGTCGCCGTCGACGACCGGTTCGAATGGCATCAGGTTGGCGGCGACGTCGCCCCACAGCTTCGCCTTCGGCCGCTTGCCGACCTCGCCCGCGAGCTGGAGTTGTGCCGCGATGACGCGCGAAACCGGCACCTGCGCGATCGCCTCCCGGCTCGGTTCGACGCCGAGAATGGCGGCGAGCCGGGCGCCGATCAGCCGTGCGGACTCGGGGCTGATCACGCTGTGACCCGCGCCGGATTCGGCGATCGCCCGGTGAAACAGTCCCTGCGCGGCGGGCATGGCGAGCAGCGTGCACACGCTCATCGCGCCCGCGGACTCGCCGAAGATGGTGACGTTGCCTGGGTCGCCGCCGAACCGCGCGATGTTGTCGCGGACCCAGGTCAGCGCCGCGATCTGGTCCAGCAGGCCGAGGTTCGGGGTGCCGTCACCGAACCAGAGGAAGCCGTCGGCGCCAAGCCGGTAGTTGATCGTCACCAGCACGACCCCGGACCGGGCGAAGCGGGTGCCGTCGTAGATCGGTACGGCGCCGGAGCCGGAGGTGAACGATCCACCGTGGACGAACACCATCACCGGCGCGTTTCCGGCGACGTCCGGAGTCCAGACGTTGAGGTTGAGGTAGTCGTCGCCGGGGATCACCACGTTGGGCAGCAGTTCCGCTGCCGCGCTGCCGCTGCTCTCGGCCTGTGGCGCGGTCGGCCCGTACTCGGTCGCGTCGCGCGGCGCCGACCACGGTTGCGGTGGTTGCGGCGGCTGGAAGCGCAACGGTCCTGTCGGAGCTGCGGCATACGGGATCCCGAGAAAGGCCGAGACTCCGTCGGTTGTCGTTCTGCCGTGCACAACACCGTGTTCCGTCCGCACATCCACCTGGCCCATCATGCCTGACCGGCTACGCGAGTGACGGATCACGGGCGAGCGCGTTGAGCTGGTCGCGGAGTTCGTCGGCGATGCCTACGCCGAGCGCGGCGACCACCCTGCCCTGCGCCGACCGCCACAGTGCGTACGCCTCGTCGAAGCGCCTGCGGCCCTCGTCGGTCAGGGCGACGCGCACGTTGCGCCGGTCGGCCGGGTCCTTGTCCAGCTGGATCAGGCCGTCGCGCTGCAACGGTCGCAGCGAATGACCGAGGCCGGAGCGGTCCAGCACGAGCGCGTGCGCGAGCTCGTTGATGGTGACCGGGTCGCCGTCGGTGAGTTCGCCGAGGATCGCGAACTGGGTCGACCGCAGACCGGTCGGCGCCAGGATCTCGTCGTAGAGCCCGGACACCCGCCGCGACGCCTTGCGCAACGCGGTCGCGTAGCAGTTCCGGGTCAGCGGAACCCGTTGCGCTGTCATGCCCCCACGATACGGGCATGTGCCTATAGTAGATATGGGCATATGCCCGTATCCGTCACGGAAGGAACCCCCATGGCCAGCATCCTGATCACCGGCGCGACCGGAAAGACCGGCGGAGCGGCAGCGTTCCCGCTGCTCGACCAAGGCCACCAGGTGCGCGCGCTGGTGCACCACGCCGGCGAACGCGCTGACCGGCTCGCCAAGGCGGGCGCCGAGATCGTGGCCGGCGACCTGCACGATCCCGACGTGCTGAGCCGCGCGACCAAGGGCGTCGACGCGCTCTACTACGTCCACCCGATCGCTCCTGGGCTGCTCGACTCGACCGCGACCTTGCTCCAGGTGGCGGAGGAGAACCAAGTGGGCGCGATAGTGAACATGTCGCAGATCTCGGCGCGCCGCGAGGCGGTCAGCAACGCCGCGCGGCAGCACTGGCTCGCCGAGCGTCTGCTGGACCACGTCAGCGGCGGCGTCACCCACCTGCGGCCGACGTTCTTCGCCGAGTGGCTGATCAACTTCTGGGACGCGGACACCGGCGAACTGCGCCTGCCCTTCGCCGACGCGCACCACGCGCCCATCACGGCCGAGGACCAGGGCCGGGTGATCGCCGCGATCCTGGCCGATCCGGAGCCGCACGCGGGCAAGACGTATCCGCTGTACGGTCCGGTCGAGCTCGACCACCATCAGATCGCCGACGTGATGACGCGCGCGCTCGGGCGGAAGATCACCTATGTGCCGGTCGAGATCGACCAGTTCCGCGCCGAACTCGAAGCTCGCGGCTTCAGCGCGCACCTGGTGCAGCACCTGACCAACGTGGCGATCGACTACCGCAACGGGATCTTCTCGGGCACCAACGACGCCGTGCGCACCATCACCGGAGTCGAGCCGCTGACCGTCGAAGCCTTCGTCGAACGCAACCGGACCAGCTGGCTCAACCGCTAAAGCCGCAGTTGCAGCCCTGCGAACAGGCGTACCAGCGGATCGTCGAGGTCGAGGCCGGTCAGTTCGGCCGCGCGCCGGACCCGGTAGCGCAAGGTGTTCGGGTGCACGTGCAGCCGGGTCGCCGCCGCGCGCACGTCGCCGAGCGCGTCCCAGTAGGCCAGCAGGGACGGGGCCAGGTCGTGCGCGGCGAGCGCGGTCAGCCGGGGATCGCGCAGGCTGGGGCGTTCGGCCAGCAGGGCGAGGGTTTCGCCGACCAGCACGCGGGAGCGGACCTCGGCGAGGGTGGCCACGTCCGGGTCGGTGTCCTCGGTCAGCGCGTCCAGCACGCGGTCGGCTTCGTCGCGGGACGCCCGCACGTCCGCGATGCCGGGCACGACCCGGCCGACCGCGGCACGGGTGCGCACCCGGAGTTGGCGGGCGGCGGCGGTGACCATGTCGCGGGTCAGGGTGAGCAGGGCGGTGTCGGAGGCGGGTTCGGGCAGCAGGACGTAGGTGCGGTCGCCGGACTGGGTGACCAGGGCACTGCGCCGGTAGGCCGCGGCGTGCACGGAGATCACCGAGACCAGTTCGACGCGGCGCAGTTCGCGACCCGTCCGGTCGCCGTCGTCGCGCAGCGCGAACGCGACGACGGCGGCGGGCTTGTCCGGGTCGGCGCCGATCTGGCGCGCGACCGCGCGGGCGTCGGTGTGCCCGGCCAGCAGACCGGCGAGCAGGTCGTCGCGGAACCGGTCACCCGCTCGTTGCCTGCGGACCAGTTGCAGCGAGGTGACCCGCGCGGCGCCGAGCAGCGCCGCTTCTGCGTTGTCCGCCAACGGGGTCGCGCCCTGCTGCACCCAGATGCTGCCGAGCGGACGACCGCCGGCGTGCAGGCCGACCGCGAGGCGCGGTTTGATGCCCAGCTCAGGGTGTTCGTCGATGCGCACCACTTCCTCGGTGGCCCGCAACCGTTGGTAGACGCCCCATTCGCGCAGCTTCGCCAGGTACGGCTCCGGACCCTGTCTGCCCAAAATGGACAGTCGACGGAGCTCGTCGACGTCGTCGTCGGAGCGTGAGTAGGCGAGCACCCGGCTGGCGGTGTCCTCGATGCTGATGCTGCCGCCGGTCAGTCCGGCGATGGTCTGGGCGAGGGTGAACAGGTCGCCGAGCACCTCGCCGTCGTCCGCGTCCTCGGCCTCGCGCGCGGTGTCCAGCACCGATCGCACCAGCGCTTCGAACTGTTCCCAGCGCACCTCGGCGGGCACCGCGAGCAACGCGATCCCGGCCTCTTCCGCGGCTTTCGCCAGCGGGTCGGCTGCTCGCTGGTCGTCGACCTTCACCGCGACAGCGGCAGCGTGCTGCCGACCAGCGGCCCTGACCAGCGGCAACGCGGCGCGGTCGCGGGCGCCGACCACCATGGCGAGGTCGCCGGGGGCGAGTTCGGGGTGGTCGTCCGGTTCGACGATGACCACGTCGCGGACGTCCGGTTCCAGGCCGTCCGGGGCGACGCGCAGCTCGACCAGCGGATCGCCGAGCGCGATCAACACCTGTCGCAGGCTCGCCATGTCGTTATCCCATCGTACAAAGTCGACCAGCGAAGCTTAGCCGATCGAACAAGCCGAAGCAGGCGCGCGCTGCCTAACGTTGGCGGCATGGATGCCGCGACCAACGTGCCGACCCCGGTGAACGAGCCGACCCTGCACTACGCCCCTGGCAGCCCCGAGCGGGCGAAGGTGCAGGCCGCGCTCGGCGAGCTGACCAAACAGCCGATGGAGCTGACCACCACCATCGGTGGCGAGCAGCGGGTCAGCGCGGGCGCGCCGGTCGACGTGGTCCAGCCGCACAACCACCGCGCCGTGCTCGGCACCTTCACCAGCGCCACCGAGCAGGACGCGCGCGACGCGATCGCTGCCGCGAAGCAGGCCGCACCGGCCTGGCGGGCGCTGTCCTTCGACGACCGCGCCGCCATCCTGCTCCGCGCGGCCGACCTGCTGACCGGCCCGTGGCGCGCGACGGTGAACGCGGCGACCATGCTCGGCCAGTCCAAGACCGCGTTCCAGGCCGAGATCGACGCGGCCTGTGAGCTCGCCGACTTCTGGCGGTTCAACGTCCACTTCGGACACCGCATCATGGCGGAGCAGCCAGCCAGCTCGCCGGGCGTGTGGAACCGGATGGACCACCGCCCGCTGGAGGGCTTCGTCTACGCGATCACGCCGTTCAACTTCACGGCGATCGCGGCGAACCTGCCGACCGCGCCCGCGTTGATGGGCAACACGGTGCTGTGGAAGCCCTCCCCCACCCAGATGCTCTCCGCGCACCTGACCCTGCGCCTGCTCGAAGCCGCTGGACTGCCCGCCGGTGTGATCAACCTGCTGCCCGGTGATGGAAAGGCCGTCTCGGACGTGGCGCTGACCTCGCCCGATCTGGCCGGGATCCACTTCACTGGTTCGACCGCCACCTTCCAGCACCTCTGGTCGACGGTCGGCGCGAACATCGCCGGTTACCGCGGCTACCCGCGCCTGGTCGGCGAAACCGGCGGCAAGGACTTCGTGCTCGCGCACCCGTCCGCCGACCCGGACGTGCTGCGCACCGCGCTGATCCGGGGCGCGTTCGAGTACCAGGGCCAGAAGTGCTCCGCCGCCTCGCGGGCGTACGTGCCGCGCTCGGTGTGGACGAAGATGCGGGATTCGCTGGTCAGTGAGATCGAGTCGATCAGCGTCGGCGACGTCAGCGACTTCACCAACTTCATGGGCGCGGTCATCGACCGGCGCGCCTTCGACCGGTTGGCAGGCGTGCTCGACCGCGCCCGCGCCGACCAGAACCTGACCATCCTCACCGGTGGCACCGCCGACGACAGCGAAGGCTACTTCGTCCGGCCGACCGTCATGCTCGGCGCCGACCCGGAGCACGAGGTGTTCCGCACCGAGTACTTCGGCCCGCTGCTCGCCGTGCACGTCTACGAGGACAGCGACTACGAGACCGTGCTGCGCCAGCTCGACGGGGTGTCCCCGTACGGCCTGACCGGCTCGATCATCGCCACCGACCGCGCCGCCATCGCGCACGCGACCGAAGAACTCCGGTTCACCGCGGGCAACTTCTACGTCAACGACAAGCCGACCGGCGCGGTCGTCGGCCAGCAGCCCTTCGGCGGCGGCCGGTCCTCCGGCACCAACGACAAGGCGGGCGCCATGCACAACCTGCTGCGCTGGGTGTCGCCGCGTTCGATCAAGGAAACGTTCGTCCCGGCCACCGACTACCACTACCCGCACCAGGGGTGATCACCGTGCTCCGACCGATGCTGCATGCCGCCGCCCGTTCCACCGCCGCCCGCTCGGTGGTCGAACGGTCTCCGCTGACCCGACCGGTAGTGCGCCGCTTCATCGCGGGCGACTCGGTCACCGACGCCATCGCCACCACCGGCGATCTGCTGGCGTCGGGCCGGATGGTCACCCTGGACCACCTCGGCGAGGATACCACCAACGCCGACCAGGCCGACATCACCGTGCGCGCCTACCAGGAGTTGCTGAAGCGCCTCGGCGACAAGGGTTTCACCAACAGGGCCGAGGTCTCGGTGAAGCTCTCGGCGGTCGGGCAGAAGCTCGACGCGGGCCTGGCGCTGGAGAACGCCCGCCGCATCTGCGTCGCGGCGGACTCGGTCGGAGCAACGGTCACGCTGGACATGGAGGACCACACCACCACCGACGCGACCCTGGCCGTGCTGCACGAACTGCGCGCGGACTTCCCCTGGGTCGGCGCGGTGCTGCAGGCGTACCTGCGCCGCACCGAGGGCGACTGCAGCGACCTGGCGACCAGCGGTTCGCGCATCCGGCTGTGCAAGGGCGCGTACGCGGAACCCGCATCGGTCGCGTTCACCGACAAGTCCGAAGTGGACAAGTCGTACGTGCGCTGCCTCAAGGTACTGATGAACGGCGCCGGTTACCCGATGGTCGCCTCGCACGATCCGCGCCTGATCGCCATCGCCGCACACCTCGCCGCCGAAGCCGGTCGCGACACCGACAGCTTCGAGTTCCAGATGCTCTACGGCATCCGGCCCGACGAGCAGCAGCGCCTCGCCGACGATGGCAACCAGATCCGCGTCTACCTGCCCTACGGCACCGAGTGGTACGGCTACTTCATGCGCAGGCTGGCCGAGCGCCCGGCCAACCTGGCCTTCTTCCTCCGCTCGCTCGCTACGAAAAACTGACCGCGAACACGTGCAGGGTGGCGCGGACGGCGCCGGCTTGCGGCAACGTGATCGACGCGACGGTCCTGGCTGGGTCGAGCGCTGTGCTCACCAGGAACACGTGCGTGCTGGCGTTGATCTGACCGACCGGCGCGTAGTTGTGGTACGGCATGGTGACCACCTCGGTGGCGGGCGTGCCGTAAGCACGCTGCCACTCCGGCACGGCGAGCGACAGGCTCGCCGTGCTGCCGTCGGTGTAGGTGACGGTCACCGCACCGTTGAACGTACCCGGCGCGACATAGCTGGCCGTGACCAGCAGTCCGAGCTGAGATCCTTTGCCGCCCAACAGGATCGTCTGCCCGTTCGCGCTCACGTTGTCCGGGATGCCCGGTGGTGGCCAGTCGAAGCTGAACCCGTTGGTCGGGAACGACTTGCCTGCCACCGCACCGGCGGCGGCCAGCGCCTGGGCGGAATACGACGACCCGTCGCCGTCGATGCCGCCACCGAGGTTGGCCGGGTTCACGTTGTTGTCATCGGTGATACCGACTTCGTTGAACGCACCGGCCAGGTTCGGGTACGGCACCGACACCAGCAGGTTCGCGCCACCGAGCCCATACCGTCCACTTGAGACGTTGATCGGCACGGTAGCGACACCCGGCGTCGCGCTGGTCGCGGTGGCGCTCAGCCGAACCGACACCGACCGGCCCGGCGCGATGACGACCATGCCGCTCGACGGCCTGACCGTGATCCCCTTCGGCGCGGCCGCCTGCCAGCGCACCGACAGCGGAACAGCCGCCGAGCTGGTGAGGCTCAGGGTCGTGTTCGCGCCGCTGATGATCGGTGACTGGGCGAGCGCGCTGGTGATCGTCTGCTTGATGGCCGCGAGCGCGCTCGCGTTGGCGCCATCGGTGACCACCGCGATCCGGTAGTCGCCGGGCACCACGTCCGGCGGCACGTCGACCTGCCAGCGCACGGTGGCTGAACCGTGCGGCAACAGCAGCGGCACGGTTGTAGTCCGCTGGTTCACAGCAAGCGGAATGCCTGCGTCCAGCGAGTTCACCGCGATCGAGGCGCTGACATCGGTCAGGAACCGGTTGGTCGTGTTGGTGACGGTTGCCGTCACCGTGTTGCGGCCGAGCGCGGCGAGCGTGCCGGGCGCGTCGAGCCGGATCGCGGTGTTCGCGTCGGGCGAGCGGTAGAACTGGACCTGGCTCCCCTGCGGTCCCACATAACGCAGCCAGCGGTAGGCGTCCGGACTGCTGACGGTGAGCTGGCGCCAGTCAGCGGTCGCCGGATTCCAGGTGATCGTGGCGAGGGTGACGCAGCCGGTGGCGGGACCGGTCACGCAGCCCTGGAACACGCCACCGGCGGCGCCGGGCAGGAAGCGGACCTTGTCGACTGTGGACGGGGTGCCGAGATCGATGCCCACATAACCGGATCCGCTGTACGCGGTGCCGGTCAGCAGGGTCGCGGCAGCGGGCGGCCCTGGCACGCCCGGCGGTGGTCCGATCGCGTCGGCGCGGTTCTCCAGGTCGAGCGCGGTGCCGTTGACCGGGCCACCCCAGGTCCGGTCGGCGAGCACCTGTTCGGGGCGGAGGGCGTACCAGTCCTGGAAGGCATCGGTCTGGGTGTCGGTGTTGTCGGACCAGCGCGACAGCATGTAGCCGCGCAGATTGGGCGCGGTCACGGTCGGCCAGTTCGCGTACAGCGCCTGGTCGTTGGGCAGCAGGTTGAGGCCGGGAGTCACGTAGAGCTGGTTGCCGTCCGCGAAAACGGTCTGGTAGCCCTCACCGAGGAAATGGTTCACGCCGCTGGCGCCGTTGAAATCGGTGTTGTTGCCGTACGCCTCGACGATGATGTTCCTGTCCGGGCTGATCGTCGGCGAGCCCGCCGCGTCCCACCAACCCCACGCCTCCGCGGTTTTGCCGTGCGCGCGGACGATCGAGTTCAGGTAGTCGATGAAGTTGACCATCACGTCGTCGGTGTTCGCGAAGTGGTTCGCCTTCGCGTAGTCGACGAGTTCCGGGCACTGCTGCTGGGTCGAGGAGACCGGGTACTCGTCGGTGCCCATGTCGAAGACCTGCCCGTTGAACCAGGGAATGAACTCGTCCAGCAGTTGCCTGACCACCTGGCGCGTCGCCGGTTTGGTCACGTCGACGGTGAAGTTCCGGCCACGTTCGTTGTTCATCGGCGCGCAGTCCCAGGTGGTCTGCGGCCAGTAGTCGGTGATCGCGGTAGCGTGCGCGGGCAGGTCGATCTCGGGGATGATCGTGATGTGGTAGCGGTTCGCGGCCTGCTCGAACTGCTGGATGTCCGCGCGGTCATAGGACTGGGCGGCGGCGAGACCGGGGAATCTGGGGCTGTTGAGCCGGAACGCGTTGTACTCGGTCAGGTGCAGGTGGATCGTGTTCAGCTTGTACCAGGCTGCGGTGCGGATCAGTTGCTCGATGTAGGCAGGCTGGTAGTACTTGCGGCCCGCGTCGATCATCACGCCGCGCTGGCCTGCCTGCGGCCAGTCGGTCGCGGTGCCGAAGGGCAGCTCGCCGTAGCGGCTGACGAGTTGCTGGATGGTTTGCTCGCCGTGGCTCAGGCCGGTCGTGTTCTGCGCCTGGAGGCTGACCGTGTCGCCGATCTGGAGCCGGTAGCCCTCGGCGTTGCCGGGCGCGCTCGGCATCAGTCCTAATCGGACGTCGCCGCCGCGCGCGCTGCCGAACGTTGCCGGGATCTGGCGGTGCGCCAGTTGGCTCAGGTCGGCGCTGAAGGTCGCGGCCTCGCCCGCGAGGGTGCGGTCGGTGAACACGATCCGGGTGCGCGCGGTGAGCGCGAACATGCCGGAGGCGCCGGTCCAGGTACGGAGGGCCGGTACCACGTCCGGAGCGGTGGGGGCCGCGACCGAGGGAGGGGATGTCTCGGCGGCGGCTGACAGGGAGGTGATCGTGGCCAGTGCGAGGGCGGCCGTGACTGCCAACGCGACGATGCGTGTGCTCAATCCGATCACTCCCACGATTTCGACTGCGCGAACATGCAGGAAATTCTCAGAACATGCGCATCATTGCACATAGAATCGCAATTGTGAATCGTTTCAAGGACTGAATCGTGCCATATCGGCCAATCGGGCGTTCCACCAGTAGCCTGTCCGGGTGCCCACGCCGAAGACCGAGCCCGCGCGACTCCCCCAGTGCCCGCAGTGCGAGCGCGACGACCTCGTCCCCTACGGCAACGGATCGAAGTGGATCTGCCCGACCTGCAAGTTCCTGGCTCCCTGCTGCGAGCCGGACGCCGCCTGCCGCTGGTGACCGCGTCGTGGTGCGAGGATGCGATCGTGATCAGCCTCGGATCGTTCGTGCTCGGCACACCGGACCCGGCGCGGCTCGCCGCCTTCTACCGCGAGTTGCTCGGCTGGCAGACGGTCTCTGGCGACGCGGAGTTCATCCGGTTGCGCGATCCCGCGCGGGAGCGCCCCGGGTTGAGCTTCCAGCTGGAACCCGACCACGTTGCGCCGACATGGCCACCTCGCACAGGCACTCAGCAGATGCAGGCGCATCTGGACCTGCTCGTCGACGACCTCGATGCCGAGACGAAGCGCGCCGTCGCGCTCGGCGCGACCCGCGAGGCGCACCAGCCCACCGAAGGGGTCGTGGTCATGCGCGACCCGGACGGCCATCCGTTCTGCTTGTTCCTGCCGGGCGCCTGAGCCCGGCGAACACCTCGGTGGCCGCGCGCTCGATCACCGCGCGCCGCGCCTCGGGTGTCATCCGCTTCCGGGTCGGTGTGCCTGCCACCGGTTCACCGTAGCGCGTCACCGCTACGCCCTGAGGTGGATCACTGTGGGCCGGTCGGCGGCGAAGGCGTGGTCGAGGATGCCGGGGAGTTCGTCGAGCTTGTCGATGCGGACGCCATGGCAGCCCAACGAGACGCCGAGCGTGGCGAAGTCGGTGGCGGGTAGGTCGACGGCGTGCACCGGGTCGCCTCGGTCGAGCATTTCCGCGCGGATCTCGCCGTAGCCGCCGTTGTCGACGACAACGACCGGCAGCGGCAGGCCGAGTCGCGCGGCGGAGGCGAGTTCCGTTGCGGTGAAAAGGAAACCGCCGTCACCGTGCAGCGCGGCGACCCGTCGGCCGGGCGCGGCGAGGCTGGCGCCGATGGCGGCGGGCAGGCCGTAGCCGAGGGTGCCGAGGCCGGTCGGGTACAGGAAGGTCGACGGTTGGTAACGCGGCAGGTTGGACAGTGCGCCGTAGTAGCAGACCATTGCACTGTCGGCGGTAAGGATGCCGTCGCGGCCGAGGGCGTCGTGCAGGGCGCCGAGCAGCGGGAGCCATTGCGCCCCTTCGGTTTTGGCTTCGGCTCGGATCGACTGCCGGAAATCCGCCCACCAGGGTTGGGGTTCGCGCGGGTCGAGGCCAGCCAGCAGGGCGTCGATTGTTGTTGCGGCGTCGCCGATCAGGGCTATCTCGGGTGACGCGTTCGCCAGGGCAGCTGCGGGTTCGATGTCGATGCGGATCAGGCGCGGCAGCGGGAGGGGGCCGTACCAGCAGTCGGCGGGCGCGAGTTCGGTGCCGATCGCCAGCACCACGTCGCACTCGGCGAGGAATCGGACGACGGAGGGGTGGTGCACGCCTGCGCCGAGCGAGAGCGGGTGATCTTCGGAGAGGACGGCTTTGCCATTTGTTGTCGCGACAACAGGTGCGGCGAGTCGTTCGGCCAAGGCGCGGAGTTGCGGGGCTGCCCCGCGAGTGCCACCGCCCGCGATGATGCCGATCTTGCGCGCGGACGCCAGCAGGCGCACGGCTTCGGCTGGGTCCGGAGTGGCGGTGGTTGTCCGGAGTGGACCGGGAATGGTGACGTCGGCGGTGCGGTCCAGCAGGTCGAGCGGGATTTCCAGGTGGCGGGGGCGCGGACGGCCGGAGGTGAGGTCGGCGAAGGCGGCGGCGACCGCTGCCGGGATCTCCTCGACGCTGCCGACCCGGTCGCTGCCCGCGGTGATCGCGGCCAGCGCGGCGCGCTGGTCCTTCAGCTCGTGCAGGTAGCCGTTGCCGCGCGCGGGGTGACCGGTCGGCATGCCGGGCGAGATGAGCAGGACCGGGATCGAATCCGAGTAGGACTGCGCCGCCGCGGTCGCCGCGTTGAGAATCGCTGGGCCTGTTGTCGCGACAACAATCCCGGGTTTTCCCGAAACGCGTGCGTAGCCGTCCGCGGCGAAGCCCGCGCCTTGCTCGTGGCGCGGCGAGATGTGCCGGATCCGCTGGTGCGCGAGTTCGGCGTAGATGGGCAGGTTGTGCGTGCCGGGAATGCCGAACACGGTGTCAACGGCGTGCGCGGCGAGCGCCGCGACGAGTGCGGCCGCGCCGGTCTGCTCGGTCATCGGGTCGGGGTGGAGTCGCCGAAACGGGTGGTGATGGCGGTCAGGTTGTCCGCGCACAGGCGCAGCGCCGCCGTTCGTGGGCTCACGCCGTCCCGGTCCGCACGGTCGAACATGGCGGCGACCAGGTCGCACATCCGCTCGCGGACCTTGGCGAACGCCTGGCCTGCGTCGGCGTCCACGTCGCCGAACAGGGTCCACCACCACCACGAGTTGGTCGCGGAGTTGGCGACGAAGTCCGGGATGACCACGACGCCGCGCTCGCGCAGCCGGTCTTCGGCGTCCTCGCTGACCGGCATGTTCGCCGCCTCGACGACCAGCTGGGCGCCGATCGCGGCCTGGTTGCCGGCGTCGACGCAGTAGGAGACGGCGGCCGGGACGAGCACGTCGGCGGGGAGGGTGAGCCAGGCTTCGGACGGGAGTTGGACGTCGTCGGGGCGGAGCAGGTCGCAGTCGACGGCGCCGTGCCGGTCGCGGCCGAGCAGCAGCGTTTCCACGTCGAGCCCGTTGTCGTTGGCGACGACGCCGCGCACGTCCGCGATGCCGACCACGCGCAACCCGGCGGCGGCCAGGAAACGCGCGGTGGCGCCGCCCATCGAGCCGAAGCCCTGGATGACGGCGCGCGCGCCGTGGCGGGGAATGCCGAGCTGGTCCAGGCCGCACAGCGCGGCCTCCGCGACGCCGAGGCCGCCGACGAGTTCGGGCAGGCCGACGCCGTCGACGTCGATGGCGAAGGCCCGGTCGAGGCGGGCGATCGCGTCGGCTTCGTCGTCGAGCAGCGGGTAGACGGCCTGCACGGAGCTGCGCAGGCCGATTTCGTCGATGACCTCGTCGATGACGTCCTGGCGCAGGCCGAGGTCCTCCCCCATGGTCCAGCACCGTTCGATCATGGGCCGCATGGCGCGCAGGTAGCGGGCGAGTACGTCGCGGGCGCGCTCGTCGTACGGGTCGAAGTCGATGCCGCCTTTGGCTCCGCCGAGCGGGACGTACCGGCCGTCGGGGTCGTAGTTGAGGGCTTCTTTCCTGGTCATGCCGGTGGCCAGGCCGCGCACTTCGTCGACGGTGCAGCCTGCCCGCATGCGCAGTCCGCCGCTGGACACGCCGCGGACGAGCCGGTCGATGACGAGGTAGCCGGGGCAGCCGGTGACCGGGTCGGTCCACCTCAGTTCGAGGAAGGGGGCGGCCGGGGCAACGGCCGGGGCGAGCGCGGTCACCGACACCTCCTCGTTACTGACTGATTAGACAGTCAGTATTGGGTCGATCAGGCGATGCGTCAACTCCAGGGGGAAGATCAGAGTCGGAGTTCGTGGCGCAGTGCCTGGCCGAGCCATTCGGCGCACTCGAGTTCGGTGACCGCGCCGTCCCTGGCGACCATCTGCACCGCGAGCCCGTCGAGCAGCGCGGTCAGCCGCCACGCGGCGGCGCGCGGATCGGCACAGGTGAATACGCCCGCGCCGACACCTTCGGCGATCAGTGCGACCACCGCTTCCCGCCAGCGCAGGTCGAGCCGCTGGGCGACGGAGCGCAGTTCGGTGTCGCGCAGCGACGCGGCCCACGCCTCGATCCAGAGCAGCCAGCCGTCGGCTTTGCTGGTGGGGCCATACCAGTTCAGCACCGCGCGCAGGCGTTTCGCCACGTCGCCGGGGTCGGCGAGGATCTCGCGCAGCCGGGCCAGGTCCGCTTCCGCTGCATGCCGGAACGCCTCGACGATCAGGTTTTCCAGAGTGCCGAAGTGGTAGAAGACCAGCGAGGTGCTGACGTCGAGCGCCTTGGCCACCTCGGCGGCTCGCACTCCCGCTATCCCCCGCTGCCGCACCTGATCGAGTGCGGCGAGCACGATCTCGTCCCGCCGGATCGCCACGCCCTTGCGCGCCATGCGGGCAACGTTACACAACGACGCCCGTGCCTCTTGACGTGTCGTGCGATCCGAATCACACTCCTTCGATACTGATTGGTCAGTCAGTAGCTGACGAGGAGGTCGTACCGTGGCAGCAGCACCGCAGGCACCGGAAGCCATCGGCGGCTCGTGGTCGACGCAGCGCGCCCGGCTGCGCCGCGACTTCCACCGCTTCGACATCCTGTTCTTCCTGATCTGCACGCTCGTCGGGCTGGACACCATCGGCTCGGTCGCGGCAAACGGCCCGCAGGGCCTGGCCTGGATGATCATTCTGGCTGTCGTGTTCTTCGTGCCGTACGGCTTACTGGTCGCGGAGCTGGGCACGGCGTTCCCGTTCGAGGGCGGACCGTACGTGTGGACCAAGCTCGCGTTCGGCCGGCTGATCGCCGGGGTCAACCAGGTCATGTACTGGATCTCCAACCCGATCTGGGTCGGCGGCACGTTGTGCATCATCGCGATCACCACGTTCCACGTTCTTCTTTCCGCTGCCCGGGATCTGGAAGTACGTGGCCGGACTGGTGTCCATCTGGGTCGGGGTGCTGGCGGTGCTGCTCTCGTTCCGGGTCGGCAAGTGGGTGCCGACGCTGGGCGCGGTTGCCAGGGCGCCGCTGCTGGTGTTCTTCGCGGGTTCGGTGGTGGTCTACGCGGTGCGCAACGGTGTGCAGCCGTTGTCGTGGGGTGATTTCAGTCCGAGCTATGCCGGGTTCATCGGCCTGGTGCCGTTGCTGATCTTCAGCTATGTCGGCTTCGAGCTGCCGAGTTCGGCGTCCGAGGAGATGAGCAATGCCAAGCGGGACGTGCCGTTCGCGGTGTTGCGGTCCGGGTTCGCGTCGTTCCTGCTCTACGGCGGACCGATCCTGGGCATCCTGCTCGTTCTGCCGAAGAAGCAGATCGGCAGCCTGAGCGGGTTCATCGACGCGGCCAAGTCGGTGTTCACCGTGTATGGCGGGTCGGTCGCCCCGGACGGGACGGTGACGTTGACCGGGTGGGGTCAGGGGTTCGCCGCGGTGTGCTTCATGTTCTACGCGTGCGGCACGCGGACCCGGCGCGCGGAGCGCGCGCAGGCGCCTCCGTTGCGCGAAGCGACGGTTACCGGGTGATGTTCGCGTTGTCGAATATCGATCCGACTGGCAGGATGCGTGCTTATTGCCGACATTGGGAGCGCCCAATGGCTTCACGTCTGAATCCCTACCTCAATTTCGCCGGGGACACCCGGAAAGCGATGGAGTTCTATCAGAACGTGTTCGGCGGCGAGCTGAACATGACCACTTTCGGGGAATTCGGCATGACCGAGCCGGGCGTCGCGGACGGGATCATGCACGCCAACCTGATCACGTCGTCCGGGTTCGCGCTGATGGCGGCCGATGTGCCGCCGAACATGGAGCACAAACCGGGCAACAACATCACGATCAGCCTCAGCGGTGACGACGGCGCGGATCTGCGCGGCTACTGGGAGAAATTGGCCCAGGACGGCCAAGTGATGATGGCGCTGGAAAAGCAGGCGTGGGGCGACGAATTCGGGATGCTGGTGGACCGTTTCGGTATTCCGTGGATGGTCAACATCAGCGAAGCCGCGCAATAGCGAGTTCGGGTCAGACCGGTGGCTGGTCGCGAACTGGCCACCGGCCCCAGACCGCCATGTGCAGGATGACGACCGTGCTCAGCGCGTTGAGCGTCACCTGCGTCGTCCAGCCCAGTCTGTCCACACCGGACAGACCGAGGGCGGCGGCGAGCAGCGGCAGCAGCCAGAGCAGCACACGGCACCATCCAGCCTGTTGGCGCTGATAACACGATCGGTTATCAGCGTGACCCTGGTCAGTCGTGCCGCACGTCCACCGGAAACCGCTCGGTGCCCAGCACGCCGAGCAGTTGCAGTTTCTCCGCAGCCTCCGACCTCGGTGCCGCGGTCAGCACCAAAAGCACCTGGGTGTGGTCGTCGTTGTGCAGGGCCTGGCAGTCCAGTTCGATCTCGCCCAACTGCGGGTGCAGCACGATCTTGTGATCCGCGAACCGCTTGGCCACTTCCTGGCGCGCCCACAGCCGCGCGAACTCGGCGCTCTCTTTTTCGAGCACCCTGACCAGTTCGGCGGCCCGCGACCGCGCGCCCATCGACGCACTCGCGGCACGCAGGTTCGCGATCAGCGCGCGGCTCTGCCGGTCGTGGTCGTCGGCCGGGTAGATGCCGCGTTCGTGCGGCATGGTGAACCAGCGGTAGATCTCGCTACGCGCCAGGCCGGTGAACTGGCTCCGGTCGCCGAACAGCGCCGTCGCCAGCGGGTTCTGGACCAGGGTTTCGGCCAGCTCGTTGACGATCAACGCGGGAGTGTCGTCCAGCCGGTCCAATACCCGCAGCAGCGCGGGCACCACGTGCGCGGACGCCGACCGCGTCGACGGCGCGTTGTGGCCTGCGACCTGGAAGAGGTAGGTGCGCTCGTCGTTGCTCAACCGCAGCGCCCGCGCCAGCGAGGTCAGCATCTGTTCGCTGGGCTGCGGACCGCGCTGCTGTTCGAGCCGGGTGTAGTAGTCGGTGGACATGGCGGCCAGCGAGGCGACCTCTTCCCGCCGCAGCCCCGGCGCCCTGCGGCGCACGCCGGGCGGAAGTCCCAGGTCCTCGGGCCGCAGCGCCGCCCTCCTGGTGCGCAGGAAACCCGCGAGTGCCGCTCTGTCCATGATCTCCAGTATTCGCGGCGATCGCGCGCGCAACCAGGGACTGTCGGTCCCCCGATCAGCGGACTCTGCCGGGCCGGTCGCGCCCGGATCAGCCTTGGGTCATGAACATTTCCGGCAACACCATCTTCATTCCCGGCTCGACGAGCGGTATCGGCCTCGCCCTTGCGATGCGGCTGCACGAGCGCGGCAACACCGTGATCGTCGGCGGTCGGCGCGGCGACCTGCTGGAGCGAATCGCGCGGGAACACCCCGGCATCGACACCGTGCTGATCGACACCGCCGACGCGGCCAGCATCGCAGGCGCGGCAAAAGAGGTGCTGGCCAAGCACCCGGACCTCAACGTGCTGGTGGCGATGGCGGGCATCATGCGCATCGAGGACTGGCAGCACCCCGAATCGTTCCTGGCCGCCGCCGAGGACGTGGTCACCACCAACCTGCTCGGCCCGATCCGGCTGATCGCCGCGTTCATCGAGCACCTCACCGCGCGGCCGGACGCCACCATCGTGACGGTCTCCTCCGGGCTCGCGTTCACCCCGCTGCGGATCACGCCCAGCTACAACGCGGTCAAGGCGGCGATCCACATGCTCAGCGAATCGCTGCGCCTCCAGTACGCGGACACGAACGTCCAGATCGTCGAACTGGTGCCGCCGTCGGTGCGCACCGCGCTGCTGCCCGGCCAGGAGGAAGCCGACTTCGCGATGCCGCTCGACGAGTTCTCCGACGAGGTCATCGAACTGCTGGAAGCCCAACCGGACGCCAAGGAGATCCAGGTCGAGCGGGTGAAGTTCCTGCGGCACAGCGTGGTGCGCGGCACGTACGACGAAACAGTGGCCATGCTCAACCAGTCGGACCCGCACGGTCACTGAATGCGGGCGCGTCCCCGGTCGCCCGGCAGCACGAGCTGGCAGGCGAGGATCTCCCGCTCACGCGGCGACAGCACGGAAAACCCTACGGGAGTAGGGTTTTCGCGAGCGTTCGCCAGTGCGGCAGCGCGGATTTTCCGGGTTCGATTCCGATCACCTGGACGGCGACATGATCGGCGCCCGCGCTCAGATGTGCATTCAATTTCCGTGTAACAACGTCCAGATCACCCCAGCTGACGAGGTCGTCGACGAAGCGGTCGCTACCGCCGTTGGCGAGTTCCTCGTCGGTGTAACCGAGGCGTTTGAACTTGGCGATGTTGAACCCTCCTGCGAGGTAGGGACGCAGGTGTTCGCGCGCGATTCCGCGTGCGAGCACCGGGTCTGTTTCGAACAGCACCGCCTGCTCGACGCCGAGAAACGCGCTCTGGCCGAGGATCTCGCGCGCCTGCGCGGTGTGCTCGACGTTGACGTGGTAGGTGTGCGCGCCTTCGGCACGATCCCGGGCGAGTTCGAGCATTTTCGGCCCGTACGCGGCGAGGATCCGGTGCAGTGGCGCCGTGGGCGCCGGGTTCGGTGAGGTGAGCGCGTCCAACTCGTCCAGGTAGCCGGTCAGCGCGTCCATCGGTTTGATTCCGGGCTTCGCGCGACCGACGCCGAGACCGAGCACGTGCCGGTTCGGATAGGCGTCGGCGAGCAGCACCTGTGCGCCGAGCGTCCAGCGCGCCTCGCGGGACCAGATCTGCGCGATGCCGTTGACCACGTGCAGCTGCCGCGTGTTGGCGAGCAGGAAGCCCGCGTGCGTCAGTGCCTCGCGGCCGTCGCGCTCGGGGATCCAGAACGCGCGCCAGCCCAGTTCTTCGAGCTCCTGGATCGAGTCCCGCATCAGCGTGGCCGGCTGGTCCTCGAAGTCGAACGTCCACACCCCGAACCTGCCGAGGTCCACTCCGTCGATGTCACCCATGCATCGCAATATCGCATAATTTCGATACGTTCGCCAGAACCGCTGGTCAGATGGCGTTGCCGAGGGTGGACACCAGCTCCGCGATGCGCGCCTCGTCCCGCTTGTAGTGGGTCCACTTGCCGACCCGGGTGGCGCGGACCAGGCCCGCGCGGTGCAACTCGGCCAGGTATGCGGACACCGTGGACTGGGCGAGTCCGGCCTTCTCCTGGATGTGGCTCACGCACACGCCGAACTCGTCAACGTCGACCGTGGCGTCGGCAAGGGCGAAGTGCTTGCGTGGCTCCCGCAGCCAGGCCAGCAGCTGCAACCGCACCGGATTCGACAACGCGCGTAGCGCACGTACCAGGTCCTCGTCCGGTTCGGTCATCCCGACATTCTAGCGACGTTTCGCACTACGTCGATGTGATCTTGACGTTCAACCCCGCGACATCAATTCGCCAAAACGCGTTAATTGACCAACGGTAAACATCGCGGGTGACCCATTCTGACGCAGCTGATCCACCGGGGGGATTGGACGCGCGGATCACTCGCCTGCGCGAACAGGCCGAGGAGATCCAGGAACGTATGAAAACGGCGAACGCGACAGTGAGTTCGCCGGACGAAGGGGTCACCGTCACCGTCGGCGCGGGCGGCGCCCTGACGGATATCCGATTCGGCGATCGCGCCTACCAACGTCCGCCGCAACAACTGGCCAGTCTGCTGATGCAGACGATCGGCAAGGCGCAACGCCAGGTCAGCGCCGATGTCAGCACCGCGTTCGCCGGTCTGGTCGGCAGCAATTCGACGGCGATGAGCCTGTTCGACCAGTTCCGCCCGCCGGAACCACCCCCGGAACAGGCGCCACCTCCTCCGCCACCGCCGCCACCGCCGCCGGTTGCCCCACCGCCACCGAGGCCGGTCGCGCAGCCGCAGCGCCCACCTGTTCGGCGCGATGTGCCCGAACTCGACGAAGAACCCGACTGGTGGATCGAGGAAGGCCGAGGCCAATGACCCAGAGCGGCGGATACCAGGTCGACCCGAGCGAGCTGACCACGTTCGCGACCTACCTCAGCGGCACCACGCACGGCGAGATCGTCGATGCCGCCAACGGCGTGCATTCGGCCAACGGCTTCGACAACAACGCGTTCGGCATCTTCGCGGCCCAGTTGCTGGCCGTGCCCGCGCGGATCGCCATGGGCGTCGCCAACGACAACCTCAACAAGCTCGCGTCCGAGATCTCGGACGCGGCCGACCTGACCAACACCACTGCCGACAACTACCGGCAGAACGAACAGAACAACGCGGGCAGCTTCCAGGCCATCGACGGGAGCAGCCAGACATGAGCCAGCTCGACGTGACCAGCTCCAACGAGACGACCGGCGCGGGCGTGATCGACAGCTGGCACAGCTTCGCCAGTTCGATCGAGAGCCTCAAGGACGCGCACGGCGCGGACAAGGCCGCCGTCGCGGTCGAGGTAGGCGTGACCGGCGCGAGCGCGGTGCTGGACACCCTCGCGTTCGCGCTGGACCCGTTGGCCAAGCTGATCTCCGCCGGGCTCGGCTGGCTGATCGAGCACGTCGAGTTCCTGCGCTGGCCGCTGGACCAGATCGCAGGCAACCCCGACGCGATCCAGGACCTGGCCAACCAGCTGCACACCATCGGCCAGCAGCTGCGCAACGCGGCCAGCGACTTCGACAGCACGCTGGCCAAGGACGTCACCAACTGGAAGGGCCAGGCCGCCGACCAGTTCACCGCGACCATGACCGGTCACCGCACGCACATCGACGACGCGGGCCATTCCGTGGACACGGTCGGCTACGTGGTCGAGACGACCATGGCGCTGATCGCCGCGGTGCGCAGCCTGTTCCGCGACATCATCACCACCGTGCTCGGCGACATCATCGCGACCATGCTGGTGGCGCTGGCGGCGGCGGTGTTCACCTTCGGCGCCTCGATCGCGGTCGGTGTGACCAAGTGCGTCATCGAGGCGACCGTGCAGGTGTCGTCGATGCTGGCCAAGCTGGCCAAGGTCGGCGCTCTGGCCAGCCGGACCGCGAGCCGGATCGGCGAGCTCACCGACATGACCAGGGGCGAAGGCGCCGCCAGTCACGAACTGACCGACATTCCGGCCGCCACGCACACGCCCGGCGCGGCCACCGAGGACGCGCCGGCCGCGCACCCGAGCACCACCCCGGCCAGCGCTGCCGGCGACACCCCGGAAACGCCAGCGCCGCACACGCCGCCGGAGCCGTCCACCAGCGCGGCGCCACATTCGTCCACCGAGGACGAGCCGGTGGGAGACCCCAACGCGAACGACTACTCCGACCAGGACGACATCCTCAACGACTACCACAACGATCCCGGCGAGGACGATTACTCGGCCCAGCAAGGCATCCTGGACGACTACCACAACGACCCGGCCGCAGACGCGGGCAGCACGCACACCAGCGGCGCGGACGACACCCCCGAGCCGCCGCCCACCGAACCGCCCGCGCCCGCTGCGACCCACGACGAGCCCGCGCCAGCGGAGGCACCGCCCACGGCACAGCCCCCGGCAGCCACGCCCAAACCGGCCGATCCGAAGTCGCTGTTGAAGGACCAGGACATCTCGTTGCTCAAGAAGCACGAGGACTGGCTGAAGAACAACTTCAGGGAGTCCCAGGCCAAGGCGAAGTTCGTGGACAACTGGGTCAAGAAGAACGCGCCGGACTCCTACCCGCTGGTCAAGGCCATGGCCGACGCCAAGAGCAGCAAGAACTGGGTCGGCTGGGTGGACAAGAGCGCGGTGCAGGTCGACAAGCAGCTCACCGACATCCAGCAACAGGCGGAGGCGGCCTGGCAGCAGGCGAACCAGCAGCAGCCGGCTACGACCTGAGCCCTCGGCTGCTCGCGTGATCGAGCGGGAAATGTCACGATGCTTGCCGGGAAGGGCTGGTGAGGCTCGTGGCGCAGGTGCACGACGTGGTCATCGTGGGTGCCGGTCTCGGCGGGATCGCGGCGGCGATCGAGCTGAAACGGCACGGCGTCGACGATCTGGTGCTGCTGGAGGCGGCCGAGGGCGTCGGCGGGACGTGGCGGTACAACGACTATCCGGGCGCCGCCTGCGATGTGCCCTCGCACCTGTACTCGTACTCGTTCGCGCGCCGGTCGACCTGGTCGCGGATGTGTTCACCGCGCGGCGAGATCCTGGACTACGTCGAGCGGGTGGCGGATGTCTTCGACATCGCGCCGCTCGTTCGCACCCGGACCAAGGTGCGCGCGTGCACGTGGGACGACGCGGCTCGGCACTGGGTGGTGCGCACCGAGGACGGCGCTGAACTGCGCGCGGCAGCGGTGGTGCTGGCGACCGGGCAGCTGAACCAGCCCGCGTATCCCTCGATCGACGGTATGCGGAGCTTTGCCGGGCGCAGTTTTCATTCCGCGCGGTGGGCGCACGACTATGACCTGACCGGCAAGCGGGTCGCGGTGATCGGCACCGGTGCGAGCGCCGTGCAGTTCGTGCCGCCGATCGCGGAGCAGGCTGCGCAGCTGACGGTTTTCCAGCGCACCGGAAACTGGATTCTGCCGCGCCGCAACAACCTCTACCCCCGGTTGATCGCCACGCTGTTCCGGCTTTTCCCGATCCTGGGCGCGGCGTGGCGGCAGACGTTGTTCTACTACCTGGAATCGCTGACCGCGCAGATCCGGCATCCGCGCACGCTCGGGCAGGTCGGGAAGATCTGGGCGCAGCTGTTCATGCGGGGGCAGTTGCGTGATCCTGAGGTGCGCCGCAAGGCGTGGCCGGACTATCCGTTCGGCTGCAAGCGAGTGTTGTTCAGTTCGGCGTTTCTGCCCGCGCTGCAACGGGAGAACGTCGAACTGGTCACCGAGAGGATCGCGCGGATGACGCCCGCCGGGCCACAGACCGAGGACGGGCGGGTACACGAGGTCGACTGTGTCATCTACGGCACGGGTTTCCGCACCACCGAGTTCATGTTCCCGATGGAGATCACCGGAGTCGGCGGGCGCACGCTGCGCGAAGCGTGGGCGGACGGGCCGCGTGCGCACCTGGGCAT
Source organism: Pseudonocardiaceae bacterium (assembly GCA_036494465.1). Taxonomy (GTDB): domain Bacteria; phylum Actinomycetota; class Actinomycetes; order Mycobacteriales; family Pseudonocardiaceae; genus CAJCJE01. Next base: position 23,958 of record DASXOJ010000079.1, read on the forward strand.
CGTGGTGTCCGGGTTCCCTTCGCTGTTCGTGATGTACGGGCCGAACACGAACACGTCGGGCGGTTCGATCATCTTCTTCCTTGAGGCACAGGCGAAATACCTGCGCCAGGGCATCCAGCTGGCCCGCGAGCGCGCTGCCGCCGTGGACGTGCGCCCCGATGTGCTGGCGGCGAGCACCGAGACCGTGCAGCAGCGCTTCGCCGGTACGGCGTGGTTGAGCTGTCAGTCCTGGTACCGGGACGCGAGCGGGCGGATCGTGGCGAACTGGCCGGGCTACATGCGCGAGTACGCGCGGGCGACCGGCAAACTGGATCCGGGCGAGTTCACCCTGATCGGGGCCGATCAGGGCAGATAACGCTCCAGGTCGGGGGCATTGCGTTCGAGGTGGTCGCGCAGCGCGTTCTCGACGTCTTCGAGATCGAAGCGCTGCAGTGCCTCGGCGATGCGGCGGTGGTGCGGGACAGCGCTCTGCGCGCGGCCGGGAATGTTCGTGAACGAGGTGACGCCGGTGCGCATCTGCCGGTCCCCCATCGACCGGTACAGCTCAGTCATCTCGGTGTTCCCGACCGCGGCGACGATCGCGGTGTGGAAGGCCCGGTCGACCGCGATGACCTCCCGAAAACCGGCGCCGTCCGCGAACAGACCGGCCTGCTGCTCGATCAGCGGGAACAGGGTCTCCGCGACCTCGATCCGGTTGGCGATGATCTCCTGCACCGCGTGCAGTTCCAGGATGAGCCGCGTCTTGGACAGTTCGCGGATCTGCCGCGCGGTCACGGTGGTGACCAGTGCCCCGCGCCTCGGGATGAGCTGGATCAGCCGTTCCGCGTCCAGCCGCAGGAACGCCTCGCGCACCGGGGTCCTGGACAGGCCGGTGACGCCCGCGATGTCCATCTCGGTGACGATGTGCCCGGGCGGCAGAGTGAGATCGAGGATCAGGTCCTTGATGTAGCCGTAGACGAAGTCCTTGGCGGGCTCGTCGACCGGCCGCGCCACAACGGGGAGGCGCGGCCGGTCGGCGGAACGGTATGACGCGGTCATCAACCGGTGATTCTAGGCGGGCAGGACCCGGAAGCGCCGATTGGCCAGGGACGGGTTGGTCGCGCGGACTGCGTCGATCCGGTCGGCGGACAACGTGGCCAGCGCGTGGCCCGGGGCTTCGCCTGCGCTGGCGAGCACGGTGCCCATCGGGTCGGCGATCAGGCTCTGCGCCGAGTAGGCCGGTCCGGTCTGGCCGGCGGCGAGTACGTAACAGGTGTTCTCGATGGCGCGGGCGCGCACCAGCGTCTGCCAGTGATTCTCCTTCGCCGGACCGACCAGCCACGCGGCGGGCAGCGCGAGCGCGGTGGCGCCCGCGTCGACCAGGTAGCGCGCCATTTCAGGGAAGCGCAGGTCGTAGCAGGTCAGCATGGCGAAGCGCAGTCCGCCGAGGTCGAAGGTGACCGGTTCGGCGATCGCGGCCGGGGTGATCTTGTCCGATTCGCGGTAGCCGAACGCGTCGTAGAGGTGGACCTTGCGGTAGACGCCGATCGTCGTGCCCCTCGAATCGACGGCGATGAGCGTGTTGGCGGGCCGGGTGTCGTCGGGGAGAAGTTCGGTCATGCCCGCGATCACGGTGACACCGTTGGCTTTCGCGGTGTCGGCGACCGTGGTGGCGAACTCGCCGTCCAGCGGTTCGGCGTCGGTGGTGCCCTGTTCCGGGTCCGCGTACATGCTGTTCTCCGGCAGGATCACCAGTTCGGCGCCTGCCTCGGCGGCGGAGGCGATGGCCTCGACCGCGAACTTGCGGTTGGCAGCCTTGTCAGTGCCCGCCGCGAACTGGGCGACGGCAGCGGTGACGCTCATGAGAAAGCTCCTTCGATGGCGGGAGCGCGCAGTGGGCGCTCGGGATGCACGAAGATCCAGCACAGCGCGCCGAGCACGCCTGCGATGGCGAGTACGCCGAGTGCGACCGTCCAGTTGCCGCCGATGCCGACCAGGACGCCGGTGAACAGCGGTCCGGCCGCGGACATCAGGTTGCCCCAGAGGTTGGTCCAGCCGGTGACGGTCGCGGAATGGTTGCCGCCGAGGTCCTGGCAGGCGGCCCAGACGTGCACCTGCACGGTGCCGACCGAGGCGAGGCTGATGCACAGGAACACCATCATCAGTGGGATGCCCGGGGTGAGCGCGCCGAGCACCAGGAACACGGCGGCGAGCAGGTAGCCGACGGCGGCCACCCGGACCCGGCTGGGCCAGCGGCGCAACACGTGGTCGTTGAGCGCGGCCATGCCGAACACGCCGATGAGCATGCCGACCCAGGGCAGCGAACCGAGCCAGCCCATCGCCTTGAACGAGATGCCGCGCGCGTCGACCAGGTAGGTCGGCAGCCAGGTGGTGAAGAAACCCTGGATCAGCAACAGGAACGCGTACTGCATGCCGATCGCCCAGAACTGTCCTGATCGGACGAACGTGCGCCAGCGCAGTTTCGGGCCCTGGTCCTGACTCGGCCTGCCGTCGGTGATGTAGGAGACCTCGGCGCGGGAGATGCGCGGGTGCTTGCCCGGTTCGTCGCGGACCAGCCACCACCACAACAGTGCCAGCACGAGACCGAGCGCGGCGAACACGTGGAACACGCTCGGCCAGCCGAGGCTGTCCACGATCCACACGACCAGCGGCGTGCCGATCACACTGCCCAGGTAGAGCCCGCACAGCAGCAGCGAGTTGCCGCGCGACTGTTCGCGTTGCGGGAACCAGCGTTGCAGCGTGTAGACCGACGCGGGCCAGTCGGCGGCCTGCCCGATGCCGAGCAACGTCCTGATGATCACGAACCCGAGGAAGATGCCGCCGTAGGGCGTGAGGAAGGTGAACAGCGACCACCAGATGCCGGCCAGCGCGAGCACCTTGCGCGGCCCGTAACGCCGGGTGAGCAGGCCGCCGGGGACCTGGAACAGCGCGTACGCCCACCAGAACGAGGTGAGCACAATGGACAGTTGGGTGACCGAGAAGTCGAACTGTTTGGCGATGACCGGCGCGACCACGGTCATCGCGGTGCGGTCCATGCTCATCACGAAGGTGACCGGCAGCAGTAAGCCGCCCGCGATGAGCCAGCGGGTGCGTCCGGTCGCGACGCGCTCGTCCGCCGCGACCACGCCGGCGGTGTGCGCCCGGGTCATGACAGGGCGTTGGGGTCGAGTCCGGCGGTGAACAGCTTTCCAGCACCGGAGTAGTCGGACAGTCGCTCCCCAGCGGTGATCTTGGTGCGCAGTTCCGGTTCGGCGGCTTCCTTGGCGCGCAACGCCGCCGCGATGTCCAGCGCCTCGGACCGGTCGAACACGGCGATGCCGTCGTCGTCGGCGAACACGACGTCGCCGGGCCGGATGACGGTGCCGCCCACGGTGATGGGCACGTTGATCGCCCCCTCGATGCCGAGAATCCGGGTGGTCCTGGACGAGACGCCCGAGGAGAACACCGGCAGGCCGAGTTCGAGGATTTCCGGCACGTCGTTGATGGAGCCCGCGATGACCGCGCCGACCGCGCCCCGGGTGGCCGTGGCGAACGCGACCATACCGCCGAAACACGACCTGGTGTCGCCGGACTGGTCGACGACCAGCACGTCACCGGGTCGCAGTTCGTCGGCGGCGACGTGCAGCGCGGTCGAGTCGAGGTGCGGCAGGCGGACGGTGACGGCGCAGCCCGCGAACCGAACCGGCCTGCTGATCGGGGTCAGGCCACGCGGGAAGCCGTGGTCGCGCAGGTGGCCGAGGGTGGAGGTCTGCACGTCGGCCAGGGCGGCGACGATCGCGGGGTCGAGGGGTTGGGCGGCGGGGCGGTGCACGAACACCGGGCTCTCCTCTCGAGAGACAGTCAAGGCATACGTAACGCATGCGTTGCGCATGCCTAACACTGTCCGACCTGATCAAACAAGGCTCGGCGCCGGGTTGACCGATTCAGTCACGCGGCCGGCGCGAACCGGCCAATCGGCCGGAATTGGCACTCGTATCCCCGGCCGGTCGAGCGCACGATGACGAAGGTGACGACCTTCGCGAGCAGCCCGATGACCACCCTCACCGACGTGCACCGCCGCTACGACCTCGCGGAGAGCACCTGTCCCCCGCTGCGGGTCGCCGAACTCGCCGATCCGGCCGAACTGGCCGCGCTCACCCTCGACTACGGCACGTCGCGCGGCGATTCCGAACTCCGCACGCTGCTCGCCGAGAGCACCGGCGTCGGTGCGGACCAGGTGCTGGTGACGGTCGGCGCGATCGAGGCGCTGTTCCTGCTCGCCCAGCTCACCTGCGCGCCCGGCGACCACGTGCTGGTCGCCACGCCGTGCTTCCCGCCGACCCGGATCGTGCCCGCTGGTCTCGGCGCGGTCGTCGACACGCTACCGCTGTCCTTTGCGGACGGTTACCGGCTGCCGCTGGCGCAGTTCGAGGCCGCGCTGACCGCGCGTACCCGGCTGGTGTCGCTGGCCTCGCCGCAGAACCCGTCCGGGGTGCGGTTCACCGATGCGGAACTGAGCGCCGCCCTGGACATCGTCGCCCGGTGCGCCCCGGACGCGATCCTGCTGGTCGACGAGACGTTCCGCGAATCGACCTACGGCACCGACCCGGTGCCCGCCTCCTTCGCGGGACGGTCATCGCGACTGGTCACCTGCTCGTCGCTGTCCAAGGCGCTCGGCGCGCCAGGCATCCGGCTCGGCTGGCTGACCACCACCGACCCGGAGCTCTACGAGAACCTGCGGGTGGCCAAGTTCCACAGCACCATCGCATGCTCCACTGTGGACGAATACCTCGGCGTCGCGGTGCTGCGCAGGCGCACGGACATTCTCGGGCCCCGTGCGGAAGTGCTCAACGCGAGGTTGACCGAACTGCTCGACTGGACCCGCGACCAGCCGGTCGAGATCGTCAAACCCGACGGTGGCGCGATCTGCTGCGTGCGGCTGCCCGAATCGGAGTTCGGCGACGAGCAGGTGACCGCGTTCTACGCGCGGC
>DASXOJ010000080.1:0-26322 GCA_036494465.1 Pseudonocardiaceae bacterium
ACCACGATCGCCGCCTGCGCCGTCTCGCCCCACGCCACATGGGAACCGACCGCGTACCGGGAATAGTCGTCGATGAGCTGTAAGATCACGCACTTGCGGCCACCGCTCAGCACGTACTCGGTCGCGTCCAGCTGTCAGCACGCGTTCGGTGCGGGATAGACGAACCGCCGCCACGCCGAACGCGGCTTCTTTCTCGGCTTTGGCCCGGGCCACCCCCGCCTTGCGGAAGATCCGCGCCAGCGACGCGACCGAGGGCACCGGGTCCAGCCCCATCGGCGGCGACCGCGCCAACATCATCGAACGAGTCAAGCAGCGCGTAGATCTCGGCCGCCCTGATTGCGGTCGGTGCTGGAATCCCGTCCGACTCAGCCCGGGCAGCCTCCCGCTGCACCTGCGCCGCGTTGATCGACTTGACTTATGGTCTATTGTGGATGGTCAGGCGTCGCCCTGGTCCTGGGTTGTCGGTGGTGTGCTGAGCAGGCCAAGGAAGCGGGCCAGCTTGAGCCCCAAGTGGATGGACAGTCGATCGGCGCCGTCGCGCAGGTTGATGCCGCCGATGCGTTCGGCCTTCTGCAGGCGGTAGTAAAGGGTGCCGCGATGCAGGTGCAGGCGCTCCGCGGTGACCTTGGCGTCGCAGCCCAGGTCGAGGTAGGTCTCCAGGGTCAGCACCACCGGCTCGTCGCCGGAGCGCAGGACGGTCGACACCCGGGGATCGAGGCCGGAGACGAGCGCGTCGTCCAGCGGAAGCTGGGCCAGGACACGGAACACGCCGAGGCCGCGCCAGTGTGGCTGGTCCCCGATGGACGGGACGGTCCTCGCCACCTTGGCGGCGAGTTTGGCCTGCCGGTAGGAGGTGAGCGCACCGGTGAGCGCGTCCGCCGGGTCGCCGGTGGCGGCGATGACGCGGCAGCCCGGGTGCTGGCGGCCCAGGCGGGCGAGGAGGGCCTGTCTGGCTTCCTCGGCCAGCCGCAGCGCGTGGCTGTCGTCGCCCCGGGTGCGCAGCTGGGTCAGCAGGACGCCGTGGTCGCCGCTGGCCAGGTGCAGGTGGCGGGTGGTGTGGCGATGCCAGGCCAGTTCACACAGCGCCTCGGCAATGCCGGGATGAATATCCTGTTGCGCGAGCCCGACCGGTTGCAGCACGCTGACCACGTAGGGCGCGTCCACGTCCAGCGACGACGATTCGGCGATCCGGGCCGCCGCCCCCTCCCGTACTTCCAGTGACGGAGACAGCAGTTGGGCCAGCGCGCTGCTGACCAGGCGGTGGTTGAGCTCGTCCTCGTACAGGATCGACGCGACATGGCCCGCGACGACCTCGGTCAGCGACTCCTCGCGCGGGCCTAATCGCCGGTCGTCGTCGATCAGCCACAGGAAGCCCAGCAGCCGGTTGACGTAGCGGACGGGCACGCACAGCCGCCCGAGCACGCCGGCGTCCGAATCGCGCGGGATCCGCAACGGGGCGGTGGCCTGCACGATCCCGTACTGCCGGAACCACGCCTTCGTGGTCGGCAGTGTTTCCCTGCGCAGGATCGAGTCGCGGCGGACGTCGTCGATCGGCTCGCTGTGTGTCGAGTAGACGATGAGTCGCTGTTCCTGATCTTCCAGCACGGTCGGCGCGTCCAGCCGGGTTGCCAGGTCGTCGACCAGGTTCTGAAGGTCAGCGTGAGCCATCCTGCGTCACCTCGAACTGCCGATGCTGCGGATCGTCAGACAGCCCACTGTATACAATCAGCGCGGAAACCATCAGCTCAGCGCCCAGCGGCATAACCCTGGCCGCCGCGCGCGTTCGCGCCCGCCTTCAGCCACCCGTCGTCCCTGGCCACCGCGCTGGTCCTGCCCAAGCTCCATGGTTCGCCGACGGCGACGTCGTGGCCACGGTGGCGCAGGTCGGCGAGCACGTCCGCGCCGAGCGTCTCCTCGGCCAGCACGCGGCCGGGTTCGGCGGTGCGCGGGTAGAACGAACTGGCCATGTGCAGCGAATGAAACTCGGGCGCGTCCAGTGCTTGTTGCAGGTTCATCCCGCCATGCACGACGTTGAGGAAGAAGTGCAGCGTCCACTGGTCCTGCATGTCGCCGCCGGGTGTGCCGAACGCCAGGTACGGTTCGCCCTCGCGCAGGGCCATGGACGGGGAGAGCGTGGTGCGCGGGCGCGCGCCAGGACGGATGCTGTTGGGCAGGCCGTCCTCCAACCAGAACATCTGGCCCCGCATGCTCAGGCAGAAGCCGAGGTCGGGAATGGTCGGCGAGCTCTGCAACCAGCCGCCGCTCGGAGTCGCCGCGATCATCATGCCCTCGGCGTCAACCACGTCGAGGTGGCAGGTGTCGCCGCGCACGGTGCCGCTGGCGGCGGTCGGTTCGCCGACGCCCGGTTGCTCGCCGTTCAGGCTGCTCCAGCGGGTGGGCATGAGCGGGGTCCGGCCCCCGGGGCTGCCCGGCCGTTGCTCGAGCGAAGCGTGTTCGCCGATGAGCGCGGCGCGCCGCGCGTTGTAGGCCGGGTTGAGGAGATCAGTGACGGGGACGTCGGTGAACCGGGGGTCGCCGTAGAAGGCTTCGCGGTCGGCGAAGGCGAGCTTGCTCGCCTCGATGATCGTGTGCACCCAGTCCACCGAGAGTGGTTCCATCCGGTTCAGGTCGGTGTGGGCCAGTAGGGCGAGTTGTTGCAGGAACACCGGTCCTTGGCCCCATGGTCCGGTTTTGCACACCGTGTACCGGTCGTAGTCGAAGGTCTGCGGTTGTTCCACGCTGGGTTCCCACGCGGCGAGGTCGTCGGCGGTGAGCAGGCCGCGGTGCGGACGGCCGGAGGTGTCCATCAGCTCGTTCCCGGCGCAGAACGCGCCGATCGCTTCGGCCACGAATCCCTGATACCAGACCTCGCGCGCGGCGGTGAGCTGTCCTTCCCGGTCTCCTGCGCGCGCTTCGGCCTCGTCGACGATCCGCTGGTAGGTGCGGGCCAGGACGGGGTTGCGGAAACGGCTGCCCGCGGCCGGCGCACCGCTACGGGTCAGCCAGGTGGCGGCGGAGGTGGGCCAGTGTTCGGTGAACAGGTCGGCGACCGAGGTGATCGCTTCGGAGACTCTGGCCAGTAGCGGATGTCCGTTGGCGGCCAGGGTGATCGCTGGTTCCAGTACGTCGCGCAGCCGCCAGGTGCCCCACCGCTGCACCAGCAGCATCCACGCACCGAACGCGCCTGGGACGACAGCGGGCAGCAGTCCGGTGCCGGGCACCAGGTCCAGGCCGAGTTCGGCGAAGCGGGCCGTGGTCGCTGCCTGCGGGGCGACGCCCTGGCCGCAGATCACGCCGACGTTCTCCGAGCCCTTGTCCCACAACAGGATCGGCACCTCGCCGCCGGGTCCGTTCAGGTGCGGTTCGACCACCTGGAGCACGAACGCGGCAGCCGCTGCCGCGTCGGCGGCGTTGCCACCGCGCTCCAGCACCGACATCCCGGTGTTGCTGGCGAGCCAGTGGGTGCTCGCCACCATTCCGAAGTCGCCGACGAGTTCAGGCCGGGTGATCAGCATGCGCGCTCCTTGCTGTGGTGATGTCCGGGCCGCCCCGCACCCGGTCGACCAGGTGACATGCGACGAGGTGGTCGGGTGAGGTGACGCCGAGCAGGCGCGGGTCCTCGGTGCGGCAGCGGTCGACGGCGACCGGGCAGCGAGTGTGGAAGCGGCAGCCGCTCGGCACGTCCGACGGGCTGGGCAGTTCGCCGTGCAGCACGACGCGGTCGTGCGACGCGGCAGGGTCGGGAATGGGGGCGGCCGAGAGCAGGGCCTGCGTGTACGGGTGCTGGGGCGCGGCGAACAGGCGTTCCCGGGTAGTCGTCTCGACGATCCGGCCGAGGTACATCACCGCGATCCGGTCGCTGATGAACTCGACGACGGACAGGTCGTGCGAGATGAACAGGCAGGAGAAATCCAGTGCCTGCCGCAGTTCCAGCAGCAGGTTGAGCACGGATGCCTGCACCGACACGTCCAGCGCGGACGCGGGTTCGTCGGCGACGAGCAGCTTGGGCCGCCGGATCAGCGCCCTGGCCAGCGCGACGCGTTGCCGTTGGCCGCCGGAGAGTTCGTGCGGGAACCGCGATCGGGTCCGTGCGTCCAGTCCGGTTCTGGACAGCATGTCCTCGACCTCGCGGGCGCGTTCGCGCCGGGAACGCAGTCCCTGTTGCCGCAGGGGTTCGGCCACGATGTCGCCGATGGTCATCCTCGGGTTGAGCGAGGAGTACGGGTCCTGGAAGACGATGTGCACGTCCGCGCGCAGTGGCCGCATCCGGCGCTCGGGCAGGCTGCCGATCTCCCGGCCGAGCAGTTCGACGCTGCCCGAGCTGGGCCTGGTCAATCGGGTGACACAGCGACCGACGGTGGACTTGCCGCTGCCCGACTCCCCCACCAGGCCAAGGATCTCGCCCGGTCCGATGTGCAGATCGACGCCGTCCACCGCACGGACCTGGTGGCGTCCGCCGCGCAGCCGCGAGCCGCCCGCGTAGACCTTGGTCAGACCGCGCACCCGCAGCACGTCGCCGTGGGACGGTTCAGGCATGCGTGGCCTCCTGACCGGGGTGGTAGCAGGCGGTGTCGTGGTCGGGCCGTCGTCGCTGCAGCGGCGGCCGGGCGGCGCGACAGTGCTCGTCCGCGCGGGGACAGCGGGCGGCGAACTGGCACTCGTCCGGATCGCTGGTGGGCGGGGGCACGACGCCGGGGATCTCGGCGAGCCTGCGTGAGCGGGCGCGCAGCGCGTTCGCGGGCAGCGCGCCCATCAGGCCGATCGTGTACGGGTGTTGTGGTGCGGCGAACAGCGAGGCCACCGGGGCCTGCTCGACCGGTCGTCCCGCGTACATCACGACAACTCGGTCGGCCACTTCCGCGACCACGCCGAGGTCGTGGGTGATGAGCACGACCGCGGTGCCCAAGGTCCGGCACAGCGTGCGGATCACCCGCAGCACGCCCGCCTGGATGGTCACGTCCAGCGCGGTGGTGGGCTCGTCGGCGATGAGCACCTTCGGATCGCAGGCCAGCGCCATCGCGATCATGACGCGTTGCCGCATGCCGCCGGAGAGCTGGTGCGGATAGTTCGCGCAACGCCTGCGGGGGTCCGGGATGTCGACCAGGTCAAGCAGTTCGATCGCGCGCTGCCTGGCCTGCCCGCGGCGCAGCTTCTGGTGCCTGCGCACCACCTCGGCGATCTGCGTCCCCACCGGGTAGGCGGGGTTGAGGGAGGTGGTGGGTTCCTGGAACACCACCGAGATCTCCCGTCCGCGCACGGTCTCCAGGTCGCGTTCGGACAGTGCGGTCAGGTCCCGGTCGGCGAGCCGGATCGAGCCCTCTCTTGCCACGCCACGGGTCGGCAGCAGACCGGGAATGGACATGGCGGTGACGGACTTGCCGCAGCCGGACTCACCGACCAGCGCCAGGATCTCGCCTGCGGCCAGTGTGAACGACATGTCCTTGACCGCGAGCACCGGCCCGTCCTCAGTGTCGAAGGTGACCCGCAGATGCTCCACCGACAGGAGTGTCATCGGCCCTCCCTCGGGTCGAGTGCGTCGCGCAGCCCGTCGCCGAGCAGGTTGAACCCGAGCGTGGTCAACGCGATCAACGCACCCGGATAGATCGCCAGTTGCGGGGCCTGGACGAGGAACTGCTGGGCCGAGGTCAGCATCAGACCCCACGAGGCGGCAGGAGGTTGCAGGCCGAGGCCGAGGAAGCTCAGCGCGGCCTCGCCGACGATCGCGGTGGGCACGGCGACGGTGGCCTGCACGATGAGCGCGTTGACCGAGTTGGGCAGCAGATAGCGGAACACGATCCCGGCCGGGCGGGCGCCGTCGGCGACAGCGCCATCGATGAAGTCCTGCTCGCGCAGCATCATCGCCTCGCCCCTGGCCACCCGCACGACCGCGGGCAGCAGCCCGATGGCCAGCGCGATGACCACGGTGCGCAGCGAGGCGCCGAAGATCGCGGCGAACCCGACGGCGAAGATGAGGAACGGAAAGGCGAGCACCGCGTCGTTGAATCGCATGATGACCGCGTCCAGCCACCCTCGGAAGTACCCGGACGCCAGCCCGATCGGCGTGCCGACCACCATCGCCAACGCGGTCGACAGCACGCCCGCGACCAACGAGACGCGCGCGCCGGAGGCGAGCCGGGCCAGTTCGTCGCGGCCGAGGTCGTCGGTGCCGAGCAGGTGGTGCGCGGACGGGTCGGCGAACACGCTGGACAGGTTCTGCACCAGCGGGTCGGGTGTGAGCATCGGGCCGAAGACGGCCAGCAGCAGGAACAACACCACCAGCACCAGCCCGAGCACGGCCAGCGGCCTGCGCAGGAACCGCCTGCGCAGCCGGGTGCCCCGGCCGATGGTCAGCACGGGCAGCGCGACGACGTCACTGGTCATCGCGCGCTCCCGGACACGCGCAGCCGCGGGTTGAGCCAGGCGTAGGCAAGGTCGACCAGCAGGTTGACCACGACGTAGCCGAACACGGTGACGATGACGACCCCCTCGATCACGGGATAGTTGCGTTGCAGCACGGCATCCACGGTGAGCTTGCCGAAGCCGGGGATGACGAAGATCTCCTCGACGACGACGGCCCCGCTGATCAGCGCGCCCAGTTGCAGGCCGAGCACGGTGGTGACCGTGGTCAGGCTGTTGCGCAGGGCGTGCCGCACCTGTTCGCGGTGCGAGAGGCCCTTCGCGCGGGCCGTGCGCACGTAGTCCTGGGACAGCTGCCCGAGCAGGGCCGAGCGGGTCTGTCTCATCAGGACGGCGGAAAGGCCCATGCCGAGCACGACCGCTGGCATCACGATCATGCGCAGGTTGCCGACGGGATCCTCGGCCAGTCCGACGAATCCGGACGCGGGCAGCCAGTGCAGCCGGACCGCGAAGATCCAGATAGCCAGCAGCCCGAGCCAGAAGTGCGGCACGGACAACCCGATCAGCCCGAAGGCGTTGGACACGTAGTCGGCGATCCGGCCGCGCCGCACGGCCGAGACGATCCCGGCCGGGACGCCGACCAGCACGCCGATGATGATCGCCAGTAGCGCGATCTCCAGCGTGACCGGGATACGCTGCACCAGGATCTCCGACACCGGAAGCTGGTCGGTGGTGGAGATGCCGAAGTTGCCGTGCAGCGCCTGGTTGACATAGTCGACGTACTGCACGGGCAACGGCTGGTCCAGGCCGAACTGGTGCCGGATGGCGGTGAGCACCGCGGGCGTCGCCGTCTCCCCCGCCATGATCAGCGCGGGATCGCCGGGCAGCGCCCGCACGCCCACGAACACGGCGACGCTGCACAGGAACAGCACCACGACCGACGACAGCGCCCGGCGCAGGATGAACGTGCCCATTGGTCACGAACCCAGCGAGGCCGTGGCCACGCGCGGAATCCCGTCGCTCTGGTAGACGACCCCGTTGAGCTTGCTGGACACCCCGAGGAACCAGCTGTCGTGGTAGAGGTAGATGATCGGCCGCAGCTGCCCGAGCCGTTGCAACACCTGGGCGTAGCCCGCCTTGCGCGCGGCCACCCCTGATGCTCCGGCCGACGCGGTCACGCCCTGGTCGACCTGCGGATCGGACAGGCCGGAGTAGTTGTTCGAGCCGCCGGTGGTGATCAGGTCGGACAGGTCGCCGTCCGGGTCGAGGCGGCCGGACCAGCCGATCAGGAACGTGTCGAAATTGCCGGAGCGTCCGGCGGCGAGGGCCGAGGTGAATTCCTGGTCCTTGATCGTCACGGCGAACCCGACCGCGTTCTCCATCGACTGGATCACCTGGGCCAGCCGATCGACACCAGAGTCCGCGGGCACCATCAGCGTCACCGGGATCGGACCGTGATAGCCGGAGGCGGCAACAATCTGCTTGGCCGCGTTGGGATCGTAGGGCGTGCAGTTCGCACTGGCAGGCCGATACTGGCTCTGCATCGGGAAGGGCAGGCAGTCGACGGACTCGGCGCCGTCGTAGACGGCCTTGTTGATGGCGTTACGATCCAGCGCCATTTCGAACGCCTTGCGCAGGTCGGCGCTCTTGGCCAGCGGCGTGTTCACCAGCGCGGCCGGTTTGCCGACGCCGTTGGCGTTGCTGATGTTGATGGTAATGCCCTCGTAGCTGATCGCGCTGATGTCCTGGATGCGCAGACTGCTCACGCCTTTGAGCCGCGGGATGTCGGTGGCGTTGAGCTGCTCGGCAACCTGCACGTCACCCGACTGAAGGTTGTCCGCGCGGGTGGTCGGATCGGTGATGATCTTGTAGGTCAGCGACTGCGCCTTCACCTTGTCCGCGGCGTAGTAGTACTTGGACTTGACGAAGTTGATCTGGCTGCCGCTGGTGCGGCTGGAGTAGGAGAACGGCCCGACGCAGACCGGGTCGGTGCCGAAGTTCGCGCCTTCCTTCTGCAACGCCGTCGGCGACATGATCAGCCCGGCGCGGTCGGCCAACTGCGCGACCAGCGGACTGAACGGATATTTCAGATGGATCTGCACGGTCGCCGAGTTGAGCACCGACACCGATTTCACGGCGGCCAGTTCCCGCGCCCGCGCCGATGCGGGCAGTGTCAGGTCGCGTTCCAGGGTGGTCTGCACGGCGGCGGCGTTGAACGGCGTGGCGTCGTTGAAGGTGATGCCGGTACGCAGCGGAATCGTGACGGTCAGCCCGTCTGCCGAGGTGCTCGGCAACGCGGCGGCCAGCTGAGGGACCGCGTTGAGCTGGTTGTTGTCGTCGTAGAGCTTCTCGCAGAAGGATGTGAAGACCACTCGCGCGTCGAAGGTGTTGGCCAGGCTGGGATCCAGCGTTCCCGGATCGCTGGCCAACGCGATCACGATGGTGCCACCACCACCTCCGGATCCGCCGCTACCGACGTCTCCGGGAGTCGTGCACGCCGTCGCCAGCAAGGCGACTCCGACCAACACACCACTAACGAGTTTCGCCCGCATAGCCGCTCCTGCGCCTGATGTCACGAACAATGCCGTTGTCAGTCCCAGCAACGTAGGCGGGCAGAGGTGGCGCCTGATACCTGCGGATGCCGAAGAATCGGCACCGAATTTTGAACAACTGTCGAAGCGCGGATGGGTCCGGTCTGCGGACACGAGAGCTGTTTCCGGCCGGTTACCGCGACATGACCGGATTGCCGTGTGCAGTGTACGTCCGGGGATGACCGTGCGCGGAACCCTGGCTCGCCGCGAGATCGAGTCCACAGTGGACCTGGTGGTGGAGGCGGTGGCGGTTGGGACAGCGGACGGGCGCAGGCCGTCGAAGATGATTCGAGATAGCGCCGCCCCGAGCCGGCCCGATCGGGAATACGATGCGCCGTATGCCCGCCCGCCGACGTCGTTTCGCCGCCGCTCTGGCGACGGTTGTCCTGACCAGCGGACTGTCAGCCGGCGGCGCCGCGTGCACACGCTCCACCGTCGAACCACCGAGCGTGCCGACGACGGTTGCCCCGCCGGGATGTCAATCCGTGGCACCGGCTCAGCAGGTGCTGAGCGGTGTTCGAGCCGCCAGCCTCGCCGTATCTGACCATCCGTTCGGAATCGTGTATTCGCCACACGATGGCACCGCGTTCGTGGCTGTGGGAGCGTCCCTTGATGTCCTGGCTACCGACGCGTTCCCACCACGGCTCATTCGCACGGTGCCACTTCCTCCAGTCGGCGACGTTGGTCCGGGTGCGGCAGGGACGGCAGGGACTGCGCTGACCCACAACGGCCGGTACCTGTTGCTGGCCGACGGCGGCGGCGCGGTGGTGGTGGACGAAGCCCGCGCACGGACCGGGACACCGAACCCCGTGCTGGGAGTCCTGTCCGGCACCGCAGGAACGAACGCCATCGAAGTATCCATATCACCCGATGATCACTATGTCTTCGTCAGCCAGGAATACGGCACCAGGACCAACGGCCAGCGCGGCGAGATCGACGTGTTCAACCTGCGCTCGGCGCTGAACAGCGGATTCACGTCCAGCGCGGAGGTCGGCAGCATATCCCTGGCCTTTGCCGTCGTCGGTTCGGCTGTCTCAGCGGATGGGCGCCAACTTTATGTCACCAGCGAAAACACCGCGAAGGGCGCCGGTGACACCGGAAAACTCAGTGTGCTGGATCTGGCGACGCTGGAGACCAACCCGTCGGCTGCGCAGGTTGCGACGGTCCCGGCGGATGTGAATCAGTGCGTGTTGCCACCACGTCTGATGGCACGGTGTGGGTGACCGCGCGCGCCAGCAATGCGTTGCTCGCCTTCGATCCCGCCAAGCTCACGACCGATCCTGCCCATGCTCTGGTGGCGGTGGTCCGGGTCGGCACCGCGCCGGTCGGCCTGGTCGTCGTGCGTGGCGGTCGCAGGATCATCACCGCCGACTCCGATCGGAACAACGCAGCGGGCGCAACCACCGGACTGACCGTGGTGGACACGCACGCGGCACTCCGCCATGAACCGGCCGCTCTGGGCCGAATCGCGACCGGGTCGTTTCCCCGGGAATGTGCCCTGAGCGGGGACGGGGGCATGCTCCTGGTCTCCGATTTCCTTTCTGATCAGGTCCAAGCCATCAACATTCACGACCTGCCCTGACGCTCGACCACCACCTCGACCGTGACAGTTGGTCGCCCCGGGCGGACCGGCATGACCGGTACGACCGGTCCTGAGACGACTTCGTTGACGAAGGCCGCCCGCAGCTTGGATACACCGTGTGAACGCGGTGGTCGGGCTGGGCCTGCTGACCCAGTCTTGTCGAGATCCAGCTCGTCTCGCGACTCCCCGTACGCCACGGTCAAGTCGACTTCTCCCAACAGATCAAACCGCGCGTGGATCTCGCATTCTCGACAGTGAATGCTGTCCGAACCGCAGCTGGGTAGGCCCGTCCCCCGCGCAGCGGCCGCGTGCGCGGTGAGCGTGACCTATCCACCGCGACCGCACGCAAATCGGTCCTCGCGGTCACGACCGGTGCTGGTGGGCGTGGACGCGCCCGGCGCAGCCGACGACGAACGGCACGACCTTGCCGTCATCTCGGGTGATAGGCGAGGCCTGACGGGTCAGGCCGATGTGGCAGGTGGTACAGCTCAGCTGCCGTACCGACAGGGTCAACGGGTGGTCGGCCGGTGCAGGTAGTGGCCGGTGGGACCGCCGATGATCTTGCCATCGCCGTAGATCTGCCTGCCGCGCAGGAAGGTCGCGGTCACTGTCGCGCCGATCTCCATGCCGTCGAAGGGCGTGTATTCCTGTGCGGACTCGGAGTCGGCCGGGTTGACGGTCACCGAACGGTCTGGGTCGACGAGCGCGATGTCGGCGTCGTAGCCCTCGGCGATGTCGCCCTTGCTGTGCAGGCCGTAGCGCTGCGCCGGGTTCCACGCGGTCAGTTCGGCGACCTTGCACAGCGCAAGGCCGCGTTTGGTGCCCTCTCCGACCAGCCCGCCGAGCAGATACTCCGTGCCGCCGAAACCGGACTTCGCCGAGAAGACGTCCTCGTGGTCCGCGCCGAACTTCGTCGCTTCCTTGCAGCAGGCGTGATCGCTGACCACCCAGTCGACCTCGCCCGCGAGCAGGTGCTGCCACAGCGCCTCGACGTCCTCGCGGGGCCGCAGCGGCGGGTTGACCTTGCCGCCGATGCCGCTCGCGGTGTCGATGTCGGCGAGCAGGTGACCGATGGTGACCTCGCGGCGGAAATTCACGTACGGGAAGGTCTTCGCCATGAGCAGCGCGGCTTCCAGCGCCTTGGCCGAGGACAGGTGCAGCAGGTTGATGTTGGGCAGCCCGGTCTCATGGGCGAGGTAGGAGGCGATCGTGACGGCAAGGCCCTCGGAGTGCGCGGGCCGGGAAGCGCTGTAGGCGGCCAGACCCGTGAGCGTGCCCTGTTGCTCGACGAGCTTGGTGTACGCGGTCATGATCTCCGCGGTCTCGCAGTGCAGCGACAGCGAGATCGAGTCGGCGATGTCGGGGAACTGCTCGCGTGCGGACTGGATGCCGCGCATGACGAACTCGAAGTGCGCGAGGTCGTAGCGCTCCCCTTCGGGAATCATCAGGAACGAGTTCTGGTCGGCGGAGCGACCGTGCAGGCCGTGGCTGCCGTAGAACATGAAGATCTTGAACGAGGTGACGCCGTGCTCGCTGATCAGCGCGGGGATCTCGTCGATGTGCGATGACTGCATCGGCGCGAGGTGGAACGCGTAGTCCACATGCGACCTCCCCTCGGAGGCGGCGAGCACCTCAGGGAACACTTCCGCGTAGCTGCCACCTCGGTTGAGGTAGTACTGGCCGGTGCGCATGTAGGTCAGCGAGGTGGTCACGCCGCCTTGGGCGCAGGCACGGCTCTCCGAGACGGTGTCCTCGGCGAGTTGGTTGTAGATGCCCCAGTGCTGGTGCGCGTCGACGACACCGGGGAAGGCGAGTTTGCCGCCGCCGTCGACGACGGTTGTGCCCGCGTTGGCTGTGGCGAGACCGGGCGCGACGGCGGCGACCTTTTCGCCGGTGATCGCGATGTCGGCGGTCACCACCTCGTCGATGCCCGGCCGGACCACCCGGACGTTGGAGATGATCAGGTCGTAGCCGGTCATTGTGCGCCTTTCGATCGTGTTGTCCGCGCTTGCGTCCCAGCCAGGTGTTCCCCGGCCAGGTAGGCGAGGCCCAGCGCGGGTAGCAGGCCGTTGCCCGCGAGGTAACCGGCTGCCCCGTGTCCGGAGATGCCCGCGGCCGCACCGCCGGACGCGTACAGTCCCGCGACCGGCAGCGCGTCGCCGTCCAGTACGCGCGCGTGCCCGTCGACGAGCAGTCCGCCCTGGGTGTGGAACAGCGCGGGCACCACGCGCACCGCGCGCAGCGGCGTGCCGAGTGCTGCCTCGAAGTTCGTCCGGCCGAACCGGTCCTCGGCGAGCCGGCCGGTGGCTACCTGGCCGGCTTCGTCGATCTCCTCGGCGAGCGCGTCCGCGGGCACGCCGATCACCTCGGCGAGTTCGGCGACGGTGGCGCCGGTGCGCAGGGAGCCGCTGGTGATGATGTCCTGGTAGTCGCCGAAGGGCAGGCATTTCTGGTGCACGCGCTCGTCGAACACCAGCCAGCCGCGCGCTTCGCGTTGCCGGGCAAGCAGTGCCGCGTATTCGGAGTAACCGACGCTCTCGTCGCCGAATCGCCTGCCGTCCAGGTCGACGAGGATGCCGCCGTGGGTGATGCTCACCCAGGTGACGAGGGTCCGCGCGGACTCGGCGAGGCCCGCGTGGCCCTGGTAGGCGTCGAGGAACCCGGACGCGGCGCCGAGGGACGCGCCGATGCGCAACGCGTCCCCTGTGGAGTATTCGCTGCCGTGGTAGGTCGCCATCGCGATGTCCGGTAGGTGCCGGGCGACGAGGGCAGGCTCTGCGCCGTATCCGTTGGTGGCCAACAACACCGCGCCTGCGGTGATCCGCTCGTCGCTGCCGTCCGGTCTGGACAGTGTGACGCACAGACCACCGTCGGCCGGTGCCACGCTCCGCACGCGGCAGGGCACGAGAAGGTCGATGCCGGGTTCGCGGGCGAGGGCGGCGAGCAGTCCGCGCAGCAGCGCGGTGCCGCGCCGGCCGGGAATGGTGTGCACACGGTGCGCGGAATGCCCGGGATAGCTGAATTCGGTGGGTAGCTCGACGGGCAGGCCGACATGCTCGGCGAGCCATTCCACGAGTTCCGCGCTCACCTCGGCGAGCGCTCGCGCCACCGTCGGCTCGGCACTGCCGTGGGTTTTGGCGTCGATGTCGGCGAGGAAGCGTTGCGGCGAGTCGTCGATGCCGGCGGCCCGCTGGTAGCGGCTGCCGGCGCCGGGGATCATCGCGGTGGACATCGCGGTGTTGTTGCCCTGCCGGAAGTACTCGTTCGCCTCGACGAGGAGCACGCTCGCGCCGAGTTGTGCGGCGCGCAGCGCACCGGCGATGCCGCCGCCCGCACCGGCGACGAGCAGGTCGACGTCGGGCCCGCTCATCCCGGCATCCCCGCCGCGAGAAGGCGCAACGCGGTCTCGGTCGGATCGATGACGGCGACGTGCCGGTGCAGTGCGGTGTCGACGTCGACCGCGGAGCAGCCGTTGATGACCGCGGTCGCGCCGCCTGCGGCGAGCCGGTCGACGGCGACGGCGACGGCCTTGTTCCAGGTGTTTGCGTCGGCGATTTCGGCAAGCGTGAGGTCCATGACCGCGACTTCGGTGAACGCGTCGCCGAACCCGTAGGCGGTGATCTTGCGCCGCAGCTCGTCGGCGATCGCGGCGTTGCGGGTGACCGCGCCGATCCGGTGGCCGGTGGCGGCGAGGTGCGCGGTGGTGAGTTTGAGGATGCCGGTGCGGCGCGGGCGAGCGCCGTCACCGGCCCGTTCGGGCACCCCGGGGTCGAGCACGCAGTCGGGCAGCAGGAAGTCGCAGGCCGGGTCGGTGTGCTCGCGCAGCGCGGCGTCGACCATCCGTTCGGACGCGGCGAGCTCATCGGCGTCGGCCAGTTGGTGTGGTGCCGCCGGGCCGATGTCGTCGAGGTGCAACTCGATCCCCGGGGGCGTGAGCTCGGCGTAGCGCGCTCGGCGCCGGGCGAGTTCGTCTGCGTCGACGTGGATCGGGGTCACCGCGTACACCCGGACGGTCATCGGTCCTCCGCCTCCTCGTTCTCGGCATGTTCGGCATGGTCGGGGAGGTCGGCGAGCGCGCCGAGGATTGCCGAGACCGCCGCGCTGTCCGCGAGCCCGTCCACGATCCGCCAGACCGCGTCCACCGGCCTGCGGTCGCCGCCGAACTGGCGGGTGAGCAGGTCGGCGAGTGTGGCGCGGTCGAACGGGTGGAAGTCGCTGTCCCCCACCGGGTTCTCGGTCTCGCTCGTGTGGCTGCGCCCACTGGTCAGCGTCACAGTCAGCCGGTTGGCGCGGTGTGCGGGCAGCCGGGCGGTCAGACCGGTGTCCTCGGCGACCCGAACCCGCGCGGCGGTCGCGGCGAGTTCGGGTGCCTGCTCTGGTCGCCGCCGGGCGGACTCGGGTGACACGACGCCATCGAGCAGCGCGGCCGCGGCGACGAACGGAATGGAGAACATCGCGGCGAGCGGACTGTCCCACGTCGGCCGGTCCAGCCCTGCCGCGAGCGAGTGGGTGTCCACCCTGATCTCGCTGACCTGCGCGGCGATTTCGGCAGGCGACGCGCCCGGGAACAGTTCGGCGCGGACTGCCATGGCGAGGTCGGCGACGGGATGGGTGTAGCCGCAGGAGGCGTGCTGCTTGAAGTAGTTGTGCTCGACGTCGAAGCGGTCGCCGAGTTGATCGGTGAGTTCGGCCGGGTCGAAGCTGCCGAGCAGGCCGCCGAACGACAGCGCGGCCGTGCCCGTGTTGCGCGCGATACCGGCGCGGGCCAGCCGGGCCGCCGTCAGACCGGCGGTGTTGGCCGCGCCGACCCAGGCGTCGCGCACCGGATTGCCGTCCAGCGCGGACGCGAAGTGGCCCGCGATCGGCAGCCCCGACCCGGCGTCGATGGCGGCGGCGATGCCCTCCGCGTCCAGGCCGAGCAACCGCGCGCAACCCGCCGCCGCACCCGCGATGCCCCAGTTGCCGTGCGGGTGGGTACCCGGCCGCAGGCTGGTCGCGCGGCCGAACCGCGCGGCCACCTCGTAGCCGACGAGTAGCGCGGCAAGCGTGTCCGCGCCGGTGGCGTCGAGTTCGGCGGCGAGAGCGAGGATCGCCGGGACGCAGTGCGCGGCCGGGTGGCCCTTGGCGTACTTGTTGCCCTCGTCGAGTTCGAGGCACACGGTGGCCTGGGCGTTGAGGTGGGCCGCGGTGGCCGCGTCGGTGCACACTCCGCCCGCGACGACCGGGGCGCGGCCGGGCGGGGTCGGCCAGACCGTGCGGATGGCGCGCTGCTCGGCCGTGCGCGCGCCGATGGCGTTCACCGTGAGCACGTCGAACACGACGGTGCGCAGCCGATCCGCAACCCGCTGCGGCACCACCCGCCAGCTGAGGCCGTAGGCCCAGTCGGCGAGCGCCCGCACCGAGCGGGCCACCTGGATCCGCGCATCCGGCTCCGGCATCCGGCGACCTCCTCGGACCGATCGACTGTTCCGCTAAGCGAAACGATGTGATATCTCTATGTTCGCATCAGATTCCGGACAACGTCAACGATGCATTTCCTTGCCTTGACATCACCGACATCGCGGGTCAGATTTGTTCCGGTAAGCGGTACGTAGGTCGACTCGCTGGAGAGAGGAGCGCTGCCATGGCAGAGCTGACCGCCGGTACCGAGTCCTCCGCCCGCGTCGCCGACGTGCTGCTGTTGTTCACCGACGGCCCGGCCACCATCGGCGTGTCCTGGATCGCGCGCGAACTGGACCTGAGCAAAGCCGTCGTGCACCGGATCCTGCAGTCGCTGGCCGGCCGCGGGTTCGTCGCGCTCGACCCGGCCAGCCGCGAGTACCGGCTCGGGCCAGCCACCGCCGCGCTCGGCGCGCGGGCGCTGCGAGACTCCGACCTGCGCACCGCGGCACTGGGCCTGCTGCGCGAGCTGCGTGACGCCACCGGCGAGACCGCGACCCTGACCACCCCTGTTCCCGGCGGCCGCGTCTACCTCGACCAGGTCGAGGGTCTGCACGAGATCAAGATGACCGTCGAGCTGGGTCGTCGTTTTCCGCTGCACGCAGGCAGTTCCGGCAAGTGCATGCTCGCGTTCCTGCCCGAGGCCGACCGGGAGGCGCTGCTCGCCGCGCCGCTGCCCGCGCTCACCCCGAACACCGTTGTCGACGCGGACGCGCTGCGCGAACAGCTCGCGCTGATCGCCGAGCGCGGCTACGCCTCGTCGGCAGGCGAACGCCAACGCGACGCGGGCTCGATCGCCGCACCCGTGTTCGGGCTCTCCGGCCAGGTCATCGGCGCGATCTCGGTGTGCGGGCCGAAGTTCCGGGTGACCGAGGAGTTCGTCGACCGCATCGCACCGGAGGTGACGTCGGTCGCCGCGCGCATCTCCCGACGCATGGGCTGGCGTGACCGGCACTAGCGGGGAACAAACAGGAGGAACGATGGCAGAGGAATCTCCTCGGCAGGCGCTGGCCGGGTTGCGGGTACTCGACGTGGCCACGCTGTTCGCCGGGCCGCTGGCCGCGACGCTGCTCGCGGACCACGGCGCCGAGGTGATCAAGATCGAGCACCCCAGAGGCGACCCGGCCCGCACGCACGGCGCCAGCAGGAACGGTGTCGGGCTGTGGTGGAAGATGTTGGCCCGCAACAAGAAGGCCATCACGCTGTATCTGGGTTCCGAGGACGGCCAGCGACTGTTCCGCAAGCTCGTCGCGGACGCGGACGTGGTGATCGAGAACTTCCGGCCCGGCACGCTGGAGCGCTGGGGCCTCGGCTACGACGAGCTGTCCGCGATCAACCCGCGCCTTGTGCTCGCCCGGGTCACCGGGTTCGGCCAGTTCGGCCCCTACGCGAAACGGCCCGGGTTCGGCACGCTCGCCGAGGCGATGAGCGGCTTCGCCGCGATCACCGGCCAACCGGACGGTCCCCCGACGCTGCCGCCGTTCGGCCTCGCCGACGGGATCTCCGCGCTGACCGCGGCCTTCGGCATCATGACCGCGCTGCGCGCCAGGGAGAGCACCGGCCGGGGTCAGGTGCTCGACCTGGCCATCATCGAGCCGATGTTGACCGTGCTCGGCCCGCAGCTGACCGCGTTCGACCAGCTCGGCGTCCTACAGCAGCGCCACGGCAACCGATCGACCAACAACGCGCCGCGCAACACCTACCGCTGCGCCGACGGCGCCTGGGTCGCGGTGTCCACGAGCGCGCAGTCCATTGCCGAGCGGGTGATGAAGCTCGTGGGCAGGCCGGAATTCATCGACGAGCCGTGGTTCGCATCCGGTTCCAGCCGCGCCGAGCACGCCGACGAACTCGACGAGGCCGTCGGCAGCTGGATCGCCGACCGAGACCGTGATGAGGTGATCGCCGAGTTCGAGCGTGCCCAGGCAGCGGTCGCGCCGATCTACACCGCCGAGGACATACTCGACGATCCGCAGTTCGCCGCGCTGGGCAGTGTGGTGCGCATCGAGGACGAGGAACTGGGTCCGATCCGCATGCAGAACGTGCCGTTCCGGCTCAGCGACACTCCCGGTTCGGTGCGCACCACCGGCCCGAAACTGGGCCAGCACACCGGGGAAGTACTCGCCCGCTACGGCGTGGACGACGCGGAACTGGCGCGGCTGCGGGAAAGCGGCGCGCTGTGATCGGCCGCGCGCGCACCTGGCTGTACGTGCCTGCCCACCGGCCGGAGCTGCTCGCCAAGGCCATGGCAGGCGACGCGGACGCGGTCGTGCTCGACCTTGAGGACGCGGTGCCCGCGGCGGCCAAGGAAGCGGCGCGCGAACACGCGGCCGCCGCGGTAGGCGCGGAAACGCCGAAACCGCTGTGGGTGCGCATCAACCAGCCGGGCAGCGCGTGGGCGGAGGCGGACATCGCCGCGCTCGCCGGTTGCGGGACAGGCGGGGTGCGCGTGCCCAAGTGCGCCGACCCTGCCGAGGCCGCGCGGCTCGCGCAACGGCTCGGCACGCCGGTGCACCTGCTCGTGGAGTCCGCGCTCGGCGTCGAGAACGCCTTCGAGCTGGCCCGCTGCCACCCCTCGGTGGTCAGCGTCTCGCTCGGCGAGGCCGACCTCCGTGCTGACCTGCGCGTCTCCGACCCGGCCGGGCTGGACTGGGCGCGGGCGCGGATCGTCAACGCCTGCCGGGCCGCGGGCCTGGCAGGGCCGCCGCACGCCGCATGGACCGATGTGTCCGATGTGGATGGACTGGTCGCGGACACCGAACGCGCGCGTGACCGCGGCTTCTTCGGCCGCTCCGTGCTGCACCCCACCCAGATCAACCCGGTCAACGCCGTGTTCACGCCGCACGAGGCCGAGGTCGCTGCGGCGCGGGCGCTGCTGGACTCGTTGCGCGGCCGCACCGAATCCGGCCTGGCCGCCTGGCTCGACGAGCGGGGCCGGTTCATCGACCCCGCCGTCGTCGCCGGAGCGTCCTGGCTCGTCGAGCGCGCCGACACCGTCGCCGACACCGTCACAGGAGGAAACAACGTATGACGAACACCGCGACCGACGCGCTGCTCGCCGCCGTCGCCACCGGGGTGGACACGGTAGAACTGGGGCAGCCCCTGTTCACCGGAATGCCCTGCTCCCCCAACCACCCCGGCTTCCGGATGACGCTCGCGCGCAGGCACGGCGACATGGTCCGCCCCGACGGCAGCTCGGCGGCCAACGAGGTGATCGTCACCGGCGGGCACGTCGGCACGCACATCGACGCGCTCGCGCACGTCAGCTTCCGCGGCGAACTGCACGGCGGCATCGACGCGGCGCAGGCGCAGACCGGCGGCGCGTTCCGCGAGCACGGGGCGGAGAAGATCCCGCCCATGCTCACCCGGGGCGTGCTGCTGGACGTCGCGCGCGTGCACGGCGTGGACACCCTCGAACCCGGCTACGGCGTCACCGCGGCCGACCTGCGCGCCGCTGCCGAGCAGGCGGCCGTGACGCCAGGACCCGGCGATGTCGCGTTGGTGCGCACCGGGTGGGCGCGCAACTTCGGCGACCCCACCGCCTACCTCGGCGCGACAACCGGCGTGCCGGGTGTGACCGAGCCCGGTGCCGCCTGGCTTGCCGATCTCGGCATCGTCGCGACCGGCACGGACACCACCGCCTACGAGCAGATCCCACCCGGCGATGGCCACCGGCTGCTGCCGGTGCACCGGTTGCTGTTGGTGGATCGCGGGATCTACATCATGGAGCACCTGAACCTGGAGGACGCGGCAGCGCGTGGCCTCACCGAGTTCCTGTTCGTGCTCGCCCCGCTGCGCATCATCGGCGGCACCGGTTCACCGATCCGCCCGCTCGCGGTGGTGGCCAAGTGAGCGCCACTCCCGCCCAGCAACTCGGCGCGCTCGCCGAACGCGTCGCCACCGACGGCCTGCCTGCCGACCTGCGCGCGGATCTCGCAGGCCGCGTCGTGGACTTCCTCGGCAACTGCCTCGCCGCGCTGCGCGAACCGCCCGCGCGGATCACCCGCGCGGTCGTGACCTCGTGGGGCGGCACCCCGGCCGCGACGGCGATCGGCACGCCGGGCAAACTGCCCGCACCGTCGGCCGCGCTGGTCAACGGCACGCTCGCGCACAGCCTTGACTTCGACGACACGCACCTGCCCTCGGTGCTGCACCCGTCCTCGGCGGTCATCCCGGCGGCGCTCGCCGTCGCCGAGGAGATCGGTGCGTCCGGCCCGGCGTTCCTGGACGCGGCAACGGTCGGCATCGAGGTCACCTGCAGGCTCGGCATGGCGGGTTACGACGAGGCGACCCGCAACTCGATCTTCTTTGATCGGGGCCAGCACGCCACCGCGATCTGTGGCGCGGTCGGGGCAGCGGTCGCGGCGGGCATGCTGCGTGGACTGGACGCCGAAGCGCTGACCTCGGCGATCGCGATCGCGTGCAGCATGGGCGCGGGCGTCATTGAGGCCAACCGCACCGGCGGCACGATCAAGCGCGTGCACTGCGGCTGGGCCGCACACGCCGGCGTCGCCGCGGCCGACCTCGCCAGGCACGGCCTCACCGGGCCGCCGACCGTGCTGGAGGGCCGGTTCGGCTTCCTGCGGTCGTTCGTCGGCGACGGGTTCGCAGTCGAGGCGATCACCGGCGGTCTCGGGGAACGCTGGGAGACACCGGGGATCTTCTTCAAACCCTACCCGTGCAACCACTTCACGCACGCGGGTATCGACGCGGCGCTGCGGTTGCGCGAGTCCGGAGTGGACCCGGCCTCGATCGTCTCGCTCACCCTCGGCGTGCCCAAGCCCGTGCTGCACACCATCGCCGAGCCGATCGAGGAGAAACGCAGGCCCAGGTCGGGTTATCACGGCGCGTTCAGCGGACCGTACACGGTCGCGGCGGCGCTGCTCGGCGGCGGCGGGCTTGGCGTCTTCCACGAGGACTTCACCGACGCGGCCGTCCAGGAACCGGACCGGCTCGCGCTCGCGGACAAGGTCGAGGTCGTCGCGGACGACGAGTGCTCGGACATCTTCCCGCGCCAGTTTCCGGCCGTGCTCGCCGCGCGGCTGGCCGACGGGCGCACGGTGACCGAAAAGGTGCTCGCCAATCGGGGCGGCCCGGCGAACCCGCTCAGCGATGCCGAACTGACCACGAAGTTCGTCGGGAACGCGCAGCGGTCCATTTCGGCCGGTGCCGCGCGGTCACTGGCCGCGAAGGTCTGGGAACTCACCGAAGGAGCAACCCCGGCAGCGGTCGCCGAACTGCTCACGGAAATCACCGAGAGTGGCGCGGTGTTCCCGCAGGCGGAACAGTGATGAATGATGCGTAACATGGCAGGTCCAGGCTGTTCTGACCATTGACAATAGGATAGGCCGAGGGCATGCTTTCCCAAATCCAAGAATCCGTTCCGCTAAACGGAACAGCATTAATCGGCAGATCGCCGTACCGATCGTCCGAGCCATTCATTCGTTGGCACACGTCGAGGTGGGCACGATGCACAAGCATTTCCGGTGGGCCACGATCACCCTGATCGTCGTTCTGATCGTCATCAACTACATCGACCGAAGCGCGATCTCCTACGCGGTCGACCCGCTGTCCAAGGAATTCGGCATCAACACCGAGCAGTACGGACTGATCGGCAGTGCCTTCTCGATCGGCTACATGGTCTTCGCCCTCCTGTCCGGCCCGCTCGTGGACCGGTTCGGTCCGCGCAAGGTTTTGCTGTGGGGCATGGTGATCTGGTCGATCGCGACCGCGGCGACCCCGATCTCCGGTGGCTTCACCGGGCTGCTGCTGGTGCGCATCATCCTCGGGATGGGCGAGGCGCCCGGCTTCCCGGCCGCGACCCGCATCGCCAGCCGCTGGCTGCCCAGGGCCGAACGCGGGTTCGCGCTCGCGCTCTGCGGTGGTGTCGCGGTCTCCGGCAGTCTGCTCATCGGCGGTCCGCTGGTCACCCAGCTGATCAACGCGCTCAGCTGGCGCGGCATGTTCTGGGTGCTCGCGGTAGTCGGCCTGCTGTGGGCGGTCGTCGCAGTGGGCCTGCTGCGCAGCACCCCGAACGAGCACCCGCGCGTCTCGCAGGCCGAGCGCGACTACATCGCGGCGGGCCAACTGGCGGAGGAGTCGGCAGCCCACGAGTCCACACTGGACTGGAAGCGGCTGTTCGTGAACCGCAACCTGTGGATCGTCGGCGGCGGCTACTTCGCGTGGGGCTTCATCTTCTGGGGCTTCCTGTACTGGCTGCCGCAGTACCTGTCGACCTCCTACAAGCTGGACCTGTCCCAGGTGGGCGCGTTCGCCGTGGCGCCATGGGCGGCAGGCTGCGTCGGCGCGCTCGTCGGCGGCATCCTCGTCGACCGGGTGTACAAGCGCACGAAGAGCATCCGCAGCCGGTTCACCATCATGGGCATCGCGCTGCTGCTCGCAGGCGCCTCGCTGATCCCGGTGTTCGTGGCGCCGTCGCTGACCACCGCGCTGGTGTTCATCTCGCTCGGCGTCGGCTTCGGTTTCATCACCGGCGGCATCTGGTGGGTCGCCGCGATCGACGCCGAACCGAGCCAACCCGGCAGCGCGGCCGGGTTCGCGGACGCGGTGTTCGCGCTCTCCGGCGTGGTGGCTCCGCTCGTGATGGGCTTCATCGTGCAGGACACCGGCACGTTCACCAGTGGCTTCATCCTGATGAGCGTGCTCGCCCTCGCGGGCTCGCTGCTCATGCTGTTCTGCACCAAGGAACGCACGTCGATGACGACCGGTGCGGCGGCGAGCACTGAAGGCGAGCAGGTGAGCGGGCAGCCGTCCGCGAGTTGACCACCAGCCATGGAGCCGGTGCGATGAGATGTCCAGCCCCATGGCCGCCCGCGAAACCAGGACGGCGGCCGCCCAGCGTGATTCTTCCGATCGTTCGTGGCCGAACCGGCCTTATCTGTGGCTGTCAGGCCCTCAGCGACTCCAGCACCGAGACGATCTGATCGGGGTCCGCGTGCCGCGGCATGGAAACCGGTTCGGGTACGGCTTCGGTCATGCACACGACCTCGGCATCATCCGGAAGCAAGGCCAGGAACCACGAAATCGTCTCGGCCCAGAATTCCGGAGTACCGTCCTCCAAAAGGAGGTACATGTGTTCGAAATAGGCCCCGTGCCGACGTTCACCAGCCAGGTCCGCTTCGAACGCCAGATAATCCACCTCAGTGGCCGACGAGTGCCGCGCGGCAGTGTGCACCTCGGGCCAGCGGGCTCGGAGTTGGCCTTCCAGTCCAGCCATGTCCAGCGGCCAGGTCGTCGGAGGAGCAGCGGCGACAAAGATCGAGCCAGCCATCGTAGGAATATCCTCAAGGGCTTCGCCCATGATCAACCAGGGTATCTCACCAGCTCCGGAGGTTAAACAAGAAGCTTACTGCCTGTTTTTGAACCCGGAGCATCGCGAGTTCGCATCTGCTGCGACTCGCGATGCTCTACTAATGGCATCGCGTATTGCTGTCGTGAGTTCGTCGGTCTGACGCCGCCGGGAGGCACGGGTGGTGGCTACCTGTCTTTCGTCTGGGCGGTAGGTCCAGTAGTAGGCTCGAAATATGCGGTTCGAGTACGGGTCGGCGTACGACGACGACGCGGCGAACGAGGGTCGACCCGCGCATGAGGTCGATGCGGAACGTCGGCGCGACCTGGTGCCCACCCACGGCACCCGACCCGCGGCGGCGGTTGCCACGCTCGCCTACGTCCGCTTCTCGCCCGACACCGAGAGCCGGCAGATCCTCGTACTGCTCGGCAAGCGGAGTTGGGGCTCGCTCAGCTTCGACCTGTGCCGGCGATGCCGGCGTGGGCACATCTGGAGCTTGGGCGTCCTTGCCGTCATGCAAGGAGAGGGGTTCGAAAACCGGATGCTCCGGATGGCTCGGGCCAAGGGCCCGGATGATTACCGGTGGACACGCAGCGGGCTGGCTTCACGTGGCCAGGAGTTCTGGGACCACACACCCCCGGAGCTGAGGGGGCGCCCCGAGGTGCCGTGCGAGCATCTGGACTGGCGCCCTGGCCGGCTCCGTGATGCGTGGGCGTGCCTGCGGTACTGGCGAATCACCGGGAAGCTGTACTGGCCGGACTCTCGGGCAAGTCACTCAGCCGTCTGCAAAAGCACGGCCTCGAGGATTGCTGCACCTGAGCGCCTTCAAGCCCAGCTCGACCAGGCTCGGCAGGAGCTCGCCGAAGCCGAGCTGGCGGATGCCGAGGCCGCACGCGATGGCCTTCGGGGTGAAGTCCGGCGGGCACGTAATGCCCGCAAGAACGCCGTTGCCCGGATCGAGTGGCTGCACAAGATGATCGACGAGTTGGATGGCTGAACGAGGCCCGTTGGGGGCGATGGCTGGTTGCTTGGGAGGCTGTAACCGAGGCCTCCGCCAGCGGCCGACAAGCTCGCAGGACATCGCGCCGACCTTCGAGCATAGCCTGAAACACCTACTCCTCGGGGTGTAGCAGCGGCACGCCGTGGCCCCGTCGCGAGTTCACATCTGCTGCTATCCACGATGGTCGAAGTTCGAAAACACGCACTTACAGTAACTCGGCCGAACATTCCCCAGTTGCCGCCGAGAATCTCAACATCTACGCCCAGGCTACCTTGCATCCAGCTTTACTGGAGAGTTGGGATCACCTTAGGCGGATTTGCTTGTTAATCGGTTTATTAAACAGTCATGCCAAGGTGATCACTTCATGGGGCCCGCTACCTTCACGCAGGCGCCGCTGGTTCCTTCACCTGAGGGATTGACGAGCTCCGAGCTCGGTGCTGTACTCAACGCACATCAGTGAACTAAACCGGTTAATCTCAGCTAGCCGTGAGCATGGAGGAGATGTCAGATCCGGTAAAGGAGAACTATGCGCGCACATCGAAGTGTGGCACCACTCTTATTGGGCACCATCCTGTGTATCGTCGCCGCAGTCGGGCCGCCCGCTCAGGCGCAGACTCAGCACCAGGCCACGGCGACAGATTCGACATCAGCATCTACCGCACAGGTGGCCGTGCCTGCCCGGTTGCCAGCTGGCAAGGTCGCGGTGGTCCGCCCGAACGCGGTGGTGAACGACAGCGCCACGCCAGCCAGTGTGCTGGCCTACCTCAAGAGCATCGAGGGTAGCCACACCGTCGCCGGACAACACAACGCTGAGCCGAACTCCGAACCGGCCCAGTACACCAACGAGGTAGACAGCATCACCGGTGTGTATCCCGGTCTGTGGGGTGGCGACTTCCTCTATGAGGCGGACAGCATCGCCGCGCGGCAAACGATGATCAACGAAGCGGAGACGCAGTGGGCCAACGGCTCACTCGTCACGCTGATGTGGCACGAGTGCCCACCGACCATGAGCGAGCCCTGCGACTGGACGCAGGTGGAAAGCCAGAATGGCGCGCTCTCCGGCAGCCAGTGGCAGCAACTGGTCACCAATGGCTCCGCGCTCAACACGGCGTGGAAGAACGAACTGAACATCATCGTCCCGTATCTGCAACAGCTGAAGAACGCGGGCATCCCCGTGCTGTGGCGTCCGCTGCACGAGATCAACGACGGCTGGTCATGGTGGGGCGGCACTCCCAACACCGCCGCACTGTGGCGGTTGACCTACAACTACCTGGTCAACGCCGAGGGTTTGACCAACCTGATCTGGGTGTGGAGCGCCAAGGACTCGGGGAGCACATCGGCGCTGTCGACCTACTACCCGGGCGACCAGTACGTCGATGTCGTCGGGCTCGACCCCTGGGACAACAGCTTCCCGACATCCGTGTGGTACTCGGCGATCCAGAACATCGCCGGTAGGAAACCGATCGCGCTCGCCGAGGTCGGGACGCTGCCCAGTCCAGGACAGCTATCCAGCCAGCCCGACTGGACCTACTTCAACGAGTGGGCCGACTACCTCACCGATTCCCATGGCGGATCTCCTACCGGCAACACCAACGCCTCGATCAAGGCGATCTACTACGACCCAGAGGTGCTACACCAGGGCGACATCAACCTGTCCGGCGGAGGAACATCACCACCGCCGGGTGCAGCGGGACCGATCACCGGCTACGACGGTCTGTGTGTCGACGTGCGAGGTGCCAACATGACGGATTCAACGCCGGTGCAGGTCTACACCTGCAATGGCACCAACGCCCAGTCCTGGACCGCCGAATCGAACAACACGCTTGAAGCGCTGGGGAAATGTCTCGATGTGGACGGCGCAGGCACCACCACCGGCACCGCCGTCGATCTATACAGCTGTAACGGCACCGGCGCTCAGGTCTGGGCTCCCCAGTCCGATGGTGCCCTGCTCAACCCCAACTCCGGAAAGTGTCTCGACGACACAGGTTGGTCCACCACCCCCGGCACCCAGCCACAGATCTGGGACTGCACCGGCAACGCCAACCAA
>DASXOJ010000081.1:0-41476 GCA_036494465.1 Pseudonocardiaceae bacterium
TTCCCGGCCGCCGAACAGCCGACCGGCCGCCGGGCCCGGGGAACCCTGCCCGTCGAAGCCCCCGAGCCGGTGCGAACTCCGCTGCCGCAAGCAACCTGGTCCGGTTTGCTGTCGCCCGAATCAGCCGCCGACGCGGCAGAAACCGCGCGACGTCGGCACGCGGCGAGCCAGGAACCGACCCAGCGTTGGACGCCGGTCTGGCTGCCCGCCGACGAGGAGTCCGACACCGGCCGCTGGCTGCTGGACCCCGCCGCCGCCAAACCCGCCCAGCCCGACTCGGCGCAGTTCAGCCCGGCCCAGCCCGACTCGGCGCAGTTCAACCCGGCGCAGCCCAACCCGACCCAGTCGAAACCGGCCGAGCCCACGCTTGCCGCACCTAGGCCCGCCGAGCCCATGCCTGTCGAGCCCATGCCTGTCGCGCCCAGCAAACCCGAACCGCGAGCACCGGCAGCCGAAGCCGCAACACCCCAGCGCACCACCGACACCCCAACCGGCTTGGACCGTTTCGGCCTCGGCGGCCTGATCAGCACCGGCCGACGCAGATCCGAGGACGCGGATCCGGCCCGCACCTCGCACCGCTCGCCCGAACCCGCTGCACTGTCCACACCGGACTCCGGCAGGCGACGCGCGGAGGAAACGCCATCCGCTGAGCCGGTAGCGCGCCATTCCGCGCCGCCTGCGGAATCCAGTCGGTCCGTATTGGACAGTCTCGGCATCTCCGCTGGCAGCGGCGGCCGCCGTCGCGCGCCCGAGACGACCGACCCGGCCCGCCCGCCTGGCCTCGAACCGGCTCTGCCCGCCGCGTCGACGCCGCAACCAACCAACGCAGACTCCGAGCCAACCGGTCGCCGGGCCCGCCGGGATCACAGCCAGCCGCTCCTCGCCGGTCTGATCCCCCCGGTCGAGCCGTCGAGCGGTGGTCGGCGCCGCGCTGACGACACCATCCCCAAGATCCGCCTGCCCCAACTGCCCACTCCCACGCAGCCGAGCACGCCAGAGCCGGCCCCGGCAGGTTTCCCCGGCGCGGCGTTTCCCGGATCGGGTTTTGCGGGTCTCAATCCGCAAGCCGCCCCGGATCCCACCCCGCCCACCGGTTTCGCGGCGCAAAGCCTGACCGGATCGCCGATGACGGGGGAGACTCCGGCGCCATTCGGTTTGCCGCCGACCGGATTCTCAGCCAGCCCGGCACCTTCGGTGCCCTTCGGCGCGCCACCCTTCGGCGTGCCGAGCGGCTCTCCGACTGGTGGCTCGACGCCATCCCACGCGATGCCTTCGCCAATGACTGGACCGTCGGCATCAGTAACTGGCTCGGCAGATTTCGTGTCGGCGACGGACTTGACGCCACCATCTGGCTTCGCGCTACCGGCGATGGGCCTGTCCGCGACCGGCTCGCCTGCGCCGGGTATGCCTGCGACCAGCCCCAGCCCGTCGGCCGCCACTGCGGTCCCTGCGCAAGATTCGACGCCTGCCACGCCGCGGTCCGGCTTCGCGATGCCGCCGAGCGCACGGGCCACCACGCCACCTCCCGCGATGCCACCGGCTTTCGATATCAGCACGGGCGAGAACCTGCCGAGGATCGATCTGGGCCAGCGCCCTGCGGACGATGGCCGAACCGCTTCGGGCTACATCGATCTGAGTCGCATCTCGTCGGGGAACGTGGAGTTCGGGTCGGGTTACTACTTCGGGCGACCGAGCCCGGAAACCTCGCCGGGCGTGGCCGCGGCGGCCAGGACGGAACCTTCGCCGAGCACGGGACCTGCCCCGACGATGGACGCGATGGGTGCGCCGCCAAGGGCGGCAGCACCGAGGGCGCAGGTGGCGCCGACGACAGCTGCCACGCCCAGAGCGGACATGGCGCCGAAGATGGAGACGCCGGGTACCGAAGCTGCGTCGCGGATGGAGTCCCCCGTTCCCAGAACGGACACGGCACCGAGGACGGACACGGCACCGAGGGTTGATGTGACGCCGCGGGCGGAAGCGCCGAGAGCCGACCCTGCGCCGAGGATGGATGGCGCGCCGAGGACGGATGCTGCGCCCAGGACGGATGCTGCGCCGAAGGTCGACACGGCGCCCAGGGTGGATGCCGCGCCTGCGGTAGGGAGCCCGGCGCGTACGGCGGCTGAACCTGCCAGCGGCGAACCCGCGTCGGTCGGATCTGCGTCGGTCGGATCTGGGTTGGCTGGGTCTGGGCTGGCTGGGGCTGCGGTGAGCGGAGCTGAGGCGCGCGGAGCTGAGGCGCGCGGAGCTGGGGCCGGCGAGTCTGGTGCGGAAGGGGGGAGTTCGTTCTCGGCGTTGTCCGAGTTCAGTGCGATGTTGGCGCGGTTCGACGACCCGTCCGCGCTGGAGCTGTCGGAACCGTCGACGACGCCGTTGCGGCCCTCCGACGACAAGCCTGCCCAAGCGCCTGCGTTGCCGGAGCCGGAGCCGACGCCGCGTGCCGAGCGGTCGGCGACGGCGCAGCCGTTCGCGCCGGAGGCCGTGTTCGGTACGAGCGAGAAGCCTGCGGCGGAACCGGCGCCGAAGCAGGAAGTGGGCGGGGCGCTGCGGCCTTCGCCACCGCCGCCCGGCATCGCGGCAAAGCTCGCTGGACCCTCGAGCGGTGGGCCGTCAAACGCTGGGCTGTCGAACACAGGGCTGTCGGATGCTGGGTCGTCGGACTTGGAAGCTGAGTCGGACGTGGCGAGTATCGAAGGGCGGTCGGGGCGCGGTCGGCGGCGTACGCCGAAGCTCGGTGACTTGCTCACCGAGGCTTTGCGGGCCTATCAGGATGTTCGCGACGCGGACGAGGCGCAGGATTCGCTGGCGCATGCCGCCGAGCCGAGCGAGTTGGGGGCTACGGAGCTGAGCAGTTGGCTGGGCACGGGCACCGAGCCGCTGGGGTCGATCGATCCGCCGTCGTGGCGGCCGGGGTCGTCTACCCGGTCGTTCGGGGTGGCACGGCACAGCGACGGCGATGAGGCCGGTACGGACTGGAACCCGCCGACCACCTGACTGAACCGATCATGCGAACCCTACTGAATCAAAAATGGTGGCATGGATCGCACCTGATCGTGTTGGGCACAACGCACTTCTACTCACCGGTATTGCCGATCATGCCATTTGACCTGCGGAAACAGCTGGACGGCTGCCGTACCCTCCGGTTCGCGGAACGGGTAGCTTAGGTCACGGTTGCGGCACGATGGGGTGCCGCGAAGCGTGGAGTGGCCCAAAGATGATCTCAACCGGATCCACTGGATCCTCGTCCGGAGCGACAATGTCCCCAACTGGCAATGGTTCCGTTGCCATTGATCAGTCCAGCGACCAGACCGCCAAGGCGGCCAGCCCTGAGCAGATCCGCGATCAGCTGATCGATCAGGCCGCCGAGCTCTCTCCCGACCTGGCCGATCTGATTAGGCTTTACTACCGCTATCTTCCGCCTGAGGAAGTCATCGACGACGATCCCCGCGATCTGGTGGGCGCG
The DNA here is from genome assembly GCA_036494465.1 of Pseudonocardiaceae bacterium. GTDB lineage: Bacteria > Actinomycetota > Actinomycetes > Mycobacteriales > Pseudonocardiaceae > CAJCJE01. The sequence goes on from DASXOJ010000081.1 coordinate 3,461, forward strand.
GTGCGGTCGAATCTGCTGCTCGCGGAGGCGCGGGTGGCCGGCAGGCCGGTTGTCCGGTTACTGAATCCGGTTGCCGCGCAGGATGGCTGGGACTGTCCGGCCACGGTGATCCAGGTTGTCACCGACGACATGCCTTACCTCGTCGACTCGGTTGTCGCGGAGTTGGCGCACAGTGGCGTGAACGTGCAGCGCATCGTGCACCCCATCGTTGTGGTGCGCCGCGATCTGGCTGGTTCGCTCCGCGAGGTGCTCGCCGCCACCGACCCTGAGGCGCCGCCCTCGGACGCGTTGCTCGAATCGTGGATGAGCATCGAGGTCGATCTGGTGACCGACCCGGAACGCGCCCGTGAGCTGGAGAACCGGCTGGTCTCCGTGCTGCACGATGTGCGCGAGGTGGTCGAGGACACCGATCGGATGGTCGGTACCGCGCGGATGCTCGCGGATCATCTTGAGCAGAATCCGTCTGCCGCGCCGGAGCAGCAGATCAGCGAGGGCGCGAAGCTGCTGCGCTGGCTGTCCGAGAAGCATTTCACCTTCCTGGGTTACCGCCAGTACGAACTGGTCGAGGACCCGAGCAACGGTGAGCCCGCGTTGCGCGCGATTCTGGCGACGGGGCTGGGGGTGTTGCGGCAGGACAGCCTGGCCGCGCGCAGCCTGACCGCCGGACCTGATCTTGCCGCGCACGCGCTGGCGCCGCAGTTGCTGGTGTTGACGGAGGCGAGCGCGCCGTCGACGGTGCACCGCTCCTCCTATCCGTACTACGTCGGTGTGAAGACGTTCGACGAGCAGGGCAACGTCAATGGGGAGCACCGGTTCCTGGGTGTGTTGACCAGCGCCGCGATGCACGAGGACGTGCTGGACATTCCGGTGATCGAGCGCCGGGTGCGGGAGGTGATCCACCGCGCCGGGTTCCCGATGGAGTCCTATTCGGGGCAGAAGATGCTGGAGGTCATCCAGAACTATCCCCGCCCGGAGTTGTTCTCCACCAACGAGCAGTCGCTCTACGACACCGCGACGGGCGTGCTGGCGCTGGCCGACCGGCGCCGGTTGCGGTTGTTCCTGCGGCAGGACCCGTACGGCCGTTTCTACTCCTGCCTGGTCTACCTGCCGCGCGACCGGTACACCACGACTTCGCGGCTGGCCATGCAGGAAGTGCTGCTTGCGGAGTTGCACGGCAACAACATGGAGTACTCGACGCGGGTCGGCGAGACCGATCTGGCGCGGGTGCACTTCATGGTGCACACCGACCCGAACGATCAGATCGACCCGCAGCCGTTGCACATCCAGCAGTTGCTCGCGGACGCGGTGCGCAGCTGGGACGACCTGATGATCGACGCGGTCGTCGCCGAGCGCCGGGCGTTGCCGCCGGGGACGCCGGGTAGTCCGGAAACTGCCTCCGAGCAGGGCCTTCGCTACGCGGCCGCGTTTCCTGAGGCGTACAAGGAAGATTTCGACGCCGGAGTCGGACTCGTGGACCTGCGGGTTTTGCAGGGGCTGCGCGGTTCGGGCGATGTCGCGGTGTCGTTCTACCTGCCGGAGGGGGCGGAGCCAGGGGAGCGGCGGTTCAAGCTGTACCTGGCGGGCGAGCGGGTCACGCTGTCGATGGTGCTGCCGTTGTTGCAGCAGATGCGCGTTGTGGTCGTGGACGAGCGGCCTTACCAGGTGCAGCGGGACGACGGCACCAAGTGCTGGGTCTACGACTTCGGTTTGCGCATCGATCCGACGATGCTGGACCAGCTCAGCGCGACCGACGTGGAGAACCTGCGCACCCGGTTCCAGGACGCGTTCCAGGCGACCTGGAACGCGGACGCCGAGATCGACGGGTTCAACGCCCTGGTGCTCCAGGCGGGGTTGACCTGGCGGCAGGCCGCGATTCTGCGGGCGTACGTGAAGTACTTGCGGCAGGCGGGTACCACGAACAGTCAGGACTACATCGAGGACGCGGTTCTCGCGCACACGCCGGTGGCGACCGCGCTGGTCAGGTTGTTCGAGTCGCGGTTCGACCCGGTGTTCTCGCAGACCAACCGGGATGCCGCGACCGAGTCGCTGACCGCGGAGATCGGGCAGCTGATCGACGAGGTCACCAGCCTGGACGCGGACCGGATCCTGCGCAGCCTGCTGGGGCTGGTCAACGCGACGCTGCGGACGAACTACTTCGTGCGGGACGACGACGGGAATCCGCGTCCGTATCTGGCGCTGAAGCTGGATCCGCACCAGATCGCGGATCTGCCGGAGCCCCGGCCGCGGTTCGAGGTGTTCGTGTATTCGCCTCGGCTGGAGGGCGTGCACCTGCGGTTCGGGCCGGTGGCCCGGGGTGGGCTGCGCTGGTCCGACCGGCGCGAGGACTTCCGCACCGAGGTGCTGGGCCTGGCCAAGGCGCAGGCGGTGAAGAACGCGGTGATCGTGCCGGTGGGCGCGAAGGGCGGGTTCGTGGTCAAGCGGCCGCCTGCCGTGACCGGTGATCCTGCTGTGGACCGCGAGGCTGCGCTTGCCGAGGGTGTTGCCTGCTACAAGATGTTCATCTCGGGACTGCTGGACCTGACCGACAATCTGGATGCGGGCAAGGTTGTGCCTGCGAAGGATGTCGTTCGGTTCGATGGGGACGACACCTACCTGGTTGTCGCTGCCGACAAGGGGACGGCGACGTTCTCGGACATCGCGAACTCGGTGTCGGCGAAGTACGGGTTCTGGCTGGGTGACGCGTTCGCGTCGGGTGGGTCGGCCGGGTACGACCACAAGGCGATCGCGATCACCTCGCGCGGTGCGTGGGAGAGCGTGAAGCGGCACTTCCGCGAACTGGGCGTGAACACCCAGACGCAGGAGTTCACCGTGGTCGGCATCGGCGACATGTCCGGTGACGTGTTCGGCAACGGGATGCTGTGCTCGGAGCAGATCCGGCTGGTGGCCGCGTTCGACCACCGGCATATCTTCATCGATCCGAACCCGGACGCGGCGAGTTCCTACGCGGAGCGGCGGCGCATGTTCGAGTTGCCGCGCTCGTCGTGGAACGACTATGACCGGTCGCTGATCAGCGCCGGTGGCGGGGTGTGGCCGCGCACGGCGAAGTCGATTCCGGTGAGTCCGCAGGTGCGGGTGGCGCTCGGGCTCGACGAGGGCGTGACCAAGCTGGCGCCTGCCGATCTGATGCGGGCGATCCTGCTGGCGCAGGTGGATCTGCTGTGGAACGGCGGCATCGGGACCTACGTGAAGGCGTCCTCGGAGAGCGACGGCGAGGTCGGCGACAAGGCCAACGACGCGATCCGGGTCGACGGCGACGAGCTGCGCGTGAAGGTCATCGGTGAGGGCGGCAACCTGGGCCTCACCCAGCGCGGGCGGATCGAGTTCGCGCGCACGGGCGGCAAGATCAACACCGACGCGCTGGACAACTCGGCCGGGGTGGACTGCTCGGACCACGAGGTCAACATCAAGGTCCTGCTGGACCACCTGATCATCGAGGGCAAGCTGGACCACGCCGAGCGGGACGCGTTGCTGGCGGACATGACCGACGAGGTCGCGAACCTGGTGCTGGCCGACAACTACGACCAGAACCGGCTGCTCGGGGTGTCCAGGGCGCACGCGCCGCAGATGCTGACCGTGCACAACCGGCTGGTCAACGATCTGGTCGCGCGGGCGGGGCTGGACCGGGAGCTGGAGTCGTTGCCGAGCAATCCGGAGTTCCGGGCGCTTGGCAAGGCGGAGAAGGGCTTGACCTCGCCGGAGCTGGCCACGTTGCTCGCGCACGTGAAGCTGGCGCTGAAGGAGGAGGTGCTGGCCAGCGACCTGCCGGACGCCGAGGTGTTCGCGAGCAGGCTGCCGGAGTACTTCCCGACTCAGTTGCGGCAGCGGTTCGGTTCGGCGATCGGGTCGCATCCGCTGCGTCGGCAGATCGTGTCGACGATGCTGGTCAACGAGGTCGTCGATGGTGGCGGCGTGTCGTACGCGTTCCGGCTGGCCGAGGAGATGTCGGCGACCGCCACGGACGCGGTGCGCGCGTACGCCGTGGCGAACCGGGTGTTCGACCTGTCCTCGATGTGGCGCGACATCGCCGCGCTGGACAACGAGGTGCCGACCAAGGTCGCGGACGACCTGATGCTGGAGACCCGCCGCACACTGGACCGGGCGTCGCGCTGGTTCCTGTCCAACCGGCCGCAGCCGCTGCCGGTCGGCGCCGAGATCAGCCGGTTCGCGGTCGCGGTCGCGGATCTGTCGTCCCGGATGATGACCCTGTTGCAGGGCCGGGAGCGGGAGATCGTCGCCGAGCACACGGCGGAGCTGCTCGGCAAGGGCGTGCCGGCGCCGCTGGCCGAGCGGATCGCGGCACAGCTGAACTCCTACGCGCTGCTCGACGTGATCGAGGTGGCGGAGCTGGCCGAGCGCGAGGTCGGACTGGGGGTCGAGCGCAGTCACCTGGAGACGGCGGAGCTGTACTACGCGCTGTCGGATCACCTGGATGTCGACTCGATGCTCAGCGCGGTCAGCGCGTTGGAGCGGGGCAACCGGTGGCACGCGCTGGCGCGGCTGGCGCTGCGGGACGACCTGTACTCGTCGATGCGCGCGATCACCCTGGATGTGCTGCGGCACAGCGACCCGGGGGACAGCGCGAGCGTGAAGATCGAGAAGTGGGAGGAGTCGAACGCGTCCCGGTTGGGTCGTGCTCGGGCTTCGCTGCGCGAGATCGCGCGGGTGGGCAGGCCGGATCTGGCCACGCTGTCGGTGGCGGCGCGGCAGATCAGGGCGATGGTCCGCTGAGGGAGACTTGGTGCGCCGGGAGGCTGGTGTGCTGAGAGGGAACGGTCGCGGGCAGGGCTCGCGGGGGCTTGCCCCGTCTGCGACCGGGTAGTGGGTGCAGCGGGGCGCGGACTGGTGTCCGCGCCCCGTGCCGCCAGGCGATCGGGGCAGTTTCTACACGCTGTAGAGTCGGCGGGTCGAGCCCGATATCGCTGGAGGCGTTCGTATTGGGTGTATTCGCCGCCGAGGTGCGTCCGCGTTGGTCTGACATGGATGCGTTCGGTCATGTCAATCACGCCAACACGGTGACGCTGCTCGAAGAGGCACGCGCCGAGCTGTTGTTCGTGGAGGCGGCGCGGCAGGGCGCGCAGAGCATGGCGGGCGGCATGGTGGTGGCTCGTTTGGTGGTCGACTACCACGTGCCGTTGATCGCGGATGGGCGCGACGTGCGGGTGGAGATCTCGGTGCGGACGCTCAAGGCGGCGTCCTTCACCCTGGACTATGTCGTCCACAGTGGACGGTCGAGTGCCGATGCCGTTGTGGCGACGGCGGAAACGTTGATGGTGCCCTACAACCTGGAATCCGGTCGGCCGCGTCGGCTGGCCGAGGCCGAGCGGGATTTCCTCGCCGGGTATCGGGCGGGAGCTGGCAGTGCCTGAACTGTATGTACCGGACCCGGCCGACCGGGACGATCTCGGCGCGTTCGTGGCGCGTTCGGTTCGATTGGACGGCCAGGCCGCCGTCCGGTTGCGCAACAAGCCGAACGGGCACGTGGTCGCGTGGGTGGCGACGCCGTTCGACGTGCTGGCAACGCGGACGGTGCGCGGCGAGGTGACGCCGGGCGACATCACGGTGTCCGGCAACGAACTGCTGGCGGCGCTGGCGATCGTCGGCGGCGAGCGGATGGATCCGGGGCCGGATCGCGGTCTGCTGTGGCATTCGCCGTTGCCGCCCTCGGACGGGTGGCAGGTCGTCGACGAGTTGCCCGCGCAGGTCGTCTCCGAGCTGGCCGATCAGGGAATCGCGTTGGCGCGGGAGAATCCTGGCCCGCGCGGCAGCGCGCCGACGTCGCTGCTTGATCAGCAGGTGCTCACGGTGAGCGGCGCCGGACTGGCCGTGAAGGTGCCGATGCGCTGCCTGTTCGCGTTGTCCGGGATGGGTTTCCTGACCGGCGACGACGAACTGTTGCGGGTCACCGCGACCGATTCGTGGTTGCGGTTGGACGCGCGTTACGGCGCCGTGTTGCGGCGCCGGCACGCACTGCTGCCCCTGTTGATCTAAAAACTGCTTATTTGAGCCAGACCGCGGTGTCGGGCGGGAGCTGGCCGTCCTGCAAGGGGCCGCTGGACGCGAGCACCTCGCCGGGCGGCAACGGGACCAGGACGTTGGTCGTGTTGAGCGCGCAGATCAGCCCGCCGCCCTTGCGGCGGAATGCGAAGCAGCCAGGCGGGGCGCCGTACCACTCCAGATCGTTGCCGGAGAACGCGGGCGTGGACTGGCGGATCTCGATGGCTTCCCGGTAGAGCGACAGCATCGAACCGGGATCTTCCAGTTGTGCCTCTACGGTCAGCGGCGCCCATTCGAATGGCATCGGCAGCCAGGTGTTCTCGGATTCGCTGAAGGCGAACGGCGGCGTCTGGCCTTCCCATGGCAGCGGGACGCGGCTGCCGTCGCGACCGCGGTTGGTGTGCCCTGAGCGTTCCCATACCGGGTCCTGTAACGCCCATTCGGGCAGTTCGACGTTGGCCAGGCCGAGTTCCTCGCCGTTGTAGATGAACACCGCGCCGGGCAGCGCCAGTTCGACCAGCGCCATCGCGCGGGCCCGGCGCACGCCGAGATCGCCTGCGCCGTAGCGGCTCGCGTGCCGGGTCACGTCGTGGTTGGACAGCGTCCAGGTCGGCGGGGCACCGACTTCGGCGACCGCCCCGAGCGAGTGGACGATCGCGGTGCGCACCGCGTCCGCGTCGAACGCGGCGTCGATGAGCCGGAAGTTGAACGCCATGTGCAGCTCGTCAGGGCGGACGTAGCGGGCGAACCGCTCGTCGTCGGACACCCACACCTCGCCGACCGCGATCCGGCCCGGGTATTCGTCCAGGATCTGCCGGATCATGTGGTGGATCTCGTGCACGCCGTCGTTGTCGGTTCGCGGGTCGTCGAGGTCGCTTTCCAGCATCGCGGTGCCGCCTGCGGCGAGCCGGGGGTCCATGTCGGGCAGGCCGGCCGGTTTGGCCATGCCGTTGGCCACGTCGATGCGGAAGCCGTCCACGCCGCGCTCCAGCCAGAACCGCATGGTGTGTTCGAGGTCCTCGGCGACCTCCGGGTGTTCCCAGTTCAGGTCGGGCTGCTGCGGCGCGAACAGGTGCAGGTACCACTGACCGTCCGGCACGCGCGTCCAGGCGGGACCGCCGAACATGCTGCGCCAGTTGTTCGGGGGCTCTGAGCCGTCGTAGGTGCGGCCCTCGCGGAAGATGTAGCGCTCACGCTCCGGCGAACCGGGGCCTGCCGCGACCGCCGCGGCGAACCACGGGTGGCGGTTGCTGGTGTGGTTGGGCACCAGGTCGATCACCACCCGGATGCGGTGCTTGCGCGCGTCGGCGACCAGCCGGTCGAACTCGTCCAGGTCACCGAACACCGGGTCGACGTCGCGCGGGTCGGCGACGTCGTAGCCGTGATCGGCCATCGGGGACGGGTAGAACGGGGTCAGCCAGACGGCATTGATGCCGAGCAGCTCCAGGTAGCCGAGGCGGGACCGGATGCCTTCCAGATCCCCGATGCCATCCGCGTTGGAGTCGGCAAAGGACCGGACGTACACCTGGTAGAAAACCGCGTCACGCCACCAGGTCGACTCCTCCGGCCGCGCTTCTTCGAGATCGGCTGATCGTCGCACGAGGGTTCATCCTGCCATCCGAGCGTGCCCACAGGGCCGGGTCCGAACGATCGAACTCGGTAACTTGGTGGCACTGCTCACGAAGAGATCACCGTCCGGATTCGACCGAACACGGTGTGCCCGCGCGCTCGAAAAACGGTGGAGTTTTGGGAAAGATGCAAAGAATGTCGGTAACGGCAAGGGGTGCACTCAGACCCAGGAGTTCAGCATGCTCTGCGCGGCCATTTCCAGGTACGACCACAGTTGCGCCTGGTATTCCTCCGGCAGCTTCTGTTCGTCGACCGCGATCCGCATGTTCTTCAACCACGCGTCCCGTTCGATCGGACTGATCCGGAACGGCGCGTGCCGCATCCGGAGTCTGGGGTGTCCGCGCTGATCGGAATAGGTGTGCGGGCCGCCCCAGTACTGGATCAGGAACAGCGTGAGCCGCTCGGCCGCCGGGCCGAGGTCCTCCTCCGGGTACAGCGGACGAAGTATCTCGTCGACGGCCACCTGCTCGTAGAAGCGGGACACGATCCGACGGAACGTTTCCTCGCCGCCGACCGCTTCGTAGAAATTCTCCGGGGTGGCCACCAGACTATTTTCCCGCATTGCGAAGTAGGTGTGAGGCCCGGGGGTCAGTCGTCGGCATTGGTGACGGTCACCGGACGCCCGGTGGGCGGCTCGAAGATGGTGTGGTCGAGCGCGGCCATGATCCGCCTGCGCAACTCGCGCTGGGTCGCCCACTGGCGGGCCGGGCGCACCTTCACGGTCAGCCGCAGCGTGATCGCGTCATGGGTCATGCCCTGCACGCCGAGCACCTGCGGGGTCTCCAGCACGTCGGTGACCAGCGGCTTCTCCTGAACAGCCTGTTCGGCGATCGAGCCGAGCAGGTTCAGCGCCTCGTTCACGTCGGTCGCGTAACCGACCGGGATGTCCACGACAGCGACCGCGAAACCCTGGCTGGAGTTGCCGACCCGGGAGACCTCGCCGTTGCGCACGTACCAGACCGTGCCGGCCACGTCCCGGACCGTGGTGATCCGCAGCCCGACCGATTCGACCGTGCCGCTGGCCTGGCCGAGGTCGACCACGTCGCCGACGCCGTACTGGTCTTCCAGCAGCATGAACATGCCGGACAGGAAGTCCTTGACCAGGTTCTGCGCGCCGAAGCCGACCGCGACGCCGATCACGCCCGCGGAGGCGATGATCGGGGTGAGATCCAAACCGAACTCGCCGAGCACCAGCACGAACGCGATGCCCCACACCACGAACGAGACGATCGAGGTGAGCACCGAGCCGATGGTCTTGGCGCGCTGGCCGCGCCGTTCGGTCAGCAGCGCGCTACTGGACTGCGGCGCGCGCTCTCTGAGTGGTCGCAGGATCGCCGGGCGTCTTCCGTTGCCGTCGCCGCTGGTCAATCGCTTGATCATCCGGTGCACGAGGATGCGGATGATGAACGCGAGCACCAGGATGACCGCGATCTTGAACGGCTTGGCGACCAGCCAGTCCCAGTTGGTCAGATCGGCCAGCCAGTTGATGTGCGTGGAATTCCACACCTGCGCGCACCAGCTGCCCGGATCGTTACTCACACAGGACGGCGGGGTACTGAACAGGTCGATCGCCACTAGGTCTCTCCCAACGAAGGTCACGAATTGGTGTCGCTGGGCCCGAGGATAGGGGGCGGTACATCGTTGGCCTTGGGAAACCCTGTCTCTATTGAGCGAGTGCGCGAGCCGCTCACCGGTTGTTTCGCCGCATCGGCCGGGTGATGTTCACCAGTTCGTCGACCGCGCCTGTGCGACACGTCACCAAACCCGCGTGCTTTTCATGGGGGATCTGTGGTCGACTAGGCCACGTACCCGGTGGAGGTGGTCGCGTGCCCGACCGACAACCGATCCCGATCGGCACTGCCAGCCAGGCCGTGTCGACCGGTGCTGTGCGCCAGGAGTCCGGCGAGGCCGGGCTGCCGTCGCCCTGGGGTAAACGACAGGTGCTGCTGCTCAACGCCACGTTCGAGCCGCTCACCGCGTTGCCGCTGCGGCGGGCGGTGATCCTGGTGGTGTGTGGCAAGGCCGAAGTGATCCACGGTGATTCGACCGGCCTGTTGCTGCACTCCGCCGCGATGACCGTCGAAGCGCCTTCGGTGATCAAGCTCAGCAGCTACGTCCGCGTGCCCTATCGCGCCCGCGTGCCGCTGACCCGAGCCGGTCTGATGTACCGGGACCGATACCGCTGTGTCTATTGCGGCGTACGTGCCGAAACCATCGACCACGTGATCCCGAGGAGCCGGGGCGGCCCCCACACGTGGCAGAACTGCGTGGCCAGCTGTGCGAAGTGCAACCATCGCAAGGCTGACAAGCTGCTGGCCGAGATCGGCTGGCGCCTGCCGGTCACGCCGACCGCGCCACGTGGGCAGAACTGGCGGTTGCTGGCGGGTGTCGCCAAAGCAGATCCGCAGTGGCTGCCCTACCTGGGCGAACCCGCGGCCTGATCCGGTCTGTTTCGGCTGGTTTCAGTTGGTGACGCGCGTCCCGGTGCGCGCGGTGACCCGGGTGCCATCGGTCCTGGTCACGCGCGTGCCGTGCGCGGTCACCCGAGTACCGGTGCGCGAGGTCACGCGGGTGCCGTCGGCGCGGGTGACCCTGGTGCCGTGGTGCGCGGTGACGCGGGTGCCGTCCACGCTGGTGACGCGCGTGCCGTCGGCGGCGGTGACGCGGGTGCCGATCGAGCGGGTGACCCTGGTGCCCGCGGTGACGCGCGTGCCGTCCTGACCCGAAACCCTACGAGTGACCCTGGTGCCGCACGCCGTCACTCGGGTACCCAATGCAGTGACGCGAGTACCGTCGGTACGCGTCACCCTGGTGCCGAGCGCCGTGATGCGGGTGCCATCGAGACTGGTGACCCGAGTGCCGAGCGCGGTGACCCGCGTGCCGTCGAGACTGGTGACCCGAGTGCCGGAGTGCGCGGTGACCCGGGTGCCGAAGGCGGCAGTCGCCCGGGTGCCGCCCTGGCGGGTGACCCGAGTACCCAGCGCGGTGACCCGAGTGCCGGTGCACGAGGTCACGCGGGTGCCTGCTACACGGTCCGTAACATTGATCTTCGCTGAGGATGCACAGGGGATCACTCGATCGGCGGCGGGAACCGTGCGCATAGCAGTTTCTCCTTGCGTCGGGTGCGGCGAAGCGTAACTGATGTATGGCCGCAAGGGCCGTACAGGTGAAAAATGTACGGGGATTGTGTTTATTGAACAAGCCGCCAATACGCTTGCCACCTGCGGCCATCTGGAGCGCGAGCATTCGGACCAGCGGCTCGTCTCACCGGGTGGTTTTCCAGTAAAGGGACTAGGCAAGTACGCCGTCGCACTGTTTCGGTTCGTGACCGTCGCGTGATGCGCGGGTGTGGGCCCGGTGTGAGCCTGCCCTGCCACCCCGACACAACTGCCGAGCCGCTGCGTCCCGCCCAGAGCGATCAGCTACCGTACTGCGCGTGACAGTCGTGCAGACCCTGCTCGTCTTCGTGGTGATCCCGGCGGCGCTCTACGGCGTGATCGCGCTGCTGACGATGGTGCCGAAGATGTCCCGCGCCCCGAAGTACCGCTCCGGTCAGGAGTGGACGTATGACCCCGTCTGGTGGAGCGCGAACACCGGCACTGCCGACTCGCACGGTGCGCACTCGTCCGTGGCAGCCGACGTCCAGGCCGGCGAGCCGGTCCGGACCGCTCGGGGAGGTTCTCGTGGCAACTGGTGAAAAGGTGGACACTCCGGTGTCCGCGCATGCGGCGAGCAGTGTCGTCGCGAAGTCCGAGCAGCGTGAGCTGGCGTTCGGCGAGGCGGTGATGCCCGGCGGCCGGATCTCGATCGCTCGCGAGGTCAAGCCGCTGCCGCTGACGGTGCCGTTCACCCCGGTGCAACTGTCCAGGTTGGACGAGGCGCTGACGCTGTCCACCCGCACCACCGGGCTGGAGTTCAGCGTCTACCTCGGCAACCTCGGCACGGACACCCGCAAGACCGCGGAGGACCTGCACGCGTCGCTCGGCGCGACGGCCAGCCACTCGGTGCTGATCGCGGTCTCGCCCGGTCAGCGCGTGCTGGAGATCGTCACCGGTGAGGAGGCCCACCGCAGGCTCTCCGACCGCGGCTGCAAGCTCGCCACCATGGGCATGGTCGCCTCGTTCAAGGAGAGCGACCTGATCGGTGGCCTGGTCAGCGGCCTGCGCATGCTGACCGACCAGGTCGGCCACGACCCCAGGCACTGAGCACGCGGCTCGTTCGATCCGGTCCCTCGGCGACATGCCGGGGGACCTGCCTTTTTCATCGGCTGGGGTTCAGCGGCTCGGCTTGGTGATCGGGAACAGCCTGCGGGTGCGCAGTTCCTCGGCGAGTTCGAACCACGACCCGGTGAGCACGTTCGCACCCGCGTCCTGCGCCATCGGCCCGTACATACCGGCCGGTTGACCATTCGAATAGATCGCGATCGGCGTGTCCTGATCGAGCATTCGAATCGCGCGCACGAGTTCCAAACCGGCATTCGGAATTGATTTGCCGTTTTCATCCCGTGTCATGCCGGAGATGACCATTTCGTACCGACGCTTGCGTAAGCTGTCCAGCGCTTCGTCGGTACTGCGCGCGGTGTGCACCATCACCTGGTGCCGCTGCAACAGGTCGATCTGCACCGCGCTGTGCTCCGGGTGGTCGTCGACCCATAACAGCCCACTGGGCGCCGGACGCCGATCGGACGGCGTGGGCAGGCGATCGGCCTGCGTCGGCAGCGCGGGTGCCTTCTCAGTCACCGGAGCGGGTGGAGCCGGGGGAGTGGCAGCCGGTTCGGCGATCGCCTCGACCCGCTCCCACGGCGGCGGGCCAGAGGGCACCGGGAACTGCGGGTGTGGCACCAGCGTGCGCACCGGTTCCGGCGCCGGCTCGGGCTGGGCCGGGATCACTACCGGAGCGGGCGCGGGCGCCGCCGCGATCAGCTCCGCCAGCCGGGCGTCGGCGTGCTCGTGCTCGGCGTCGTGCGCCTGCCAGCCGGTGGTTTCCAGCTCGCCGACGCGCTGGCGCAGCGCGGAAACCTGGTGCTGCAGGTCGTTGATCAGGTCGGCCTGCTGCCTGGCCAGCTCGGCGACTGAAAGGTCCTGGTCAGCGATGCGGACCAGCAGATCGCGATTGCCTGCCGAGCGGATCAACCTGCCCAGCGGCCTGCGGAACACGATGAGCGCCAGCAGCACGACCAGCGACCACAACAGGGTCGCCAACCAGTAGATCGTTTCCGCCATGATGGGCGAGCGTAGCGGGCGCAACGCCACTCATGTGGCGTTGCGCCCCCTGATTCCGCAATTCGTTCGTTACCAGCGGTTTCAGGAGCGGTCGAACTCGCGTGCCGCGAGCGCCCTGACGATTCCGGCCCTGCCCTCGGACACCAGCCGGCGCAGTGCCGGCGGGCGCTCCTGCGCCAGCCACGCGTCCGCGGCGGCCACCGTCTCCGGTTCGACCGCCCAGTGCGGGAACAGCCCGACCACGGTCGGCTGCGCGCGTTCGCTGGAGCGCCGCTCCCACACCTCTGCCACGTCCGCGAAGTAACGCTGCACATAGGAGGCCAGCAGTCGCTTCTGTGCCGGGTGCGAGAACCCGTTGATGATCGCCTCGTTGATCGCGTTGGGCAGCTCGTCGTCGAAAACGGCGCGCTGCCAAGCCTTTTCCTTGGCTGCCTCGGTCGGGATCAGCGCGTGGGCCCGCTCGGCCGCCCGGTGACCCGCCGAGGTCGCGTCGCGCAGTTCCTCCGCGTCGATCTCGGCGCCGTCGGCCGCACCGTGCGCGACCAGCGCCTGCAACAGCCGCCAGCGCAGGTCGGTGTCCACGTCCAGACCGGGCAGCGGGTCGGACCCGTCCAGCCAGCCACGCAGCACCGCGACCTTGTCCGTCTCCAGCACCGAACCGGCCAGCGAGTTCACAAAGGACAGCTGGTGGTCCGAACCGGGCTCGGCGGCGCGCGCCAGCTCCAGCACCTGGTCGGTCAGCGCGCGCCAGCCGCGCGGTGCGTACTCCGGGTCCGCGTAGGAGGCGATTGCGGTCTGCGCCTGCAGCAGCAGCCGCTGCACCACGCCGACCTCGGTCTCCGAGTGGATGCCGCCCTGGACCAGAGTGGCGAAGTCGCGGGCCTTCAGCTCGGCCTCGCGGGTCATCTCCCACGCGGCCGACCAGCACAGCGTGCGCGGCAGCGGCTCGGCGATGTCAGCGACGTGGTCGACGATCCAGGCCAGCGAGTCGTTGTCCAGCCGCATCGTGCAGTAGGTCAGGTCGTCGTCGTTGACCAGCACCAGCTTGCCGCGCGAGATCCCGACCAGTTCCGGCACCTCGGTGCGCTCGCCGGACACGTCCAGCTCGACCCGGTGCACCCGGACCAGCTTGCCGTTCTCGTCATTGTCGTAGACGCCGACCGCAAGCCGGTGCGTGCGCAGCTCGCCCTGGCCGGGCCGCGCGGGCCCCTGCAGGATCGCGAACTCGGTGAACCTGCCCTGTGCGTCGATGGCGAAGCGCGGCCGGATCAGGTTCAGGCCGGTGGTCTGCAACCACTGCGCGCCCCACCCGGACAGGTCCCGGCCGGACGCCTCTTCCAGCGCGCCGAGCAGATCGGCCAGGGTCGCGTTGCCCCACGCGTGCTTGGCGAAGTACACCCGCAGACCGGCCAGGAAGTTGTCCAGGCCGACGTAGGCGACCAGCTGCTTGAGCACGCTGGCGCCCTTGGCGTAGGTGATGCCGTCGAAGTTGACCTCGACCGCCTGGAGGTCCTGGATGTCCGCGGCGACGGGGTGCGTCGAGGGCAGCTGGTCCTGGCGGTACGCCCAGGACTTCTCGATGTTCGCGAACGAGGTCCAGGCCGCCTTGTACTCGGTCGCCTCGGCCTGCGCGAGCACGCTGGCGAACGTGGCGAAGGACTCGTTGAGCCACAGGTCGTCCCACCAGCGCATGGTGACCAGGTCGCCGAACCACATGTGCGCCATCTCGTGCAGCACGGTCTCGCAGCGCCGCTCGTAGAAGTAGCGGGTGACCCTGCTGCGGAAGACGTAGTCCTCCAGGATCGTGATGCAGCCCGCGTTCTCCATGGCACCCGCGTTGAACTCCGGCACGAAGCACTGGTCGTACTTGCCGAACGGGTACGGCACGCCGAAGATCCGGTGGTAGTAGGCGAAACCCTGCTTGGTCTCGGTGAACAGCCGCTCGGCGTCCATGTGCTCGGCGAGCGACGCGCGGCAGTACAGGCCCAGCGGGATGCGGCTGCCGTCCTCGCCGACGAACTCGTCGGTCCACCGCTGGTACGGGCCTGCGACGAGCGCGGTCACGTACGTGGACAGCAGACCGGTGGTGGCGAACACGTGCCGGACGGCCGCCGGACCCGCTTCCACCGCGACCTCGGTGGTGGACGCGGTGGCGCCGTTGGAGATCACCTGCCAGTCGGCGGGCGCGAGCACGGTCAGGTCGTAGGTCGCCTTGAGGTCGGGCTGGTCGAAGCAGGGGAACATGCGCTTGGCGTCACCGGTCTCGAACTGCGAGTACAGGTACACGCCCTTGTCGACCGGGTCGACGAAGCGGTGCACGCCCTCACCGGTGTTCATGAACCGGCAGTCGGCCTCGACCACCAGCTCGTTGTGCTCCGCCAGGTTCGGCAGTGCGATGCCGTCGTCTTCGACGTAGCCGGACACGTCGAGCTCGACGCCGTTGAGCACGGCGCTGCGCACACCGCCCGCCACCAGGTCGATCCACGTCGACGCACCCTGGGTGCGGCTGGTGAACCGGACGGTGGTCACGGAGTGGAATGTCTTTTCCCCGGGGCCGCCGGCACCGTCGGTGACGTCCAACTCGATCGAGTAGGACTTCACGTCGAGCAGGGCGGCACGTTCCTCCGCCTGTTCGCGAGTCAGGTTGGGCGCGGCCACAGGTCACCTCAGTTGGTCATGATTGTCGTTGCTTGTCTCTGGCATCCAATCACGTTCCGCCACCGTCGTCCCGCGTGGTCGGGAAGAACTGCCGCATGCGCTGAGTTGTGACTAAGGGAGCGACCGTCCAACTCGATTACGGAGACCGATCCATGACTGACGCGCAGCCGACCCCCGAGCGCACCAAGGTCGAGTTCTACTTCGACCCGATCTGCCCGTTCGCCTGGATCACCTCCCGATGGATCCTCGAGGTGGAGAAGCACCGCGACCTCGACCTGACCTTCCACGTGATGAGCCTCGCAGTGCTGAACTCGGGCCGCGACGAGTTGCCCGACGAGTACAAGAAGGCGATGGAGAGCGCGTGGGGCCCGGTCCGGGTCGCCATCGCCGCCGAGCAGAAGTTCGGCAACGGCGTGCTGCGTGATCTCTACACCGCGATGGGCACCCGCTTCCACAACCAGCACAACGCCGACCGCGTCGCCGTGGTCAAGGAGGCGCTCGCCGAGGTCGGGCTGCCCGCCGAACTCGCCGACGCAGGCAACTCCACCGAATACGACGAAGAGTTGCTGCGCAGTCACCACAAGGGCATGGACCCGGTCGGCATGGATGTCGGCACCCCGACCATCCATGTCAACGGTGTCGCGTTCTTCGGCCCGGTGCTGAACAAGATCCCGCGCGGCCAGGACGCCCTGAACGTGTTCGACGGCTCGGTGCTGCTGGCCGGCTACCCGAACTTCTTCGAGCTCAAGCGGACCCGCACCGGCGAACTCGACTTCAACTGAGGTCACACCGCTAGGGCCGTCGTGATGTGTCAGGGTGGAGTGAACCCATACACCTTGGAGGATTCATGGCGGCCCCAGCGACCCAGCACACCGGGCATGTGATCGCCGGTTCGCACCGCGACACCGCGACCGAGCGGATCGAGGTGCGCAACCCCGCGACCGAGCAGGTGATCGGCTCCGTCCCGGCAGGCACCCCGGCCGACGTGGACGCCGCCGTCAACGCGGCCAGTGAGGCGTTCGGCGCCTGGTCGGTCACCTCGGTCGCGGACCGCGCCGCGCTGATCCGCCGGGTTTCCGCCGGTCTGGCCGGACGCGGCGAACAACTCGCCGCCGCGACCACCGCCGAGATGGGCTCGCCGATCACCTTCGCCCGCCGCGTCCAGGCCGCACTGCCGGTCGCCACCTCAGCGGGCATCGCCGATCTGCTGGATGGCGACTTCGCCTTCGCCGAGGAGATCGGCAATTCGCTGGTGGTGCGCGAACCGTTCGGCGTGGTCGGCGCGATCACGCCGTGGAACTACCCGCTGCACCAGATCGTCGCCAAGGTCATCCCGGCCATCGCCGCGGGCAACACCGTGGTGCTCAAGCCGAGCGAGATCGCGCCGTCGGTCGCCAACATCCTGCTCGACGTGCTCGCCGAAGCCGGTCTGCCTGCCGGCGTGGTCAACCTGGTGCACGGCCTCGGCCCGGTCGTCGGCGAGGCCATCGCCGCGCATCCCGGCGTCGACCTGGTCTCGTTCACCGGTTCGACGCGCGCGGGGCGCCGGGTGAGCGTGGTCGCCGCCGAGACGATCAAGCGGGTCGCGCTGGAGCTGGGTGGCAAGTCCGCCAACGTGATCCTCGACGACGCCGACCTGAACAAGGCCGTCAAACTCGGGGTCGCGAACTGCTACATGAACGGCGGCCAGACCTGCACCGCGTGGACGCGCATGCTGGTCCCGGCCGGCAAGCACGACGAAGCCGTCGAACTCGCCGTTGCCGCGGCGGCCAAGTACGGCGTCGGCGACCCCACCGACGAAGGCACCCGGATCGGCCCGATGTCCTCCGGCGCCGGTCGGGACCGGGTGCGCGGCTACCTCGAAACCGGTGTCGCCGAAGGCGCGACCCTCGCCACCGGCGGCGCCGAACCCGTCGATGGCCTGTCCACCGGCTACTACGTCCGCCCGACCGTGTTCGGCGGCGTCACCCCGGAAATGACCATCGCGCAGGAGGAAATCTTCGGCCCGGTGCTCTCGATCATGCCGTACGCGGACGAGGACGACGCGGTGCGCATCGCCAACTCGACCATCTACGGCCTGGCCGGCGGAGTGTTCTCCGCCGACCAGGACCACGCGCTGGCCGTTGCCAAGCGACTGCGCACCGGCCAGGTCGACGTGAACGGTGGCGCGTTCAACCCGATCGCCCCGTTCGGCGGCTACCGCCAGTCCGGCAACGGCCGCGAGTACGGCCACTTCGGGCTGGAGGAGTTCCTGGAGATCAAGTCCATTCAACGGTAGTTCTGGCCAAGCGTTAGTTCCGTTTTGCGAGCTCGACCGCGTCGACCCGCTCACCCCGGCTCATCTGCCATTCGACGAGCTGGGTGAGCCGGTCGGCGCGCTCCTTGCGCTCGGTGCGTTCCTGCCGCTCCATTTCCTCCGCCGAGGGGATCTTCGGCTGTGGGGCCGTGGTCGGGCGCAGCAGTTCGCGTTCCAGCTCCGCGGTCCAGCGCAGCATCTCCGGCGGCGCGTCCCACGCGGTCACCCCGATCAGCCTGCCGTTGCGCAGGTGCCCGGTCACCTTGGGCTTGCCCTGCTTTCCGGCCAGCACAACAGTGTCCTGACCGAGCGTCGGCATCCCGGCGACCTGCAACCGGATCCCGAACTGCTCGGACCAGAACCGGGGGAGCGGGGTGAACGGCAGCGCGTCCACCGGACCGGCCAGCAGGCTCGCCGCTGCCGCGCGACCCATCTCGGCCGCGTTCAGCCAGTGCTCCGCGCGGCGCGGCACCGCCTCGAACCGCAGGTTCGGCCAGCGCGCCACGTCGCCCGCGGCGACCACGTCGGTCGCGCCGACCACATGACAACTGGGACGGCACAGCAACCCGTCTTCCAGCGTCAACCCGGACCCGCGCAGCCACTGCACGGCAGGCGTGCTGCCAACAGCCAGGACGACGCAGCCGGCCAGCAGCAGCTCGCCGTTGGACAGGTGCAGCGCGATGCCGCGCGGCTGCGGAATCCAGTGGATCACCTCGGCGCCCGCCGCGACGTCCACCCCGTGCATCCGGTGCAGCCTGCCGATCCGCTCGCCGATCTGGGTGCCGAGCACCCTGCCCAGCAACGTTTTCGGCCGCGCCACGATCGTCACGTCCCGGCCCAGCTCGCGTGCGGTCGCGGCGACCTCGCACGCGGTGAACCCGCCGCCGATCACGACCACCCGCTCGGGCGGGCCGGTGCGCAGTGTCCGTTGCAGCGCGGTCGCGTCGTCGATGGTGCGCAACACGTGCACACGTGAATCGTGCCGGGGCGAACCGGGCAGGTGGCGTTGCTGCACGCCGGTCGCGATGACCAGGCCGTCGTAACGCAGTTCCTCCTCGCCTGGCAGCTCGACGACCCGCCTGCGGTGGTCCAGCTTCAACGCGGGCGTGCCACGCCGCCAGCGCGCGTCCAGCCGCACGTAGCTGCGCAGCGCGAGATCGGCGGCACGCAGTTCGCCGGTCAGCATCTGCTTGGACAACGCGGGCCGGTGGTAGGGCCTGCGGGTTTCCGCGCCGACCACGACCAGTTCGCCCTCGAACTTGAGCTCGCGCAACGCTTCCGCCGCGCGTAACCCGGCGAGTCCGGCACCGACGACGACGATCCGTTCGGGTTTGCCGCTCATCGGCCACGCTCCAGGACCGTGATGGCCTGCATCGGGCAGTATCGCGCGGCCATCAGCGTGTGGTCGCGTTCGCTCTCCGGTGGCCGGTGGTCGTAGCGCAGCTGACCGTTGGCGCGCAGCTGGAACACCTCGCCAGCCTCAGCCTGGCAGATGCCGTACTGATGACACCTGCGGTTGTTCACGATCACTTTGATAGTCACGCGTCCTCCTCGACAAGACCGGCGTTCACCAGCACCTTTGCCGGTACGAAGCGCAAGACGGCAATCACGATGGTCGGGGTCAGCACGGTGAGGCCGCCCAACCAGAGTTGTTCCAGATGTCCGTTGGCGATGGCGCCGAGCAGCGAGTGCACGATGATCAGCAGCACGGCCGGATATGCCATGCGGTGCAGCCACAACCAGCGGCGATACGACATGAACCGTTGCACCAGCAGCGAAAGCGAGATCGCCAGCATCAGCTCGATGCCGATGATGCCCGCGGCGTGCCGGGCGAGCCCGTCCGCGAACGGGACGGTGAGGTCGATCACACTGAACTGGGTCGCCCCGGTCAGGAACACGAAAACGGCGGCGTGCAGCGCGCCGAAGGCGATGGCCAGGGTGGCCAGCACCAGGTGGGAACTGCGGGTGGCGTGGCGGCCGGTCAACCGGTGTAGCCAGCCAGTTGCCACCAGCACGCCCCAAACCAAGGTCGCGCAGGTCAGCACGTAGGCCAGCCGCGCGGACAACGCGGCAGCCTGGCGGACGCCTGCGTCGTGTGGCGTCGTTGCTGTGTGCGCCGGCAGCGTGGACAGCATGACGAACGGGTGCAGCATGGGCAGCTCCGAAAAATGCGAAACCGGTCCCCACTCCCCGGTACGGGTAAACGCGGAGAGGGTATCGGCTCAATCTCTGTTCGGTAACATTTTGTCGGCCATATTGGTTTCGGCTATCACCCGTTCGGCCGAACATCGCTTCGTTGCGTCGTCACCGACTAATCGCGGGTAGTCAAAACCGCTCGAACTACGTTCTCGGGAAGCGGGGAACTCGCGATCGCTTCCGCGGTAGTCATTTCGCCGTCGCGAAGCGCGCGCAGGGTACGCAGATCCCGCCGTGCGGAAATCACGAAATCTCGATCAACCGGTGCGCCATGTCCGCAGATCACCGTATCTGGATCAATCGCGACAACGCTGTCCAGCACCTGTGGCCAGTTCGCCAAATGTGTTTCCGGACCGAACGATTCGGCACTGAACGAACCAGTCGCCGCGTCGTGTTCGACCAGGTCGCCTGCGAACACCACACGGGCGTCCGGCACCGAAACGACCAGGTCGTTGTCGGTGTGCGCGGGTCCGAAATGATCAAAGTGGACGGTCCGCCCGCCGATGTCCAGCGAGGCTCGCTCACGCACCGCCCGGCCGGGCCCGACCACCCGCGCCGCCGCCAGCAGCCGCGCGTCCTCGGCGCGGCCTGCGGCCTCGTACTCCCGCACGAACTCCGCGCGACCCAGATCGGCACCGGGCACCAGCAGCTTCGCCGCCCGCTCATGCGCCCACACCTCGGCGGGCTCGAACGCGGCGGTGCCCAGCACGTGGTCGAAATGCGCGTGGGTGAGCACGACCGTCCAGGGCGCGTTGGTGATGTCGCGCACGGCAGCGGCGAATTCGGCACCCTGTGCCTCATCGCCACGAGTGTCAACGACAAGGCAGGCGCCGTCGCCGACCACCAGGCCCACCGTCAGGTCCAGTTCGGCGTACCGGCGCGCGAACACCCTGTCGCCCACCTCGACCCACACAGCTGTGCACCGTAGCGTCATTGCCTTTATCCGAAAAGTGACGAACACCCTCATCCCACACCCCGGCCGTCCGTGATGGCAGACTCCCCACCGTGCGCGTGTACATCGGCTCCGACCATGCCGGCTACGAACTGAAGGCCCACCTCGTCGAGCACCTCACCGGGCTTGGCCACGAGGTCACCGACGTCGGGGCACCCAGCTACGACGCAGAAGACGACTACCCGCCCTACTGCGTCGAGGCCGCCCGCAGGACCCTCGCCGACGAGGGCAGCCTGGGCATCGTCATCGGCGGCTCCGGCAACGGCGAGCAGATCGCCGCCAACAAGGTCCCCGGCATCCGCGCGGCGCTCGCCTGGAACACCGAGACGGCCACGCTCGCCCGCGAGCACAACAACGCCCAGGTCGTCTCGATCGGCGCCCGTATGCACACCGCCGAGGTCGCCACCGGAATCGCCGAGGCGTTCCTGGCCACCCCGTTCTCCGAGGGGGAGCGGCACAAGCGGCGCATCGGCGAACTCGCCGACTACGAGCGCACCGGCGTGCCGCCCGCCCTGCCCGTCAAGTAGGGCCTGCCCATGCCAGAAGGGCACACCCTGCACCGGCTCGCCCGGCTGCACCAGCGCCGCTACGCGGGCAAAACGGTGGAAGTGTCCAGCCCGCAGGGCCGCTTCGCCGCCGAAGCCGCGCTCGTCGACGGCCGCAAGCTGCTGCGCGCCGAAGCGCACGGCAAACACCTGTTCCACCGCTACGGCCCGGACGCGATCGTGCACATCCACCTCGGCCTGATCGGCGTCTTCGACGAGCACACCCTCCCGGTCGAAGCCCCGGTCGGCCAGGTGCGGATGCGCATGGCCGGCGCGACCCACTGGACCGACCTGCGCGGACCCACCATCTGCGAGGTCATCGACGAGGCACGGGTCGCCGCCATCCACGCCCGGCTCGGCGCCGACCCACTGCGCAGGGACGCCGACCCCGAGCAGGCGTTCAAGCGGATCAGCCGCTCCAAGCAGCCGATTGCCCAGTTGCTGATGGACCAGTCGGTCATCGCGGGCGTCGGCAACGTCTATCGCGCCGAAGTGCTGTTCCGGCACAACGTCTACCCCTACGTCGAAGGCCGCACGGTCAGCCACGAACTATGGACGACCATGTGGGACGACCTGGTCGAGCTGATGAAGTACGGGGTCAGGACCGGCCGCATCGACACCGTCGAACCCGAACACGACCCGAAGGCGATGGGCCGCGCGCCGCGCAAGGACCGGCACGGTGGCGAGGTCTACGTCTACCGGCGCGCGGGCATGCCATGCCTGATCTGCGGCGCGGAGGTCCAGGTCGCCGAACTCGCCGGGCGCAGGCTCTACTGGTGCCCCGTCGACCAGCCAGGCCCATGAACTTCGCCGAAGCGCGCGTCGCCCGACTGGCCACAGTGGACGAATCCGGGCAGCCGCACCTCGTCCCGGTCACCTTCGCGCTCGACGGCGACGTCGCCTACATCGCCGTCGACCACAAACCCAAGACCACCCGCAACCTCAAGCGGCTGCGCAACATCGAGGCAAACCCGCACGTCAGCCTGCTCGTCGACCACTACGCCGACGACTGGACCCAGCTGTGGTGGATCCGCGCCGACGGCACCGCGACCATCCTGCGCGACCCGGCGACCTTCGGCGAACCCAGGCGCCTACTGGCCGCCAAATACCCGCAGTACCAGCAATATCCGCCGCAGGGCCCGATCATCCGCATCGACATCACGCATCGCGCCAGCTGGCACGGCTAGTCCTTCACCGCCCACAACCGGATCACCACGTGCGGATCCCGCCGGTCCGCTTCGGACAACGCGGCGAGTTTCTCCGTCGCGTTCGCCAGCACGCGTTGCCGCCCGGCGGCGTCCAACTCGGCGAACCGCGCCCCCGTCGACCCGATCCCCGCCCACTCCGCGACCAGATCGCCCGCGTCGATCGGCGGCGCGTCCAACGGCGCCACCTCGGTCTTCAGCACTCGCAACCCAGCCGACTCCGCCAACGCCGCCAGCGCCTCCGGCGTCTCGGTGAACGCCGCGCCCACCCGGCTCGACGACACCGAGGGCGCGCCCGCGGCGTCCAGTTCAGCGGAGAACACCGACTTCGCCGCCCACGGCTCGTCCTTGGTCCACGTAGCCACCGCGAACGAGCCACCCGGCCGCAACGCGGTGGCCAACTCCAGCACGGCGGCGGGCGGATCGGTCAGGTGGAACAGCACGAATGCGCTGACCAGCACGTCCACGCTGGCCGGTCGCAACGGCGGATGCGCCAGATCGGCCTGCACCAGCTGCGCCTGCTCCCGCTGCGCGTGCCCGAGCATGGCCGCGGTCAGGTCGAGCCCGACGATGCTCGCGTCCGGCGCGGCCGCGCGCAGCAACGGCAACAACCCGCCGGTGCCGGTCCCCGCGTCCACGATCACCCGCGCATCGCGCAGTTGTAGTCGCGACAACAACGGGCCCGACCCGTTGACCAACAGACCGGCGCGCAGCGCGGCGTAGCTGTCCGCGGCGCGCTCGTACATCTCCTGGACGGCCTCCATGAGCGCGACGGTACCGTTGTCCGCGTCGAACCAGAATTGATCAAGCACCAGAAAGTACCGAGGGTGACACTTGCTAAGGTCCCGGGAATGACCACGACGATGGCCAACGACCTGGGCACGCTGCCGGAGCCGAGGAGCCCGCGCAGCTGGTCCCGCGCGTTCGACGACATGCGCGAAGGCCTGGGCGCGTGGCGACTGTGGACGCACCTTGGCTGGAACGACCTGCGTTCCCGCTACCGCAGGTCCTTCTTGGGCGCGTTCTGGCTGACCATCGCGACCGCGACCACCACCGCCGGTCTCGGCATCCTGTTCAGCGCGCTGTTCCACGACCAGCTGTCCACGTTCCTGCCCTACATCGGTACCGGCCTGATCATCTGGGGCTTCATCAACGGCTGCCTGCTTGACGGCCCGGACACCTTCGCGGCCAGCGAAGGCGTCATCAAGCAGGTCCCGGCGCCGATGACCGTGTTCGTGTTGCGCACGGTGTGGCGCCAGCTGCTGACCCTGGCCCACAACATGATCATCTACGTGGTCCTGTTGGCAGTCTTCTTCGGCCAGCTGAGCCACAGCTACACCATGACCTCCGAGAACTGCACCGACAACGGTCTCGCCTGCCAGCCCGGCCTCGGCTGGCACAGCCTGCTGGCCATCCCGGGATTCCTCATCCTGCTGGTCGCCATGGTCGCCCTCACCATGATCCTGGGCATCTTCGCCGCGCGCTTCCGCGACGTGAAGCCGCTGATCGGCGCGCTGGTCCAGCTGCTGTTCTTCTTCCTGCCGATCTCCTGGCCGCTGGACACCTTCGTGCAGAAGGTCGGCGGCGGCAAGGCGTGGATCATCCAGCTCAACCCGCTGTTCCACTTCGTGCAGATCGTCCGCCAGCCGCTCATCGGCCAGACCGTCGACTGGTGGAGCTGGGTGGTCGCGCTCGGTCTGACCGTGCTGATCTGGGCGTTGGCGCTGACCATGCTGCGCCGCTACCGCGCCCGCATCTCCTACTGGGTCTGACCACCGTAACCGTGCAGGAAGGCGAGCGCGCCTGCTGTCGCGCTCGCCGCGATCTCCTCGGCGGGTACCGGTAGCGCGCCGCGATAGCCGCGACTGCGCACCTCGCCGGTGGTCAGCAGCGAGAAGTGCACGCAGGCGCGGTGCGGATCGTCCAGTCGCAGCAGGCCCCGGTCGGCCAGCGCGCTGAACTTGGCGGCCAGTTCGGTGGCCACCCGGCGCGGTCCGGCCTCCTGCCAGGCTTCGACGACCGCGCTCGGCAGGTGGCCGATTTCGGCGTCGACCTGCCGCACCATGGCGAAGTGGTCGGCGAACTCGGCCATCGGCGTCGCCCAGACGACGGCGAACTCGATCAGGTCCGCCTCGATGTCGGTGACGCGGTGCAGGTACTGGTTGATGACGCGGATCTGCGCGTCCGCGACCTCGGTCGCGCTGGCCTGGATGACCGCCTCGAACAGTTTCGCCTTGTCGCCGAAGTGGTTGTAGATCGTGCGGGTGGAGACCACGGCCTCCTCGGCGATCGCTTCGATACTGCCGCGCGTGTAGCCCTGCTGGGCGAAGATCCGCAGGCCACCGCGCAGGATCGCGCGGCGCTTGTCCGATGAGCGCTGGGTGCCGCGTTCGGCCGCGTTCGTGGAGGTCACGTCTTCACTGTATCTAGTGCAACGCTCGTTGTACAAATTACAGTGCACGTTGTACTGTAGTTGGCATGACCACTATCGCGATCGTCATCGGCAGCACCCGCCCCCGTCGTCGTGCGGCGATGGTGGCCGACTGGGTCCTCGACGTGGCCAACCGGCAACCTGCCACGATCGACGGCGAAGTCGGCTACGAACTCGTCGACCTGGCCGAGTTCGGCCTGCCGCTGCTCGACGAGGAGACTCCCGCCGCGCTCGGCAGCTACGCCAACCCGCACACCATCGCCTGGGCGCGCGCCATCGACCGGTTCGACGGCTTCGTGTTCGTCACGCCCGAGTACAACCACTCGATGCCGGCCGCGTTGAAGAACGCGATCGACTACCTGTTCGCGGAATGGTCGGACAAGGCAGCCGGCTTCGTCAGCTACGGCCTGCACGGCGGCGTCCGCGCGGTCGAGCACCTGCGCCTCACCCTCGCCGAAGCCAAGGTCGCCTGCGTGCGCAGCACGGTCGCGTTGTCGCTGTTCGGCGACTTCGAGTTCCCCGACATTACCGAGCCCGGCACGCTCGTGCCCGGTGACCACCACGAGTCCGTGCTCGGTCGCATGCTCGGCGAGGTCATCGACTGGGCCGACGCGCTCGCGCCGTTGCGGGCCCGCGTCACGGCATGACGACGGGCGCCGAAGCACCAACCGAACGGACGGTATGGCGGATCGCGTTCGTCATCGTGTTCGGCGCGTTCGCCAGCGGCCTGGACGCTTCGCTGACCAACATCGGACTGAGCACGATCGGCGCCGACCTGCATGCGGGCCTCGCCGACGTCCAATGGGTCGCGAACGGATACCTGGTCGCGATGGCGGTCTCACTGCCGCTGTGCGGCTGGCTGTCCCGTCGCGTCGGCGCGGGCCGGCTCTGGCTGTCCGCGCTCGCGTCCTTCACTGTCGCTTCCGGACTGTGCGCGACCGCGACCAGCCTGATCTGGTTGGTGGCATTGCGGATCGTGCAGGGACTGGCCGCGGGTTTGCTGATCCCGGCCGGCCAGACCGTGCTCGGGCAGGCGGTCGGCAAGGACCGGCTCGGCCGCACCATGTCCACCCTCGGCATCGTGGTCGCGCTGGCGCCCGCGCTCGGCCCGGTCATCGGCGGCGTGCTGCTGCACTCGTTGACCTGGCCGTGGCTGTTCCTGATCAACGTGCCGATCGGCGTGGTCGGCATGGTGCTCGGTCTGCGCATCGTACCGCGTGGCAGTCGCGGTGCGCGGAAACCGTTGGACTGGCTCGGTTTCGGCTTGATCGGTGCCGGTCTGCCCTTGCTGCTCTACGGTTTGACCGCGCCCGCCGTCCTCCCGTTGACATTCGGTGTGATCGCGCTGGTGGTGTTCGGGGTGCGCACGGTTCGTCGGCCTAATCCGTTGCTGGACTTGACGGTGTACCGCAACCGCGGCTATCTACTCGCGACGGTGGCGGCCGGTTGTGCTGGTGCGCTGATGTTCGGTTCGGCGCTGATCTTCCCGCTGTACTTCGAGAATCTGCACCACGACCCAGCGCTGAACGCCGGGATTCGCCTGCTGGCACTGGGTGTCGGCACCAGCGTCACCGTGCCGGTGGCCGGGCGCCTCACCGACCGGTACGACGGCGGGTCGATCGCGTTGCTCGGCTCCAGCTGCGCACTCGCCATCACGATCCCGTTCGCGTTCCTCGGCGCCGACGCGAACCCGATCCTGATCGAGATCCTGCTCGCCCTGTTCGGCATGGCGATCGGGCTCATCGCGGCGCCGCCGGGCATCGCCGCGTTCAAAGCCGTCCGATCCGATCAACTGCCGGACGCCACAACGCAGATCAGCATCGTGCAACGGGTCGGCGGCGCGCTCGGCGGCACAATGTTCGCCGTCGTGCTCGCGGACAACCAGGCGAACGGCCAACTGCGCGCCTTCCACGGCACGTTCTACTGGCTGATCGGCACCGCCGCGCTCACTGTCACGGCTTCATATTTCCTTCACCGTTTTCAGTCTTTTACCTCTTCTGGCTGACAAGATGAAAGATGCGGCTGAGTTGCCGGTACGGGGCGCGTTTGCTGGCTTCGAGTTCGACCGCCGCCATCGCCGCCAGTTGCTCAGCGTCACTGGGGTCGAGTTCGGTGCCGCCGTAGTCGAGCCAGTCCACGAACAGCCACACCCCGTACCAGCGCAGCGGATCAACGCCTCGCACGCGCAGCGATTCGCTGAGTTCTTCGACGGTGTCGGCGCGCGTCGGTAGTCCGAGCACGCCCATCTCGGTCTTGGCGTCGAACGCGGCCAGCGCGTCGGTCCAGCGCCGTTCGAGCGCGGGTCGCACGGCGGCGGCGTTGGCGTTGCCCGCCATGATCGAGACCAGGCCACCGGGTTTCGCGCATGCGCAGAGCTGGTCAATGACCGGTTCCGGCCGGTCGAGGTAGCCCAGCACGCCATGACACAGCACGCCGTCGAATTGCCGGCCGCGCACCGCTTCGGCGGCATGTTCGCCGTCCGCGAGGATGAACGTGACGCGTTCCTGGGCCTCGGTGGGCAGCCGTTCCAACCGTTGGCGCGCCTTGTCGAGCATGCCCTGCGACGGATCCAGAATCGTCACCTCATATCCGGCCTGGGCCAGTGGAAACGACTGGTGACCAGCGCCGCCGCCGACATCCAGCACGATCGCGGGCGCCCGTGGCAGGTGTTCGAGCAGGTGCTGGTGCATCACGTAGGTGCGCACGCGGCCCTTGACCGTGGCGTACGCGCCGTCGGCGAATTGGTCGGCCAGGCCGGCCCAGGTGTCGTCGCCCATCGCGCCACCCTACAGGTTAGTAGTCAGTAACTGGTAACTTAGCCAGGTGGCAGCGCGGATGACCGGATCGCAGCGGCGATCGCAGGTGTTGGGGATCGCGGCGGGGGAGTTCGCGAACCATGGTCTGCACGGCGCGTCGACCGAGTCGATCGCGCGCGCGGCGGGCATTACCCAGGCTTACGTGTTCCGGATGTTCGGGACCAAGAAGGCCCTGTTCCTGGAATTGGTCGGCGCGGCATTTGATCGTTTCATCGACGGCATGGCGCAGGCCGCGCGCGGCGCCTCCGGCCGGGACGCGTTGGTGTTGATGGGCGCGGAATATTACGCACTCCTGGCCGAGCGCACCACGCTTCTCTTGCAGCTGCAAGGCTTTGCGGCCTGCGCCGACGACGAGGTCCGGGATCTGGTCCGTACCAGGGTCGCTCGCCTGTGGGACACGGTTGCCGAGACAACCGGGCTCGACGCCGTCACGGTGAAGTCGTTTCTCGCCTTCGGCATGCTGCTCAACAACGCGGCAGCGCTCGACGTGGGCGAACTGGACGAGCCGTGGGCCAACGGGGTGCGTACCCGCATCCGTCCAGGGCTGTTCGAACACATCACTACTGACGCCAACCAGTGAAGTGTCGTATGTCCTTTGTGGATTATACCGGAAAGGTGCAAATTGCACTCGCGGCCGTGGCTCGATGCGACCGGTACTGCGCCATTCGAGTGAGTGGTCCCGGAATGGCCAACACGGCATCGGGGGCTACCATAGATCCACTGGATAGCGGAACGTCGATCCCGAGGTGGAGCGGGCTGTTTTCGCGGCCTGGCCAGTGGTTTCCTGGACAGGGTCTTTGCCAGTTCGCCAACCGAGGAAATTGGGGGAGGTTGCCACGTTGGCCAAGCAAGCCGCGGCAGGAGGCGAGATCTCTCCGTTCGGCCGGGAGCTGCGCCGCCTGCGTCTCGACCGAGGTATGTCCTTGCAGGCACTCGCCGATCTCGTCCACTACTCCCGTGGCTACCTGGGCAAAATCGAGCTCGGTGACAAGCCACCCACCGCCGAACTCGCGCACCGCTGCGACGAGGTCTTCGAGACCGACGGCATGCTGGTCGCGCTCGCGGGCGGGAAAGAGCTGCCGCGACTCGCGCAGTTGCCCGCCGCGGCGGCCACGTTCGTCGGCCGGGATGCCGAACTCCGGCAACTGGAAGGCGTGCTGCTGCACGACAATCTGGCGCCGGGCGCGCCGCGCCTGGTCGCCATCGACGGACCGCCCGGCGCGGGCAAGACGGCCACCGCGCTGCGGCTCGCGCACCAGGTCAAGGCATCTTTCCCGGACGGTCAGCTGTACGTGAACCTGCACGGCTACGCGCCCAACGACAGTCCGGCCGAGCCAACGACCGTGCTGGAGGAGTTCCTGCTGGCGCTGGGGCAGCCGATCGACAGCATCCCGGCCAGTCCGGACCAGCGGGCCGCGTTGTACCGGTCGCTGCTGGACGGCCGGAAAGTCCTGCTCGTGCTGGACAATGCCCGCGATTCGCAGCAAATCCTGCCGTTGTTGCCGGGCTCGACGGGGTGCGCGGTGCTGGTGACCGGGCGGACCCGGTTGGTCGGGCTCGATGCCAGCAATCGGCAACGGCTCACGTTGGGACCGTTGACCGATCAGGAATCAGTAACCCTGCTTCGGTCGATCGTCGGTGTCGACCGTGCCGACGGCGAACCCGACGCCGTGCGCGCCTTGGCCCAATGGTGCGGCAATCTGCCGCTGGCGCTGCGCATCGCCGCCGAGCGGGTCGCCACTCACCCGCACCACGCGATCGCCGAACTGGTCGACGAACTCGCCGACGAGAGCGAACGGCTGAACAGCCTCGCCGCCGAGGAATCCAGTACCACCGTGCGCGCGGTGTTCTCCTGGTCCTACCGCGACCTCGGCAGCGAAGTCGCGCGCGCCTTCCGGCTACTCGGCCTGCACCGAGGCCCCCATATCAGCGTCGACGCGGCCGCCGCGCTGATCGGCGCCTCCGCCCCGGACACCAGGCGGCTGCTCGACCGGCTGGTCAGCGTGCACCTCGTGGAAGGCATCGCGCGCGATCGGTACCGGGTGCACGACCTGCTGCGCGTGTACGCGGCCGAACGCGCCAACGCCGAAGAATCCGACGATCGCAGGCTGCTCGCCACCCGCCGCATGCTCGACTGGTACCTGCGCGCCTGCTTCGCCGCCAATCACGAACTTGCGCCGCAACGCCACGACCCAGTCCTCGGCCCACCCGAATTCGACCTGCCCGCCATCAACTTCGCCAGCTACGACGACGCGTTGTCCTGGTGTGAAACCGAAATGGCCAACCTCGTCGCGGCGACTCAGCTGGCGGTCGACGTCGGCGAGAACACCACTGCCTGGAAACTGCCCGCAGGCTGCTGGAACTACCTGTTCCTGCGCAAGCGCTGGGCGGCATGGGTGAGCGCGCACGAGGCCGGACTCATCGGCGCGCAACGCGCCCACGACCGGTTCGGTGAAGCGTGGGTGCTCAACAACCTCGCACACGCGCACCGCGAACTGCGCCGCTACGACGAGGCCAGGGCGTTGCTGGAGCGGGCGCTGAGCATCCGCGACGAGATCGGCGACCTGATCGGCCAGGCGTGGAGCCAGGCCGCGCTCGCCTTCGTGGACGTCGACCTTGGCAACTACCGGGCCGCCGTCGACCAGCTCCAGCAGGCATTGGAAATCCGCGCCAAGATCTCGGAGAACAACGACGACCCGGAAATCGTGGTCGCCAACCGGCACGGTCAAGGCATCGCGCTGGCCAACCTCGGCGACGTCTACCGCGAACTGTCCCGGTTCGACGAATCCCTGACCTGCCTGCACGAAGCGCTCGACATCTTCCGCGAGATCGTCGACCCGCACGGTGAGGGATACGCGCTGGTCAAACTCGGCGACACCTACCGCCAGCTGCACCGCACCGACGCCGCGCTGCGCGCGTACCACGAAGCCCTGATCACCCGGCGCGAGATCGGCGACCGGTGGGGCGAGGCGGAAACCTTGCACAGCACCGGTTCCGCGCTCTGGGAGAACGGCGAACGGGTCACCGCCGTCGACTACTGGCGCCAGGCCATCGTCATCTTCGACGACCTCGGCGACCCCCGCGCCGAAGACCTGCGCCAGCAACTCGCCGACGCGACCTCGGCCGACTAGGGCCGCAACGCGGCCAGCAGCCGATCGAAGAACGCCGGAACATCCGCCGACAGCGCAACCCGAGCCGGTCGCCGCGCCGTGCCGATCGGATTGTTGAGCTGTTCGTCGGTCATCCCCCGTCGATCGGCGAGCAACTGGCCCCGAGTCCCGCCCCTGCCCAACTCCACCGCCAGCCGGTATTCCGCGTACGTGGCCAGACCTGGATCGACCGCGATCGCGGCCGCCAGCGGATCGTGCAACGTGCACGCTTCGTGGCCGAACAGCGTCGTGTACACCTCGGTGTAGTGCTTGAGCAGGGTCGTCGCGAACCGCGCCCGGCCATCGTCGATGTTCGCCAGCATCGCCAGCCAGCTGCGATCCGCCGACGCGAGACCGGTCACGTCCAGCGCCGCCAGAGTCAGGTCGAAACCCGCGTCGAACACCAGGTCGGCGGCTTCCGGGTCGTGCCAGATGTTCGCCTCGGCGAATGGCGTGATGTTGCCCGGCACGGCGAGCGCGCCACCCATCACTACCACGGAACGCAACAAGGTCGGCAGCTCCGGTTCGAGCAGATAGGCCAGCGCGAGATTGGTCAACGGTGCCAACGCGAGCACCGTCAACTCGCCCGGATTCGCCCTGGCCAGCCGCACGATCTGCGCGGCAGCGGACTCGTCCACCGGCTCGACGCCCGGCGTCGGCGTCGAAACGCCCGCCAGGCCGTCGTGCCCATGGATGAACTCCGCCGTCTCCACCGGCTGGGCCAGCGGCCGGGCCGCACCGATCGCGACCGGCACCTCGGTCCGCCCGGCCTGCGCCAGCACGCACAGCGCGTTGGCCGCGCTCTGCGCCGAGGAGACGTTGCCGTGCGCGCTGCCGATCGCCACGATCTCGACCTCGGGGGCCGCCGCCAGGTACAAGATCGCGAGGGCATCGTCGATGCCCGGGTCGGTGTCGATGATGACGCGCACGGATACCACTCAATCAGACGAGTCGGAAGACGTCGAGAGGACCAGAACGGGATCGGCGCAGGTCAGCTCCGCGCCAAGGCATCCGTGGACACGACCGGCGCGGGCGAGCGCCCCAACCCGGTCCGGCTCAGCAGCGCGTACAACCCGCCACCGACCACGAACGCCGCCAGCACGCCGACATTGCTCGCGCCGAGCGCGCCGTTCTTCGCCGCCGTGCTCATGAAATAGCCGAGCACGTGCACCAGATCCGGATCGGACGACGTCGACAAACCCCAACCGACCACGATGGACGCCACCAGCGACAGCACCCCGGCCCAGTTGACCCGGCCGTACTGTCCCGTCGGCGAATACAGCGAAGCACGGTCGTAACCCGCCGACCGGTACCGGAACATGTCGACCAGGAAAACCGCAGACCAGCCCGAAACCACCACCCCGATGACGATCAGAAACGCCTGCAACGGCCCGAAGAAACTCGGCGAGATGAACACCAGGTAGATCCCGCCCAGCGTCATCAAGATTCCGTCGATACCGACCGCTGCCCAGCGCGGCACGCGCACGCCGAGCGTCAACAGGTTGAAGCCAGAGGAATAGAGGTTGTAGACCGCGCCCGCCACCACGCTGATGACCGTGGTGATCAGGAACGGAATCAGGAACCAGGTCGGCAACAGCGTCGCGAAAGCGCCGATTGGATCGTCGGCGACCGCCCCCGCCAGCTTCGGGTCGCCCGCGGTGAGCAGAATTCCCAGCAGCATCAACACAGTCGGCGCCCCAGCGCCACCCACCGCCGTCCACACCGCGACCGCACGCGACGAGCTCTTCTTGGGCGTGTAACGACTGTAGTCCGCGCCACCCGCCGCCCAGCCGATCCCGTTGGCGAGCACCAGCGCGATTCCGCCCAGCAGCAAAGCGAATCCGCCCGCGCTCGCCGGTGCGCCGAAATCCAGCTTCGGGACGATCAGGATCAGATAGACCACGGTCATCACCGCGACGAGCACGGTGACCCACTTCTGCACCCGCATGATCACGTCGTAGCCGTAAACCCCGAAGAGCACCGACAACGCGACCGTGATGGCGAAACCGATGGCCAGCACGGGCGTCGTGCCCAGACTCGGATCGATCCGAGTCACGATCCCCTTGGTGGCCAGCGCACCGAGCGCGACGCTGACCGTCTCCCAGCCGACAAGCGAGAGATACACGAACAGCGTCGGTAACTTGTTGCCGTGGAAACCAAATGCCGCGCGAGACAACACCAGCGTCGGCGCCGACCCGCGCAGGCCCGCGATCGCGACCATGCCGACGAACGGATACGACAACCCGATCCCGACCACGACCGCGATGACCGCCTGCCACCAGTTCAAGCCCAAACCGATGACGAACACGCCGTAGGAGATGGTGAAGAAGCTGATATTGGCCGCCGTCCAAGGCCAAAACAGCTGGCGAGGCGTGCCATGACGCTCAGTGTCCTCGATCCAGCCGATACCCTTGGTCTCGACCTGCCAGCCCCGTCCCGAAGGCTCGGCGACTTGCTCAACCATGCAAATTTCTCCTGCCTCTGCCGTCAACGGCGGTGTTCACGTAGCATTCGACCCAGGGCGCCTCGGCGGTCTCCTCAAAAAGGCGACAAGTCACATCTCCCCAGGCCCGCCCATTACCCCCGATAGTTAGCTGTATGCGTACCGTAGCGGACCCGGGGGGCCGCAGCCACGGCCAACAGCACGATCCCGGCGGCACCGAACAGCAACCGGCCCAGTGGTGTGGAAGCTGTGGCCAGCCCGTCGGATTCTGGGGAACCGACCGGCTCACCGGCCTGGCCGATCGATGGGGATGGGACCTGCAAGCGCCCAGATTCCACTACGAGGCCATCCGATTCGGTCGCCCGGTCACCGTGCTCGCCGTCGACCTCGACCGCTTCAAGCAGGTCAACGATCGTTACGGGCACCTCGCAGGCGACGCCGTCCTGCACGCCACCGGCGACGTCCTGCGCCGAGTAGCCGACCGCGCCGACCTGATCGCCCGCTACGGCGGTGACGAATTCCTCGTCCTCTCCTCCGGTTGCGACACAGCCGCCGCGACCGCACTCGCCGACCGCCTCGCTGACAGTCTGGCGACCATGACCGTCACCACCCAAGCGACCAGGTCCGTAGCCGTCACCATCGACAACATCACCGCATCCATCGGCGTCGCCGTTCAACGCTCCGACGACGACTCGTCCCTGCACGAACTCGTCCTCGACGCCGACACCGCGCTGCGCCAGGCAAAGCGCACCGGGCGCGGCGACGTGGTTCCCGGATTGCACGCGCTCAAGCCGTTCGCGGTCCGCTGAAGCTCGCCGTCGCATCCCGTGCGGCGGCGAATGGCGGGTCGCCCCAGGTACCCACCCCGATGTGCTCGGGGCGACCCGCGCGACGGCATCCTGTTCAACGTGAGCAACTCCAGCGTCGCCGAGTGCGCCGTCGAGCAAGCCCGCAACCGATTGGCGGATCGGGCCGCGACGGTGTTCCACTACGGCGCAGTCGACATCGACCCGAAACACCTCGTCGTCTGGGTTTCAGCGGTGGGTCAATCTGGCAGTCCTGGTGGTGGCGCTCGCCGCGCAGTGGCGAATGATCACCGCGACATCGCGCACCGTGCGGCCACCAGGATGGCGCGAGGCGCTGTTCGGCCGCCGATGACGGCTTGCGCCATGATCTAGCCTCATGGCGTTCCTGCAACTCACCGCGATCATCGTCCAGGACTACGACAAGGCGATCGCCTTCTTCACCCAGGCCCTGGGATTCGAGCTGGCCGAGGACTCCCCGGCCAACACCAACGACGGCCGCGCCAAGCGCTGGGTCGTCGTCCGCCCACCAGGCGCGGAAACCGGCATCCTGCTCGCCCGAGCCGACGGCGACCACCAGGTCGCCGCGATCGGCAACCAGCACGCAGGCCGGGTCGGCTTCTTCCTCCAGGTCGACGACTTCAACGCCAGCTACCAGCGCATGCGCACCGCCGGAGTCGAATTCCTCGGCGAACCCCGAACCCAGCCCTACGGCCAGGTCGTCGTCTTCCGCGACATCGCAGGCAACCGCTGGGACCTGATCGGCCCCGTGTCCACTTCGTGAGAGCGGGTGACGGGAATCGAACCCGCATGACCAGCTTGGAAGATCGGCAAGGACGGGTGGCCACCCGTCCTGACCTGCGGCGGACACCTGACCGAGTGATCCGCTGGTGACCGTGGTTGACCAGCGGCAATGGCCCGTTAATGGCCCGCCCGTTGGCGTATTCGCGCAGCTCAGCGATGCTCCACAGCGCGCTCTGATTCGGGCTGACTCGGCGGTCGATACGCATCCCTGCGGCCTCCTGATGACGGTCCCAACAGTGGCGAGAAGATCCAAAACCCGCCCTTACCCCGGCCCCTGCCGCAGTTAGCGCCGTGTCGTCGGTGTCAAGGGGCGAGCTTGCTCGATCGCGTAGCGACGCCGTAGGCGCCCTTGATGGCGGCGGCACGGTGTTAAACGATCAACCGTCCGGGGGATGTTCACCGGATGCCTGCTGCCGTCACCTCCCCCCTTGTGACGGTGCAGGACGTCGCGCGTGGCTCTTGCTCCCGAACGAAGGGCCGCACATCCGTTCGTTCGGCGGTGGGCGAAGCCGCGGGAGGGGTGGTTGACGTAGGGCCTGGTGGTGATGTGGTCGATGGATTGCGGCGGGCCGTCAGGGCGGCGCGGGCTGGTATCGCGCGGCTGCGCCGTGGGCCATCCGGCGCTGGGCCCGAGCGCAGCGAGTGGTCCGGCGTCGGCGTTGGCGACGTGCGCAGTCAGCGCGGCCGTTGTTCGCGCGCCGCCTGTCTGGCGGCGCGCCTTGATCCCATAGAGCCAAATTCAGCAGCCAGTGGCTACAACAGTGGCTACGGCAGGTTGTCGAGTCTCGGTCGGGCCTGAACGGCAAGCGGTAAGTGGGCGGATCTATGGCCAGCGCGAATCTCGCGTGACGGGCCACGTGGAGATTGCGACACTGATCGCATGCGTATGAACTCGCGAGCGTGGGCTAACCGTTTCGATGAGGTCGCGTGGGGCGAGATCGCCTCTCGGTTTCACGCGATGGCTGCCCAACACCCTGAGTTCCGGTACATGGCGGACATCGTTGACAGTGTTCGGGTATGCGGGGGAGAAGGACGGCTAGCGGGGCTTACGTCGATGCATGATCTGGTAGTCGCGGTGCGGCCAGTTCCAGAGTCTCCGCCGATCGAGGTCGTCGTTGTTCGGTCGCCTTCGTCCGGCTATGCAGGCGCAAGTGGTGTTTTGATCGAGCATCGTTCGATCACTGGTCATGATGATCGGGTCTTCCGGGGCAGTGATGAGGCGGTGCCGCTCTTCTGGCGTTTCATGATCGAGAAGTTCGGCGTGGAACGACGCCGCCCGCGCACTGAGCGCCAGTGACAGTTTCGTTTCCTAGCCGCGAAGTCACGCAGCAGCCGAGACCGGAGACGTCGCACGTCGGGTGAGACCGGACAGAGGCTACGGCAGGCGGACGTCCCACAGAGGCGGGTCGACTCGCGTGCGGTCAAGCTCCATGAGACGACGGTAAAGCTGCTGAGTGGTGGTCGGCCTGGGTTGCAACAGCTCAGACAGCCGTCTGATGGTCACGTAGTCGGCGCCGCGCGTTCGAGCTGCGTCGCTCACTGAGTCGATTTCTTGGGCCGAGGGTTCGTGGGTGTGATCTCCGGCGCGTGGGGTGGCGTCCAGTGCCTTCGCCTTCTGCCGCTCGTAGTCCAGCTCGCTTGGCTTTTTGTGGATATCGCGAACGATGTTGTCGGCCTCGTCCAGTGATCTGGCAGACAAAAGCTGCGTCGAGTATGGGTTCGCGGTGTCCAGATACTCCTGCGGTATCGCGATTACTGATGAGCTGTCCGTGGTCAGCGCCACCTGGCTGCCAGCGTCCCGGATCTCGACGGTCCCGCGTTTCCCTGTGGCTGCTGCGATCAGCAGCCCCGTAGCCTCGGAGGGATGCCATTCTAGGATGTCCTGGAATGGCTGAACCTGTTGTGCGGTAAGAAAAGCACGATGCTTTCCGTGTAGTGATGCGCATCGATCGAGAGTTTCCGTCTCGGTCAGTTCGCCGTCAAGCCCTGGGCCGCAGATCATGGCTGTGATTGGCAGGCCGGTGGCTAGGCAGGCAGCCAAGATCAGGGAGTCCGCCAGTGGGCTACGTAGGCCGTCTTCTGCGCCACTCGCAACCAGGTCGCCACCAACGTCAACGAGTTCGAGTCGAGATGCGTGGACGGTTGATGCGATCGAACGCAATTGATCAGCAAGCCCGGCTGTGCCGAATGTCGGGTCAAGGAGAAAGATCCTTGACTGGAGTGCGGTGGCAAGGCGGGGGAGCAGTGATCTCGCGGGTGAGACTGTGGAGGTATCGGCAGTGATCTCTAGACTTCCGGGCGAGTGGGTTTGAAGCCCTGAGAAGTCGCTGGCCGTTCGAGGGCCTGGCAGAGGGTCCACCAGCAGTCGGTCCCATGACAGGGTCGCTATGGCGGCCGTCGCGTGGGGCTGGTCGGTGCTGGCGAGTATCGCCGCAGCGATAGTGTCCCCGCTTCCACTTTCATGACCTGCGTCACACTGGTAACCATCTGGCGGCTTCGTCCGGGGCGAGCACTCGGGAGCTGATGCACCGGATGGGGCACGCCAGCATGCGGGCCGCGTTGATCTACCAGCACGCGACCAGTGAGCGTGATCGGGAGATCGCTACCGAGCTGAGTCGGCGGGCGATCGCGGCTCGTGAGAAGGCCGAGCAGGAAGCCAAAACCAAGGCCAAGGACAAGGGCGGCGATGATCCAGATGACGGCGCGGCTGGCGTGCTGGTTCCGGTGAGCTAATGGCCTGTTAATGGCCCGCGAGGGTTGTCGATCTAGATGAGGGGTGTTGCTCGGAGACGGGCAGCGCCCCTCTTGACCTGCGGGGGAGTGGCTGAGAGCGGGTGACGGGAATCGAACCC
>DASXOJ010000082.1:0-33233 GCA_036494465.1 Pseudonocardiaceae bacterium
GTGCGCGCATGCAGTCTCGCCAGCCGAGCCTTCGCTCGCCTACGTCGGTGGGAGCCGCGTCGGCACCGCGACAATGTGCGTGCCGCTTTCCGGACACCCACCGGTGGCGGGGCTTGATAGGTGGCGCCATCGGACAGGGCCAGCGTGACGACGACGCCACGATCGATACCCGCCACGCTGCCATCGCCAGGCCCCTCCAGCGGCGCGGGAACCACCGCGAAAGCGATGTGCCAACGACCCGAAGGATCCAGCGTCACCCGGTAGGACTTCCAGTCCGCCAGGTCCCGGCTGCGCCGCAACCGCACCCAGCCAACCTTCGGCACCACGACCCGCGACCAACGCCGATTGAGCCGCTCCACCCGCAGAGCTCGCGGGCCAACGACACGGAAACCCTCATGCCGTCCCCGTTTACGCCAGTCAGGTCGCCGATGGGTACCGCCCCACCAGTTCGCCATCGCCTGGGAAAAATCCCGCAACGCCTGCTGCTGCACCGTCTGCGAACCCGACCGCAACCACTCGTAGGCGGCCCGAGCCTCGGTCAACTGCTGGCTTTGCACCACATAGTTCGGCAGCGGTTGACGATGATGCCGGTATCCGAGTTGTTCCACCGCCAGGTTCCACACGAACCGGGCGTGCGCGCAATGCTCCGCGAGCAGCACTTCCTGCTCTTGGGTCGGATACAGGCGAAACCTCACAACCGGAGGCCAACCGTGCTCCCTGACAATTCGGGATTCCCGCACACTCGGAAGGGCGGGGTATCCACCCGTGACTCCCGATGACCGACCGGCCGACGTTCCCCTGCGACATCGACGAGCTGCGCACGCTGTTCCTGTTCGAGAAGCTCGGCGACCAGCAGCTGACCTGGCTGTGCGTCAACGGCCACATCGAGCACTTCGAGCCGGGTTGGATCTACCGCGAGGGCGACGCCGCGACCTGCTTCTACGTGTTGCTCGACGGTGGCATCGCGCTGACCCGGCGGGTCGGCGAGGACGACGTCGAGACCAACCGGACCTCGCAGGTGGGCGTGTACGCGGGCGCCTGGAGCTCGTTCATTCAGGACGCCGACCGCTACAACAACTCGATGCGGGTCACCGTCCCGTCGCGGATGTACGTGCTGTCCTCTGGGCTGTTCGCCCAGTTCATGCGCGAGTGGTTCCCGATGCCGCTGCATCTGCTCGAAGGTCTGTTCTACGGCATGCAGAACACCCAGCAGATGATCAGCCAGCGGGAACGACTACTGGCCCTCGGTTCCCTCTCTGCGGGCCTGACCCACGAACTGAACAACCCGGCCGCTGCCGCGGTGCGCGCCACCTCGTCGCTGCGCGAACGGGTCGCCGGGATGCGGCACAAGCTCGGCCTGATCGCCTCCGGCCCGTACGACCGCGCCGCGCTGCGGACGCTGATCCGATTGCAGGAGGACGCGGTCGAACACGCGTCCAAGGCGCCCGAGCTGAGTCCGATGGAGGCATCCGACCTGGAAGACGCCCTGACCGACTGGTTCGACGAGCACGGCGTCAGCGGCGGTTGGGAGATCGCGCCGACGTTCGCGCAGGCCGGGCTGGACGTGGCCTGGCTGGCCAAAGTGGCCGACACCGTGGACCCTGCGATTCTCGACGGTGCCTTCCGCTGGCTGAACTACACCATCGACACCGAGCTGATGATGACCGAGATCGAGGACGCGACCACCCGCATCTCGACCCTGGTCGGTGCCGCCAGGCAGTACTCGCAGCTGGACCGCGCGCCGTTCCAGGTCGTCGACGTGCACGAGCTGCTCACCAGCACGTTGATGATGCTCAAGAGCAAGATCGGCGATGGCATCACCGTGGTCAAGGACTACGACCGCACGCTGCCCCGGGTGCCGGTCTACGCGGCCGAGCTGAACCAGGTGTGGACCAACCTGATCGACAACGCGGTCGACGCGATGAGCGGTCACGGCACGCTCACCATTCGCACAGCGCGCGACAAGGACTGGCTGCTGGTGCAGATCTCCGACACCGGACCGGGCATTCCCGAGGAAATCCGGGGTCGGATCTTCGAGCCGTTCTTCACCACCAAACCGGTCGGCTCCGGTACCGGACTCGGCCTGGACATCTCGTGGCGGATCATCGTCAACAAACACCACGGCGACCTTTCGGTCGAGTCCGCGCCGGGCGACACCCGCTTCTCGGTCCGTATTCCGTTCACCGCGAGGCAGCCGCCGTCGTCGTGATTCTCGCGGTCACAGGCTGAAGGCGATCGAACGCAGGATCACCGCCACCACGAACACCAGGGTGAACGCCAGGTCGATCGAGAATCCGCCCGCGCGCATCGGCCGCAGCCGCCGGCGCACCGGCCCGATCACCGGCTCCGTCACGGTCCGCGTCACCGTCCTGGCCCGGATCGCCCAGGCAGGTCCGCTGGCCACCATGCCCGTCCAGTCCAGCAAGGCCCGGGCGATCAACAGCAGGATGAACACCGTCAAGGCGTATCCGATCAGGGTCCCGATGATGCTCATGACCAAACCACTCCTCGCGCTGACGCGTCGGCCTTCGTCTCATATCAACGCGGCCGACCGGGTCGGAAGTGCCCCGAGGCGCGATCTTCTCAGCCGGCTATCAGGCCGTTGGACCACAAAAACGACAAAAACAGCGCCGTTGCCGCGCAGGCGATCGTTCCCATCACTGCCCGCCGACCGTGATCCACTTGGCCAGGTCGGCCTCGGACGTCGTTGCCACGCTCGCACCGGCCGGGATGTGCACCGACAGCGGGGCGAAGAACGGCCGGCGCGACGACGGGACGTAGTCGCCCGTCTTCGGATCGACCGGCGCGTCCGAGGGGTCGTACCCGGCGAAGGTCAGATACCAGCTCGGACCGTCCTTCACCACCGCCGGAACACCGGGCGCGAGCACGGTCTTGCCCACGTAGTTCGGCCAGCTGGGTTCCTGCGACTGCATCAGGTACCGCACCTCGGTGTGGCCCGGCTTTCCCCACACTCCCCCGTCGTCGGTCATCGTCATCTTCCGGTACCCGTGCAGGAAGGTGTCCGACCAGGCCAGCCCGATCTTGTAGTCGGGTTCGTCGTAGGCGCCCGTGGAGTAGGCCAGCACGAACTTGCCGTCGACCTCGGTGATGTTCCCGGTCTCGATCAGTTTGAACGTGTTCTGCTGGTGCAGGCCGAAGAACAGCTCCGAGTTCTCGTCGCCGGGCGCCAGCAGGACGGTCGGCGCGGTCGCTGCCACGGTTTCCGGCGCGGCCATCGGCTGCGCGACGATCCCGTCCCGCGCGGGCTGCTCGGAGAGCCGCTTGCTGTAGACGAGGTAGAGCTTTCCCGAGTCCTCGAAGTACTTTCCGTCGTAGTCGGCCTTGGTCGGATCGGCGAACGAGCCGACCAGCAGCGAGTCGGCGGCCCAGGTCGTCGGTACGGCGTTGCCGGTCGCGCCTGCCGCGTGCGCGTGCAGGATCACCGTCCAGTGGGTGGCCTGGGGGCGGTTGCGGTTGGACACGTAGTAGGTGACGGCCATCTGCCAGGCGCCCGTGTCATCCTGGAAGATGTTGTTGTTGATCGGGGTCCGCAACGTGGCGCCGCTCGCGGCGGCCTGCTGGGCCAGCGCCGACCCGATCGTGACGTCGAGCCGGCCCTGGCCCGGGTGGAAACAGTCCGGTGTGAGTGGTCCCGAGCAGCCGAGCACCTGTTTCGTTGTCCCGGAAACCGACTCCGGTATCACGTTGGCGTCGGAGGCGGCGAGGTGGATCGGGTACGGGTCGGAGAAGTAGCCCTGTTTGGTCTGCTCATCGACCTGCGTCATGGGTTGGATGCCCGACGTGGGCGCACTCTGGCCGGGAACCGACGCACAACCGGCAACGGTCAGTCCCAGGCAGACGATCACAGGAATCGCCTGTCGTCCTCGCAGCTTGCCACGCACTACCCGATCCCCTCCTCGAAGTGAACCACTGGGCGTCCCCGGCCCGTGGAGCTGTCGTGGGTAGCACGGGTGAGGCACAGCGCGGAGTTCACCGGACTGCCACTGGTCCTGTTCACGTTCCTGGATGGGCGCATCCCGGTTCAGAACGCCGCGCTCATCGGCGCCATCGCCGCCGTCATCGTGGTCGCGGTGACGGCTCGGCGCGGGGTGCCCGTGTTGCCGATCGTGCAGACCATCACGCTCGCGGTCATCCAGCCTGCCGCGCCGCAGCCACCGATGGGCTACTGACCAGCGGCGATCTCTGTCCTTTGTGGCCGATCAGAAGGAATACGACATGCAGAAACCTCCGCCCTATCTGTCCGGGAACTACGCACCGGTCGCCGACGAGATCACGTCGACCGAACTGATGGTCGAGGGGAGCATCCCGCCCGAACTGACCGGCTGGTACCTGCGCAACGGCCCCAACCCGCGCGACGCGGAGGCCGGGCACTGGTTCGCGGGCGATGGCATGGTGCACGGCGTGCGGCTGGAGAACGGCACCGCGATCTCCTACCGCAACCGGTGGGTGCGCACCACGACGTTCCTCGAAGGCCGACGGCCCAACCAGAGCAAGGGCACGGAGGAGCTGGCCGCGGGCACGGCCAACACGCACGTCGTGCGGCATGCCGGGCGGACGTTCGCCCTGGTCGAATCCTCGTGGCCGTACGAACTGGACACCGCGGCCGAGGCCGACCTGGCCACGATCGGACCGTACAACTTCGACGGCCTGCTCAAGACGCCGATGACCGCGCACCCCAAGGTGTGTCCGACCACCGGCGAGATGCACTTCTTCGGCTACCGCGCCGCAGCCGCGCCCTACCTGACCTACCACCGCGCCGACGCGACCGGCAACCTGGTGCTGAGCAGGCCGGTCGATGAGGCCGGGCCGAGCATGATGCACGACTTCGCGCTCACCGCGCGGCACGTGGTCTTCATGGACCTGCCGGTCGTGGTCAACCTCGGCCTCGCCCAGCAGGGCGACCGGATGCCCTACCGCTGGGACGAGAACTATCAGGCCCGCCTGGGCGTGCTGGACCGCGACAACCCGCACGGCGCCATCCGCTGGTTCGACATCGCGCCCTGCTACGTCTTCCACACCCTCAACGCGCACGACCAGGACGGCAAGATCGTGCTCACCGTCGTGCGCTACCCCGAACTGTGGCGCGACAGCCCGGGATTCGACCAGCCGGGGACGCTCTGGCGGTGGATCATCGACCTGTCCAAGGGCACCGTCCACGAGGAACAACTCGACGACCGCGACTGTGAGTTCCCGCGCATCGACGACCGGCTGGCAGGCGTTGACGCCCGCTACGGCCACACTGTCGCCACCTCGCACACCGAGTCGGGCGGTGTACTGCTGCGCTACGACCTGCACACCGGCAGCACCAGCAGGCACGAGTTCGGACCGGGCAGGCGTCCCAGCGAAGCCGCTTTCGCGCCCGCCGACGACCAGCCGGGCGGTGCGGGCTGGCTGATTTCCTATGTGCACGACGAATCGAGCGACACCAGCGATCTGGTCGTCCTGGACGCGGCCGATGTCACCGCCGCCCCGGTCGCCACCGTGCACCTGCCGCGCCGCGTTCCGTTCGGCTTCCACGGCAACTGGCTGCCCGACCCGGCAACGTGAGCGAGTCCGGCTATCGCGTAAACCAATAAATCACACCATTTCAGGAGACCGGGGAATGGACACAGCTGCCATCAACCTTCGAATTTCCCGTCGGCGCAGGACAATCGGCGCGGCATTGGGCGCGACGCTCGTCGGCGTCGTCGGCTGCGGTACCGGGGCCGCCACGAACAGTGCTCCCCCATCGACCTCGTCACCCGGCAGCAGTCAGACCGCAACCGCTGCCACGCACGCGACCACGAGCCCCGCCACCGGCGTGCCGACCGCTGCCACGGCATCGGACGCGGCCATGTACTGGGTGACCCAGATACTCGAATCCCATTACCAACGCGCCTGTCTGGCCAGCGCGCCCGGAGCCGCAGGCCCCGGCCAGGATCCGAGTCGGTTCTGTCCCAGCACCGTGTTCACCAAGATGGCCCAGAGCCTGCACAAGGCGTGGGCCAAGCCCGGTGTCACGCTGCCGCCGAACGGCACGGTCCAGGTCACTGCCGAGACGATGCCCAGCGCCGATGGCACCGTCACGGTGCCGGACACCACCATCACCCTCGACGGACGCACGCTGCGCTCGCTCGAACTGATCGGGGCCTCCGGCGACACCGGATCGGTTTCGTTGTCCCTCATCGTCAAGAAGGTCGGCGACGACTGGCACATCAGCAACTGGAACGTCGATCTCTGATGCGAATGCAGGGCGTCGGTGGTCGCGCGGCACGCGCTCGCCGATCCGCGCGGGCCAACCGGCTCGTCCCAGCGCTTCAGGGCGAACTCAGTCCCCTTCGAGTTCCCCTTCGGTCTCCAGGTAGACGGAACGTAGCGCGTCGAGGGTCTCCGGTTTGGGCTCGGCCCACATCTTCCGGTCGGCCGCTTCGAGCAGCCGCTCGGTCATGCCGTGCAACGCCCAGGGATTGGCGCGTTGCAAGAATTCCCGGGTCTGCGGATCGAGCACATAGGACTCGGTGAGCTTCTCGTACATCCAGTCCTGCACCACGCCGGTGGTGGCGTCGTAGCCGAAGAGGTAGTCAACGGTCGCGGCGAGTTCGAACGCGCCCTTGTAGCCGTGCCTGCGCATGGCCTCGATCCAGCG
Organism: Pseudonocardiaceae bacterium; assembly: GCA_036494465.1. Lineage (GTDB taxonomy): Bacteria > Actinomycetota > Actinomycetes > Mycobacteriales > Pseudonocardiaceae > CAJCJE01. Next base: position 6,647 of record DASXOJ010000082.1, read on the forward strand.
CGGATTCACCACCCTGGCCCGGAAGATCCTGGTCGTCTCCTCGGTCAGCGACCGCGTCCGGGTGGCGTCCGGGCGGGTCGAGTCGCCGATGTATGCCTTGGGCGAGGTGCCGGTGAGCGCGCGGACGGTGGCGATCATGCCGCCGTGGTACTGGAAGTAGTCGTCCGAGTCGACGATGTCGTGTTCGAGGGTGTCGGTATTCTTGGCGGCCACGGCGATCCGGCGGTAGGCGGTTTCCATCTCGTCGCGGGCCTTCTTGCCGTCCAGGTCCCGGCCGTAGGCGTAGCCGCCCCACGTCGTGTACACCTCGGCGAGATCGGCGTCGGTGCGCCAGTTGCGGGCGTCGATCAACGGAAGCAGACCGGCGCCGTAGGAACCGGGCGCGGAACCGAAGATGCGGGTGGTGGCGCGCCGCTCGTCGCCGTGCTCGGCGAGGTCGGCCTTGGCGTGCGCGCGCACGTAGTTGTCCTCGTCGGACTCGTCAAGGCCGGCGACCAGCCGGACCGCGTCGTCGAGCATGGTCACCACGTGCGGGAAGGCGTCCCGGAAGAAGCCGCTGATGCGCACGGTCACGTCGATGCGGGCCCGGCCCAGTTCGGCCAGCGGGATCGGCTCGATCGTGCTGACCCGCCGGGATGCCTCGTCCCACACCGGACGCACGCCGAGCAGGGCGAGCACTTCGGCGATGTCGTCGCCCGAGGTCCGCATCGCCGACGTGCCCCAGATCGACAACCCGACCGAGCGCGGCAGTTCCCCGGTGTCGGCCAGATACCGCTCCAGCAGCGAGGCGGCCATCGCCTGACCGGTCTCCCAGGCCAGCCTGCTCGGCACGGCGCGCGGGTCGACGGAGTAGAAGTTGCGGCCGGTGGGCAGCACGTTGATCAGGCCGCGCAGCGGCGATCCGCTCGGCCCGGCCGGGACGAAACCGCCGTCCAGGGCGTGCAGCGTCGCGGTGATCTCCTCGGTCGTGCTTGCCAGGCGCGGCACGATCTCGGTGGCCGCGAACCGCAGGATGTCGCCGACCGCCGGCTGCGGTTCGCTCAGCACCGCGGTCACCACGTCCGCAACCGCGTCGGCGTCCCAGTCGCGTTTCTCCATGGCGGCGACGAGTTCGCGGGCGACCTGCTCGGCGGCGTCGGTCTCGGTCCGGTTGGCGACCCGCTCGACCAGCCCCAGCGCTTCGCGCAAGCCGGGCAGGGCCTGGGCATTGCCCGACCACATCTGCCGGGCGCGCAGCATCGCCAGCACCAGGTTGACCCGGGCCTCGCCGGTCGGTGCGACCCCCAGGACGTGCAGCCCGTCGCGGATCTGCGCGTCCTTGATCTCGCACAGCCAGCCGTCCACGTGCAGGATCAACTCGTCGAACTCGGCGTCGTGCGGGCGATCGCTCAGGCCGAGGTCGTGGTCGAGCTTGGCGGCCTGGATCAGCGTCCAGATCTGCGCCCGGATGGCGGGCAGCTTGCCAGGGTCCATCGCGGCGATCTGCGCGTGCTCGTCGAGCAACTGTTCCAGGCGGGCGATGTCGCCGTAGCTCTCCGCCCGCGCCATCGGCGGCACCAGGTGCCCGATCAGGGTGGCGTGGACCCGCCGTTTGGCCTGGGTGCCCTCACCGGGGTCGTTGATCAGGAACGGGTAGATCAGCGGGAGATCGCCAAGGGCGGCGTCCGGACCGCAGGACGCGGACAACGCGGCGTTCTTGCCTGGCAACCATTCCAGGTTGCCGTGCTTGCCGATGTGCACGACCGCGTGCGCGCCGAACTCGCCGGACAGCCACCGGTAGGCAGCCAGATAGTGGTGGCTGGGCGGCAGATCCGGGTCGTGGTAGATCGCGATCGGGTTCTGTCCGAACCCGCGCGGCGGCTGCACCATCACCACCACGTTGCCCGCGCGCAGCGCGGCCAGCACGATCTCGCCATCGCGGTCCCGGCTGTGGTCGACGAACAGTTCGCCCGGCGCCGGTCCCCAGTGTTCGGTGACCGCGTCGCGCAGGTCGGCCGGGAGGGTGTCGAAGAACTCGCGATAGCGGGCCGCGCTGATCCGGATCGGGTTGCCGGTCAACTGGTCCTCGGTCAGCCACGCCTCGTCCTGCCCACCCGCCGCGATCAACGCGTGGATCAGCGCGTCGCCGTTGCCCTCGGCCACGCCGGGCAGGGCGTCCGGCCCGTCATCCTGGCCGACGTCGTAGCCTGCCGCGCGCATCGCGGCCAGCAGCCGGATGGTGGACGCCGGGGTGTCCAGGCCGACCGCGTTGCCGATGCGGGAGTGCTTGGTCGGGTAGGCCGAGAGCATCAGCACCACGCGCCGCTCGGCCGGGGCGACGTGCCGCAGCCGCGCGTAGCCCACCGCGATCCCCGCGACCCGCCTGGACCGTTCGGGATCGGCGACGTAGCTGGTGAGCCCGTCCTCGCCGACCTCCTTGAACGAGAACGGCACCGTGATGATCCGGCCGTCGAACTCGGGGATGGCGATCTGGGTCGCGGCGTCCAGCGGGCTGGCCCCATCGTCGCTGGCCAGCCACGCCTCGTGCGAGGAGGTCAGGCACAGCCCTTGCAGGATCGGGATGTCCAGCGCGGCCAGCGCGCCCACGTCCCATTGCTCGTCCGCGCCGCCCGCGCTCGCCGCGGCCGGGGTCGCGCCACCGGCGGCGAGCACGGTCACCACCAGCGCGTCCACGCCGCGCAGTTCCTCGATCAACGCCGGATCGGCACCGCGCAGCGACGAGCAGTACAGCGGCACGGCGACGCCGCCGGTCCCGTCGATGGCGTCGCACAGGGCGTGCACGAACGCGGTGTTGCCGGCCAGGTGGTGCGCCCGGTAGTAGAGCACCGCGATCCGAGGGCCCCGGCCCGATGACTCGGGCCGATCCAGCCGGCCCCAGCGCGGTGTTTCGGCGGGCGGGGCGAAACCGAGGCCGGTGAGCAGGATCGCGTCGGACAGGAACGCGTAGAGGTTGGCCAGGTTGTCCGGGCCGCCCTGGGCGAGGTAGGCGTGCGCCTCGGCGACGACCCCGGTCGGCACCGTCGAGCACTCCATCAGCTCGGCGTCGGGCGCCTGTTCACCGCCCAGCACGACCACCGGCAAACCGCTGGCCAGCACGGCGGCCAGCCCGTCCTCCCAGGCGCGGGTGCCGCCCAGGATGCGCACCACGACCACGCGCGCGCCGTCGAGCAGAGCAGGCAGGTCCGCGACACCGGTCCGGGCCGGGTTGGCCAGGCGGTACTCGGCGCCGCTGGCCTTGGCGGACAGCAGGTCGGTGTCGGAGGTGGACAGCAGTGTGATCACAGGGAAGGGCTCCTCACCAGGGTCCGCGCCCTGATCAGCGGGATGCCGCGACGTCGGCCAGTTCCTGGCTTCCCGCACCGAACCGGGTTCGGTGCGGGTGACAGTGGCGGGACCGCGCTGGATTCGCACCAGCTTCCTGGCACCGGCGTCGCGTTGTGTGCCATCGCTCAGCCTGCCACACCACGTTGGCTGGCGGTGCGGTCTGCGGCGCCACTTACACTGCGCTGGTGTCCGGCATGCCCAGCGAAACGCGTCAGCGCGTCGACCGTTGTCCTGGCGCGTTGCGGGTCCATCCGGCCGCGGATGGTGGGCTGGCCAGGGTGCGGTTGCCTGGTGGGCTGGCCTCGGCAGGGCAACTGCGGGCGCTGGCCGACGCGGCGAGCGAGTTCGGCGACGGGCGCCTGGAACTGACCTCGCGGGCCAACGTGCAACTGCGGGCCCTGTCCGAGCCGGACGTGCCCACGCTCGCGACGCGACTGGCCGACGCTGGGCTGTTGCCCTCGGCGACGCACGAGCGGGTGCGCAACATCATGGCCTCCCCGCTGGCGGGCATCGACCGCCCGATCGAGCTGACCGGTCTGGCCGCGCGACTCGACGCCGAACTGTGTGCACGTCCGGGCCTGGCCGAGTTGCCCGGCCGGTTCCTGTTCGGCCTCGACGACGGACGCGGCGACATCGCCGCTCTCGGCCCGGACATCACCGTGGTCGTGGATTCGGGGCGCGCGAACGTGGCCGGCTTCGAACTGCCACTGGCCGACGCGGTCGGCGCGGCGCTCACGCTCGCCGAGGCGTTCCTGCTGGAACGCTCCGCGCAGGGCTCGCGGGCTTGGCGGATCGCCGAACTCGACGGTGGCCTGGTCGCGGTGGCCGCCCGCGCGGGACTCGGCGCGCCCCGTACTGCGTCCGTGCCTGCGCCCCCGGTACGCCCGGTCGGCCGGATCGCCCAGGCCGACGGCGGAACCGCGCTGGTCGTGCTCGCGCCACTGGGGCGGCTCTCCGCCCGGCAGACATCGACCATCACCGAACTGGCCGGGAAGCGCGGTGTGCGGGTGACGCCGTGGCGCAGCGTGGTGCTGCCGGACGTCGCCGATCCGGATCGGGTCGCCGAGGCGCTCGCGGCCGTCGGGCTCGGGGTGGACGCGGCGTCGCCCTGGTACCGGGTTTCGGCGTGCACCGGCCGACCGGGCTGCGCGAGCGCGCTGGCCGACGTCCAGGCCGACGCCCGAGCCCAGGCAGCCCGCTGGCCGAATCGGCAGGTGCACGTCAGCGGCTGCGCCCGGCACTGTGGCCGCCCCACCGACACCGAGGTCGACGTCACCGCCACCAGCGAGGGATACCTGATCAGTGAGTGAGTACATCCGCGATGGCGCGGAGATCTACCGGCAGTCGTTCGCGACCATCCGGGCCGAGGCAGATCTCGATCGGTTCCCCGACGACGTGTCTCGCGTGGTCGTCCGGATGATCCACGCCTGCGGCATGGTCGACCTCACCCGCGACGTCGCCCACTCGGCCGGTGTCGTCGTGGCGGCCCGCGCCGCGCTGGTCGCCGGTGCGCCGATCCTGTGCGATGCCAGCATGGTCGCGAGCGGCATCACCCGATCCCGGCTGCCCTCGGCGAACGAGATCGTCTGCACGCTGAGCGACCCGCGCACCCCCGAACTGGCCGCACGCCTTGGCAACACCCGCTCGGCAGCGGCGATCGACCTGTGGGGCGAACGGCTCGCGGGCGCGGTGGTCGCCATCGGCAACGCGCCGACCGCGCTGTTCCGGCTGCTGGAGCTGGTCGCCGACGGCGCGCCCCGGCCTGCGGCGGTGATCGGCGTCCCGGTCGGTTTCATCGGCGCGGCCGAGTCCAAACGGGCGCTGGCCGAAAGCGGACTGGCGCATCTGGTGGTGCACGGCAGGCGTGGCGGCAGCGCGATGGCTGTCGCCGCGGTGAACGCGATCGCGAGCGAGGCAGAGTGAACGACGCGGTGAGCAACACGGTGCGCAAGGGCACGCTTTACGGTGTCGGGCTCGGACCGGGTGACCCGGAGCTGGTCACGGTCAAGGCGGCCAGGCTGATCAGCGCGGCCCAGGTCGTCGCCTACCACAGCGCCCGGCACGGCCGCTCGATCGCGCGCGGCATCGCCGCGCCCTATCTGCGCGAAGGACAGGTCGAGGAACTGCTGGTCTACCCGGTCACCAGGGAAACCACCGACCACCCTGGCGGTTACGCGGGCGCGATGACCGAGTTCTACCGCGCCGCGGCCAACCGGCTCGGTGCGCACCTGGACGCCGGTCGCGACGTCGTGCTGCTAGTCGAGGGCGACCCGTTGTTCTTCAGCTCCTACATGCACATGCACAAGCGCCTGGCCGAACGCTTCGACACCGTCATCGTGCCCGGGGTGACCTCGGTCAGTGCCGCGTCGGCCGCCACCCGCACCCCGCTGGTCGAGGGCGACGAGGTGCTGACCGTGCTCCCGGGCACGCTGCCCGGCGACGAACTCGCCCGGCGGCTTCGCGACACCGACGCCGCCGCGATCATGAAGGTCAGCAGGCATTTCGACGAGATCCGCGACGCGGTCAAACAGTCGGGCAGGTTCGACGACGCCTACTACGTCGAGCGCGCTTCGGCCCCGGCCCAGCGCACCCTGGCCCTGGGCGAGGTCCAATCCCAGGACGTGCCCTACATGGCAATGGTCCTGGTACCCGGCGCCATCGCCTCGGCCCGCGCCGAGGACAGCACCGAGGGCAAAACCGAGCACAGCACCGGGCGGGCCGAGTACGGCCGGACCGGGCGGGTCGACGTCGTCGGGCTCGGTCCCGCAGGCCGGGACTGGCTCACTCCGCAAGCCCAGGCCACGCTGGCGGCGGCCGATCACATCGTCGGCTACGGGCCCTACGTCGACCGGGTTCCGGTCAACCCGAGGCAGCAGCGACACCCCAGCGACAACCGGGTGGAGGCCGAACGGGCCGAGTTCGCGCTCGACCTCGCGCTGCGCGGCGAGCGGGTCGCGGTGGTGTCCTCGGGCGACCCTGGCGTGTTCGCGATGGCCAGCGCCGTGGTGGAAGTCGCCACCGAACCGAGGTACGCCGACGTCGAGGTCGCGGTGGTCCCCGGCATCACCGCCGCGCAGGCCGTGGCCGCCGCGGTCGGCGCGCCGCTCGGACACGACTTCGCCACCATCTCGCTGTCCGACCGGCTCAAGCCGTGGTCGGTGATCGCCGAACGGCTGACCGCCCTGGCCAGGGCCGACCTGGTGATCGCGATCTACAACCCCGCCTCGCGCAGCCGCCGTCAGCAGCTCGCCGACGCCCGCGACCTGCTGTTGCGGCACCGCTCGCCCGACACTCCGGTGGTCGTCGGCCGGGCGGTCGGCTCCGAGGACCAGCACATCCAGGTCGGCACGCTCGGCGAACTCGACCTGGATCAGGTCGACATGCGGTGCCTGCTGATCATCGGCTCGTCCCAGACCCGCATCGTGCCCGGCGCGCGGCCCAGGGTGTTCACGCCGCGACGTTATCCAGCAGAGTAAGCGCCTCGGCAACCGTGCTCACCGAGATAGCGTCGGCGGGCGCGGCAGGTGGATCGATCATGACCACGTCGATCCCGAGCGCACGGGAGGCGGCCAGTTTGGCCGAAGTCTGGTCGCCACCGCTGTTCTTGGTCACCAGCACCCGTACCCGGTGCGCGCGCATCAACGCGACCTCACCGTCCACTGTGTACGGACCACGGTCCCGGATGACAGTGTGCCTGCCGGGCAACGGATCATCGGGCTCGTCGACTGTCCGAATCAGATAGTCGTGCCCCTCGTCCGGCGCGAACGCCGCCAGATCACGGCGTCCGGTGGTGACGAACACGCATCCGGCCGCCAGCCCGGCGACCGTGCGCGCGGCGGCCGTGACATCGGGCACATGGGTCCAGCGGTCACCCGGCTGGCTCCGCCACGGCGCACGGCGCAACAGCACCAACGGCACGCCGGTGACCTCGGCTGCCTGAGCCGCGTGCGCGGACATGGTGGCTGCGAAGGGATGCGTCGCGTCGACCAGCACGTCGACCTGCTCGGTACGCAGGTAGCCGACGAGCCCGTTGACCCCGCCGAACCCACCGATCCGGACCTCGCCCGGCGGCAGTCGCGGCTGGGCGATCCGGCCTGCCAGCGAGGAGACGACCACCCAGCGGCCACCGTCGTGCAAAGCGGTGGCCAGCGCGCGCCCCTCCGACGTGCCACCGAGTATCAGTACCCTCACCAGCACAACATAGAGCCACTCCAGGAAAGGCAGGAACCGTGCGAGAGATCCTGGTGATCGGCATCGGCGCCGGGAACCCCGAGTACATCACGGTGCAGGCGGTCAACGCGATGAAGACGGTCGAGGTGTTCTTCGTCGTCGACAAGGGCGAGGACAAGAGCAGCCTGCTCGCGCTGCGCGAAGACATCCTCGACCGCTACCTCGACGAGCCGGACCACCGCGTCGTGCCGATCCCCGATCCACCCCGGGACCGTCAGGCCGGTGCCTACACCGGCGCGGTCGCCGACTGGCACGAGCGACGCGCCGAACTGTTCGAGTCCTCGATCCGCGACGAGCTCGGGGAGGACGGCCGCGGCGCCTTCCTCGTGTGGGGCGACCCCGCGCTCTACGACAGCACCCTGCGTGTCATCGACCGCATCCTCGCGCGCGGCAACGTCGAGTTCGACTACCGCGTGATCCCCGGCATCACCAGCGTCCAGGCCCTCGCCGCGCAACATCGCCTGCCGCTCAACCGCATCGGCGAACCGATCCACATCACCACCGGCCGCCGCCTCGCCGACGGACTACCCGATGGGCTGGACAGCGCGGTGGTCATGCTGGACGCGGGCTTCGCCTGCGCCGAGTTCGACGACCCCGACCTGCACGTGTACTGGGGCGCCTACCTCGGCACCCCGGACGAGGAACTGCGATCCGGACCGCTGCGCGAGGTCGCCGCCGACATCGTCGAGACCAAACGCGCCCTGCGCGAACGGCACGGCTGGATCATGGACACCTATCTGCTGCGCCGGGAACCTCAGGACGACGCGGATCCGCGCTCCCGGGCAACCGAGTAGAGGTGACTGTCGGACAAACCGTCCTCGCCGAGCACCCGGCCCACCACGATCACCGCGGTCCGCTTGATGCCCGCCGCGCGCACCGACGCCGCGATGTCGGCCAGGCTCCCGCGCAGGATCACCTCGTCGGCGCGGCTGGCATAGGCGACCACCGCGACCGGGCAGTCCGCACCGTAGTTGGGCAGCAGTTCGGCCACCACGTCATCGATGCGTTGCACGGCCAGGTGCAGCACCAGCGTCGCACCCGAAGCGCCCAGCGTGGCAAGGTCCTCGCCATCGGGCATCGGGGTGGCCCGCGCCGAGGTGCGGGTCAGGATCACGGTCTGGCCGACCCGGGGCACGGTGAGCTCCCGCTTCAACGTCGCGGCGGCTGCCGCGAAGGCCGGGACGCCCGGCGTGATGTCGTAGGGCACACCCTGCGCGTCGAGCCGCCTGAGCTGCTCGCCGACCGCGCTGAAAATCGACGGGTCGCCCGAGCACAGCCGGGCCACATCCTGACCGGCCTCGTGCGCCTCGACCAGGTGGGCGACGATCTCGTCGAGCGTCAGGTCGGCGGTGTCGATCAGGCGCGCGCCCGCCGGACAGTGCTCGAGCACCTCGGTCGGCACCAGGCTGCCCGCGTACAGGCACACCGGGGATTCAGCCAGCAGCCGCTGCGCCCTCAGCGTCAGCAGGTCCTCGGCACCGGGCCCGGCTCCGATGAAATGAACGGTCATCACGCTGCCTTCCAATAGCTCCACTGCGTCACTGGCATCGCCGGTCGCCAGCCGGTGAAACCGCCCACCGGCGCCGCCCGCTGGATAGCGAGCCGGATCAGCCGCCCGCCAAGGCGAGCCTGCCAGCCGGCCAGCGTGCCCTCCGACTCCACCGTCACCGCGTTCGCGACCAGCCGCCCGCCGACCGGCAGCGCGTGCAGGCACGCCTCGATCACCCCGGGCCGACTCACGGCGCCACCCACGAACACCGCATCCGGCGCGGGCAGGCCCACCAGAACCTCCGGCGCCTGACCGGCCACGATCCGCAATCCCTCGACCCCGAGCGCTACCGCATTACGGGCGATCCGCTCCCGGCGGTCCGCGCGCGGCTCGATCGCCACCGCCCGGCAGGCCGGATGCGTGCGCAGCCACTCGATCCCCACGCTGCCCGACCCGGCGCCGACATCCCAGAGCAGCTGGCCAGGGACCGGCGCCAGCGCGGCGAGCGTGACCGCCCGGATCTCCGACTTGGTGATCTGCCCATCGTGGTCGAAGGCGTCATCGGGCAGACCGGGCGAGCGCGGCAGTGGTCTGGTTCCGGCGTCGGCCCGGCACTCGATCGCGACCACCGCGAGCGGATCATGCTCGACGGCGCCCCAGGCGTTCGCGGTCGCCGTCACGATCCGCTCGTCCGCGCCGCCCAGTTGCGCCAGCGCGGTGACCACACTGGCCCCGTAGCCCCGAGCGACCAGCAGTTCGCAGATCCTCAGGGCGCCCGCGCCGTCGCCGACCAGCACCGCGACCCGACGACCAGGCTGCACCGCCGGGTGCAGCGCGGACAACGGCCGGCCCACCGCGCTGACGACCTCGACCTCCTGCACAGGCCAGCCCAGCCGAGCACACGTCAGCGACAGCGACGACGGCGCGGGCACCGCGACAACGTGCTCCGGGCCAAGCAGGCGCACCAACGTCGAGCCGATGCCGAAGAACATCGGGTCACCGCTGGCCAGCACGATCAGCTGCGCCGCACGGTGCTCGTCGAGCAGCCCCGGCAGGGCGGGCAGCAGCGGCGAAGGCCACTGGACTCGCCGCGCGGTGATCTCCGGGCTCAGCAGCTCCAGCTGCCGATCACTGCCGAACACCACGTCAGCGGCGCGCACGAGCTGCTGGGCAGGCGCAGACAGGCCGGACCACCCGTCCGCGCCGATACCCACCACAGTGCACTGCGGACGGTCCTGGTCAACCACCGCGACAGTCTCTCCTACGGCTCCGGTCACATCGGACGCCGGATCACCGGCAAGCGCCAGCCTCGACGGGCGACGTCCTGGCGAAAGGGCGAGGGGGTCCTCGATCCTCCCCGCGCTTTCACGCTCTCACCGGCCCAGCGCGGGCCTGCCAAGCGGTAGCCCCGAACCTCCGGTTGCCACCGCCATCACATGCAGGAAGAGATAGAGGCCGACGGCGGCAAAACTCAGGACCACGTACCCTGCCGCGGCTTTCAGCCCGGTGTAGCCCTGCAATGTGGCCAGCAGAACGAGGAGGAGCGCTCCGTCGATGAGCACGAACAACAGGCTGTAGGCGGCGGCGACGTTCGGGTAGCGGGGTGACATCCCCGCGTTGTTCACGAGGACGTCGACTGCACTCGGTCACCGGTGGCCTGCGGCACGATCGACCACGTTCAGGGCGACCTTGCCGATCTGACCCACAACGTGCTTCCGGCCGACGGCGCCCACCCGCTGTGCTGAGCGGATCGTTCGCGCGAATCGACCGGGGCTGGGCCGGCAAACTCGGGTCCGGCCCAGTGGTCCGAATGTGCTGGTTCACCGCGGGTGAGAGGATCCCGGGCGTGACGGCGAGCACCAGTGACATCGAGAAGGCGGCCGACGTGCTGCGGGCCGGAGGTCTGGTGGCCTTCCCGACCGAAACGGTCTACGGCCTGGGCGCCAACGCCGAGGACCCCATCGCCGTCGCGCGTACCTTTCAGGTCAAGGGGCGCCCGTCCACTCACCCGCTGATCGTCCACATCGGCAGCGCGGAGCATCTGGACGACTGGGTCGACGAGGTTCCCGCGACGGCACGCCTGCTGGCCGAACGCTGCTGGCCGGGGCCGCTCACCCTGGTCCTGCCGCGCGGGCGCCGGGTGCCGCTGGTAGCCACCGGCGGTCTGGAAACGGTGGCCGTGCGCGTACCCGACCATCCCGTCGCGCTCCGGCTGCTGGCGGCCTTCGGCGGCGGCATCACGGCCCCGTCCGCCAATCGCTTCGGCTCGGTCAGCCCGACCACGGCCCGGCATGTCCGTGCGGAACTCGGCGATGCCGTCGACCTCGTGCTGGACGGCGGCCCCTGCCAGGTCGGCGTCGAGTCGACCATCGTCGACGCCAGGAGTGACGCGCTGAGCGTCCTGCGGCCCGGCGGGGTGACCCGTGAGGACCTCGAAACGCTGCTGGGCCGGCCGCTCGCGGTTCCTTCGGCCAGCGGCGTCCGGGTTCCTGGCCAGCATCCCTCCCATTACGCGCCGCGAGCGCGCGTGGTGCTCGTCGAGCCAGGAGAAGTCGTCGCCGAAGCACAGCTGGCGCACGAGCGAGGACAGCGAGTGGGCGTCCTCGTCCCGCCCGGTTTCGCCGACGTCCCGGTCAAGGCGCATGCCGTGATCACGGTCCCTGGCTCGATGGCCGACTACGCACGCGAACTGTATGGGTTTCTGCGCGACCTCGACCGCCAAGGCTGCGACCTCATCGTCGCGTCCGTGCCGGTGGACGAGGGGCTGGGAGTGGCGATCGCCAACCGGCTCCACCGGGCCGCCGGGCCCCGGCCCACGTAACGCGCCCTGCCAGCCGGGTCCCGACATTTCGGTCGGTCGACCAAACCCCGCGCCTCGCCGCCACGAATAGAAGTCGATCGTTGCGTTGTCGACCTCGACGAAGGAACGCCATGGCAGCAGAGCACGAGCAGACCGCCACCGGCAGGCACCACCGCGACGCGGACACACTGGTGCTCGGCATCGGTGGCACGATCGGCGCGCTCAACATCGTCACCGGCGCGGACCGCGACGAGCTCGAAGTGGAGATCAGCCCGGTCGGTGCGGACACCGGACATCGGACGCACAACGTGGTCCAGGCCCGCCGGGTCGGCGCGACCGTCATCTATGCTGCGCTGTTTCCCTCGGTTCCGGCAGGCGAATACGTGGTGTGGCACGACGAGAGCAGCCCGGCGGGCACCGTCTCGGTGCGCGGTGGCGAGGTCAGCGAGTACCGATTGGACTGACGATCCGGCAAACCTGGTGAACCCGATTCACCATCGCGCCCACGGACCGTTCTCGGTTCGCCGTGGGCAGGTGGACGGCGTGCCGCAAGTCCCCGGCTGGCAGGCGTCGAATGCCTTGGTACTGGACGGACTCATCCGGCCGCGGCACTGCCTGGGAGTGATCCTGTGAGCCCGCACATCCATACGCTGACCGGCGCCTACGCGCTCAACTCCCTGGACCCGGACGAACGCGCCGACGTCGATCGGCATCTCGACGCATGCCAGGACTGCGCTCGCGAGGTCGCCGAATTCGAGGCTACCGCAACGCTTCTCGGCTCAGCCGTGGCGATTCTGCCACCGGCCCGGCTGCGATCCAGCGTGCTGGGCGAGATCGGGTGTACTCGCCAGGAATCCGCCTGCGGGCTGGGTGTGGCGGGATCGAACGTGGCGAGAATTCGCCGACGGCTCCGGTTGACCTGGTCGGCATCGCTGGTCGCGGCGTTCGCACTGCTTGTCGCGGGTGCCTCGGCCGTGGTCGCCGTCGACGAGCACCGCGCGTGGTATTCGACGGAAACCCAGCTGGGTCAGGCACAAAGCCAGTACGCACCGGTTGCCCGGCTGCTCACCGCGCCGGACCTGCGGACGTCGAGCGACACGTTCGACGGGGGTTCGGCGACGCTGCTGTCGTCGAAAACCATTGGTGGCAGCGTTCTGGTGGCGTCGAACCTGCCTGCGCCACCTGCGGGACGCAGCTACCAGGCGTGGGGCATCAGCTCGACCGGCGCGCGGTCACTCGGCCTGTTCCACCTCGGATCGGCAACGGTGTCCGCGCGGCTGCGGGACGCGACGATGATCGGCATCACGGTCGAGCCCCGTGGTGGGTCGCCGAAGCCGACCGCGACGCCGGTCCTGCTTTTTCCGGTTCCGGCCTGACGCTCGTTCACCGCGAGGGTGCCGGTCATGTACTGGTGGATGTCGCAGACGTAGCCGTAGGAACCAGCCGAGCGATTTGCCATTGTCGCCTGGTCAGGCGAAATCAGCGACTGGACGGCTGGGACAATCCGCAGCGGACTCCGCTCCGAACCATTCTTGCCAACAATGTCGGCGAAATGGCTGGTACCACAATGACGAACACCGCGCGCACGATGACCAGTGGCGTACTGAGGCTGGTGACCGTCGCCGGTCTGGCCGTGGACGCCTACGTCCACTTCGACCTCGCCAGTCAGTTCGACGTCGCCGGTGGCGGCATCACGCAGGGTCTGTTGTTCCGCATCGAGGGTGCGGCCGCGGTGCTGGTCGCGGTGATCGTGTTGCTGTTCGGTCGACGCCGGTGGGCGGCGATGCCCGCCTTCCTGGTCGCCGTCAGCGCGCTCGGCGCGATCCTGCTCTACCGCTACGTCGACGTCGGCCAACTCGGTCCGCTGCCGGACATGTACGACCCGGCCTGGTATCCGGAGAAGGCCCTGGCCGCGATCGCAGAAGCCGTCGCCGCCGTGACCGCCGCGATGCTCGTCGTGCGGCGTTTGCACCCAAGCAAAGAAGAGCAACCTGTCTAGGCACGTTGGCCGGAATCTCCTTGGACCAGCAACCGATCGGTCCCAAGCCGCCACCCGCAGGGCTCCGAATCACCGACGCACACCTCCTCGGGAGGGATGTGTTCGCAGCTACAACAACTTGGAGGTCAGTGATGGGTGATGAGCGCATCGACACCCGCCTGTTGACTGAGTTGACCGTGCAGTCGCAGGATCTGAACAGCGACGCGGTGCGGATCACTCAGCAAGCACTGGGCGAATTCACCGAAGAAGAACACGAACACTCCGGGCTGCGGCTTGGTTCGGCCGGTCTGGTCGCGGGCCTGGTCGGTGCCGGCCTTGCGATCGGTGCCGGTCAGGCGATGGCCGCCGGTTCGGCCACCGACGTCCAGGCGTTGCAGACCGCGGCCTCGATCGAGAACCTCGCGGTGAGCGTGTACCAGACGGCAGCGGGATTGCCGTTCATCAAGTCCGGCAACGCGGTGGTCTCGGCATTCATCGCCAAGACCACCATGCAGCACCAGGCACACGCGCAGGCCTTCAACGCCGCGATCACCTCGGCAGGCGGCAAAACCCAGGCCAATCCGGACCCGAAGTACGCCGCCGTCGTCCAGCAGACCCTGCCGAGTATCAAGGGCCCGGCCGATGTGGTGAAGCTGGCCATCACGCTGGAAGATGTGGCCGCGCAGACCTACACCAAGAACGTCGGCCAGGTCTCCTCCGGCGCGCTGCGCAAGCTGTTCGGCAGCGTCGCTCCGGTCGAAGCCCAGCACCGCGCGGTTCTCCTTGCCGTGCAAGCCTTGCTGGCGGGTAACGCGGCCAGTCTGATCGCCATTCCGACCCAGCCCGCCATGCTGCCTGCCGCCGCGGGCAGTGTCGGTTTCCCGGATTCCTTCTACGCCACCTCTTCCGCTTCCCCGGTCACTGAAGGAGCCATGCAGTGAACGCGAACAGCAACTGGGAACTCCAGATCACCGAGACCGAACTGTCCCGGATGACCAAGGATCTGGACGAGGCCCACCGCGAAACCATCCCGACCATGTTCGCCAAGGCGCGCGGCTTCGCCGAGGAAATCGCCGATACGGTCGGGGCGAGCAAACCATTGGCGCGCCGCCGGTTCTTCATGGGCGTCGGCGGCGTCGGCATCGGCGTCGCGCTGGCCGCCTGTGGCACCGGCAGCGGTTCCGGTTCCGCCGGGTCGCCGAGTTCCAGCGGTACTCCGGCGAAACCGGCCAGCAAGTACACCGGTGACCTGAAAGTCGTCGCATTGGCGACGGCGCTGGAAAACCAGGCCATCGCCGCCTACACCGCCGCGCTCTCCGCCGCCAAGGCAGGCAAACTCGGCTCGGTGCCCCCGGCGATCGGCCAGTTCGCGATGACCGCGATGAGCCAGCACGCCGACCACGCCAAAGCCTGGAACGCGGTACTCACCTCCGCCAACGTGCCGACCATCACCGGCATCCCGCTGTCGGGCCAGCCCGGTGTGGAGAAGGCGCTGGGTTCGGTGACGAACGTGGGTGACGTGGCCAAGTTGGCGCTACAGCTGGAGAACCAGGCCGCGCAGACCTACCTGTTCGCCGAGGCGAACGTGTCCAGCGCGGGCGGCATCTCGACCGCGGCGACGATCGCGCCGGTCGAGGCGATGCACGCGGCGATCCTGAACTTCGTGCTGGGCCAGTACCCGGTGCCGGACAACTTCGTGGCCACGGACATGGCCGCGAACCCGAGCACGCTGACTGTCTGACATCCCACCACGGATGGGGCCGGGGACACACAAGGTCGACCCGGCCTCATCCGACCCCATCGCTGGAAAGGTCCGCCATGCTCAACGCCCTGGAACCGTGGCATCTCCTGATCATCGTCGGCGTGCTCGTCGTCCTGTTCGGCGCCAAACGACTGCCCGGCGCCGCACGTTCCCTGGGCCAGTCCATGCGCACGTTCCGCTCGGAAATGGCGCAGGGCAAGGCCGAGGCCGAGCAGTCGGCCACCGGTCCGGCTCCGGCCGCGCTCACCGGCGCCACCTCCCAGGCGAGCGCATCGACCCGGCCGCACGCGGCCTCGCCAGTAACCACCGGCTGAGAGGCGGCGCCCGATGCTCGACATCTCCGCGCCCGAATTCCTGATCCTGGTGGTGGCGGCGCTGTTCATCCTTGGCCCCGAGCGGTTGCCCGGCGCGGCCCGCTGGCTCGGTCAGACCGTGCGCAAGGTCCGGGAATACGCCACCGGGGCACGGGATCAGCTGGCGGCGGAAGTCGGCGACGACTTCGACGAACTGCGCAAACCACTACAGAACCTGGCGCGACTGCGCAACGTCGACCCGCGCCGCGCGTTGACCGAACACCTGCTCGACGCGACTGGCGGGTATGACCCGCGCCAGGATCTCCGTGATCTGGTTGAGCCGCAACAACAGGTCGCCACGCTGCCACCGGTGGCAGCGGGCGAACGTCCGCCATTCGATCCGGACGCGACCTGACAATGAACTCTCAGGCGGCGAGCTCTCAGGCGGCGAGTGCCGCGTAGCGGCCATTGTCGGCCAGCAACTCGGCGTGGCTGCCGAGTTCGATGACGTGGCCGTGGTCGAGCACGGCGATCTGGTCGGCACCGCGAACCGTGGAGAGCCGGTGCGCGATGGTGATGGTGGTCCTGCCGTGCGCGAGTGCGTCGAACGCCTGTTGCACGGCACGCTCGGTCTCGGTGTCCAGCGCGCTGGTCGCCTCGTCCAGCAGGAGTATCCGGGGGTCGCGCAGCAGCGTGCGGGCGATGGCGATGCGCTGTTTCTCGCCGCCGGAGAAGCGGTGGCCCCGCGAGCCGACCATGGTGTCGTAGCCGTCGGGCAGGGCGCTGATCAGGTCGTGGATCCGCGCGGCCCGGGCCGCGTCCTCGATCTCGGTGTCGGTCGCGGCCGGTTTGGCGTAGCGAAGGTTCTCCCGGACCGTGGTGTGCAGCAGGTAGGTCTCCTGGCTGACCATGCCGACGATCTCGGCGAGGTCGGCCAGCCGCATCCGGCGGATGTCGATGCCGTCGATGGTGATGGCCCCGCTGGTGGGGTCGTACAGGCGGGCGACCAGGGAGGCCAGTGTCGTCTTGCCCGAACCGGTCTCGCCGACCAGCGCCAGCGTGCTGCCGGCCGGAACGTCCAGCGAGATGTCGGCGACGGCCGGGGCCTGCGCGCCCGGGTAGCTGAATTCGAGCCGTTCGAACCGGACGTGCCCGGTGATCCGTTCGGGATCGATGTCCACCGGGTCGGCCGGGTCGGCGATCTCGACCGGGAGATCGAGGTATTCGAAGATCCGCGCGAACAGGGCCAGCGAGCTGATCACCGAGACGGCGGTGTTGAGCAGGCCCATCAACGGCCGGAACAGGCTGCTCTGCAAGCTGGTGAACGCGATCAGGGTGCCGATGGTCATCGCGCCTGCGGTGAAGGGCAGGCCGGCACTGAGGTAGATGACCGCCGGTATCGCGGCGAAGATGATGTTCATCGAGGCCATCCGCCAGCGCCCGGCGAGCTGGGAGCGCAGTTCCAGGTCGATCAGCCGCGCCGAGGACTGGGTGAACCGCTCGACCAGCGCCGGTCCGGTACCCATCGTCTTGGCCAGCTGCACGCCGTTGATGGAGAGTCCTTCCTCGACGGTGACGTTGAGGTTGGCCAGTTCGCGCTGTTGTTCGGTGGTGATGGTGCGGCGCATCCTGGCGACCTTGCGGGTCAGGTAGACGGCGGGCGGCATCACCACCAGGGAGATCAGCGAGAGCCGCCAGGACAGCGCGGCCATGGCGGCGGCGGTCGCGACGGCGGTGGTCAGGTTCGAGGCGATCGACGTCGCCGTGGACGTCACCACCGATTCCATTCCGCCGACGTCGTTGGTGATCCTGGACTGCACCTCGCCGGTGCGGGTCTTGGTGAAGAATGCGATCGACTGGCGTTGCAGGTGCCCGAAGACGCTGGTGCGCAGGCCGTGCATGACCTGCTGGCCGACTCTGGTGCTCAGCCAGGTCTGGATGACGCCGAGCGCGGCGGTGATCGCGGCGACCGCGACCATGCCTGCGACCAGCAGCCCCAGCAGCCGCAGGTTCTTGTTCGGCAGGGCGGTGTCGATCACCGCGCGCAGCAGGAAGGGTGAGGCGAGGCCGACCACCGAGGACAGCGCGATGGTGACCATGACGATGCCGAGCCGCCAGCGATAGGGCGTGAACAGGCCGGCGATGCGGCGCAGCGACACCTCTTTCGCCTGTGCCTTCTCGGCAGCGGTCACGGTTCTGGGGTTGCGTCCTCGACCGGGCCGTCGCGCTTCGCGTTCGGTTCGGTCCGTTGTTTCGGTTGATACCAAGATGTGCTCCGTTCCCGGCGGTGCCGGGTCAACTTACTGAGGTTACCTCAAGATGAGGTTACCACAATGATGACTGGTACCCTGGAAACGTGAGCGAGGACCAACACCACCAGGACCGCGACGACACCCTGGCCGAGGCAGTCCGATCCGTGGCCCACCAGCTGCGGCGCATCTCGGTCGAGTCGCTCGCGCGCTGGGAGGTGTCCCCGTCACAGTCGCGGGCACTGCGGGTGGTGACCCGGCACGGCGCCATCCGGCTGACCGAACTGTCCGAGCATCTGCACATCGCGCCGCGCTCGGCCACCGAGGTGGTGGACGACCTCCAGGCCAAGGGACTGGTCGAACGGCGCCCCGACCCGCAGGACCGGCGGGCCACCCTGGTCGTGGTGACCGAACACGGCATCGAGATCGGTCAGGCGATCCGCACGGCCCAGGGTGCCGAAACCGAGCGCCTCTTCGACCGGCTCAGCGCGACCGACCGCGACCACCTCGCACGCATCCTGCGCAAACTCCGCGCCTGAAACGCCGCGCGTCCGATCAGCCTTCAGCGTCCGGCGCGGGTTTGGGCATCAGCAGCAGCGCGATCATCGACACCACCGCGCAACCGACGATGTACCAACTGATCCAGGTGCTGCTGCCGGTCGCCGACAGGATCGCCGCCGCGATCAACGGTGCCGGGCCGCCCGCGATCACCGACGCGAACTGGTAGCCGAGGCTGGCGCCCGAATAGCGCACATTCGTGCCGAAGGTCTCCGCGATCAACGCCGCCTCCGGCCCGTACAACATGCTGTGCGCGACCAGCGACAACACGATGCCGATCAGCACCAGTCCGGCGGCCTTGGTGTCCAGCAGGCCGAAATACGGAAACGCGAACGCCGCCATGACCACGATGCCGATGCCGAATACCAGCTTCCGTCCGATCCGGTCGGACAGCCAGCCGAAGAACGGCACGGCGAACAGTCCGACGGCCGCGGCGATCATCGTGTCGCCGAGCAGATCGTTCTGCACGAGCTTGAGATGCGCCGTGCCGTAGGTCAAGACGAAGGTGACGAACAGATAGAAGGGCGCCTGTTCGGCCGTCCGCACGAACGCGGAACACAGAATGGCCCTCGGCTGCCTGCGAATCACCTCAAGCACCGGCATTCGAACGATCTTGCGCTCGACCTTGACCGAGTCGAACACGGGCGATTCCAGTACCCGCAGCCGCACGTACAAGCCGATTCCCACCAGCACGATGCTGACCAGGAACGGCACCCGCCAGCCCCAGGAATTGAAACTCTGGCCGGTGAGCGAGGCCGTCAGCTTCACCGCACCGGTGGAGAGCAACAGGCCCACCGGCACACCGACCTGGGGCCAACTCGCCATGACACCGCGCTTTTGCCGGTTGCCCCACTCCATCGAGAGCAGTACCGAGCCGCCCCACTCGCCGCCTACACCGATGCCCTGCGCGACACGCAGCAGGACGAGCAGTACTGCCGCGCCCGTGCCCAAACTCTGGAAAGTCGGCAGGCAGCCGATCAGGAACGTGCCGATCCCCATCAACAACAGGGTCGTGATCAAGGTGGCTTTCCGACCGATCCGGTCACCGAAATGCCCGAAGATCGCCGCCCCGATCGGCCGGGCCGCGAACCCGACGAACTGGGTTCCGAATGACGCGAGAACGCCCGCGAACGCGGAGTCCCCAGGAAAGAACAACTTCGGAAAGATCAATGCCGCCGCGGTGCCGTAGAGAAAGAAGTCATACCATTCGATGGAGGTGCCGATTGTGCTCGCGATGACGGCGCGCCGCCGCTGGCCCACCACACCGGCATCATCGGGAACGGTCGTGGTCATGCGCGCCTCCGGTCTTGCGGTGGGCTCGGCCTTGCCCCGGGACCCTAATCTCGGACCAGGTGCGCAACAAGATCCGTTCGCGTTGCCAGTTGACGATTTACTGCGGCATTCGGCCGACCCGCTCGTTTGTGGACCGTCAACTCGGGTCCGGCACGATGATGACCTTGCCCGCGACGGTGTGCGACTCGGCCAGGGCCAGCGCCGAAGCGGTGTCGGAGAGGGGGAATTCCGCGGCGATCTGCGGCCGGAGCACTCCGTCGGCGACCAGCTTCAGCACCTGCGTGAGGTCCTCGCGCAGCCGGTCCCGGAAGGTGGCCAGGCGGCGCTTGCCAGCCCAGAAGTTGTAGAAGAGCGCGCTTTTGCCGTTCGGCAGGTAGTTCCACAATGCCAGCCGGGTGATCAGCTTCAGCATCGGCAGCTGCGAATTGCCCTCCGCGTTCTTGGTGGCCGCGCTGCCGTAGGACACCAGCGTTCCGCCCCTGCGCAGCAGCCGCCACGAGTCCACCAGTCCGCTGCCGCCGACGTGATCGAACACCGCGTCCACACCGTCCGGTGCGAGATCCCGGATCCGCCGGTACAGATCCGGATCGCGGTAGTCGACCGGGATCGCGCCCAGGTCCCGCACTGCCTCATGGTGGCGTTGCGCGGCCGTGCCGATCACCGTGATCCCGGCGTGCTTGGCCAGTTGCACGAGCGTGGAGCCGACCCCGCCGTTGGCGCCCAGCACCACGATCGTCCCGCCCGCGCGCACCGTGGTTTTCCGGTGCAGCATCTGCCAGGCCGTGATGCCGTTGACCGCCACGGTCTCGGCGGCGGCCGCGGACACGCCGTCCGGTACGGCGACCAGGTCGGCGGCGTCCAGTACCAGGGCGCTGGCCCACCCGCCGATCTTGGTGACCGCGGCGAAGCGGCGCCCGATCATGGTGGCGTCCACGCCGGGGCCGGTCGCGGTGACCGTGCCGACCACGTCGTACCCGGGGACGAAGGGGAATGGCGGCTGGTCGAAGTACTTGCCGCGGCGCATCTGCTGCTCGGCGAAGGACACGCCGGTCGCGTCCATGCTCAGCACGACCTGGCCTGCGGCGGGCGCGGGGAGCTCGCGGGTGCGTAGCTCCAGGCCGGCTGCCTCGACCTTGCCGGGCAGTACGACCTCGGTGGCGCTGGTGGGGTTTGTCATGATGCATCCTGTCCGGTCGACGTATGCTTACAGGTGTAACCATACGAGGGTCAGGCGAGCGAGCGCAAGAGCTAACGCATGTAAGTTTTCTGTCGTATGCTTACGGCATGGTCAAGGAGAAGGACGCGATCCGCGCCCGTAACCCCCGTGGCGAAGGTGCCCGGCTGCGCGAGGAGATCGTGGCGGCAGCCGTCGAACTGCTCGACGAGACCGGTGATCCGGGCGCCATCACCCTGCGCTCGGTCGCCCGGCAGGTCGGCATCGCCGCGCCGTCGATCTACCGGCACTTCCCCGACCAGCCAGCGATCATGCTGGCGGTCATGCGCAACGCCTACGCCGAACTGGACGCCGAACTACGCGCCGCCGCCGAAGCGGCAGCCGCCCCTCGGCAACGGCTGCTCGCCATCTGCACCGCCTATCTGGCGTTCGCCCCGGCCCATTCCGGGCGCTACCGCATCATGTTCGGCGGAGTGTGGGTGCCCGATCTGGGCGCGAGCTCGCTCACCGAGGACGACATGTCCGCGCTCGGCCAGGAGACCATCCAGCTGATCACGGACACCTTCGCGGACTGCGTGCACGCGGGCGAGGCGAGCAGCACCGACGTCGCGGCCGATGCGATCGCGCTGTGGCTCGGCCTGCACGGCCTTGCCCACCAGCGGTTGTCGGCCCCGTCGTTTCCCTGGCCACCGGACATCGCCGAGCGCCTGATCGACACGCTCGCCCATTTCACCGATTGAGGTGCGGTTCGAGAGCCGCCAGGAGGTCGTCGACGGGGCCGAAATTGATCATGGCGGTGGCGCCGCCCGCGATCTCGCCGCGCAGCGGGGCCAGCGCGTGGTACGCCTGGGTGGCGAGTTCGTTGTCCTGAAGCAGGATCGCCGTGTGTGCGTTGACGGCCCAGAGTGCGTCGTACAGGTGGTCGGCGGGGGGTGTGGGCGCGCTGGCGGCGGCGCGGCGGGCAGCAGTGGGATTGTCGCGGGCGAGGTCGATGAGCGGCTGAACCCAGGGACGGTAGGGGCCCCAGTCGAGGTCGGGGTCTGTCGGCGCGGGACGGTGGTGGCGCACGCGCAGTGACAGCAGCGCGAGCGGGAAGATGCCTGCCGCCACCCCGGGCATGCCGGCGCCGGCCAGGTCGGTTGCCATCGTGCGGTACGCGTGCGCGACCTCGGCGGGGTCGGTCGATCGGGTGGCCAGCCGCATCGTCCGGAACGCGGCGGTCAGCACGGGCACGGTCGGGCTCTCGTGGATGGTGGCGAGCCGCTCGGCCGCAACGGCGTGCTCCTCGGCGGCCTCGGTATCGCCCCGAGCCGCGTTGACCTGGATCTTGATCAGGTGACCGAGGATCTCGAACCTGGGGAGATCGTGTCGTGTGGACAGTTCGATGAGCTCACCGGCGATGGCAGCGCGTTCGCCGGTGCGTCCGGAGTGTTGGAAGGACTGCACGAACCGGGCGTTGAGCGCCAGTACCAGCACGTTGGGGTCGGTCAGGTCCCTGGCGAGTTGTTCGGCTTCGGCCGCCGCCTCGGCGGCCCAGTGGTCCCGGGTCCCCCGGTGTTCGAGCCCGATGGTGGCGAGCAGGCGGGCGCGCAGCGCGGGTCGCGCCTGCTTTCCCAGTCGTTGCAACGTTTGCCGGGTAGTCGCGACCAGGGCCGCGGACCGTTCGGGATCGTCGGCGCGCGTCCAGATGGTCGGCACGTCGTAGGCGGCGATCACGCGAGCGGTGAGTTCGGGGTCGCCGGTCCGGGCCGCTTCCGCCACCGCGGCGGCGCGGTGGTCCTGGGCGAGTACCAGGTTGGTGCCGCCGGTGATCGCGGCGTCCCTGGCCACCGCGCTCATCGAGCGCAGCCGGGTGTAGGTCCCGGTCGCTTCGGTGCGCGTGAGCAGGCGCAGCCGGTCCGCGCCGGTGGGCGCGGGCGTGAGATGCGGCGCGTGCCGGAGGATGTCCCGTTCCAGGTGGTCGAGATCCGCCACCGAGACCAGCCCGAACTGGTCCAGCAGCCGGGCGCGCGCGGCACGCAGCGAGGCCAGCGCGTCGACCTGGCGACCGGCTTGGTAGAGCGCGTGGGAAAGCAGCACCCAGGCGGGCTCCCGCCACGGGTGTGTGGTGGCGAACGCCTCCAGTTCCGGGATCAGGGGCGCGCCACGTCCCAGGTCGAGCACTGCCTTCGCGCGTAGCTCGACGGCTTGCCGGTGCAGCTCGGCCAGGCGCGCGCGTTCCGGCGCCAGCCAGGGTGAATCGTCGAGGTCCGCGTACGGCTCGCCGTGCCACCACGAGAGCGCTTCGCCGACAGCGCCTGCGACCTGGGCACTGGTTGCCTCGCGCATGGTCCGGAGGGTGTCCTCGAATCGGTGCGCGTCGACGTGTGCGCGTGGCACCCGCAGGGCGTATCCGGTGCCGACCGTCTCGATGACGTGCGACCGGGTGCGCGGCAGACGGTCCGGCTCCAGGGCACGGCGCAGTTCGGCGACGAACGTGCGGACCGTCCCGGCCGCCGTCGACTGGGGGTCGGTCCAGAGATCGTCGACCAGCACCGGAAGTGGCACGACCTGGCCGCCGGCCGCGACCAGCCTGCCCAGCAGCTCTCGGCGGCGCTGACTGCCGACCGGCATCGGGCGGCCCTCGGCATCGGTGACCTCGATCGGTCCGAGCACCTTGACGAGGATCTCCACGTCCGCATTGTGCTGTCGCCGCTGACTCACTGCTAATCGGGCGTGCCGATCCTCGTTGTCGTACGCGGCGCACGGGTTCGGCAGAAGGAGACGACAACGATGGGCATCACCATTGCGGGATTCGAGACCAGGTCGATCGGCGTGGCCGACGGCGTCGAGTTGCACGCGGAGGTCGGCGGGGCCGGACCGGCCATCGTGCTGCTGCACGGCTTTCCCGAGACCCACCTGATGTGGCGGCACGTCGCGCCCATCCTGGCCGAGCGCCACACCGTGGTCTGCCCCGATCTTCGCGGCTACGGCGCCAGCGGCAAACCCCAGGCGGTCGCCGCGGACACCTATTCGAAGCGGACCATGGCCACCGACATCACCGGCCTCGCCGACGCGCTCGGGTTCGACCGGTTCGCACTGGTCGGGCACGACCGGGGCGCGCACGTCGCGTTCCGGGCCGGTCTGGATCATCCGGATCGGATCAGCCACCTGGGGATCCTGGACATCGTGCCCACCGTGGACAGCTGGCACGTGCTGCACGGGGTCAGCGCGGCGGTGGCCTTCCACCTGTATCTGATGGCCCAGCCGCCCGGTCTGCCCGAACAGATGATCGCGGGCAGCTCCGACGCGTTCTTCGGCCACTTCCTCGACGCCTGGTCCACCGGCCCCGGCGCGATCCCGGCGGACGTGCGCGCCGAGTACCTTCGCGCCTGTCGCAACGCCATTCCGTCGATCGTCGCCGACTATCGGGCCAACGCGACCATCGACATCGACCACGACCAGGCCGACCTCGACGCCGGAAACCGGCTCACCATGCCGTTGACCGTCATCCAGCAGGACTGGGGTCTGGGGTTCGACGCCACCGCGACCTGGCGGCCGTGGGCCACCGATCTTCAGCACTTCACCACACAGGCAGGCCATTTCATGGCCGAGGAGGCGCCGGAGGACATCGCCACGCTGATCCTGGACCTGACCAAGCGCGAGCGCCGTCAATAGGCGACGCCGATCGCGTGGCCGAAGGTTTCGGGTTGGCTGATCGCGTTGAGCATCAGGTCGGCCAGGTCGGCGCGGGCGATCCGGACGCCGCCGCGCAGGTTCTGCTCGGTCGCGGTGCGGTAGTGGCCGGTGCGAGGTTTGTCGGTCAGTTGTGGGGGCCGGACCGACGTCCAGTCGAGGCCGCTGTCGCGCAGCACATCCTCCATGCGCGCCAGATCGGCGTAGTTGTAGGACAGCACGCGCTGGATCATCGGGGTCAGCACGGTGCGCATCACAAACCCCTCGCCTGGGTCGTGTCGTGGCGGTCGCGGCCTGCCAGGGGACGGTGTCGTGCTCACCGGTGCCGCGCTGAGCACGATGATCCGCCGCGCGTCACCGGCTTTCATCGCGCGCACGATCGCCGTGGTCGCGGCGGTGGCGATGCCGATGTCCGCCCGGGAGCGCGGGCCCAACGCGGACAGCACCGCGTCCGCGCCGGAAACCGCCTCGGCCAACACCTCGTTCGGCGCCGTCCGCACGGACGCGGTGATCACTCGATGGGGATTGGCTCCGGCCAGACCGGCGGGGTCGCGCACGACCACGGTCACCCGGTGACCGGCGTCGATCGCCTGCCGCATGATCTGGGAGCCGGTCCGGCCGGTGGCCCCGAACACCGTGATGTTCATCGGGCCTTCCCACCGAACGCGGCCAGGTTGTCCGCGACCCAGGTCGCGAAGCTGCGGGCGGGCCTGCCCAGGATCTCGGGCAGTTCGCCGCTGACCGGGGCCGGGTGGGTCGCATACTCCGCTTGCAGCCGGATCAGTGCCCGCACGAAATCACCCTGGAAACCCGCGCCGATCATGGCCGATTCGACCGACTCCGGTGCGACCTGCTCGATCCGCACCGGGTGGCCGAGCGCTGCCGCGATGATGCCGACCAGTTCGGCCTGAGTCAGCGATTCCGGGCCGGTCAACTCGACCTTCCTGCCTAGCAGCCGGTCCGTGTGCAACGCGATCGCCGCCACCTCGGCCAGGTCGTCCTCGGCCACCGGGGCCCAGGCCGCATCGGGGTAGGGCATCCGCACCACGTCGCCCGAGCGGATCGCCGCCGCCCACAGACCGATCGTGTTGCTGGCGAACATCGACGGCCGCAGGCTCACCCAGTCCAGGCTGGAGTCGATCACGGCGGCCTCGACCTCACGGTTGTAGTCGCCGCGATAGCGGGAGGGCTGGCGGCCCGGGTCGTCGTCCACGTTCGTCGCGGACAGCGCGACCGCCTTGCGCACGCCATGTCCGCGGGCCAGCGCGAGCAGTTCGGGCGCTGCCGTGCCCACCGATCGAGGGTTGAGGAACACCGACTGCACGCCGTCCAGCGCGGCCACGATCGTCGTCGGCCTGCTCGGGTCGCCGGACACGACCTCCACTCCGTCGGGCAACGTGGCGGTGGCCGGGTCGCGGGTCACCGCCCGCACCTTCTCCCCCGCCGCGGCGAGGTGTCGCACCAGTTTCGTGCCGATCAGTCCGGTGGCTCCGGTAACCAGGATCATCACTGTTTCTCCGTTCATTCGGTTACCAGGACAGGACGAGACGGCGGGCCGGAAAAGTGACAACCCGGCGTTGTCACTTTTCCGGGCGCCATTCCGTCGTAGGAGGTGCAGGCCGAAGGCTCAGCGGAGAGGATCGGGTCATGACCGGAGCGCGGTTCACCGCATCGTGGCAGGCTCACCGCGGCTACCTGGTCGATCTGGCCTACCGGATGCTCGGCGACGTCGGCGCCGCCGAGGACGTCGTCCAGGAGGCAT